>DATBZS010000056.1:0-5170 GCA_036513075.1 Acidimicrobiales bacterium
CCTCAGCGTCACCGGTACGGGGTACCTCTCACTGGCCGGCTTCACCATGGAGGACGGCAACAACACCACGACGACGACAGGCGGGGCCATCGACAACGAGGCCGGCCGCGTGACCGTGACCTCGATGGCGTTCCTGAGCAACTCGGCGGGCAGTAGCTTGACGGGCGGTGACGGCGGGGCCATCGACAACGGGGACGGCGCCACCGGGACCCTCACCGTGACCAATTCGACTTTCACGTCCAACACCGCAGGCGCCGACGGCGGGGCCGTCGACAGCGCTGATGTCGGGTCGGGCACCCTGACCGTGACCGGTTCAACCTTCACGTCCAACACTGCAGGCACCGACGGCGGGGCCGTCGACAACGCCGATGCCGGAACGGGCAACCTGACCGTGACCGGTTCGACCTTCATCACCAACTCAGCCGGCACCGACGGCGGGGCCGTCGACAACGCCGATGCCGGAACAGGCACCTTCACCGTCGCCAGTTCGACCTTCACGTCCAACACGGCAAGTGGCGACGGAGGCGGCGTCGACTGTGCCGACAACGGCAAGGGTGTCCTGACCGTTACCGGTTCGACCTTCTCGTCCAACCATGCAACCTCCGATGGGGGCGCCATCGACCATGGCGACAGCGCCTCCGGCACAGGCTCCGGTGCAGCATCGGTCGGCACCACGACCTTCACCCAGAACACGGCAGGCAGTGACGGCGGGGCGGTCGACAACGCTGATGCCAGCACGGGCAATCTGACCGTGACCGGGTCGACCTTCACGACGGACACGGCAGGGACCGACGGTGGGGCAGTCGCCAGTGCCGATGGCGGTACGGGTAACCTGACCGTCACCAGCTCGATCTTCAACACCAACTCGGCAAGCAACGACGGTGGGGCCGTCGCCAGTGCCGATGCCGGGACAGGCAACCTGACAGTGACCGGCTCGACCTTCGGTTCCGACACGGCTGACAACGACGGTGGGGCCGTCGCCAGTGCCACCTCCGGAACGGGCACACTGGCCGTCACCAGTTCGAACTTCACGACAAACTCGGCAGGCACCGACGGCGGGGCCGTCGACAACGCCGATGGCGGTACGGGAAACATGACCGTGACAGGATCGACCCTCACCTCCAACTCGGCCAGCAACGACGGCGGGGCCATTGACAGCGCTGATGCCGGGACGGGAAACCTGACCACGGCCGGATTGACCTTCACTACCAACTCGGCGGCTACCAATGGAGGCGCCATCGACCACGCCGATGGTGGCTCCGGCACCGCGTCGGTCGGCACCTCGACCTTCACCTCCAACACGGCTGCCAACGACGGCGGGGCCATCGACAGCGGGGACGACCACTCGGTGGGCCCGGTGGCACTGGTCGTCACCTCCTCGGCGTTGGTGGGCAACGCCGCCACGCAATTCGACGGCGGGGCCATCGACAGTGGGGATACCGGGGCCGGAACCATCACTGCGTCGATCAGCCGCTCCACCTTCGCTCAGGACACCGCCGGTACCGACGGCGGGGCCATCGACAACGGCGACGGGTCCACCTCCTCGAGCACCGTGACACTGGCCGACTCGACCTTGACCGCCAATACCGCGCCCAGCGGGGACGGAGGGGCACTCGACAATGCAGATCAGTCGGGGATCGCGTCCGCCATCGTCTCGAGCACGACCGTGTCGGCCAACAGCGCGGCCTCCGCGCCCGGCATCGACAACGCCGGCGGCACCGGGACGGTTGACGCGGCCGCCGACCTCCTGGCCGACGCCTGTGCGAAGGGTGCGTCCGGCTGGACCGACGCCGGCTACAGCGCCGGCGACGCCACCTGCATCGCCGGAGGGACCGGAAGCGTCGTCAGCGCCACCGTCGGCACGCTCCTCGGCCCGCTGGCAGGCAACGGCGGAGCGACCAAGACCCTCCTGCCTCTGACCGGCAATGCCGGCATCGCCCGTATCCCCGCCCCGACGACGGTGAACCTCGGATCGACCCATGTCGCACTCTGTCCCACGACCGACCAGCGTGGTGTGGCAAGTCTCGCCGGCGTGGCCTGCACCGTCGGGGCCGTCCAGGTGAGTCCCCCCGCCTTCACATCGGCTGCCCACACCACATTCACCGCGGGTTCTCCGGGAAGCTTCACCATCCATGCCACCGGACTGCCGGCTCCTACCTACACCACGACGAGCGCACTCCCGTCGGGTGTGACGCTCAACTCGACCACCGGCGTGCTGTCCGGCACGGCACATGGATCAGGGACCTTCCTGCTGACCATCACTGCCCACAACTCCAGCGGTGCCGACGCCCACCAGGCGTTCACCCTGACAGTGAAAAGCGCGGTACAGAGCCAGGGCTACTGGCTGGTCGGCGGTGACGGTGGGATCTTCACTTTCGGGACCGCCGCGTTCTATGGCTCCATGGGATCGACACCTCTCCAACGGCCGGTCGTTGCCATCACACCGACAGCTGACCGCCATGGCTACTGGCTTGTCGCCTCGGACGGTGGGATCTTCGCCTTCGGCGACTCCGGGTTCTACGGGTCCATCCCCGGCATCGGCCTGGCACCAGCCGGGAGCCCGGGCGGGGTCAAGCAGCTGAATGCCCCGATCGTCGGCATGGTGCCGTCGGTCGACGGTGGTGGGTACTTCATGGTGGCTTCCGACGGTGGCGTCTTCGCCTTCGGTGACGCCCAATTCAGCGGCTCGTGCCCCGGCATCGGCGGGTGCTCCGGGGCGGCGGTCGCCGTCATGCCCGACGCCACCGGCAGGGGCTACTGGGTCGTGACCGTGACCGGCAATGTCTATGCCTTCGGCGATGCCCCTCAACTCGCCCAGCCGGGGCCCCGGTCCTCGCCGGTCACCTCTGCTGTGCGGACCCCTGACGGCAAGGGCTACTGGATCCTCTACGCCGACGGGCACGTGGCCGACTCGGGCACCGCGGCCAACTACGGGAGCCCGACCGGCCTCGGCGGGTCGAACTCGGCGACGGCCATCTTCGCCACCTCGGACGGCGGCGGCTACTGGGTGGCCACCGCCAACGGAACCGTCGACCACTTCGGGGACGCCGCCTTCCAGGGCGACATGTCCGGCTCACCGCTCAACGCCCCGATCATCGCGGCCAGCGGATTCTGAGGCCCGCCCGGCACCGGGTTCAGGAAGTCTGAGCCTGCGTCGGAGCCGGTAAGGTGGCGCCGATGCCTGCCGACCTCGGATCCAACCAGACGGGTCCGCAACGCGGGATCGAGCGCGCCGACCTCATGGGCGCGTCGCTCGCCGAACTCATGGGCGCAGCGTCCGCAGTCCGCGACGCAGCGTTCGGAACCCGGATGACCTTCTCGCCCAAGGTATTCATCCCCCTCACCATGCTGTGCCGCGACAGGTGCGGCTACTGCACCTTCGCCAAAGCACCGGCCCGCCTCGAGTCGCCCTACCTCTCCCTCGACGAGGTCCTCGACATCGCCCGGGCCGGACGGACCGCCGGCTGCCACGAAGCGCTGTTCACCCTTGGCGAGGGTCCCGAGGACCGCTACCCGGCTGCTGCAGGATGGCTGGCCGACCATGGCTACTCCTCGACGGTCGACTACCTGGCCGCAGCCTGCGCCGCAGTGCTCGAGGAGACCGGGTTGCTCCCCCACGCCAACGCCGGAGCCCTGCCTGCAGACGACCTCGCCACCCTTCGGACAGTCTCGGCCAGCCAGGGGATGATGATCGAGTCGACCAACCCCGACCTCGACGCCCACCGTTCGGCCCCCGACAAGGTGCCGGCCCGCCGGCTGGCCACCCTCGAGGCGGCCGGCGAACTGGCCATCCCCTTCACCACCGGCCTGCTGGTCGGGATCGGCGAGTCACGCCAGGATCGCATCGACACGCTCGTGGCCATCGCCGCCAGCCACGCCCGCCACGGCCACGTCCAGGAGGTGATCGTCCAGAACTTCCTCCCGAAGGCCGACACCTCGATGCACCGCCATCCTCCCTGTCCGACCGACGAGTTCCTGTGGACCATTGCCGCCGCGCGACTGCTCCTCCCTACCGACATCCACCTCCAGGCGCCACCTAATCTGTCCGACGAACTCGGCCCGCTGGTCGAGGCCGGCATCGACGACTGGGGCGGCGTGTCCCCGGTCACCGCCGACCACGTCAACCCGGAACGGGCCTGGCCGGCACTCGGGATCCTGCGGGCTGCCACCGAGGCCGCCGGCCATGTGCTGGCTCCCCGGCTCACCTTGTACCCTGAGTTCGCTCTCTCCCCTGGCACCTGGCTCGACCCCGCCCTCCGGTTCCCGGTGCTCGACGCGTCCGACGCTGAGGGGCTCGGGCGCGACCACCCGTGGGCCTCGGGCGGCGAGTTCCCTCCGCCCGAGCTGCTCCCTCCGTTCGTGCCCCCACCCGCCCCCACCCGCCCCGAGGTGGTCACCCTGGCCACGACCGGCGGAGCGGTCGCCGAGGTGTTGGCCGGCGTGCTGGCCGGACAGACCGTGGACGAGGACCAGATCGTCACCCTGTTCGGTGCTCGAGGCCCCGAGGTGCGGGCCGTGGCCGAGGTCGCCGACCAGCTCCGCTACGACATCGTGGGCGACGAGGTCACCTACGTGGCCAACCGCAACATCAACTACACCAACGTCTGCACATTCAAGTGCAAGTTCTGCGCCTTCTCCAAAGGTCCGCTCTCGCTCAACCTCCGCGGGGCGCCATACCTACTCGAACTGAGCGAGATCACCGAACGGGTCGCCGAGGCCGAGGCCATGGGCGCCACCGAAGTCTGCCTTCAGGGTGGGATCCATCCTGACTTCGACGGCGACTATTACCTGCATGTGATCCGAGCCGTACGAGAGGGTTCGCCGACCATTCACATCCACGGCTTCACCGCGCTCGAGGTGACCGAAGGCGCCCGCCGGTCCGGCACGGACCTCGCCGATTACCTGGTGTTGTTGCGCGACGCGGGGCTGCGGACCCTCCCGGGTACGGCCGCCGAGATCCTGGACGACGAGGTCCGGGCCGTCCTCTGTCCCGACAAGATCGACACCGAGCAGTGGCTCGAGGCCCACCGGGCCGCCCATGGCGTGGGACTCAACTCGAATGTCACCATCATGTTCGGCGCCATCGAGCAGCCGCGCTCGTGGGCCCGGCACCTGGTCCGCACCCGGGCCCTGCAGCTCGAGACCGGCGGATTCACCGAGTTCGTCCCCC
>DATBZS010000057.1:0-35053 GCA_036513075.1 Acidimicrobiales bacterium
GAGGGGGTAGTCGTTGAGGGCTTCCCGGTCCATGTGGACCACGAAGGTGTCGCCGACAGCCCCGACCGGGTCGCCCGAAGCCGACATCAGCATGCCGGAGCTGTCGATGGCCACGTGGCCCTTCGGGTCGCACAGCACCGAGAAGATGGTCTCGGGTGGGGCCTCGATCGTGCGGGGGACCTCGATGCGTCGGGTCGTCATGCGCCGATCCTGGCACGGTGGGCGGCGCCGTGTCGGGCCGCACCCGGCCGCCCGGACGGGGTCCGGCCATCGACCCGTAGCCTCGTGGCGGGCGGCGTCCCAGGTCAGCGGACCACCCAACCACCCCAGTTCCGTGCGCGCTATCGTCGGAATCACACTGCTGTAACTCGTCCACAGCCTGTGGACAGCCCACCGGGCACCTTCCACGGGCCCGGACGACCGATCCCAGAAGGGCACGCAGAGACGTTGGCAGCACGGTCGTTCACCCACCTCCACACCCACACCGAGTTCTCGATGCTGGACGGGGCGGCGCGGGTGAGCGACCTGGTCGAGGCGGCGGTCGCCGACGGCCAGCCGGCCCTGGGGATCACCGACCACGGCAACATGTACGGGGTCCTGGACTTCTATGCGGCGTGCCGCGCGGCGGGCATCAACCCGATCATCGGCACCGAGGCGTACATGGCCGCCGAGTCGCGCCATGAGCGGCCCGTCCGGCGAGGCAAAGTTGACGACACCGGGGGTGACACCGGCGGTGGCGAGAAGCTCTACTACCACCTGACCCTGCTGGCCGAGTCCAACGAGGGCTATCGCAACCTGCTCAAACTGTCGTCGGCCGCCTATCTCGAGGGCTACTACTACAAGCCCCGTCTGGACTGGGAGCTACTCGAGCGCCACGCCGCTGGTCTCATCGCCACCACCGGCTGCCTCGGTGGCGTGGTCCTCCAGGCTCTCCTGGCCGACGACCAGGTCAAGGCCGAGATGCTCGCCGGCCGCCTCCAGGACATCTTCGGCAAGGACAACCTCTTCGTGGAGATCCAGGACCACGGACTTCCCGAACAGCACAAGACGAATCCCGCCCTGGTCGAGATCGCCCACCGGATCGGCGCCCCGCTGCTCGCCACCAACGACAGCCACTACACCCACCGCGAGGACCATGTCGCCCACGACGCGTTGCTCTGCGTGCAGACCGGCGCCCTCATCGACGACCCCAAGCGGTTCAAGTTCGAAGGTGAGGAGCACTATCTGAAGTCGGCCGCCGAGATGCGACACCTCTTCAGCGAGCTGCCCGAAGCCTGCGACAACACCCTGTTGATCGCCGAGCGTGCCAACGTCGAGATCGAATTCGGCAAGCCCAGCCTCCCCCAGTTCCCCGTTCCCGACGAATTCACCGGGGACACCTACGAGTCCCGTGCCGCCACCTACCTGCGTCACCTCAGCATCGAGGGTGCCAAGGATCGCTATGGGATGCCCATCCCGGCCGAGGTCATGCAGCGTCTCGACTATGAGCTCGAGGTCATCGCCAACATGGGGTTCTCGGCGTACTTCCTCGTGGTGTGGGACCTGATCCGGTTCGCCCGCTCCCAGCGCATCCGGGTGGGACCGGGCCGTGGATCGGCCGCCGGCTGCTGTGTCGCCTACTGCCTCCAGATCGTTGACCTCGACCCCATCAAGTACGACCTGCTGTTCGAGCGCTTCCTCAACCCCGGCCGCGTCCAGATGCCCGACATCGACATGGACTTCGACGAGCGATTCCGCGGCGACATGATCAAGTACGCAGCCGAGCGCTACGGGTCGGACCACGTCGCTCAGATCGTCACGTTCTCCACCATCAAGGCCCGGGCCGCCGTGCGCGACGCGTCGCGGGTGCTCGGCTTCCCCTACATCGTGGGCGACAAGATCGCCAAGGCCATGCCCCCGCTGATGATGGGCCGCGACACACCGCTGGCCGCCTGCCTGGCCAGAACTGAAGGGTTCGAGGACGGGTTCGCGGCGGCTGCCGAGCTGCGCACCATGTACGAGACCGATCCTGATGCCAAGAAGGTCATCGACGTGGCCAAAGGCCTCGAGGGCCTGCGCCGGGGCGACGGCATCCATGCGGCCGCCGTGGTCATCACCGACCTGCCGCTCACCGAGTACGTCCCCATCCAGCGCAAGCCGGACAATGCCAACCCGGACGACGCTCCCATCGTCACCCAGTACGAGATGCACGGGGTGGAGGAACTCGGGCTGCTGAAGATGGACTTCCTCGGGCTGCGCAACCTGTCGGTCATCGAACGGGCCCTCGACCTGATCCAGATCTCGACCGGCAGCCGACCCGACATCGACACCATCCCCCTCGATGACGAGCCGACGTTCCAGATGCTCCGCAAGGGCGACTCGATGGGCGTGTTCCAGCTCGAAGGCGGCCCGATGCGCTCGCTCATGCGCTCTCTGGCACCTACGTCCTTCGACGACGTGGCCGCCCTCGTCGCCCTCTACCGCCCCGGGCCGATGGCCGCCAACATGCACCGGGACTATGCCGACCGCAAGAACGGGCGCCAGGCCGTCACCTACGCCCACCCGGACCTCGAGGAGATCCTGGCTGACACCTACGGCCTCATGATCTACCAGGAGTCGGTCATGCGGGTGGCCCAGAAGTTCGCCGGGTACACGCTGGCTGAGGCCGACAACCTGCGGAAGGCCTGCGGCAAGAAGGACCGCGCCCTCATCCAGGCCGAGCGTGAGAAGTTCGTGGCCGGGTGCGTAACCGAGGGCTACGGCGACGAGCTGGGCACCGCACTGTTCGACATTATCGAGCCCTTCGCCGACTATGCCTTCAACAAGTCGCACTCCTACGGCTACGGCTTCATCGCCTACCAGACGGCCTGGCTGAAGGCCCACTACCCGGTCGAGTACCTGGCCAGCCTCCTCACCAGCGTCAAGGACAACAAGGACAAGACGGCCATCTACCTCGGCGAGTGCCGGTCGCTCGGCATCGAGGTACTCGTCCCCGACGTCAATCGTTCGCTGGCCGAGTTCACCCCGGACTTCACTGCCGGCGAGGGCGATATCGGCACCTCGGGCGACAGTGCCGGTGCCATCACCTTCGGCCTCGCCGCGGTGCGCAACGTGGGTGAGGCACTGGTGGCCCTCATCGTGGCCGAGCGCGAAGCCACGGGACCCTTCGCCGACTTCTACGACTTCTGTCAACGGGTCGACCCCCAGGTCCTCAACAAGCGGACCATCGAGTCACTCATCAAGGCCGGGGCCTTCGACTCCATGGGCCATGCCCGCCAGGGCCTGTTCTTGGCCTTCGAGGAGATCGTCGACCGGACCCTGGAGCGGCGCCGCGAGCACGACGCCGGCGTGATGTCCCTGTTCGCCACTCTCGAGGAACCGAGCGAGGGCCACACCACCGGGTTCGCCGATACCCGGCTGCCCATCGCTGACACCGAGTTCGACAAGTCCCTGCGCCTGGCCTTCGAGAAGGAGATGCTCGGCCTGTACATCAGCGACCACCCGCTGATGGGCCTCGAGGGCTCCCTCGCCCGCATGACCGACTGCAGCCTGGCCGAGCTGCGCGACTACGACCCCGATGCCATGGCGGCCAGCGGTTTCGAGGGCGGTGGCGGGATCAAGATGGTCGGCGGGGTGATCACGGAGCTCCAGCGGCGGTACACGAAGAAGGGCGATCTCATGGCCACCTTCGTCCTCGAGGACCTGAACGCCTCGATCGAGGCGTTCGTCTTCCCGAAAACCATGGCCGACTTCGGTGCGCTGCTCGACGACGACGCCATCGTGGTCGTCAAGGCCCGGCTCGACATGCGTGACGAGCGTCTGAAGCTGGTGTGCATGGACGTGTCACGCCCCGAACTGGTGGCCGACGGTCTTCGTGACCTGCGTATCTCGCTCCCGCTCGGCACCCTCACCGATCGCACGGTCGACGATCTCAAACGACTGCTGTCCGAACATCCGGGGCACTCGCCGGTGCTGCTCCACGTGGGCGACAAGGTGCTCCGCCTGCCGAGCGAGTTCAACGTGGACTCCAGCCGCGGACTGATGGGCGAACTGCGGGTCCTGCTCGGCCCCCATGCCATCCAGTCCTGACTGCCCGTCAGAACCGACCGGCCGGACCTCGGCCGGGGTCCACCCAGGGCCGGCGTTCCGGCCCTGGTCAGGGCCTCGGAAGGGTTCTCATCCGGGTCCGATACGACAGGGGACCGGAAAATCCCGTAAAATCTATGAACGGCACCTGGCGTGGGTGATTCGGAACGGGGCGCCTCCCCTGCGGCGGCACGTTCCGGGATCCACGAATTGCCAGGTGCAGGGGATGAAGACGCAGGGAGATCGAGGAGTACAGAACGACATATGTCCATCCAGGTGGAGACCAAGGATTGCACGTCGATCAGTGACGCGGAGTTGGCCGAAATGGCTGACTTGTGCGCCGAGCGGGAGCCCCGATTCGATATCGGATTCCTGTCCAAGCAACGCGAGGAGTGGGTGCTCGTCACCCGGGCCCGGGAGGGCAATAAACTCCGCGGCTACTCCTTTTCCACCTTGGAACGGATCGGCGGCACGCCCTCCCTCCTGATCGGACTGGCCACCATCGACCGCACCTCCCGGTCCGACACCGTCCTGCGGGCCATGATGGGTGACAAGTACCGCCGGGCCCTGCTGGCCTTTCCCGACGAGGACGTCCTCGTCGGCACCCGCCTGCTCGGCCCCGACGGCTTCAAGGCGTTCACCGGTCTGACCGATGTGGTCCCCGCCCCGACCCAGAAGGCCACCGGCGAGGAGCGGGCGTGGGGCCGACGCCTGGCCAAGCGCTTCGGAGCCGACGGCCGGATCGACGACCGCACGTTCGTGGTCACCGGCGACGGTGGCGAGGCCGGCGGATTCGACTTCGCCAGCCACAAATCCGAGCCGACTGCCGACGTCGTCACCTTCTTCGAGTCGGTCAACTGCTCGAACGGCGGACGGCTGGTCACCTTCGGGTGGGCCATGGCCGAGGACCTGGCCGCCGGCAAGCTCGGTCGCTGACCCGGCTCCCAGCCGCACCCGCCTCCGGGGTAGCGGTCCACAGCAGCTTCTGGTGCCCGGACCGGGAGGGGCGCCCATTGACCGGCACAACCCCGCTACGGGGTGCAGGCAATAGCATGGTCCTGTGAAGGTTTCGACCCGAGGGGACTACGCGAGCCGCGCGCTGCTGTCGTTGGCGCTGCACGCCGACGGTGGCGAAGGTCCGACTGCGGTGCGCGACATCGCCGAGCGGACCGGGCTTCCCCAGCCGTACCTCGAGCAGATCCTCCTGGCACTGAAAGGAGCCGGCCTCGTCCGCTCCAAACGGGGTGTGGGCGGTGGCTACGTGCTTGCCCGGCCTCCCGAGGAGATCACCCTGTCCCAGATCGTGTCTGCCGTGGACGGACCCATCGTGGCGGGCGACTTCGGCGTCCCCCATGAGAATGGTGCCTGCGACCACGAGGGCCAGTGTGTCCTACTGACCGTGTGGGCCGACGTCGGCGAGCACATGCGCACCCACCTCGACTCGTTCAATCTGGCCGACATGGTGGCCCGCGCCCAGGGCCGGGTGCCCGGGTTGCGCGCCCCGGCCTCCTGACCCCACCACTACCCAATCGGTGACCGCCCTGCGCATCCTCGTGCTGGTGGCCGGGATCGTCATTCTCCTCGGCACGGCGAACAGCGTGCTGACCGTGCTGATCGTCCCCCGGCCCTCCGCCAGCCTGGTCGTCTACCCGGTGATCGTGGTGCGGGCCGCCTTCCGCAGGGTTGCCCAGTTGATGCGGACCTACGAAGCCAAGGACCGGGGCCTGGCCGTATCGGAACCCGTGGCTCTGGTGACCCTCCTGGCCACCTGGCTGACCATGACCATGTTCGGGTTCACGCTGATCAATTGGGGCATCGGCACCGGGTCCTTCACCACCGCTTTCTCCGAGGCCGGGTCCTCGGTGTTCACCCTCGGATTCACCCTCACCCACACCGAGGGGTCACGGGTGGCCGACTTCGTAGCGGCCGGCACCGGCCTGGTCCTGGTGGCCCTCCAGATCGCCTACCTGCCCACCCTGTACGCGGCCTACAACCGCCGCGAAACACTGGTCACCCTGCTCGAGAGCCGGGCCGGCTCGCCGGCCTGGGGGCCCGAGCTACTCATCCGCCACCAGCTGGTGGGCAGCATCGACAACCTGCCCAGCCTGTTCGCCGAGTGGGAGCGATGGGCGGCCGACGTCGCCGAAAGCCATTCGACCTATACATCCCTGCTCTATCTGCGTTCGCCCCGGGCTCAGAACTCGTGGATCGTCAGTCTGCTGGCCGTCCTGGACGCCGCCGCCCTCAACTTGGCCATGGACCCGGTGGGGGCCCCGATCGAAGCCCGCATGTGCATCCGCATGGGGTTCACCTGCCTCCGCGACATCGCCCAGGCCACCCGCATCCCCTACGACGCCGACCCGGATCCGGACCAACCCATCGCCCTCGCCGAGGCGGCATTCGACGAGGCCTACGACCGCCTGGTGGCGGTGGGGATGGCCACGTCGAGGCCCAAGCACGAGGCGTGGGCCCACTTCCGGGGTTGGCGGGTCAACTACGAAACCATGGCCTACGACCTCGCCTACCGGCTCGACGCCCCGCCAGCCAAGTGGACCGGACCCCGACGCCAGTTCCGGAGCGAGTCGCTGGAGCCGGTGCGCCCGACCGACCGCCAGCCAACTTCGGTCCCGTCCGGGCCTGGCGGAATCATCAAAGAGCCCGAATTCCGGCCCGACGGACCTCAGCTCTGAGCGGAATCTCTCGAGCTCCGAGCGGAGGCCCGGACGCCTTGGAGGGCACGGTTGAGCTCAGGTGTTCCAGTGCTCGATGACAGACTGTTCGCGCTCCCAGCCGAGGACACTGATCGAGGCGGGGCCGAGTACCACGTAGCGGGCCGATGCCGGGTCGAGGCCCAGCCACCGGACGGCCAGGACACGCAGCAGATGGGCGTGGGCCACGCACACCACGTCGCCTGTCCCCGCCTTGATCCGGGCGATGACCCGGTCGGCCCGGTCGGCCACCTGGTGGAGCGACTCGCCGTGGGGGGCGCCCTCGGTGAACAGGTCCCACCCCGGACGATCCACCCGGATGGCGGTCGTGGTCCGGCCTTCGAAGTCCCCGTAGTCCCATTCGGCCAGGTCCGGGGTGATCTCGATGTCGGACAGCCCGGCCAGCTCCGCTGTGCGGGTGGCCCGGGTCAGCGGGCTGACCAGGACCTCGGAGTAGTGCCGGCCGGTCAGGCGTGAAGCCAGGGCGGTGGCCTGGGCCTCGCCCTCGGGGGTCAGCGGGATGTCGGTCCGGCCGGTGTGGCGCCGGTCTCGGCTCCAGGCCGTCTCGCCGTGGCGGATGAGCACGGCCTGGGGTTGCGAACTGGTCATCCGTCCAGCCGATCACTTCGAATACCACCTGCGCAAACCGCCGAGCCCGAACCACGGCCCGCCGACGAGCACCGGATCCGTCGCAGGCGGCCAGCGCCGGGAATGTTCCCGGTGGGTCGGGCGTTACAACATGGCTCGGGCCTTGCACCCCGGCGTCAGGAATGTACCGGGCAGGAATGGCGTTGGGGTGTGTGGAGGCCCGATCAGGAGAACACCGGACCAGGAGGACGAGGAGAGGGATGACCACCCGCACGGCGACAGCGAAGAACCAGGCTTCGGGCCACTCCACGGCCGCCAGTGGAACGAGGGCGCCCACCAAGGGGACGCCCGCAACCTCGGCCTCGGCCAAGGCCGCCGCCAACCGCAACCGGGGGTCGGACGCCGACAGCCTCGGCCTCTTCCTGCGGGACCTCGACCACCATCCGCTGCCCGACCACGACGCCCAGACCGAGCTGGCCAAGCGCGTCGCCGCCGGCGACGACGCCGCCCGCAGGGAGATGGTCGCCGCCAACCTCCGCCTCGTCGTCCACTGGGCGCGGCGCTACCAGGACCGTGGCGTCGACCTGCCGGACCTCATCCAGGAGGGCACCTTCGGCCTCATGCGGGCCGTGGACAAGTTCGACTGGGAGCGGGGCTTCCGCTTTTCCACGTACGCCACCTGGTGGATCCGGCAGGCTCTCCAGCGGGCCGTTCAGCAGCACGGGCGCACCATCCGCCTCCCTATGGAGGTGGCCGAGCGCAACCAGCAGGTGGACGCGGCCATGTGGGAGCTCACCCACCAGCTCCAGCGCCCGCCGACCGACGCCGAGCTCGACAACGCCACCAACACGACCGCCCCGATGCGTGAGGACTTGTCCCACGCAGCCCGGGTGGTGGCCAGCCTCGACCAGCCGGCCGCCGCCGATTCGACGGCCACGTTGGGCGACCTGGTCTCGACCGACCAGAGTGACTTCGAAGAGGACGTCACCTCCGAGCTCACCCTCGACCTGGTCCGCCAGGCCGTGGACCGGCTGTCCGACCTCCAACGGGAGGTCATCCGCCACCGGTTCGGCTTCGATGGCAGTGACCCGGCGTCGCTCCAGACAACGGCTGAGCGCATGGGCATCGGCGTCCGGAAGGTCCGCCAGGCCGAAGCCGAGGCGCTCGAGATCCTGTCGGTCAGCGACGTGCTCGAAGCCGCCCACGAAGCTGCCTGAGGGGCACCCGCGACCAGGTAGGTAAGCGGGCCCGGTTCGATTCCGGCGCCTGTTGGTCCCGGTTGCTGCGGGGTGGTTTGGGCTACCGTGCGGCATGGCGGAACGGCCCTCGACCCATCCCAATTGGATCGCCGCGGGCATTGTCGTGGTGGCCGGTGGTATGGCGATGACGATCCCCGTGATCGTCACGAGCTTCCGAGGCCCGGACTACCGGTACGAGGTGGCAGGCCAGCTGGGATTGGCTCTCGGCTACCTGGTATCGGCCGGTGGGTACTGGGCATGGGTGTCGGCCGCCGGGCGCCTGGGCGATCGATCCGTCGTCATGGCCCGCCCGCTCTCGATCTTCGCCGTCGCCAACGTGCTGTTCGCCGCGGCCTATCTGGCCTACTCGTGGATGAGCCTCAGCCAGGAGGTCGGCCACCCCTTTGCCGGTTGGTCGAGGGTGGTGTGGTCGACCAGCCAGGTCGTCACCTGCATCGGATTCGTCCTTGCCTCGGTGGCCCTCTGGGTGTCGTCCAGAGCCGTCTCGAACGTCGTGGCCGCCGTCGAGGAGCCTGTTCCCGCCGACATCCTCGGCTAGTGACGAAGTGACGTCGGCTCTGCATCCCGGTCGCTCAGAACGGCGGCTCCGGCGCCACATTGCCGAAGCCGAAGCCGGACCGCACCAAGGGCAGGTCGGCCATCGTCCGCACCCCGGCCGGGGCCTCACAGAGTGCCGGAATGGCGTTGATCGCCTGCATGGCCGTGGCCACGCTGGCCGCCCGCACGTGCTCGGCGATCGGCAGGGGCCTTTCGTAGGACATGAGGGTGAGCAGATGGGCCCGGATCGAGGGCTCGCCCTCGAGGGTGACGGTCCACCCGTCGAGCGGGGTCGGCCAGTGCGGGGGGTACTCGCCTCCTACCGTCCACAGCGTTTCGATCTCCACCAGCACCGTCCCGGCCCGCAGGCCCTGCCAGTGCCACCGTTGACCCGAGACCGTCCCGGCCAGCAGTGGGATCCCGAAGATCTCGTGGTCGCCCTCAGCTACGACGACCTCCACCGACGATGTGATCTCGTCGAGCCCGGCACCCAGCGCCTCGCCGATCAGGGCCACCTCTTCTCGGAAGATTCCGCTGTTGAATCGGAGGAAGTCGCTGCCCTCTTCAGTGACCTCTTCGGCTTGCCGGCCGAACCGCATGTTGTCGAAGGTGATGTGGGTCGACTCGTAGAACGACCAGTCGGCCCGTTCCTGGAGGGTCACCTTCTCGATCGATCGGGACATGCCCGACAGGGCGAGCGGCAGCACACCGCTCAGGTTCCCGGGATTGAGGCCGGTGCCGTGGACCGATGAGCTCCCCTCGGCACATGCCGCCTCGAGCCGGGCGAGGTCGCTGGCCGGCAGGGACCGGGGGTGGAAGAGGAACGCCGTGGTGGTGACATTGGCTCCGCTGGCCAGGATCCGGCAGACCTCGTCGAGCGAGGCGTGCCGGGGGAAGTAGGCCACGCAGTCGGCCCCCAGGGCCAGGATCTCGTCGATGTCTTGGGTAGCGCTCACCCCGCACGCCTTACGGCCGGCCAGCACCCCGGCATCGATCCCGTCCTTTTCGTCGCTGTAGACCTTCGCTCCCACCAGGTCGAGGTCGGGACGGTCGAGGATGGCCCGGATGGCCTCCACGCCCTGGTTGCCGGTTGCCCACTGGACGACCCGATAGTTCATGCTCGACCTTTCCGTCGTCGGAGATGCGGACGGTCGAATGGTAGGCCCTGACCCAACCCAGTGGCCGGGGACGGACACCACGGGGCCGGTCACCATGTGCGGGCTAGCTGGGACCGGCCCGCGCCTGCCGGCGGGCAGGCGCGTGGGAGTCGACGGATTGGCGCCTCCCAACACCGGGGCAGGTCGACGGCGACGCCACCTGTCAGACTTGCCTCCATGGCGGTGGACCCTGAGGCGAGCGGACCACGGTGGGAAACGAGGCATGAGCCTCCCGTGATGTGGCCTGCAGCCGATTCTGGGTACGAGGCCGACCCGTTCAGCCCGGCGGGGACGGTCCAACGCGAAGGGATGTTGTTCCAGGGCATCGCCCGCCGGCATGGTGGGAAGGTCGTCCTGTGGATTTTCATCGGGCTGTTCGTGGCCGTGCCGACGATCTCGCTACTCGTCGCGTTCTTCGCCCACCACTGACCGGACGGTCGACCTCTGATCCGATTCCGCAGGTCTTGGCTACCGCAGGTGACGCCCGGGTACGTGCCTGGACCACCGGTCATCAACCGATGCAGAACTCATTGCCCTCGGGGTCCAGCATCACCGTCCATCGTGCACCATTGCCCTCCCGGGGCTCGACCCTGGTTGCACCGAGTTGGACAAGCCGCTCGACCTCGACGTCAGGATCCTTCGATGCCAGGTCCACATGCACGCGGCTCTTGGCCAACTTGGGATCCGGCACTTGGTAGAACAGGATCCGTCGCAGACCTCGTGCATCGGGTGCTTGCAGTGCGACGAAGTCATCGCGTTCGATCAATGGCGTGTACCCGGTCACAGCCGACCAGAACCGGGCTTGGCGGCGCGGTTCCGCGCAGTCGAACGTGACGTTCGAGATGAAGGCTGACATGGCTCCTCCTCCGCTCCGGCAGATTGCTGCAGTGAGCGTAGAGGAGTGCCGTGCGACCTGTTCGGTCCAAGCGAGGTTCAGTCTTCCGGGCGAAGGTATCCATTGCGGTGCCGGGGCCGAGTCTTCAGGAATGTCGTCACCGTCCTCACCAATGATGATGAGGGTCCGGCAGAGGAGAGTCACAGCAGATTCGTCAACAGGGTGGCACCCGGCTCCAACGCGCAGGGATAGGGTCGAACCATGGGCGATCCTCGACAGGATGTGATGAGGGCGATTACCCAACTGATCGAGGCGAACCTCGTCGCTCGTGCGCAACTCGGAGAGAATGAGCGACTGCTCCGGATTTCGATAGCTCGACTCGAGGCCGGGGTCACCATCGGTGAGACGCTGCGCTCGCTGCCCACCGTGGAGGAGCGATCCGCCAATACCGAAGCCGTGCGGACCTTCTACGCGCGTCGGAGCGATCTACGTACGGCGATCGTGAAAGCAGCTCTGGATAAAGGTATGTCGATCGCCGATCTCGGTGCCGTCTTCGGCATTCCCCACGACGTGATAGCGAGCCATGTGGCGAAGACGGCCTCCGAAACCGACACTTCGCAGTAGCCACCCTCGTGTTCGATGCTGATCTCGATGTGCCGGCACATCCAGGGTCGAAGCTCCCGACTCGTTGCTGATCGCCGGGTTCACTTCGGAGTACTTCGCGACATCTGTGAATCTCAGCCCGATGTCGATCCAGGCAAGTAGCGACGCCATTGCACAAATGGGAGCAGGCAGACGACGGTCAGCAGCACCACTTGCAGTGCAATGGACCAAGGAGAGCCGAACACCTGACTGATCACGTTCCCGAATCGTTTTTCCGCCAGTGTCGCCAGTCCGACGTAGATCGAGTAACTGACCAGTCGGCCGAAGAAGAACGCCCAGCTGAGCAGACCAAGGGGTAGGTCGAGGAGTCCGGCGGCCAGGAATAGCTGGGCCGACGGCAGCGGCGACACCACAAAGACACCGAACAAGGCGAATGCTCCGATTCGCTTGCGCTCGATGAGCGTACGCGCATCCTCCAGATTGGCCCGGAGCCTGACAGGGAACCGATCCTTGAAATGTCGGGCAAACCGGGCGAGAAGGTATCGACCAGCCATCGCCGCCAGTGCACCTAAGACCACGAGAGCCACTGGATTCAGGTGCCAGTGAAGTCTCGTGAAGACGAGCACCGCCCAGGTTGGTGGCCCGAAGGCAGGGAGAAGGTTGATCCCGAACACGATGGCTACCACCGCCAGATACTGCACAGGTTGACCCTACGGCACCGGTGTGGGCAGTTTGCTGCTCTGGTCCGAGAGGTATCCCATTTCGCCGTGAGCGGATCAGCTAGTGGCCGTGGCCGTCAGGTACCGCTTGGTACCCTGTCCGTGGTGACAAACCGGGACTCAGCTCGCACTGCGTCTGAATATGACGCTATGGCGGTCGAGTACGACCGTCACAATGCCAGCGGTGCTGCCAACAACTACTACGAACGCCCGGCGACGATCGCGTTGCTCGGCGACGTCCACGGTATGCGGGTTCTAGAGGTCGGCTGCGGTTCCGGGCCGCTGACAGAGTGGCTTGTTGACCACGGCGCAGAGGTGGTGGCATGCGATGTGAGCGCCGCCATGCTTGAGATCGCCCGCTCACGGGTCGGCGATAGGGCGGAACTGCACCACCACGATTTGGCTGAGCCACTGACATTCTTGGAGGATGCGAGTGTGGACCTGGTGGTGGCGCCGCTGGTGTTCCATTACCTGCGCGATTGGGTAGCGCCGCTCCGTGAACTTCACAGGGTGCTCCGACCTACCGGATCGGTGGTGATGTCGGTACATCACCCGGCGTGGGACTGGAGGAACCATTGCCCCGGGGACTACTTCGCGTTCCTTCAAGTGTCAGAAGTGTGGGTCGAGCCACATACGGTGACCTTCTGGCGCCGTCCTCTTACCGCGGTCACGGAAGCCGTCAGTAAGGCGGGGTTTCTCATCGATCGCCTGATCGAAGCCAGGCCAAATCCGGAGCTTGAGAAACGAGACCCGAGCGCGTTCCAGGAACTGTCAACTGGGCCGTTCTTCATGCATTTACGCCTGAGACCTGCACAATCGGACGGTAGCGTGGCTGGGCTTGGGGGCGCGTCGTCGTAATCCACGACGGACTAGCAGTGTCCCTTACGCCCGGAAAGGTGGGACACCTAGACACTTGCAGAACCTTCTCGCCAGACACCGTCGCGGTCCATGACAGCCTTCCGCTATGTCACCTGAGCAGACTGCCGCCGACCGGCACCTGCACGACTGGGGCAGTCGTCAAGGCCCCGGGCGCCGCCGGGACGGGGCCGAAGCCCCGCCTTTTTGTCGCAGCCAATTCGTGATGTCCGCTCGAACGAGCGATGCCCTGGTCAGGACGCCCGGATGGCAATTCGTGAGCTTGACCGCTAAAGGTCGGGCGTGAGTGTGCCGATGTGCGCCCTGGGTGACGCGAACGTGCGCGCTACCGCTGCGCCAAGTGCACAAGGAGACACAGATGATGATCGAACTGCACGAGCCGGGACCACCAAAGCGACGGGGTGCCAAATGGGCAGCCCTCGCCTTGATCGTGACAGGTTTGGCCACAGTGATGGTCGGCGTCAGCTCGTCCACGAGCGCCGCGGACGTACCTCACAGTGGCTGTGCGGCAGTGTCTGCTGGTGGCAGTTCGGGTTGGTGCTCGCTCTACCCAGGCAACGCAACATCCAATGGTCAGGAGCAGGGGTTGGTCTCCGTCTCCTCCACTGGCTCATCGATCACCGTACAGACCCAGAGCGCTTCTACCGGAGTATTAGCGGAGACGTCATTCGCCTGTCTCACTTTGGTGCCCGCGTCCCAGATCACCCAGCGGCTGCAGGATACCCGGTGCACCGCCGCCGGAGGTGTGTGGTTTCCATTTCTCGGGGGTTCGCTGACAATCGATCTCACTCAGTATCCCCAGTTCCGCAATGCGCAAATCACGGTCCAGGTCGCGGCCAATCAGGACGCCAACAACGCGAACGGCGACGCCTTCTACAACAATGTCAGCGTCAGTACGGTAGCGGTCCTGGCCACGTGACCCGATAGGGTGCGGGTGTCAAGAACGCCATCCACATCATGCGGCTAGATGGCTGATTCCAAGGTGTACCTGCGTTAGCGAGATCCGCGTATGACGCGACGACGGCGTCCTTAATCGGCGTTGCTCAATGCCGACTCGACCTTGGAGGTCACGAGCCGGTTCTCCACGACAAGGATGCCGTTGGCTTCGGCGGCACGAGCACGCCCACCGGACCCATCGACGAAAGCCAAATTCTGTATGCCTCCGACAGCCCTCATTAATGATCGCTGGGTCCAATCGATCCCCGACCACCAAGTCGGTGGGACACCCAGCCACTTGCAGAACCTTCTCGCCAGACAGCGTCGCGGCCCATGCAACGCTCATCGCGTCTGAACGCCCGTCCTTTTCGAAAATTGCACGTGCGGCACCAACCATCCCGACCTCGAGATCCCGCTCCCCTACTCCCCCAGCGCCGCCAGCTGTGCGGCCAGATCGTCCGGCAGCTCGGACGTCCACGACATCCGCTTCGTCGTGGACGGATGGTCGAATGCCAGTGCATAGGCGTGCAGGAACGGTCGGGTGACGGTGGCGCCGGGTAGCGACCTGCCCTGGCTGTAGGGCTGATCGCCAACGACCGGGTGACCGATGGCCGACAGGTGGACCCGGATCTGATGGGTGCGGCCGGTCTCCAATGAGGCCCGCACCAGGGTGGTCGGAGCCGGCGACTCGAATCGCTCCTCCACCCGGTACCGGGTCCGCGCCTCTTTACCCTTGCGGGAGATGGCCATCCGGGTAGGCGAGCTGACTGACCGCCCGATGGGGGCGTCGACCAGACCCGACTCACCCTCGACGTGCCCCAGCACCAGGGCCCGGTAGGTGCGCGACACTTCGCGAGCCGAGAGCTGGCCGACCAGGGAGTCGTACGCCACCGGGGTCCTGGCGACCACCATCAGGCCTGATGTGCCCCGGTCGAGGCGGTGAACGATGCCCGGGCGGTCGGGCTCAGACCCCACCTCCGCCGGCAGCGTCGCCAGCTCGGGGTAACGAGCCACCAGGCCGTGCACGAGCGTTCCCGAGCGATGCCCGGCTCCGGGGTGGACAACGAGTCCCGCCGGCTTGTCGATCACGATCACATCGGCGTCCTCGTAGACGACGACGACTTCCACCGACGGGTCGCCCACCGGTCCGGCCGCGACTTCTTCCTCGGGCCGGTCGACCTCCAGGGTCTGACCCTCCTTCAGGTGGGCGCTTCGGCTCGACACGACCTTCCCGTCGATCCGCACCCGTCCATCGGCCACCAGGGCGTCCACCGCCGACCGGGACACATCGGCCAACAGCGCCACCGCCCGATCGATCCGCACGCCCTCGAGCGAGGCGGGAACCACCACCGACAGGTCACTCACGACTTCGCCCCGTCGAACAGCAGTGAGATCACGAGGAGGATGCACCCGACGGTGATGCACGAGTCAGCCACGTTGAAGCTCGGGAAGAAGTGGAAATCCACGAAGTCGACCACACCGCCGTGCAGGTCCCGGAAGAACCGGTCGGACAGATTGCCTAGTGCCCCACCGAGGATCAGCCCGAGGATGGCCGCCCGACCCAGGCTGGGCGCCCGCCACACCAGCGCCAGCAACACCGCCACCAGCGCGACAGCAATCACGATGATCACGCCAGTCGCCCCTTGGAAGAGACTGAAGGCCGAACCGGTGTTGGTGGACAGCGAAAAGTCGAGGCGCCAGAACACGTGCACCGGACCCGACGCCAATCGGTCGACCGCCCACCACTTGGTGAGCTGGTCAGCCAGGACGACGGCGGCCACGACACCCACCGCCACGGCCAGCTTGGCCGGACCGGAAGGCGACGTCCCGTGGTGGTCGTCTCCGGTCGCCACGGCCGTCTCATCGGTCAACGCCGTGACAGGCCACCACTCTTGCAGGCGACACACAGGCGGGCGAAGGGCAGGGCCTGGAGGCGGGCCTTGGGGATCGGCCGGAAACAGCGCTCGCAGCCGCCGTAGTACTTGCGGTCGATCTTCCTCAAGGCGTCGTCGATCTCCTCGACGGCCGCCGTGGCCTGGGCCGAGAGTGCCAGGTTGCGCTCTCGGTCGACAGTGACGGTGCCGCCTTCACCTGACTCCTCGTCGAACTGGACGTCGCCGGGCTCGCGCTCGAGTGCGAGCGAGTCGGCCTCAGCCCGCAGGTCGACGGCCTGGCCGGCGTAGATGGCGCGTTCCTCGTGGAGCAGTACCCGCTGGGCGTCGAGGAACTTGGTGTCCTTGGCGTAGGGGCCGACCGTCGGGCGCTTCGGCGGCTCGGGTGCAGCCTTCTTGACCGGTGCCGGCGCAGCCTTTTTGGCCGGTACGGCCTTCTTGGCGACCGCTGCCTTCGCGGCCGGAGCCTTGGCCGCGGCCTTGGTCGGTGCGGCCTTCTTGGCTGGTGCAGCCTTCTTGGCCGGTGCCGCCTTCTTGGTGGTGGACGACTTGGTGACGGTGGCCTTCTTTGTCGGGGCCTTGGCAGTGGTGGCCTTGGCGGGGGTGGCCTTCTTGGCCGGGGGTGGAGACTTTTTCGCGGCCGGAGCCGCCTTCTTGGCTGGCGCGGCCTTCTTGGCCACTGCCGCCTTCTTGGCCGGAGCGGCCTTCTTGGTACCCGCCGGCGCCTTCTTCACTGCGGTCAACTCGACCTCCTTCGGGGATGATCCCGTCGCGCCCCATCGGCGCACTGGTGCGCAGGTTCCGCACCGCCGCCCACATCGGCGAGCGGGTGACCCTACCGTGCCCGGGGGTAGTCAGCAATCCGGATGGTCCGGGCCGACGTCCCGTGCACCCTAGTCGTGCATGAGCGTGGTCCGACCACTTTCACCGTTACCGGCCCCTCACAGGTGCGCGCGCCAGGCACGGTACGAACCTGGAAATGGTCGGCGGACGTCCGGGACAGTGCCCGGGGCGTCGCGGTTCAGAGAGGCAGCGAGCCCGACGGACTCAGCTGGGTGACCTCGCCCGAGGCGCGCTGTGCCTCGGAGTTGTTGGTAACCGGGGTCTTCTCGTCAGATGACTTGCTGAGGTTGCCGTCGACCCAACTCAACATCTCGGAGAGGGCGGAGCGAAGGCGATCCCGCTCGGTTTCCAGCTGGCGGGACATGGTATCGACCTCGTGGGACAGGTGGTTGCGGTTCGACTCGAGACGGGCGATCTCCTCGCGCAGACGCTGCTCGGACTCGGCCTGAACTTTGCGGGCCTGGGACTCGGCGTCCGCGACCACCCGTGCGGCCTGGTCTTCGGCGTCGGCCTTGGTCTCGTCCACGAACTTCTGGGCCAGGAGCAACGTGCGCTGGAGGGTGTCGTCGGCAACGACCGGCTCGGCCGGGGCGGCCGGGGCGGGCTGGGGTTCGGGCTTGGCCGCCAGCTCGGTCTCGAGCTGGGCGATGGTCTCGGCGGCCTTGCGCAGCCGCTCGGTGCTCTGGCGCAGCTGCTCCTGGAGGCCCTCCGCTTCGACGGCGGCCTTCTCGAGGTACTCGTCGACGTCGTCCCGGTGGTAACCCTTGAGGGTCTCCCGGAACTCGACGGTACGCAGCGAGTCGAGTGCAGATTGGGAAGCGTCCATGGCGCCATGGTACTGGCGTCCCGCCAGATTTCCAGTGATTTGTTCCCGGCCTGTCACGTTCACGCAGGGGCAGCGGAGCGACGTTCGGTTGGATTCAGTGGAAGACGGTGTTGACCAGGACGGTGATCACCAGGAAGACGATGAGCACCGACAGGTCGAGGCCCACGCCACCCACCTGGACCGGCGGGATCAGCCTGCGCACCGGACGCAGGACCGGCTCGCAGATGCTGCCCAGCACCCGCTGAATCTTGAAGACCGGTGATTCATAGTTCAGGCGTCCGGAAACCGTAAACCAGCTCAGGATGGAGTACGCCAGCAGGACCAGCAGGAAGAGGTAGAGGACGAAGCCGATGAGCGAGAGCATGGGTCGTTCAGCCTACGGCCCCGGTGCGGGTACGCGGGGTCAGGGACTGACCAGGCCGTGGTCGGCCAGGCGCTGGCGCTCCTCGTCAGACACCTTGACGTTGGACGGGGTCAGCAGGAACACCTCGTCGGCCACGCGCTCCATGCCACCGGACAGCGCATAGGTGGCACCGCTGCAGAAGTCGATCATACGGCGCTGCAGGTCGCGGTCGGCGGTCTGCATGTTGACGATCACCGGCTGGTTACTCATGAGACGGTTGGCGATCTCGACGGCGTCGGCGAACCGCGCTGGCGCCACGATGTGGACTCGAGCGTTGGATGAGTCCGGGGTGGAGATCTTGACCGACGGCGAGGTTGCCGGACGGGCGGGCACGATCTGCGGGGCGGCGGCCACCGGTGTGGCTTGTGGGTTGGCGGCGGTCACCCGAATGCGACCGGGTGCAGGTACCGGCTCATCCTCGACCTCGAGGGGACGCTGGCGCGTGGCCACCGGCGCCGGGCGGCTGTCATAGTCGTCATAGTCGTCATAGTCGTCGACAAGCCCCAGATAGGCCATGGACTTTTTCAAGAACGAGGTAGCCATTTGTTCCTCCTTGCGACAGCGTAGTGCGTGGCTCGAACCCGAGGTTGCACGCTCGGATCCTGTCCGGTCGGGCCTCGGCGCCTCAGTTCCGCGGCGGACGCTCGCCGAACAGGGCGCGGCCGAGCCGGACCATGGTGGCACCCTCGGACAGGGCCACCTCGAGGTCGTCAGTCATCCCCATCGACCGGACCGGAAGTGCCAACTCGTCGGCCAACCGGCCGACCTCCCGGAAGCCTGGACGGGCGTCCTCGGGGAGTCCGGGGGGTCCTACGGCCATCAGCCCGGCCACATCGAGCTCCTCGTCACGCAACGCGGCCACCAGGTCCGGCACCTGGGCAGGCGGCACTCCGCCCCGACCCGGCAGCCCGGCCACGTCCACCTGGACGAGCACCCGGGCCCCGGGTTGGCGCCTGGCGATGGCCCGACCCTCCTCGATCCGGCCCACGGCCTGCCAACAGGACACCAGCGGGGCCAGGCGGGGCACCTTGTTGCGTTGGATGGTCCCGAGGAAGTGCCACTCCGGGGCCGGCCCCGGATCGTCGGCCACCGCCGCCGCCTTGGCCACCAGTTCATCGGCGTAGTTCTCACCCACCACCGTCAGGCCTGACGCCACGGCGGTCCGCACCGCCTCGGGGCCGAACCCCTTGGTGACGGTCACCAGGGTCACGCCGTCCGGATCGGGCGACGCAGCCATGATGCGGGCACGGATCCCGGCCAGGCGTTCCTCGAAGCCCGGGAACGGACCGCTCACAACCCGTCCCCCGGATCGCCCGGCCACACCAACAGCGCCTGGCGTCCGACGTCCCGGCGGGCCCGGTGGGAGAACTGCCGGGCGCCGCACGCCGTGCAGACGTCGACATCGTCGACAAACCGCGCCCCGGCTGCGGCCACCGCGGCGGCCACGGCGGCCACCAGGTCGAGGGCGGGCCGGCCACCCGTCGTCGTCCCCCGGACCGACGGCCCGTAGACGGCGGCCACCGTGTCGAGGTCGGTCGGCGAGAACTCGTAGCAGGGGGCGTGGATGCACGGTCCGAGCGACGCCGTGACGTCGCTCGCCCCCAGGTCCCGCATGGCAGTCACCGCGGCCTCGACCACACCAGCTACCAGGCCCCTCCATCCGGCGTGGACGGCGCTGCACACGCCCTCCGCGCTGGCCAGGGCGATGGCGGCGCAGTCGGCGGTGAGCACGCAGAGGGCAGTGCCGGGCGCCGCGGTCACCAGGGCGTCGTAGTCGCCGAAGTTTCGAAACACGATGCCGGTGCCGGTGCCGCCGGCATCGTGTCCGTGGCCGACCACCGCCACGCCGGGCCCGTGGACCTGGGTGGCCCACACCACCGCGTCGATCCCGGCCCCGGTGGCCGAGGCCAGGTCGGTGGCGAGTGCGGCCAGCGGGGACCCGTCAGCCTGACTGGGTCCGGAGGGTCGCAGGTCGCCCCGGGAGGCATCGGCCCAGGCGGCATGCACGTGTCCGTCGAGGGTGCGGGTGGTCGCGCCGGGTACCAGCGCCACGGCGTGGATCAGCGCAGAAACGAGGGGACGTCGAAGTCGTCGTCACCCAGATCGAGGTCATCGTCGGACGGCGTGGCGAAAATGTCCTCGTGGGCAGAGTCGGCACCGAGTACCCGGCTGCGTGACTCGTCGCGGCCGGTCGACTCCGGTGCCGTGGTCCCGCCGCGGGCCGGGGCCGACGCCTCCCACCGCTCGAAGCCGGCGGCGATCACCGTCACCCGGACCTCCTCACCCATGGCCTCGTCGATCACGCTGCCGAAGATGATGTTGGCGTCCGGATGGGCGACGCCGTGGATGATCTCGGCCGCCTCGTTGACCTCGAACAGGCCCAGGTCGGGTCCGCCGGCGATGTTGAGCAGGATGCCCCGGGCCCCCTCGATGGAGGCCTCGAGAAGCGGACTGGTGATGGCGGCCCTGGCCGCGTTGACCGACCGGCCTTCGCCGGTCGCCGAGCCGATGCCCATGATGGCGGTGCCGGCGTTGGACATGATCATCTTCACGTCGGCGAAGTCGGTGTTGATCAGGCCGGGGATGGTGATCAGGCTGGTGATCCCCTGGACGCCCTGCATGAGCACCTCATCGGCCATCTTGAAGGCGTTGACCATGGAGGTCTTCTCGTTCGACACGGTCAGCAGCCGGTCGTTCGGGATGATGATGAGGGTGTCGACCTTCTCCTTCAGGTTCTGGATGCCCTGCTCGGCCTGGACCGAGCGGCGACGGCCCTCGAACGTGAAGGGGCGGGTGACCACGCCGATGGTCAGGGCGCCGAGGCTCTTGGCGATCTCAGCCACGACTGGGGCGGCCCCGGTGCCGGTGCCGCCGCCCTTGCCGGCGGTGATGAAGACCATGTCGGCGCCCTTCAGGGCCTCCTCGATCTCGGAACGGTGCTCCTCGGCGGCGAGGCGGCCCACTTCGGGGTCGCTGCCGGCCCCCAGGCCCCGGGTGAGCTGGCGGCCGATGTCGAGCTTGAGGTCGGCGTCGCTCATGAGCAGCGCCTGGGCATCGGTGTTGGTGGCGATGAACTCCACGCCCCGCAGCCCGGACTCGATCATCCGGTTGACGGCATTGACGCCGCCACCGCCTACGCCGACCACCTTGATGACGGCGAAGTAATTGCTCTGTGCCGGAACGGTCATGAAGTTCCTCACCCTCGACCAAAGGTTGAAACCGTTCCAACCTGCGAGTTCGCGCTAACGATACGGTTCACGGGGTTGGTTTGCAAGCACCGTGGACACTGCTGCGACACCTGCAGGTCACGATTGGACACGGTGGACGACACCGCCCGTCTACCAGGTGGTCAGGGCCCGACGGTGGGCGACTGGGGCACCGTCACGTCGATGGTGTGGGCACCCTTCAGGGGGGCGTTGGCGATGATGGCGGCCACGTCCTCGTACTTGGCCGTCAGGTCGCTGACCGTGCCCAGCAGGACCACCAGGTTCGAGGTGAGGGCCAGCGAGACCGTCCCGTCGGCTGCCACCGTGACCGACACCACCTGTCCGGCAAAGGCAGGAGGGAGGGTGCGGGCCACGGCCAGTCCCGGGTCAGCGGCCGGGGCCACCGTCCCCCCGACCGGGGCCGGCGGGACCGGTCCGGTCGGGCCATGGACGATCAGTACGGGCAGAACCGGGCGTCCCGGGGTGACGGCCAGTGTCCGCCCGTTGCCGTCCAGGGTCGACCAGGAGACGGTCGGCCCGGCCATGGCCACCACCGGCTTCCGCTCGGTCACCTTGATGGTCACGCCAACGGGCCAGTGCCTGGTGACCTGTGCCGACGCGATGAACGGGAGGGTCTCGACCCGGGCGGCGGTGGGCCCGGGATCCACGCTGATCAGGGGCGGATGGTGGAGCAGGCCGGCGGCACCCACGATGGCCGCGTCCGGCGTATTGGGGTGGTCGCCGGTCACCGTCACCACCTTGGCCGTCAACAACGAGGTGTGGAGCAGGCCGACGCCCAAGGCCACCAGAGCGACCAGGCCGAGGACGGCCGCCGCCCAGCGAAGGCGCTTCTGGGTCCGGCTGCGCTCGATCGACTCCCGGCGCTCCTTGATCCTGGGATCGATGACCCCCTGTGCATCCTTCGGGCTCATGGGCCGGTCCCGTCCCTGGACGAACGGTCGAACCCGACCATGCGCACCTCGGTGGTGAGCTCGACTCCGGTGGCCCTCGCCACCTCGGCCCGCACCCGGTCCATGACCAGCCGGACGTCGTCGGCCGAACCACCCTTGGCGGCCTGGATGAAGTTGGCGTGCTTGGCCGACACCTCGGCCGTGCCGATGCGGAGACCTTTCAGCCCACAGGCTTCGATCAGGCGTCCCGCCGAATCCCCCTCCGGGTTGGTGAACACCGATCCGGCGTTGGCCCCGCCCGGCTGATTGGCCCGGCGCCACCGCACGATCTCGTCGATGGCCGCCCGGCCTGCGGCCGGGTCGCCAGGGGCCAGGTGGTGGGTGGCCCCGACCACCACTTCGCCCGAGGTGATCGAGGTGTGGCGGTAGCCGGCGGCCAGGTGAACGACGGGATGGTCGGCCGAGGTAGCCGTGACCAGATCGACGACCCGGTAGGCGACCAGGGTGGCGACGGTGTCGGAGCCGTGGCCCCCGGCGTTCATCCGCACCGCTCCTCCGACCGTCCCTGGGACACCCACCGCCCACTCGAGGCCGGACAGTCCAGCCGATGCCGTGCGGCGGGCCAGGGTGGGGAGGGCCAGCGCCCCTCCGGCCCGCACCTCGGTGCCAACGATGGACAGTCCCTCGAAGCCCGCCCCGAGTACGACCGCCAGGCCGGCGAACCCGGCGTCGGCGACCAACATGTTCGAGCCGTTGCCCACGACCAGGACGGGGACGTCGAGGCCGGCCAGTGCCCGGGCCACGTCGAGCAGCGCGGTCTCGTCGTCCGGTTCGACCCCGAGCGCGGCAGCGCCTCCCACCCGGTAGGTGGTGCGGACGCCCAGCGGCGCGTCACGTACGGCGGCCGGGCCGAGCCGGGCGGCCAGCTCGTCGAGGTCGTTGTCCCGGCTCACGAAGGTTCCTCTACAATCGCCGGGCCCACCCGGCCGGCCGCCATCAGCTCGTCGGGCAGCGAGGTGAGGTCGCCGGCGCCCAGTGTCAGGCACAGGTCGCCGGATCGCAACAGCGTGGCCACCTCGTCAACCAGGTCGGTCCGGCCCGGCACGTAGAGCAGCTCGACGTCGGGCCGGGCCCGGCGCACGGCGTCGGCCACCAGGCGGCCTGACACCCCCGGGATGGGTGCCTCTCCCGCCCCGTAGACGTCGGTCACCACCACCACGTCGGCGTCGTCGAACGCCCGGCCGAACGCCTCGGCCACCTCGGCGGTCCTCGTGTACCGGTGGGGTTGGAACACGGCCACCACCCGGCCCCATGCGCCGTTGCGGGCCGCGGCCAGGGCGGCGGCCACCTCGGTAGGCAGATGGGCGTAGTCGTCCACGAACGTGACTCCGTCGAGCTCGCCGCGGAACTCGAAGCGCCGGGCCACCCCCCCGAACCGGGCCAGCGCCCTGGCCGCCGCCTCGGGATCGGCGCCGGCGGCCAGGGCCGCCACCGCGGCCACCGCGGCGTTCTTGGCGTTGTGGAGGCCGGGCACGGCCACAGACAGGTGGGCCACCAGTTCCCGGTCGGGTCCGAGCAGGTCGAAGGCGATCGAACTGCGCCCGGTGGCCACGGCGGTGATGAGATGGGTGGCGTCCTCGTCCAGCCCCACCAGGTCGGCGTCGGCGGCCTGTCCGATGGTCCGGGCCTCGGCGTCGTCGCTGCCCACCACCCGGTGGTCGGCAGCGTCCAGGAACTCGGCAAAGGCGGTACGCACCGCGTCGAAGGACCCGTAGTGGTCGAGATGGTCCGCCTCTACGTTGGTCACGATGGCGATGTCCGGTGCCAGGTGGAGGAAGGTGCCGTCGCTCTCGTCGGCCTCGACCACGATCCACTCGCCGACGTCCCACACCGCGTTGGTGCCGATTTCGTTGACGTCGCCACCGATGAGGAACGACGGGTGCAGACCCGCCTCCACGAGGATCAGCGCCAACATCGATGCGGTGGTGGTCTTGCCGTGGGTGCCGGCCACCGCGATACACCGCTTGCGGGCGGCGATGCCGGCCAGGGTCTCGGCCCGGGTGAGGACGGGAATGCCCCGCCGGTGGGCCTCGGCCACCTCGGGGTTGGTGGCGGCGACCGCGGTCGAACGGGTGACCAGGCCGGCGGCACCCACGTTGGCCGCGTCGTGGCCGATAGCTACCCCGATCCCGAGTGACCGGAGACGCTCGGTCACCCCCGACTCTCGCAGGTCGCTGCCCGTCACCTCGTGGCCCATGGCGTGGAGCACGGTGGCGATGGCGCTCATCCCAGCCCCGCCCACTCCGACGATGTGGACCCGACGGACCACATCCGGATCGCCGATCCCGGGAGATGCTCCCGCCGGCGTTGTCCCGGTCATCCCGTCACCGGTCCTGTGGCGCCTCCGGGTCGGGCGTTTGCCTCGACAACCCGGGCCCCGGCCTCGGCCGCGTCCGGACGACCCACACCGGTGGCGGCCCGACCCATGGCCTCCAGGCGGTCGGTGTCGATCAGCAGCTCTTCCACCACACCGGCAAGGCCCGTGGGGGTGCACTCGGGATCGGGCAGCAGCACGGCTGCATCTGCCCGTTCGAGCACGCGCGCGTTGGCCGTCTGGTGGTCGCCGGGGGCGCCGGGCAACGGCACCAGCACGGCCGGCACCCCGGCGACGGCCAGCTCGGCCACGGTCATGGCTCCGGCACGGCACACCACCAGGTCGGCCGCCGCATACACCAGGGGCATGCGCTCCTCGTAGGGCACACGGACCACGACGAGCCCGTCGGGCACGCGACCTGTGCGGGTGAGGCGCTCGACCGTCTCGTCGGCGTAGGCACTCCAGTCCCGGCGCCCGACGATGTGGTAGATCGCCACATCACCCCGCTCGCCCCACCGCTCGATCAGGCCGTCGACGGCCCGGTTGATCTGGCGGGCGCCCAGCGAGCCCCCGAACACCGCGACGACCCGGCGGTCGTCCGGCAGGCCGAGCTCGGCCCGGGCGGCGCGACGGGCTTCCGTGGTGCGCTCGACGGCGCTGATGGCCGGTCGCACGGGCGTGCCGGTCACTACGGCCCGGGGTAACGGGTTGCCCTCCCACCCCACGGCACTGGCCTTGGCGAACCGACCGAGCACCCGGTTGGCCGCCCCGGGCACGGCGTCCACGTTGACCAGCACCAGGGGGACCCGGTGGACCAGGGCCCCGATCGAGCCGGCCATGCTGGCATAGCCGCCGACGGCTACCACCACACGTGGCTCGGCCCGGCCCACGACCCGCACGGCCCGGGCCGTGGCCACCAGGAGTTCTGCGACCGAGCGGGCGTTCCGGGCCAGGTCCCTGGGCGCCAGGCTGCGGACGATCCCCCGGCCCGGGAGCAGCGTCACCGGGAAGCCCCGGCCGGCCAGGGTGGCCGCATCCTGGCCGCGCTCGGACCCGACGAACTCGATTGTGGACCGGTCATGACCCAGGTCGACCAGGGCCTCGGCGATGGCCAGGGCCGGCTGCAGGTGTCCCGCGGTCCCGCCACCGGCCACCAGTGCGTACCGCCGGTCGCCCGCGCCGCGCCCACTGGCGCCGCGCCCCGTGGTCACGCCCGGACGAGTCGTCGCCGCTGGGCGGGGGCGCGTCGGGGCGACCGCTCCTGTAAGGCGATGTTCATCAGGATGCCCATGGCGGCCAGCGAGATCACCAGCGACGAACCGCCGAAGGAGATGAACGGCAGAGGGATCCCGGTCACCGGCAGCACACCGATCACCGCACCGATGTTGATGATTGCCTGGCTCGTGACCCACGTCGTCACGCCAACAGCCATCAGGCAGCCGAAGCGGTCGGGAGCACGGCTGGCCGCCCGGAACCCGTACCAGGCCAGGGCAAAGAACAAGGCCATGATGCACACCGCGCCGATAAGGCCGAGCTCCTCGCCCACCACCGAGAAGATGAAGTCTGTCTGGGCGTTCGGGAGGGTGCCCCACTTCTCGCGCCCGCCGCCGAGCCCCAGGCCGAACAGGTGGCCGGAGCCGAGGCCGATCAGCGACTGCCACACCTGGTAGCCCGAGCCGGACTGGTGGGCACCAGGGTTCATGAACGACAGGATCCGGTCCCGTCGGTACGAGTCGCTCAGGGCGAACACCGTGGCCACGGCGGCGAAAACGGCCAGCACCTTGGCCAGCGGGACGAGCGGCACCCCGCTCATGAACAGGATGCCGAACGCCGTGCAGCTCAGCACCATGGCCGTTCCCATGTCGGGCTGCTTGATGATGAGGGCGGCCGAGATCATCAGGACGCCGATCACCGGGGCGATCACCTGCTTGGCCTGTGCTGAGCGGTCCATGCGCCGGACCACGATGTCGGCGGCAAAGACCACCAGGGCCAGTTTCATGAGCTCCGAGGGCTGCAAGCGGAGCAGTCCGAACCCGATCCAGCGCGACGAGCCGCCGGCCGTCACCCCGAGGCCGGGCACCAGCACGGCGACGAGCAGGCCGAGGGTGACGAGCACCAGAGGGAGGCCCAACTTGCGCCACTTGTGGTAGTCGATGCGGGCGAAGACGAGCAGCGCGCCGATGCCCACCACCATCCATATTGCCTGGCGGATGAGGATCGTCCACGGCGAGCCGTAGGTCATCAGCGAGATGACGGGCGAGGCCGATCCCACCATCACCAGTCCGATGATGCAGAGCAGGGTGACGAGCACGCCGAGGGACGCCGCCGTGGGCAGGCCCCTCAGCCAACGGACCGGCACGGGGCCCTTGCGGCTGCCGGATGCGGTGCGGTCCATCCTCCCAGCCTCGCCCATGCGCGCGTCCAGGTGGTGGAACCTGTCCCTGGGGGGCCGGGCCCTGCGGGAGGCGGCCTCCGATGCCCGCCGGGAGGAGGCTGCATGCTTCGGCGACACTGCACCGGGCACTGTTCGGACGGTGGTCCGCCGCGCCGGGCGCGCCGGTGCCGGGCGTGATGCCATCAGACCTTCCCCACCGACAGGAAGTCGCCGTAGAAGATGCCCAGACCGAGGGCGGCAAACAACCCGGCCAGGATCCAGAACCGCACGATCACCGTGGTCTCGGGCCAACCCCGTAGCTCGAAGTGGTGATGGACAGGCGCCATGAGGAACACCCGACGGTGGAACACCCGGAAGCTGATGACCTGGATGACCACCGACAAGGTCTCGATGACGAACAGGCCCCCGATGATGACCAGCAGCAGGTCGAGGTTCATCAGCAGGCACAGGGCGGCGAGTCCCGACCCCATCGACAGCGAGCCTGTGTCACCCATGAAGATCTTGGCCGGAGCTGCGTTCCACCACAGGAACCCGAGGCAGGCGCCGGCCAGGGCCACCGCGGCCAGGGCCAGGTCCAGGGCGTCCGGCACGCGGTAGATGCTGAAGTGCCGGTACTGCCAGTACCCGATGATGGCGAGGCAGGCGAAGCAGAAGGTCGAAGAACCGGCGGCCAGACCGTCGAGCCCATCGGTCAGATTCACGGCGTTGGCCGCCGCAGCGATGATCAAGGTGCCCCACACCACCCACACCGCGGTCCCCATGTGCAGGCCGATCGAGTTGTACCGGGTGAACGACAGCGTGGTGGAGGCGTGGGCCCAATAGACGGCCAGGAGCGAGAAGCTCACCCCGAGGGCCATCTGGGCACCGAACTTCGCCCGCTTGTTGAGTCCGAGGCTGCGCCGGTGACGCACCTTGATCCAGTCGTCGGCGAACCCGATCACCGCCGCGCCGACGAGGGCGTACATCACCAGTGCCCCCGACCGCGAGAACGTCACTCCCGGGATGATGTGGGCCGACAGGAAACCGACGACGACGGCACCGACGATGCAGATCCCGCCCATGGTCGGCGTACCCGCCTTGGCGATGTGGACCTGGGGCCCGTCCTCTCGGATCTGCTGTCCGATGTTGTTCTTCAGTAACCACCGGATGAGGAACGGCGTCGTCAGCACGGCCACCCACAGAGCGATGCCCCCCGAGGTCATGAGGGAGATCATGCGCCGGCCCCGAACCGCTCGGCCAACGCCGCCGCGCCTTCGACCCGGTCGTCGAACGGGATCGTGATGGCACCCGTCGTCTGGGTGGCTTCGTGGCCCTTGCCGGCCAGCAACACCACGTCACCAGGACGCGCTTCGGCTACGGCCAGGCGGATGGCCGCCGCCCGGTCCGGCTCCACATGTACCTGGGCCGTCCCGTCCATCCCGGCCCGCACCGCCTCGATGACGACCAACGGGTCCTCGGACCGGGGGTTGTCCGAGGTCAGCACGACCACGTCGGCCAGCACGGTGGCCACCGATCCCATCTCGGGGCGCTTGCCCGGGTCCCGGTCGCCGCCGCAGCCGAACACGCACAACACCCGACCCCCGCCGGCCAGCACCCGCACGGCCCGCAGCGCCTCGTCCAGCCCGGCCGGGGTGTGGGCGTAGTCGACCACCACCGCCACCGGCGCACCGGCGCCGACGACCTCCATCCGTCCGGGCACCACCGGGGTGGCACCGAGACCGGCCACCACGTGGTCCTCGTCGACGCCGAGCGCGGTGGCTATCGCTGCCGCCACCAGGGCGTTGTCCACATTGAACCGGCCCGACATCGGCAGGTCGACGATGCGGCCCCGCCAGACGAACCGCGATGCCCCGACCGACAGCTCGACGCTGCTCGCCTCGTCGCGCCGCACCGCTGTGCGGCGGTCGGCCTCGATCCGGTCGAACAGCCGGGTCCCCCACGGGTCGCCCACGAAGACGACGGCACGGTGGCTCCGCTCGGGAGCGAACAGTGCGGCCTTGGCATTGAAGTACTTGTCCATGGACCCGTGGTGGTCGAGGTGGTCGCGACTCAGGTTGGTGAAGGCGGCCACCTCGTAGCGCACGGCGTCCACCCGGTGCTGGGTCACGGCGTGGGACGACACCTCCATGACGACCGACGTCGTGCCGTCGGCCACGTACTCGGCAAGGTACTGCTGGAGGTCGGGGGACTCCGGGGTGGTGCGGGTGCCGCCGAGGGTACCGATCACTGCGGTGCGCCGGCCGGCGGCCCGAAGGATCGACCCCACCATCTGGGTCACCGTGGTCTTGCCATTGGTGCCCGTCACCCCGACCAGTTCGAGCGAGCGGTCCGGGTGCCCCCAGAATGACGCCGATACTTGGGCCATAGCCGGACGCACGTCGCCGGCCCGCACCCGTACCTGGGTTACGGCCAGATCGAGGAAGTGCTCGCACAACAGGGCGGTCGCCCCGCGGGACACCGCTTCGGCGGCGTGCAGGTGACCGTCGGTGTGCTCACCGGGCACGCAGCAGAACAGGGTGGCCGTCGACACCTGGCGACTGTCGAAGTGGACAGAGGCGACCGGGGTCGTGGCCGGGTCCCCCCGCACGTCCAGCACGGTCACAGCGTCGAGGAGGTCGGCCACCATCACCACGTCGACATCCGTATGGTCCGTTGCGTCGTGGAGGGGTGAGCGTGGGTTCTGTGGCCCACCTAGGGGCCTTCCGTGACCGCTCCGGCCGGCACCGTGACGCTACCGGTGCCGCCCACGGCCGTGTTCGAAGCTGCCGTGGTGGCCGTGGCGGTGGTGGGGATGCCGAAGTGGTGGAGGGCGTACGCCATGATGGTGGAGAAGACGGGAGCGGCCACCGCACCACCGTAGATCGGCGTCGGGCGGTCGAGGACGACAGTGGCCGACAGCACCGGGTTCTGGGCGGGGGCGAACCCGGCGAAGGAGCCGATGTAGGCACCGGGGATGTAGCCCAGGTGGTTGGGGCTGGGGACCTGGGCAGTACCCGTCTTGCCGGCCACCGTGTACCCGTCGATGGCGGCGCTGGTCCCGGTGCCCGTTGCCACCACCTGCTCGAGCATGGCCAGGAGCTGGGCATTTGTCGCGGGGTCGATGACCCGGTGCGACGCTGATGCCGGGGCCGCGGTCACGGCGCCCTTGGCGTCGACCGTCGCCCGGACGAGCCGGGGGGAGACGAACACCCCGCCGTTGGCCTCCGAGTTGTAGTCGTCGAGGACCTGCTGGGCGGTGACCGCGTCGTCCTGGCCGATCGGGGTCGACCCGATGGAGGTGCCGGTCCACTGGGCGGCGCCCGGCACCAGGCCCTGCGACTCCCCCGGTATCCCGAGGCCGGTCGGCTTGCCGAATCCGAGGTTGGCGATCTGGGCGAGAAGGCGGGACTCACCGAGCTTCTGGGCCACCTCGATGGTCCCGATATTCGACGACTGGGCCAGGATCTGGGTGGCCGTGAGCGTCTCCGTGCCGTGCTGCTCGGCATCGTGGAACGTGTACTGGCCCATGGGCAGCGCCGACGGCACCGTCAGCGCCGTGGTGGGCGTGACGATGCTGTTGGCCAGAGCCGCCGAGAACGTCACGAGTTTGAACACCGAGCCGGGTTCGTACACCTGGGTGACGGCCGAGTTGGAGAGTGCCTCTTCGACGCCGGCCGGCAGGGTGTCGGACTGGGCGACCAAGGTGGGACCCGAGCTGTCCGGAGTGGCCGCCACCTTTGCGGTGAGCGTGGGCGACGTCGGTGCCGACGACCCGGCGACCTTGGTGGCGGTCAGGTTGGCCATGGCCAGGATGTCGCCCGTCTTCACGTCCATGATCACGGCGGTCCCGCCGGTGGCGTGCGACGCCACGATCTCGGCGGCCAGAGCCTGCTCTGCCACGAACTGGACCGACTCGTCGAGGGTGAGCTCCACTCCGGTGCCGGGTGTGGCCGGTGTGGACTGATTGCCAGTCGGCAGTGCCACACCGTTCGGGGACGTGAGCACGTTGGTCGTACCCGGCGTTCCCGCCAGAGTCGACTGGTACTGGTACTCGATGCCGGAGGTTCCGTCGCCGTTCCAGCCGACGGTGCCCACCACCGGCTCGGCCAGTAGCCCGACCGGCACCACCCGCTGCGCCTCGGGCACCAGGTTGATCCCGTTGATACCCAGCTTGGTGACTTTCGTGGCCACCGCATCAGGTACCCGGTGGTCCAGATAGACGAAGCCGGCGGGCTGGGTGAGCTCGGCCCGCAGGGCGTCGGCCGGGAGACCGAGCACCGGAGACAGGGCGGCAGCCACGGCGGCCGGATCGGAGATGATCTGCGGGTCGGCCACCACCGTCTGACGGGTCACCGTCTCGGCCAGCACCTCGCCGTTGCGGTCGTAGATGCCACCCCGCACCGGCGGGACGGTCACCGTCTGCGTGAGCTGCGCCTTCGACAGAGCGGCGTAGTGCCGGTTGCCGAACTCCTGGACCTGGACGAGGCGGAAGGCCATCACCAGGAACACGGCGACCAGCAGTAGTCGCATGGCGCGGGTGCGCCGGTTGAGGAGGACCGCGGGGCTCACCGGGTAGGAGGCGCCGTGGTCGCGGTGGTGGTGGATACGGCCGGACTGGCCGGGGTGGCGGCAGCAGCCGTCTGGGATGTCGTCGAGGCGATCGGCTTGGTTGGAGCCGAGGACACTGCCGGCGACGTGTCGGGCACCGGGAGTGGGACGTTGAGCGGCACCTCGGGCAGGTCGACCACCTTGGCCGGCGCCGTCAGGCCCAGAAGAATGCCCTGGGCCACCACACGGTCGGGTGCGGCCAGTTTGGCTACCTCGGTCTGGGCGGCCTTCTGGGCGGTGAGCTGGTTGCCGATCGATGTCTGGATAGCGGCCATGCGGACCTGGCCCTGGGCTACCAGGGTGTCGCCGATCACCACGACGAGCAGGCTGCCAACCACCAGCGCGACGGCCAGCCACAGGTGCCCGCGGCGGGAGAGCCCCCGCCGGGACGACCGACGGGGCTCGGGCTGAAAGACCCGCAGCGGGGGACGACGGGTGGTCGGCCGGGCCTGGGGGGCAGCCGTTGCCCGTCGGGCGGTGGCCGGAGCCGGCGGCGGGGGTGCCATCAGGCCACCTCGCCGCTGTTGGAGGTGGAGTGGGCGGTGGGCAGGCGCTCGACGACCCGCAGGCGGGCGGCCTCGGACCGGCGGTTGCGGGCGACCTCCTCCTCGGAAGGCTTACGCGAGCCGCGCCGGACCAGACGGAACTGGGGATCGGCACCGCACACACACGGCAGGCCGGGCGGGCACTGGCAGTCGCCGGTGGTCGCGCTGACGAACGTGGTCTTGACCAGGCGGTCTTCGCCCGAGTGGTACGAGATGACCACGCAGCGCCCGCCGGGCCGGAGGAGCCCGAGGGCGGCGTCGAGCCCCGTGCGGAGTTGGTCGAGCTCCTCGTTCACGGCGATTCGGATGGCCTGGAAGACCCGTCGGGCCGGGTGGCCACCGGTCCGGCGGGTGGCGGCGGGAATGGCCTCGCGGACCACGTCGGCCAACTGACCGGTGGTGGTGATCGGTCGGGCCGCGATGATGGCCCGGGCGATGCGTCGGGCGAACCTCGTCTCGCCGTTGTCGGCGAAGAGCTCGACCAGGGTGTCCTCGTCGGACCCGTTCACCACGTCGGCACCGGTGCGGCCGACGGTCGGGTCCATGCGCATGTCGAGCGGGGCGTCACGTCGGTAGGAGAAGCCCCGCTCGGCCACGTCCAGCTGCGGCGAGCTGACTCCGAGGTCGAAGAGCACCCCGGTGAGGCCGCGCTGGTCGTCGGGCGTGCCGAGCTCGTCCTGCACCTGGCGGACCACCTCGCCGAGCGAGTCGAACCGGGCCCGCCGCACGAAGGCCCGACGGCCGAAGACGGCCAGCTCACCGGTGGCCGCGGTCACGGCCATCGGGTCGCGGTCGATACCGAGCAGGGTGATGTCCGGGTGGGCCTCGAGCAGGCGCCGGGCATGGCCGGCACCGCCGAGAGTGGCGTCGAGCACCAACCCGGCCGGCACGTGGCCCAGCAGTTCGGTGACTTCGACGGCCATGACCGGCTCGTGGGGGAAGGCCTGGTTCATCCGCAGTCCCTCGACCGGCACGTGTCGTGCGGGTGGAGCGCCGCGACGGTCCGACCGGGAAAAGGCGGAGGAGGATTCTCCCAGCTCTCCGGTCGAGGGACTGCGCATGGGCCAGACACGTTCGATGTGCACGTCGTGCCGGGCCACGGCGGCCTGGCCCGACTGCAGGGGGGTGAGACGGGGCAGCGACGCGGGGTGTCCCACCCGCTCGGCCAGCTCGACGGCTGACAGGGCGATGGACGACGTCGTGATGCGGCGCACGGCGATGACGTCGTCGCAAGGATCGACGGCAACATTGGCGTCGGGTGCGTCGGCCGTGCCGAACGCGCCTGGCTCGGCGACGGCGGTGAGAATGGCGGTTCCCCGGCGGGGGCGCCGGGTGCCCGCGGCACGATGCACCGGGTCGGACGGGCCGTGGCGGACGAGGTGGAGGCGCATCGCGTCACTCAGCCGTCGTCGCCCATGGTCAGGCGAGCTTCCTCGGGGAGGACCTTCTCGTCCCAGGTCTGTCGGTCCCACAACTCCACCCGGTCGATCGCCCCGAGCACCAGGACCTCGCTTTCCAGGTGCGCGTACTCCCGCAACCTGGTCGGAATGGCCATGCGACCCTGCCGGTCGACCTCCAACTCGTGGGAGGTCGACGCCCACAGCCGGACGAGGTTGCGGTCGCTCCGGCTGGTGGCCGACCGCTCCATCATGGCGTCCATCTGCACCTCGAACTGCTCCGGGGTCCACAACGACAGGCAGCCGTCCTGCTCGGGCGCCAGATAGCCGCCGTGCTCGAAGTGGGTGCGGAACTTTGCCGGCAGGATCACCCTTCCCTTGTCGTCGAGCGAGTGCTCGTGTCTGCCGAAGAACCGTGCCACTGGACTTTGCTCCCACAACGCTCCCCGTAGTGCCCGGCACCCGACTGCTTCGGGCCCCTCCCTTTCACACCACTTCGCTCCACACTAAACCCCCTGCCACCACTCGTCAACCATTCGGAACCAACTTCTCGATGGGAATTCCCTGGTCGCCAAGGCCGACCATGGCTCGGAGGGCGGGACGGCGCGATCCGACGTCGTGGCACGATCCAGTGGCCAGCTCCGCGTCCGGCGATCCACCTCGGGGATCGGATCGGGCGGGGCGCCGTCGCCGAGCGGTGGGCGAATCGCCTGCCGTTGCTGGGGATGCAGCCATCACGACATCGCCGTCGGAAGTAGGGCGGTCGCCACGGCCCATTGGTGCGGGTGCGAGATGGAGGGGGTGGGGCGATGTGGAGGGAACCGTGACCGGTGCCGACAGACCGGAGTGGGCGGGTGGTACCGAGCTCCTTGCGGTCAGCCGCTAGTGCAGCGAGGCGAGAAGGGCGGCCACCACCTCGTCCACCGTCGACGCTCCCCCGCCCCGGGCGCCCATCTCGTCGCCCACACCGGTCACGGCGGCAGACAGCCCATCGGACGCGGCGGCCCGCTCCCCGGGCGACAGGTCGAGCAGCTCGAGCAGGAGGGCCGGGTCCCAGTGACGGACGCACGCGGTGTGAAACCAGGCACCCCACCGATTGCGGCGTTGGGACAGTCCGACCACCTTGCGGCCACCGACACTGACCTCACCGGCGCCGACGCCCCCGAAGCAGACGAGTGACGACCAGCGGGTGCAGGCGCCCGGACCGGAACCTTGGACCTCGACACCGGCGGGCCGCCCGTCGGGCGACCCCTGGATTGGCCCGAGGTCCGCCTTGTCGACACCCCCCTCGATCCCCGGGTCGAGCCCGAGGCGGCCGAGCGCCCGCCCCCACGCCGCCCCGACCCAGCCGAACGCCCGGGTCACGTCGGCACTCCATCGTTCGTCGCCGG
>DATBZS010000058.1:0-52991 GCA_036513075.1 Acidimicrobiales bacterium
CATGTTCTTCTTCCAGTTCCCCGGGGTGGGCGAGGCGTGGCTGTCGGCCGACGGCTGGGCCAACTTCCGGGACTGGTGCCACCACCCGGACAGCGACGCCATCGTGGCCCGCTGGGAGGCGACGGGCACGATCACGGCCGCCCTCAACTGGTACCGGGCCAACATCCCACCCGAAGGCTTCGCCGGCCCACCTCTCGAGCTGCCGGCAGTACAGGCCTCCACCCTCGGGGTGTGGAGCAGTGGCGACTTCGCCCTGACCGAGGAGCAGAAGACCCGGTCCGGTGACTACGTGTCCGGACCGTGGCGCTACGAGCGCATCGAAGGGCCCGGGCACTGGATGCAGCTCGAAGCGCCCGAGGAGGTCAACCGCCTTCTGCTCGACTTCCTCCCGACCTGAGGCTGCCTGACCACCCGGTGAGGCCGACACCAACACGCGGGCCGGTAGCCTCGTCGGGGTGACGACCCTGGCAGGAGTCCCGCACACCTCCCGGACCATGGACCTCGACGGCCCGGTCCACTACGTCGACTACGGCGGCCCCGACGGCGCCCCGGTCCTGGTGGGCGTCCACGGACTTGGCGGCTCCCATCTCAACTGGGCCGCGGTGGCGCCCCACCTGATCGTCCGCAGCCGGTTGGTGGCCGTCGACCTGGTCGGTCACGGGCACACGCCGACGGCCGGAAGGTGGCCCGACATCGACGGTCATGTCGACCTGCTGGCTGGATTCGCAGCCGAGGTCTCGGACCGGCCGGTGATCCTGATGGGCAACTCCCTCGGCGGCCTGGTCGCCGCGCTGTGCGCCTCGGCCACCCCCGACCGGGTGGCCGGGCTGATCCTGATCGACCCGGCGCTTCCCACCGAGCGGGTCGGGATGGTCCGCCCCCGGGTGCTCTCCAACTTCATCCTGTGCTCGGTCCCGGGCGTGGGGGAGCGGTACCTGACGGCCCGCCGTAACCGCACGACCGCCGACCAGACCGTGCGCCGGGTGCTCAGTGCCACGTGCGTCGACCCCGCCCGGGTGCCGAGCGACGTCGTCGACGCCCTCGTCGCCCTGACCGGGGCGGTGGATCGAGTGGCCGCCGACCGCGCCTACCTGGCTTCGGCCCGTTCACTGTCGTGGGTCATGGCCCGCCCTGGATCGACGGTCGCCCGGCTCGACTCCCTCGACCTTCCGGTCCTGCACCTCCATGGCTCCCGTGACCTGCTGGTCCCGCTTGCTGCCGCACGGCGCATGGCCGTCGGCCGCCCCAACTGGCGCCTGGAGGTGGCCAGGGACATCGGCCACGCCCCGATGTTGGAGTCCCCGGTGTGGACGGCGCACCGGATCGGCGACTGGCTGGACCGCGACGGCGCGGCGGCCTGGGCCCGGGCCGGAGGATCGGTCGATCCGGCCGGCTCCGTCGTCTAGGAGGTCGTCAGTTGACCTGACGCTCCAGGCCCTCCCAGTAAGGGGCCCGGAGCCGGAACTTCTGCAACTTGCCGGTGGCCGTGCGGGGTAGCTGATCCCGCAGCTCCACGCCCTTCGGGCACTTGTAGCCGGCCAGTACCGTCCGGCAGTGTGCGATCACGATCTCCTCGGTGACGTCGCTGCCCTCGGCCGGCACGACCAGGGCCAGCACCATCTCGCCCCACTTGTCGTGGGGGACACCGATGACGGCCACTTCGAGCACCCCGTCCAGCGAGAAGATGGCGTCCTCGACCTCGATCGACGACACGTTCTCGCCACCGGTGATGATGACGTCCTTCTTGCGGTCGAGGATGCTGAGGTGTCCCTCCCCGTCGACGAGCCCGCCGTCCCCGGTGTGGAACCAGCCACCGGCAAGGGCGGCGGCCGTCTCCTCGGGTTGGCGCCAGTAGCCGGCCATCACCGTATTCGACCGGGCCAGCACCTCGCCCTGGATGTCGACGGTGATGTCGGTACCGACAGCTGGCGCACCGGCCCGCATCAGTTTGCGGGCCCGCTGGTCCGACGGAAAGTCGTCCCACTCCGCCCGGCCCCGGTTGACGGTCAGCAAGGGCGACGTCTCGGTCAGGCCGTAGATCTGGATGAACTCCCAACCCAGCTCGGACTCGATGCGCTCGATCGTCCGGGACGGCGGCGGGGCGCCGGCCACCACGATGCGGGCGGTGCCCGCCCCGGGCACAGGGCCGTCCCAGTCGGGTGCGGCATCGAGGACGGCGTTCACCACGGCCGGCGCCGCGCACAACAGCGTGACCCCGTGGTCGGCGATCCGGCGGAGGATCTCGGGTCCGTCGACCTTGCGGAGCGCCACCTGGGTGACGCCCATCGCCGCCGTGGTCCACGGCATGCCCCAGCCGTTGGCATGGAACATCGGCAGGGTGTGCAGGTAGACGTCCCGATCCGATACGCCGACGTGCCAGCCGAAGACGGCCGAGTTGACCCAGCAGTTCCGGTGGGTGAGCTGGACCCCTTTCGGCCGGGCGGTGGTTCCCGACGTGTAGTTGATGGTTGCGGTCGCCCCCTCGTCGGACGTCCAAGGTTCGGGCTCCACCCCGAACACGTACAGCTCGGCATCGGACTCCTCGCCGAGGACGAATCGCCGGCTGGGCCCGATGCCGACCAGCGCCTCGTCCAATTCGGGGTCGACCAGCAGCACCGACGCCCCCGAATGCCCGAGGATGTACTCGACCTCGGCCCGGGCCAGCCGGAAGTTGACGGGCACCAGGATGCGGCCCCATCCGGACACGCCGAAGAACGAGGTCAGCAGTCGGGCCGAATTGTGGGACACGATGGCGACCCGCTCATCCGGCCCGATGCCGAGGCGGTCGAGTCCTGCGGCCTGGGCCCGTGCCCGGTCGGCCAGCTGGGCGAAGGTGAGTGGTGCCCAGGGCGAGGCCGGCTGGTCAGGCTCGTCGACCAGGGCCACCCTGTCCGCGTAGGTGAACGCGGCGCGGTCCAGGAATGCTCGGACATTGAAGTGCACGTGCATGGTTTCCCCCTGGCGCCGGACTGACCCTCCAATCTACGCACAGCCGATCGCCCCGGCGGCCCCTCGCTAAGGTGCGCCTATGACCCCACCTCGCGTCGCCGTCGGTCCGTACCCGTCCGATTTCGCCACTGATGCCGTTCGTGACGGCGGGGGCGAGGTGGTCGACCTGGCCGACCGGCCAGACTGCCTGGTGTGGCTCGATCCGTCCGACGTGGCCGGACTGACGGACTGGTTGGCCGAGGTGCCCGACGCTCGATGGGTGCAGCTCCCGTTCGCCGGGGTGGAACGGGTAGCCGAAGCCGGCCTCCTCGATGACGAGCGGATCTGGACGTGTGCCAAGGGCGCCTATGCCGAACCGGTGGCGGAGCACGCCCTCACCCTGGCCCTGGCCGGCCTCCGGCACCTGCCGGCCCGGGTGGTGGCCCGGTCGTGGGGTATCCCGGCCGGCACCAGCCTCTACGACCAGAAGGTCACCATTCTCGGCGGCGGTGGCATCGCCACCTCGCTGCTGGAGCAGCTGGCCCCGTTCCGGGTCGACGCCACCGTGGTGCGGCGCACTCCGGATCCGGTGCCCGGTGCGACCCGGACGCTGTCGGTCGACCGGCTCCACGAATCGCTCGGCGACGCCCTGGTGGTCGTGCTGGCCCTCGCTCTCACCCCGGACACCGCCGGCATCATCGGTGCGGCCGAGCTGGACGTCATGCCAACTTCTGCGTGGCTGGTGAACGTTGCCCGGGGCGGCCACGTCGACACCGGGGCGCTGGTGGCCGCACTGGCGGCCGGGTCGATTGCCGGGGCCGCCCTTGACGTCACCGAACCCGAGCCGCTACCCGACGGCCATCCGCTCTGGGACCTCGACAACTGCATCGTCACGCCGCACACGGCCGACACCATCGAGATGGTGGTGCCGCTGTTGGCCGACCGGATCCGGACCAATGTCCGGTGCCTGGTGGCGGGGGAGCCACTGGTCGGTCGGGTGGACGCCTCGGCCGGGTATTAGGCCGGCGAACGGCCGGCGAACGGCGTGTACCGGTAGCCGTAGCCGCGGATCGCCTCGAGGACGTACTTCTGCTCGTCCTGCCAACCGAGCTTGCGGCGCAGGCGAAGGACGGTGAACTTGACCCGCTCGGGACCGATACCGAACGGGTCGTTCCACACCTGCTCCAGCAGCTGTTGAGTGGACAGGGCCTGCCCGGGGTGACGCACGAAGGTCTGGAGGAGCTGGAACTCGAGCTTGGTGAGACCGACCACCTCGCCGTCCACCCGGACCTCGCGTGCCGGCCAGTCGACCTCGAGATTGCCGTCACAGTAGGTGGTGGCCTCGGCCGCAGTCGTGGTGGAGGACTGACTGCGTCGCAGCAGGGTCTGGATCCGGACGGCGAGCTCCTGGACGCCGAAGGGCTTTGTCAGGAAGTCGTCGGCGCCGCCGGTCAGACCGTGCACCTCATCCTGTTCGAGGTCGTGGGCGGTCAGAAGTAGCACGGGCACGTCCGAGAGGTCCCGGATGCGCTCGAGGACCTCCCAACCGTCCATCTCGGTCAGGCCGATGTCGAGCACCACCAGATCCGGACGCTCCTCGAAGAAGTTGCGCAACCCATTGCGACCGTCGCCTGCCACCACGCCCGTGCCGTTCTGCTTGGCCACCACCCGCCGGACCGCCTCGGCGATCGCTGGGTCGTCCTCGATGATGAGGACCCGGGTGGTGCCAGCAACCTGCTCGGTGCTCAGGGCTGTGGTCATTGCGTGTGCTCCTTGGTATGCGCGTCGATCTGCTGGGTGGGGCGGAGTCGTCCTGTGCGACGACAGGTGCGATACCCACCGGTAGCAACTCCTCCAGTTCTCTATCGGCCGCAGGCGCCTCGCCTTGAGCCTCGAGTTCCCGGGGGGCCAGGCGTGAATCGAATCCCGGGTGCGGACGCGGCGGCTCCTGGAAGCGGCATTGCTCTCGGGTTGCCATTCCGGGTACCCGGCACAGGCTACGAACCGGTGCTCGCCCCGAAGGGACGTCGGGTGCCGGTGCGCGGCCGAGCCGCTGGAGGCCTGGGGCCCATCTGGAGTATCGGCCGGGTGCGGAGCTGCCTTTAATCGACTGGGATCGAAAGGAATATGGGGCGGCGGCCGGCCCGGATCTAGTGGAATGTCACACCCACCGAGCAGTATTCGAAGGAGACGGAACGACCGGATCACTGCACACAGGAGGCACCGCCGTGACGCACGACCCCGTGAACCGCCCGGACCAAGGGGACCTGCCTGGCGGGGTGGTCGTCCCCCTATCCCTACGGAGGCCGGCACCTGCCCCCGGTCGACGTGCTACGTCGTCGGTGGGAGACGGCGACGGATCGTTCACCATCGACTGCGCCGACTGCGCCCACCGGGACACCCCGGTGTGCGACGACTGTGTGGTCTCCTTCATCGTCGGTCGTTCGCCCGAGGACGCCTTGGTCGTCGACGCCGACGAGGCGCGGGCCGTACGCCTGCTCGAACGGGCCGGCCTCGTGCCCGGCGTCCGCCACCAGGCCAGCGGCCTGTAGACGACACGGCCAGCGGCCGGCGCCAGTGGGGTGCGGTCTCGGACGGGCTCGGGGCCGTGCAACCATGGGGCGTGCCCGATCCCGTGGTGTCCCATCCGCCGGTTCTCACGGCTGACGCGTGTGCCCGCCTGGGCCGGGACGTGACGGATCGCGGCGCAAGCGCCGGGCTGGCAGCCGTCGGCATCACCGGTGCCGAGTCCTTCCCGACCACACGTCGCGATCTCGAGTCCCGTAGGCGGGACGGCCTCCACGCCGGCATGCAGTTCACCTACCGGAACCCACGGCGTTCGACCGAACCGGACCGGGTCCTTCCCGGTGCCCGCGCCCTGGTGGTTGGCGCGTGGGGCTACCGGCGCCGGGACGACGAGCGACGTCCTGTCGACCGCCCGGCGGGCACCGTGGCCCGCTATGCCCGCGCCGACTACTACGGGCCTTTGCGTTCGGCCCTGGGGCAGATCGCCGATCTATTGGTAGCCGAGGGTTGGCGGGCCCGCGTCGTCGCCGATGACAACGCCCTGGTCGACCGGGCGGCCGCCCATCGGGCCGGCCTGGGCTGGTTCGGCCGCAACACACTCCTGCTCCTGCCCGGGCTCGGGTCGTGGTTCGTGCTCGGCTCGGTGGTCACCGACGCGCCGCTGGTCCCGACGTCACCGGCCGGCCCTACGGATCACGCCGAAGGGTGCGGATCATGTCGGCGCTGTATGGCGGCTTGTCCCACTGGGGCACTGGTGGCCGACGGCGTCCTCGACGCCCGTCGGTGCCTGGCCTGGCTCGTCCAGGCCCCAGGCACCTTCCCGGTCGAGTTCCGGGAGGCCCTCGGCGACCGCATCTACGGATGCGATGACTGTCAGCAGGTCTGCCCCGTCAACCGGACGGCCGACCGGCGTCGCCCGCCCGGGCCGCCCGACGCCGGAACGGTTGGATCGGTCGACCTCCTCGACCTCCTCGACGCTACCGATGCTGCCCTTCTGGAGGCCCACGGCCGGTGGTACATCGCGGATCGCGACCCCCGCCACCTGCGACGCAACGCCCTGGTGGCGCTCGGCAACATCGGTGACGGTGCCGACCCGGCGACCGCCGCGGCGCTGGCCCGCTACGCCGGCGGTGACGACGAGTTGCTGGCCGAGCACGCCCGCTGGGCGGCCGATCGGCTCGCCCGGACCGACCGGGGCACCGCCGCAACGGGGGCGGCGACGTGACCCACCTCCTGGTCACCAACGACTTCCCGCCGAAGGTGGGAGGCATCCAGGTCTACCTGTGGGAGTTGTGGCGCCGCCTCGACCCGTCGACGTATGCCGTGCTGACCGCCTCATCCCATCCCGGCGCCGCCGCCTTCGACGCCGAGCAGGCCGAGCGGGGTATCCGCATCGAGCGGGTGCCGTCCCGGGTGCTGGCTCCGACGCCGGGCCTGGTCGGGAGGATACGCGAGGCGGCCGGTCGGGCCGGCGCCGACCTGGTGGTTCTGGACCCTGCCTTCCCGCTCGGCCTGGTGGGACCTCGGCTCGGCATGCCCTATGCCGTTCTGCTGCACGGGGCCGAGGTGGCCATCCCCGGCCGGCTCCCGGCTACCCGGTCGATGCTGGCCCACGTGGTGCGCCACGCCTCGCTGGTGATCTCGGCCGGCGGCTACCCGGCCGCCGAGGCCCGGCGGGCGGTGCGGGGCCGCGGCATGCCCCCCGTCGTCGAGATCCCCCCGGGAGTCGACCTCGAGCGGTTCGTCCCGTTGGACGAGCACGAGCGGGCCCGGGCCCGGGTCGACCTCGGGCTCCCGGCAACAGGCCCCCTGGTGGTGAGCGTCAGCCGGCTCGTGCCCCGCAAGGGGATGGACGTGCTCATCGACGCGTCCGGGGCACTCGTGGAGCGATTCCCCGACCTGACGGTGGTCATCGCCGGGCGGGGACGGGACGCCGAGCGACTGGCCGGCCGGGTGGCCGAGACCGGAGCTCCGGTGCGCCTCCTCGGCGGGGTGTCCGATGAGGACCTTCCCCGACTGGTCGCGTCGGCCGACGTGTTTGCCATGCTGTGCCGCAACCGTTGGCTGGGCCTCGAACAGGAGGGCTTCGGGATCGTGTTCGTGGAGGCGGCAGCAGCCGGCGTGGCCCAGGTTGCCGGCGCCTCCGGCGGGGCGGGCGAAGCGGTGGAGAACGGCGAGACCGGCGTGGTGGTGCGTCGCCCGACCGATTCGGCGGCCGTCGCCCGGGCCATCGGCGAACTGCTGGCCGACCCGGGCCTGCGCACCAGGATGGGACTGGCCGCCCGCCGGCGGGCCGAGGCATCCTTCGGCTACGACGTGCTCGCACCTAGGCTGGCGAGGTCCCTCGGCGACGGGGGAGGCTGACGCCATGCGGGCTCCAGCCGACGATTCGAGGAGGAGGGCCGACCGTGGCGGAACAAGCCACTGAGAGGATGGTGGTGGCGGCCGACCCGGCGCGCTGTTTCGAGGTCAGCGCCGACATTGCCAGCTATCCGTCGTGGGCCGCCGACATCAAAGAGGTCACCATCGACGAGCGCGACGCGGAGGGACGGCCGAGCGTGGTCACCTTCCGGGCCGCCGCCTTCGGGCGCAGCACCAGCTACACCCTGGCCTACGACTACTCCGGGGCCCCCGGTGTCCTGTCGTGGGTACAGACCGCAGGGGATATCACGTCCAAACTCGATGGCCGGTATGTCTTTTCGCCGACGTCCGACGGGGGGACCGAGGTCACCTACCACCTCGAGGTGGAGATGAAGGTGCCCCTCCCCGGATTCATCAAGATGCGGGCCCAGAGCCGCATCATGTCGATCGCCCTCCGGGACTTGAAGGCGCAGGTCGAGTCGACGTCATGACCGGCCGGTGAAGGTCGGCATCACCCTCCCGCAGTTCCGGGACGACGCGGACGCGGCCCTGGGTGCTGCCCGACGGGCTGAATCCCTGGGGATCGACGGCGTCTTCGTCTTCGACCATCTGTGGCCGATCGGCCAGCCCGGACGCCCGTCCCTCTCATCGGGTCCGCTGCTTGGCGCACTGGCCGCCTCGACCTCGACGATCCACCTGGGCACACTGGTCGCCCGGATCGGCCTGCTGCCCGACGAGGTCCTCCTCGACGTCCTGTTCGGGCTGGACGGGTTGAGCAGCGGCCGTCTCATCGCCGGTATCGGCACCGGCGACAAGCTCAGCCAGGAAGAGAACAAGGCCTACGGCATCCCCTACGAACGCGCCGAGATCCGTCGGGAACGACTCGAATCGGTGGCCTTTGCGGTTGTCGGCGCGGGGATCCCGGTGTGGATCGGCGGCGGACGTCCCGAGATGGTGGCCTTGGCCCGGGCGGCCGGTGCCGCCGTCAACGTGTGGCAGGTGGGGACCGAAAAGGTGGAGCCCTTGGCGGCCCAGGGGGTCGAGGTGACGTGGGGCGGCCCGGTCGGCGACACCGTGGAGGAAGCCGTCGCCACGCTGGCCGCGGTGTCCGGTGCCGGTGCCACGTGGGCCGTCTGCGCCTGGCCGGAGTCGCTCGAGGTGGTCGCCGAGGCCGCCACCGCCGTCGCCTAGCGAGGCTGCTGTGGGCCGCTCATCGGCGTCCTGTCCGGTGCCGGCGGGGCGCGGCGGTATCGTGGGGTATGGAATTCCGCCGTATCAACGGGCTGCCGCCGTACGTCTTCGCCACCATCAACGACCTGAAGGCAGCCGCCCGCCACGACGGACGCGACGTGATCGACATGGGATTCGGCAACCCGGACCTCCCCTCACCCGACGTGGCGGTGGAGAAGCTGGCGGAGGCCGCCCGCAACCCGCGTAATCACCGCTACTCGGCCAGCCGAGGCATCCCGAAGATCCGGAAGGCCATCTGCGACCTCTACCTGCGCAAGTTCGACGTCGAACTCGACCCCGAGACCGAGGTGGTCACTACCATCGGAGCCAAGGAGGGCCTGTCCCACCTGATGTGGGTGCTGGCCGGCCCGGGTGACACCGTGCTGGTGCCGTCGCCGTCGTACCCGATCCACATCTATGCGCCGCTGTTCACCGGGGCTGACATCCGCCACGTCCGTCTCGACACGGCGAGCGGCGAAGGAGTCGACAGCACCGAGGGAGGCGCCGCCTTCTTCGACAACCTGATGGAGGCGTGGGAGTCGGCCTGGCCCAAGCCCCGGGTGGTCGTGCTCTCGTTCCCGCACAACCCGACCACAGAATGCGTCGACCTTGCCTGGATGACCCGCATCGTCGAGTTCGCCAAGGAACACGACATCGTGCTCGTCCACGACTTCGCCTACGCCGACATCGCCTTCGACGGCTATACCCCGCCATCCATCCTCCAGGTGCCCGGGGCGAAGGACGTGGCCGTCGAGTTGTACACCCTGACCAAGTCGTTCTCGATGGCCGGCTGGCGGGTCGGGTTCCTGGTCGGCAACGCGGAGATCGTCCAGGCGCTCACCAAGCTCAAGAGCTACCTCGACTACGGCACGTTCCAGCCCATCCAGATCGCCGCCATCGTGGCCATGAACGAAGTGCCCGACTACCCCAAGCTGATCAACGACATCTACCAGTCGCGCCGGGACGCCCTGTGCGACGGGCTCAAGCGGATCGGGTGGGAGGTGACCCCGCCCCGGGGCACCATGTTCGTGTGGGCGCCGATCCCCGAGCCATACCAGGAGATGGGGTCGCTCGAGTTCGCCAAGTTCCTGGTCAAAGAAGCCGACGTGGCCACCTCGCCCGGGGTCGGCTTCGGCCCGGGGGGCGACGGCCACGTCCGGTTCGCCCTGATCGAGAACGAGCAGCGGATCGGCCAGGGTGTGCGCAGCCTCCGCAAGGTGCTCACCCGCCTGCACTGAGGACCGTTCAGCGTCGGGCCACCACCACCGCAGGTGCGCCGAACGAGGCCCGCATGCGGGTAGCCGACGAGGAGAACAGGGCCCGCTTGGGCAGGCCGAGCGTGCGCAGCTCGTGGGCCATCGGGTGATCGCCGAGCACCAGGGTGGCGCCCCCGGGCCGACCCGCAATGCCTTCGGTGGATATCTCCCACGGCGTCCGCTTCAGCACCCCGTCGCGGAACGAGTAGCTCGGGGGTGCGTGGGCCGGCAGCTTGACCGGGCCCCCACCGGCCAGCGTGAGTGTCAGCACGTGGGTACCGTCGTCGACCAACCGGATGGTCGTGCCTGACCCCGACCGGCGGTCGCACGAATCGGGCTCGTCGATGTCGATGGTGGTGATCCACTTGGGGTAGCCCCAGATGTCCCGGCCAGCCGCACAGGTGAACTCCTGGTCGACGGGCAGGCGGTGAATGTAGGCGCCGATGGCGCCGGTGGCGAACTCTCGGGCCCGGTCGAAGGCGGACGGGTTCGGTGGGGCGTCGTGGGGTCGGACGACGAAACTCACGGCCACCTCGTGGTAGCTGTCGAGGTCGGTGTCGTCGTAGCGGCAGACGGCCAGCGCCACCAGGGCTCTGCCCGGCAGCGGACCGGTGACCTCGAGCCCGGTCGCTCCGACGATGCGCTGGGCCGCGGCGGCCGGGACCAGGTACTGCACGCCCCACTGAACGGCCGAACGGACCTCGACGGGCAGGCCGATCGTGCGGCCGAGCACCTGCCAAGGCCCCTGGTCGGATGGGGTGTCGGGCGTGTCGAAGACGACGGTGGAGGTGGTCGCTGCGGTCATGAGTGCAGTACAGCACAGGCACGGTTACCGTTGCCCCGTGGCCTACTGGATCATGAAGGCGATCATCAGCCCCTTCCTTCTCCTGTTGTGGCGTGTCCGGGTCGAGGGACGCGAGCACGTGCGCCACGATGGGCCCGTGATCCTGGCCGCCAACCACCAGTCGTTCTGCGATTCGTTCTTCCTTCCCGTCGTGGTCCGGCGCCGCGTCACCTATGTGGCCAAAGCCGAGTACTTCGACAGCTGGAAGACGGCCTGGTTCTTCCGGGCGGCCGGCCAGATCCCCATGAACCGGAGTGGGGGCGACGCCTCGCAACGGGCCCTCGACACCGCCACCTCGGTGCTCCAGGGGGGTGGGGTGCTCGCCATCTACCCCGAGGGGACGCGGGCGCCCGACACCCGGCTCCACAAGGGAAAGACCGGTGTGGCCCGGCTCAGCCTCGGCTGCAACGTGCCGGTGATCCCGGTGGGCATCATCGGAACCCGGAACGTGCAGCCGCCCGGCTCGATGTTCATGCGCCCCTTCCGGTCGGTGACCGTCCGCTTCGGCTCACCCGTCAGCTACGAACTTGGTGGCGCCACGATCACCACGGGGCAGTGCGCTCCCGTTGCAACCCCCGGTGGCACCGCCCGCGTCGAACTCGACCAGGACGGGCTGCGGGCCCTGACCGACGCCTTGATGGCGGACATCGCCAGCCTGTCGGGCCAGGAGTATGTGGACGTCTACGCCAGCCGGAAAAGGAGGGCCCCCGGAGAAGGCGGGGTGCCGGCGACCCCGGCGCCGAGTTCGTAACCGGGACGAAACCGTGCCGACACATTTCAGCCTTACCCTGACGCCGTGCCCAATTACCTGATCCGCGTCCAGCTGCCCGATCGACCCGGTGCCCTGGGTGCGGTGGCCAGCCGTATCGGCTCGGTCGGTGGCGACGTCGTCTCGATCGACATCCTCCAGCGTGACAACCGCGTCGTCGTCGACGAACTCGGGGTCGGCTTGGCCGGTGACCATCTCCTCGGACTCCTGCGCGATGAGATCCTCGAGGTGGACGGGGTGACCATCGAGGCACTGCGGGCGGTCGAAGGTCCCCTACCGGACCGGCACGCTGAGCTCCTCGACATCGCCACCGAGCTGTTCATCCAATCCTCGCGGGAGGTGCTCCTCGACCACCTCGCCGATCGGGTGCGACGGAGCCTGGTGGCTGACTTCGCCGCCATCATCGATGCCGACACCACCCGGGTGACGGCCAGCCACGGTGACCCCCCATCTGATGACGAGCTCCGGGCGATGGCCCTGTGGGCGGTGACTCCGCTGTCGTCACCGGTGGGGGCCCACGAGAACGGAAGCGAGACCGCCGATCAGAGCCCGAACGTGGCCGCCGCAGAAATGGTCCGGGCCGGCGTGGTCCTGGTGGTCGGGCGGGTCGCTCCGGTGCTGCGGTCCCGGGAACGCCAGTGGATCGCCATCATGGCCGAGTTGGCCGACCACGGCTGGCGGGAGCTCGACTGACGGGACGGCCGGCATGAGCCGGCCCGGACGGGCGGCCGATGCCCGGGGCCGTTCCGGGTGCCGGTTCCAGTCAGTCAGGCGTCGTCGCCCGACACCCAGTGCCGGGACCGCTCGACCGACCGCATCCACACCTCGTGGGCCGCATCAGCCAGCGCCAAGTCGACCGCAGGAGTGAACGACGCCTCCGCGGTCCACAATTCGGTCAGGTCCTCGAGCGACCCCCATACCCCCTCGGCCAGCCCGGCCATGGTTGCCGCTCCGAGAGCGGTGGTCTCGACCGACTGCGGCCGGACCACCTCGAGCCTGGCCTGGTCGGCCAGGTGCTGCAGCAGCATCCCCATGACGGCCGCCCCGCCGTCGACCCTGACCACGGAAGGAACAGTGCCGGTCGCCCCCATAGCCTCCAACACGTCGCGCACCTGGAAACCCATGGCCTCGATCATGGCCCTCGCCACGTGAGCCCGGCCGGTGCCCCGGCTGAGACCCGTGATGATCCCCCGGGCACCCGGGTCCCAATGGGGGCTGCCGAGGCCGGAGAAGGCGGGCACCAGCACGACCCCCTCGGACGAGTCGACCGAGCGGGCGAGCGGCTCGATCCCGGCCGATTCGGTGATGATGCCGAGTCCGTCACGCAGCCACTGGACGCCGGCCCCCGACACGAAGATCGAGCCCTCGACGGCGTAGGCCAGTGACGACCGACCGGGCCCCGGACCACCGTCGGCACCGATGGCCACATCGCCGTCGGTGCCGAGGTCCCAGGCCAGCGTGGTCACCAGGCCGTCAACCGGGGGAGGGCAGGTGGCGCCGGCGTTCATGAGGATGAAGCTGCCGGTGCCGAAGGTCGCCTTGGTCATGCCCCGGTCGAAGCAGGCTTGTCCGAACAGGGCAGCATGCTGGTCGCCGATCATGGCGCTGATCGGCACCCCGGCCAACGGGGAGTCGCCACCCAAGGTGGCATCGACCACCTTCCCGAACCGGCCGCAGGAGGGTCGCACCTCGGCCAGGGCGGAAGGGGGCACGTGGAACAGGTCGCAGAGCTCGGCCGACCAGCGACGGACCACGATGTCGAAGAGCATGGTGCGCGACGCGTTGGTGACGTCGGTGGCCAGCGTCCCGCCGTCGGTCCCGCCCGTCAGGTTCCACAGGATCCACGAGTCGACGGTGGCAAGCACCAGGTCGGGACCGGTCGGGACGCCGCCCTCCTCGAGTAGCCACTGCATCTTCGCCGCCGAGAAGTACGCGTCGAGGACGAGCCCGGTCTGTTCCCGGATCAGGGGGAGATGGCCGGCCGCGGTGAGTTCGGCGCAGCGCTCGGCGGTGCGGCGGTCCTGCCACACCAGCGCCCGGTGATGCACATTGCCGGTCCTCCGGTCCCAGGCGATCACGGTCTCGCGCTGGTTGGTGATGCCGATCGACCGGGCCACCCGGCTGCGGTCACCCAGGCGACCGGCCACTTCGACCAGCGTCTCGCGGACCAGGCGCCAGATCTCGCCGGCGTCGTGCTCGACCCAGCCGGGCGCTGGGAAGTGCTGGGTCAGTTCTCGGTAGGCGATGTCCACCACCCGGGCCTGCTCGTCGACGACCAGGGCCCGGATGCCAGTGGTGCCGGCGTCGATGGCGATGCTGACGGGGGTGCGGACGGCCACACGGGGACTGTAGTGAGATCGACCGGTAGGGGCGGAGGACGGTTTCCGGGCCCTCGGGAGTGCTCGCGCCCAGCAATGATTTGCAAACCTTCGCGAACGCCCTCCGAACAGGGGATTCGCGAGCAGATCGGCCGACGAATTCTGCGGTGTTCGTTGACAGCGGCGTAACTACACTGCTGTAATAGACCCACTATCTCGTACCTCGGGGGAGGATGAACCACAACATATTGTGTCTCCATCGCATTTCTCGGTAATCCGGAGTTATCCGGGCCGGGGTACGATGGCAATGGGCCCGGCGGTCGGGCAGGACGGAACTGGCGGTTGACCCGGCGGTTGCGCACCTGCAGATGGGGCAGGAACGACCGCTCGAGTTCCGGTGACGGACGCATACCGGTGACCTCCGCAGGGGTAGGGGACTCGCATCAACGGCAGTACCTCAGCACCCGGGCAGACCAGACACAGCATCTCCGACGACACACCCATCGCCTCAACTTGCACCGGCAGCACACTCAGCTCCACAGACGACGACAGAAAGAGGTCCACCCCATGGCCATCGCACCGCAGCGAGTCGGCATCGGCATCCGCCGCCACTTCACCTCCGCCGGCACCCATCCCTATGACGACATCGTCTGGGAGCGACGCGATGCACGGATCACCAACTACCGCGACGGTTCGGTCGCCTTCGAGCAACTCGGCGTCGAGGTGCCCGAATCCTGGAGCCTGAACGCCACCAACATCCTCGCCCAGAAGTACTTCCGGGGGACCCCGGGCACCATCGAGCGCGAGTCGTCGCTGCGCCAGGTGGCCGACCGGGTGGTCGACACCGTGACGGCTTGGGGCATCAAGGACGGCTACTTCGTCGACGACGAGGAGGCCGAGGCGTTCTCCGCCGAGCTCAAGCATCTGATCGTCCACCAGATGGCCGCCTTCAACTCGCCGGTGTGGTTCAACATCGGCGTGGAAGGCGTTCCCCAGCAGGGCTCGGCCTGCTTCATCCTGTCGGTCGAAGACACCATGGACTCCATACTCAACTGGTACACCGAGGAGGGCGTGATCTTCAAAGGTGGCTCCGGTGCCGGCGTCAACCTCTCCCGCATCCGTTCTTCCCACGAATTCCTGAAGGGCGGCGGTACGGCATCCGGTCCGGTCAGCTTCATGCGCGGTGCCGACGCCTCAGCCGGAACCATCAAGTCGGGGGGCAAGACCCGCCGGGCCGCCAAGATGGTCATCCTCGACGCCGACCACCCGGACATCGAGGACTTCATCTGGTGCAAGGCCACCGAGGAGCGCAAGGCGCGCGTGCTGCGCGATGCCGGCTTCGACATGGACCTCGACGGCAAGGACGCCATCAGCCTCCAATACCAGAACGCCAACAACTCGGTCCGGGTCACCGACGAGTTCATGCAGGCCGTCATCGACGGCACCGACTGGGACCTCGTCACCCGGGGCGACAACGAGACGGTGCGCACCGTGCCGGCCCGCGACCTCTTCCGCCAGTTCGCCAAGGCCGCCTGGGAATGCGCCGACCCCGGCATGCAGTTCGACACCACCATCAACCGGTGGCACACCGCCTCCAACACCGGGCGGATCAACGGCTCCAACCCCTGTTCCGAATACATGCACCTCGACAACTCGGCGTGCAACCTGGCCAGCCTCAACCTGATGAAGTTCCTCCACGCCGACTCGTCGTTCGACGTCGAGGGCTTCCGTTCCGCAGTCGAGGTCATCTTCACCGCCCAGGAGATCATCGTGGGCAACGCCGACTACCCGACCGAGAAGATCGCAGAGAACTCGCGGCGCTTCCGGGAGCTGGGGATCGGCTACGCCAACATCGGCGCCCTGCTCATGGCCCAGGGCCTGCCCTACGACTCGGACCAGGGTCGGGCGTGGGCCGCTGCCATCACCGCACTCATGACCGGGCACGCCTACGCCACGTCGGCCCGCACGGCCGCCCGCATGGGCCCCTTCGCCGGCTACCACGAGAATGTCGAGCCGATGACCAATGTCCTCAAGATGCACCGTGACGCCGTCGCGGTGATCGACGAGGAGCAGGTCCCCACCGACATCCTGTCGGCCGCCCAGGAGGCCTGGGACCTGGCCGTCGAGCTCGGTGAGCAGTACGGCGTGCGCAACTCGCAGGCCAGCGTGCTGGCGCCGACCGGGACCATCGGCCTGCTCATGGACTGCGACACCACTGGCGTCGAACCCGACCTCGGCCTGGTCAAGACCAAGAAACTGGTGGGCGGCGGCACCATGTCGATCGTCAATCAGACGGTGCCCCGAGCGCTGACCAGGCTGGGCTACTCGCCCGACCAGGTGGACGAGATCATCGCCTACATCAACGATCACATGTCGATCGTCGGCGCCCCGTACCTGTCGAGTGAGCACCTGGCCGTGTTCGCCTGCTCCATGGGGGACAACACCATCCACTACCTCGGCCACGTGCGCATGATGGGTGCGGTGCAGCCCTTCATCTCGGGCGCCATCTCGAAGACGGTCAACCTGCCCGAAGACGTGTCGGTGGAGGACGTCGAGCAACTGCACATCGACGCCTGGCGGCTCGGCATCAAGGCTGTCGCCATCTACCGCGACAACTGCAAGGTGGCCCAGCCGCTGTCGACCACCAAGAAGGACAGTGCCGCCGGCGACCTCGCCGCTGACGAGCCGACGGCCGGATCCGAGGCGGAGGCCCACGCCCGCGAACTGAGCGCCAAGATCGCCGAGCTCGAGACCGCCCTGGTCCGCGAGCAGGGCCGCACCCAGGACACGCTGCTGGTCGGTGCGGTGCGCGAGCGCCTGCCCCGTCGCCGCAAGTCGTCCACCTTCGCGTTCCGGGTGGCCGACTGTGAGGGCTACGTGACCGTCGGCGAGTACGAGGACGGCCGTCCCGGCGAGGTGTTCATGAAGGTGTCGAAGCAGGGCTCGACCCTTGCCGGCATCATGGACGCCTTCTCCATCTCGGTGAGCCTCGGCCTCCAGCACGGTGTGCCGCTGTCGACCTATGTCCGCAAGTACACCAACATGCGCTTCGAGCCGGCGGGCATCACCGACGACCCGGACCTGCGCATCGCCACCAGCCTCGTCGACTACATCTTCCGCCGGTTGGCCGTGGACTACCTGCCCTACGACGAGCGGGCCGAATTGGGCATCCTGTCCACTTCGGAGCGGATGCAGCCGACCCTGCCCGGTGTCGAGGAGACGGCCACGCCGTCGAGCGGCATCGTCGAGTCCGACTCGATCGACCCGACGATCACCATGGTGGTGGATTCCAGCGCCCCGACGTTCCACGTAGCTCCGACCACCCAGACCGCCCCGGCTCCGGCGGACGGTCTGATCGCCCGGGCCGAGCAGCGGGACGCACCCTACTGCTACCAGTGCGGTAACGCCATGCAACGGGCCGGCTCCTGCTACGTCTGCTCGAGCTGCGGGACGACCAGCGGCTGTAGCTGATGAGCATGTTCACCGGTGACACGCAGGATTGTCACTGATGGCACACCGACCGCTTGCGCCGAGCAGGCGGTCGGTGTCTGTGGCCAGTTGCTTCGGAGGTGAAGGATGGCGCCATCGCCTCGGGTCGTCCTCGTCGGGCCGGAGTCGTATTGGCGCGACCACCTCGCCAGCCGGCCGTCGGTTGGCTCCCGGAGGACCAATGACCCTGGTTGCACACTCGCGGCTCCCGCACAATCTCTGACATGAACGAGTCGCCGGAGCTGCAGCACAAGGGTCAGTGGAGGATGGCCGTCTGGGCTCTCCGTGTGGGGTACGGCGGACTGGCCGTCGTTCTGGCGGGCCTCATCATCATGTGGTCGGGATCCACGCCGTGGGTCCTCGCCGTCGGGGTCATCGTCTGGCTTGCCGCCGCCACCGTCACGTTGACGGGGTTCATCAGGGCGCGCCATGAGCTTCCTGAGCCGCGGCCCGGATTCTGGCCGATGCGGTTCATGCTCATCAACGACACCGTCCACGCCCGTTCGTCGGCGCCGGGAACCGGACGGCGCATGTCGCGATGACCTCCGCCGCGGCCGGGTCCTTCGAGCTTCTCGCTGACCTCGCGCCAACCGTGGACCTGAATATCAGCGCTGCGAACTCCAGTGACAGTCGACGCGAGTTGACAGCTGATGTGAACCCGGGCCTGGTGTCATCTGCGCTTCGCGGTACGTGCCAACCGGTCACCCGAGGTGCTGGAGGGACCCGCTCATGTTGGCTCGGCAGCTCGGCGCCGGTTATAGAGGCGGATGGCCCAGAGGTAGCCGCCGAGGCCGATAGCGATGCTCCACGCAATGGCAACGATGGCATGGTCGCCGATGGCGGCGTTGCTGAGTAGCCCGCGCACGGTGTCGGCGACCGGGGTGAAGGGCTGGTACTCGGCAAACTGACGCAGGCCGCCGGGCATCGATTGGGTCGGGACGAACGCGCTGCCGAGAAAGACAAGCAGGAAGAGGATCATCGGGGTGTTGCTGGCGGTCTCCACGCTCTTGGCGGCCAATCCGAGGGCGACAGCCAGCCAGATGAGTGCGGAAGCGAACAGGGTCAGCATCCCGATCGCGGCGAGCCACTCGAGCGGCCCGGCGGTGGAGCGAAACCCGAGACCGAAGGCGACGCCAATGAGGATCGTGAGGCCGGCCATCACCTGGATCAGGCTTCCGAGTACGTGCCCGGTGAGGACGGAGGCGCGGGCGATCGCCATCGTGCGGAACCGGTCGATGATGCCACCGGTCATGTCCATCGCGACCATGATCGAGGTGCCCTGGACGGCTGAGGCGATGGTGACCAGCAGTACGCCGGGCACCACGTAGTCGAGGTAGGCGCTGCGGCCGTCGTGAGCGCCGAGTCCAGCGCCCAGTTGGCCGCCGAAGACGTAGACGAAGAGCAGCAGGAACACAATGGGCATCCCGACCAGCATCAAGGTCATGGACGGGTAGCGGAGCTGGTGCTTGAGGTTGCGGCGCAGCATCGTCCTGGAGTCGCTGACCGTGTAGGCGAAGGTGGTCATTGCTGTGCAGCTCCTTGCGTTATGGACTCCACGTCGGAGCGGCTCGTCACGGGGGCTCCGGTGACGGCGAGGAACACGTCGTCGAGGTCCGGGGTGTGGATCGACAGTCGATCGACGGCGATATGGGCCTCGTGCAGCTCGTTGAGCAGGTCACGGAGTGAGGCCACGCTGCCGTCCGCCGGTGCCTGGAGGGCAAGTTGATCCTGATCCGGCACGGCCACGGGGAGGAGCTCGCTCGCCGAGCGCAGCAGATGGAGATCAGTGAAGTGGAGGCGGACATGGCCACCGGGAATGCGAGCCTTTAGCTCGGCCGGTGTCCCTTCGGCGACGATCCTTCCCTGGTCGAGAACTGCGATCTGGTCGGATAGCTGGTCCGCCTCGTCGAGGTACTGGGTGGTGAGGAGGATGGTGACTCCCTCCGAGGCGAGCTCACGGATGATCTTCCACATGGTGCGGCGGCTGCGCGGGTCCAAACCCGTGGTGGGCTCATCGAGGAAGATCACGCTCGGCTGGCCGACCAGCGTCATCGCTAGGTCGAGCCGTCGGCGCATGCCCCCTGAGTAGGTCGCAAGGGGCTTATCCGCGGCATCGACGAGGTCGAATTCCTCCAGAAGCTCTGTCACCCGCCGGCGCCCGGCCTCGGGTCCGAGATGGCGAAGGTCGGCCATCAGCCGCAGGTTCTCGGTTCCGGTGAGCAGATTGTCCACTGCCGAGAACTGGCCGGTTACCCCGATGACGGCCCGCACCGCATCGGGGTCGGCCCCCACGTCGTGACCGGCGATTCGCATGGAGCCCGAATCGGCCGAGATCAGGGTGGACAGGATGCGGACCATGGTGGTCTTGCCCGCCCCGTTCGGACCCAGGAGCGAGAGGATCGTGCCCGCCTCTGCCGTCAGGTTCACCTTCTCCAACACCGCGTGGTCGCCGAACGACTTGCAGACGTCGCGAGCGACGATGCCCGGCGCGGTCGACAGGCTCGTCATGGTTGTCTGCTTTCTCGATGGGTGGTCGGGTCGCCGGGGAGCTTGCCGGCGGCCCGCAGCTCTTCGCGATGCGCTCGCCACTCCTGTTCCAGGACGGGAACCCTGCCGACGAGGAAGTCGGCGAAGGCGGCGAGCTCCATCAGCACCGCCCGCCGTTCGGGCGGGGTGTCCGCCAAGACGCCTAATCCCTCTCGGGCCAGCCCGGCCAACTCCTGGTACTCGGAGACGTCGAACCCCATCGCCTGGGTCGAGGACATGTCGATGCGCACATGGTCCATCCGTTCGCCCGCGGCCCGGGAACGCTGGATGAGCCCGAGGTTCTCCACGGCATTGACCGCACCGGCAATAGCACTTCGGCTGGCGAGCAGCGCGTCGGCCAGTTCCGTGATGCTCTGCTCGCGTGGATCGCAGACCGCCAAGTAGCCGATCAGGCGGCCCACCATCGGGGCCATTCCGTACCGGCGGGCGTAGAAGCGCCCGGCGTGGTCGGCAAACGTGATCTCACTATCGCTTGGCACAGGCACCAGCCTACACAGACTCCTGAGATCACACAAATCCCTGTTATCTCAGGGTGTCCCCCCTTTTGAACTCCAGGTCGGCTGGCCCATCGTCCGACTCTGCGACCACGAACTCCTGGAGGATCAGGACGGCTGCGTCGAGAGGCTACGGAGTTCCGTCGGCAACCAGGAAGCTTCCCGATGGCGGCGTGAGCCACCGGTCGTGGGCACGTGCAACGGCCCAGAACTGTCTGAGCCGGGTAATCAGAACCAGTGGATCCAGGGGTGACCGCCATGCCACACGATGGCGGTCACCTTTCCGATGATGTTGCCCTGTGGAACGGTTCCCCAGTAGCGGCTGTCCGATGAGTCGCCGCGACAGTCGCCCATCACGAAGTACTGGCCGACCGGGATCCGCTGGGTGTGGATGTTGAATGCCGACTGGCTGCAAAAGCCCGTGAGCGTGGGCAACCACGATTGGGTGATCGGCTTCCCGTTGATGTAGATGGTGTCACCCGATGACGCGATCGCCTCCCCTGGAAGACCGATCACCCGCTTCACGAGCACCGGGTACTGGACGTCGGTGTCCCCGGGCGCCCGGTTGAAGACGATGATGTCGCCGCGGTGGACCGTGGAGAAGAGCTTGTCGACCACCACCCGATCCCCAGGTTGGAGAGTGGGAGACATCGAAGGGGAGGGGATGAGGTACGACTGTGCCGCATAGGCGCGGGTGCCGGTGGTGACGATGAGGATGATCGAGAGGAAGACCATGAGTCCCAGAAATCGTCGGAGTAGCGACTTGGTGTGGGGGTCCGAGGCCATCTCGGAAGGATAGGTCCGACCTGGCCGGAACGAGCTACAGGGGTGCAGCTTCGTCCGGGGCCCCGACGGGGACGAGCGGCGCATCCTGTCCGAGGCCATTCCTGTCCTCGAGCACTTGAGCGACCTGATGCAGCTCGAGCGGCTCCTGACCTGAGCTCGCCGGCTACGTAGCGGAGCCCGGTCCCCTGGTCCCGCCCGGGCCTCCGACCGTAGTCACCGCTGGTGGTGCTGCCCGACGTCGGTAGCCCTGTCCTGAGTGGCGTTCTGCCGGCACGAAGGCACACCAGCCCTGCTTCGCAACCTCAGCCATGACGTGACCTCTCCACTGTTCTCCTGCAATCGTCACAGCATCGTCAGGTTCAATCTGCACTCTGACCCTGACCCGTCTGGTGCCGCGCCCAATTCCCTGTCTGTTTCGACCACAATCTGAGGTGTGTTTTTCCGTTGAGCGATGCGTTGACCCACCGACGACCGGCCAGGCGCCATCGGGCCTCGATGTCGAGACGGCCAGTCATTGGCCTGCACCGCGCCGTAGCCGTCGCCACCTACTCCTCCCTCGTCCACCAGGCTCCCATGAGCGATCGGGCCACGGTGGTGGATCGGGACGATTCTCGGCGGTCCTCGTATGACGCGTAGGACCACTACGGGCCGGGATTCGGCGACCACCCACCGGGCACGCCGCAGTCTTCTCACCGTGGTCCTCATAGTGGCGTGCCTCGTCGTGATCGTCGGCGCGCTCAGTGGACACCTTGGAAGTGGCCTGTTCGGCAGTAGGGCCAATGGGCCGCAGGCCATCTCCCCGTCGACGATGGCTACCGGAGCCTGTGTGGCGCTCCCGCCGACGTCGGGCGACAACCATCGGACCATCTTCCTCGACGCCGGTCACGGCGGGGTCGACCCTGGCGGCGTCGGGACCACCGAGTCCGGCCAGCAGGTCGATGAGTCCACCGTGAACCTGGCCATCGAGTTGGACACCTCCGATCTCCTGCGGGCCCAGGGCTACCGCGTCGTGGTGTCACGGACCGCCGATACGACGGTGGTCCGACTCACGCCGGCTGATCTGTCTGACGGGGTACTCTCGGCAACGGGCGTACACGCTGATGTAGCGGCGCGTGACATCTGTGCAAACTTTGCAAAAGCCGACGCTCTCGTCGGCATCTACATGGACTCAAGTACCAGCTCTGCCGACGCCGGATCGGTGACCGTCTACGACACCGCCCGCCCGTTTGCCGCCGCCAATCAACGGCCGGCCCAGATCGTCCAGACCGATGTGCTCTCGGCGATGAACTCGCGGGGTTGGCAGATTCCCGACGACGGAGCGTTCCCGGATGCCGGCTACGGCTCCTCGGTGGGAGGTGATAGTGGCAGCACCTTGGCCGACCTGGCTGCGAGCTACAACCACCTCCTTCTCATCGGGCCGCCGCTGGCCGGCTACTTCTCCACGCCGAGCCTGATGCCCGGGGCGGTGATCGAGCCCCTGTACCTCACCGATCCCTTCGAGGGATCCATCGCCGCCACTCCTGGCGATCAGCAGGTCATCGCCAAGGGCATCGCCGCCGCCGTCGAGCAGTTCCTGGCACCGGTCCAGTCCACGCCGACCAGCTGATTGGCATGCCCAGGCCCGCTACACCTGGGGCGGTGGCCACGTGGCGACCGACGAGGGCCGCGAAGCAGACGACGTCCGGTCAACGTTGGCCCAGCTGGCCGTCACGCCCCTGTCAGGTCGGCTCGTTACGTTTTGTTCATGACGGTGGCTGACTGGTGTCTCCGACCGGGCAGGATCGTCTTGCTGGCGATCTCCGGAACTTCACTCCTACTGAGCGGATGTTCGTCCGCCAACGTCAGAGGATCTCTCTCCACAAGTTCGACGACGAACGCTCCGACCACCACCACGGCACCCGAAGAGCCGGGATGGACGACGCTAAGTGTGGGACCACACGGCATCGCCATCGACGAAAAGGTGTTTACCGAGGCCGACGGCACCCCGGTTACCGTTGCCCGGTTCCTTCACGGCCACGTCAACTACAGCCTGCACATCGGAAGCCAGGATCCCCCTTCTGGTGGCGCGACACTCGGTCCGGAGTCGGGCTCAGCGGTGAGTGCGGCAGAACGGCCGTTGCTGTTGGCCTGTTTCAACGGAGGGTTCAAGGTCGCAGACGGGGTGGGTGGCACCGAAAGCAACGGCACGGTACTGGTCCCCCTCAAGATCGGCGAAGCCAGCCTGGTCCTCGACCGGGGCGGCGACGCCCAGCTCGGAGTCTGGGGATCCACCGTCCCCGCAGCCGGTGAGACGGCGGCCAGCGTCCGCCAGAACCTGCCGCCACTCGTCGTTGACGGGCAGCCGTCGCCCGACGTAGCCACCTGGCAGGACTGGGGTATCACCTTGGGCCGCGTCCCTCGGGTGCCGAGGAGCGCACTCGGCGAGGACGCGAAGGGCGACCTGCTCTACGCTGCCGCGCCTAGCTCGCTTCCTGTCGATATGGCCACCGCCCTGGTGGGTGCCGGTGCCACCACTGGCATGGAACTCGACATCAACTACAGCAACGTGCAGTTCGATACGGCGGCGACTCCGGGTGCTCCGTTGACGGCGAGGATCTCCGGTCAGCTCCGGCCCGCCGACCAGTGCCAGGTTGGCTGGGTGCGGGACTTCGTCACCGTGCTGGCCACGGGGTGATCCGCAAGCGGTGCGACGGGTACCCGCGCACGTTCTGCGCCGGATGGACCTGTCGATGTCCGACGCGCTGGCTACCGTGGCCTGATGACCGACGACCAGGACAGCAGGACTTCCCTCGCCGCTCAGCGGGCGATCGAGGAGTGGCGGGATTCGGTCGTGCCACTCCTCATGGACTACGGACGGATTCCCGACCTGTCGCCGGCCTACGACCCCGGGTGGGAGGCATCCGGTGAGCTGGATCGCGCCGCCGACCTGTTCGCCGGGTGGGCCCGGAATCGAAGCCTTTCCGGCGCCACGGTCGAGGTCGTCCGCATCCCCGGCCTGAGCCCGACCGTCCTGATCGACGTGCCGGCCACCGACCCGGAAGCGACCGGCACGGTGGTCGTCTACGGGCACTACGACAAACAGCCACCGTTCGTCGGCTGGGGCCAGGGTCGCGGCCCGTGGACGCCAACGCTCGAAGGCGACCTGCTCTACGGACGTGGCATGGCCGACGACGGCTACGCCATGCCGTCGGCCCTGGTGGCACTCGAGGCGATCCGGGCCGTCGGTGGCCGCCATGCCCGCTGCCTCGTGCTGATCGAAGGCTCCGAAGAGAGCGGAAGCCCGCACCTGCCCCAGGTGCTGGCCGCCCTGACCGACCGGATCGGTGTCCCCGACCTGGTCCTGGCTCTTGACTCGAGCAGTCCGACACCGGACCGCCTCTGGGTGACGACGTCGCTGCGGGGGGCGGTGGTGGGCATCCTGACGGTCGAGGTCCTCGACCACGGCGTCCACAGTGGGTCGGCCGGTGCCGTCGTGCCGTCCTCGTTCCGCATCGCCCGGCACCTGCTCGACCGGATCGAGGACTCTGCCACCGGCGACCTACTCCTGCCTGAGTTGGTGGCCGAGCCGCCAGCCGGAACAACGGAGGCCGCCGAGCGGATGGCCCGGGCCCTGGGTGAGGCCGGGCTCGACCCGGTGTCGTTTCCGATAGTCGACGGACTCGTCCTCCAGGGTGGTTCCCGGGCCGAGCAGGCGGTGCGCACCGCGTGGATGGGATCGGTCGCCGTCGTTGGTGCCGACGGGCTGCCGGCGTCGGTCGACGCCGGGGCCGTGCTCCGACCGTCCACCACCCTGAAGCTTGTCATCCGGGTGCCCCCGACCTGCCCCGCCGAGGCCGCCGAGGCGGCGGTGGCCAGGGCACTGACCGCTGATCCTCCCGCTAACGCCCGGGTCACGTGGGAGAGCGAGCAGTCGGCCGACGGGTGGGCCGCTCCGGCGTTCGCACCGTGGTTGGCCGCGGCCCTCGACCGCTCGTCGGTGGCAGCCTTCGGCCGCCCGTCCGCCCAGGTGGGGGAGGGCGGCACCATACCGTTTCTCGGCTGGCTGGCCGCCCGGTTCCCCTCCGCTCAGATCCTGGCCCTCGGTGTGCTGGTGCCCGGCAGCAACCACCATGGCCCGGACGAGTCCCTGCACCTGCCCACTGCTGAACGGCTGACCGGGGCGGTGGCCGCTCTCCTTGCCGAGCACGCCGGGCTGCCGGTGTCCTGACGCCCGGACCGCCGCTTGCCCTCGGCAGCAAGTAGACACACGGGAGCACCCGCGCTGCCCCACAGCTAAGGAGACCACCGGTGACCAACCCACTCGGCCCGCTCGGGCCGGCCGACGAGCGCTTCGACCACCAGATACCCGACACCTTCGCCACCGTCGGCACCAGCGATCCGTCGTGGACCGAAAAGGTGTGCGCTATGGCGGCAAAGCGGGACGGCAGCCTGCAACTCGGTTTCGGAATGGGTAAGTACCTGAACCGGAACGTGCTCGACGGCTACGCCGGTCTGTCGCGGGGAGTCGAGCAGCTCACCGTGCGGGGGAGCCGACGACTGTTCCCCACCCCGGACGACACCGGGGTGGGCCCGATCCACTACGAGGTCCTCGAGCCGATGCGCTCGGTCAGGTTCAGCCTCGATCCGAACGACTGCCAGCCGCTGGCCTTCGACTGGGTCTACGAGGCCGCCTTACCGGCGGCCACCGAGGAGCGCACCCACCAGCGCACCCCTCTCGGCTACCGGGTCAGCGCCGACCTGGTGCGATACCACCAGATCGGCACGGCGTCGGGATGGGTGGAGCTCGACGGCGTCCGCCACGAGATGGACCCTGACGAGTGGGTGTCCACCCGGGACCACTCCTGGGGTGTCCGCTACGACGTGGGCACGCCGCCGACCGATGTCGACCCATTCGACCCGATCCCGGACATGGACTTCCAGATGATCTGGTGCCCGTCCCTCATGACCGACCCCGACGGCTCGCGGTGGGGCCTCTTCATGCACGTGGTGGACCTGTCCGGCTTCGGTCATGAGCAGCGGACGGTGACCGGTATCGTCGAGCACGCCGACGGCACGGTCGTCCGCATGGCTGACATCCGGCCCGACCTGCGGTTCGACCCGTCGAACCGCCGCCTGTTGGGCGGCGTGGTCGGAGTGACCCTCGAGGACGGGACCGAGAAACGCTTCGAGCTCGAGGTGCCGACGTCGACCGGGTTCCACCTGGGTGCCGGCCTGTACTTCGGCTGGCAGGGCCGCCATCATGGCGAATGGCGGGGTGAACTGGTCGTCGACGGCGAACGGATCGCCGACTGCAGTGTCCCCGACGTCACCCGTCAACTCCACCAGATCCGCGACACGGTGGTGCGGATTCGTGACCTGGACACCGGGGCCGAGGGGTTCGGCAACTGCCAGCCGATCATCGCCGGGGAATTCCCGGCGCTGGGGCTGACCAAGGAGTCCTCGTTCTGGTAGGCCGCCTGGCCGTGCGAATGGGCCTGCGGGCGCACCGAACTGTCAGGCGCCGACCGCGGGAAGCACCTCGTCGACCACGGTGTGCAGGTAGCGCCAGGCGACGTCAGGTGGCAGTCCGCCGATCAGCGGGTGCAGCTGGAGCGGCGTGCCACCCCGGACGAGGGAGACAGCCTCGGCGACCGTCACGATCCGGTGGCTGGCATCCTCGGCCCGCAGCTCCTCGGCCGAGGACACGAAGGACAGCGAAGCGTTGTGACCGGTGTCCCGGTTGAGGTCGGCATAGCTGGTCACGTCGTGCATCAGGTAGGGGCCGAGCTCGTTCCAGGCGCGGTCGAGATCGTCGGCCACGAAGAGCGCCGTCGTCATGCCATCAGGTGGCAACATGCACCACCCAGGTTGGTGCCCGTGGGCCACGGCCTCGGCCTCGTAGGCGGTGCGCAGTGCATCGTCTCCGGACTGCCCGAAGAAGTCGAGGCCGTGGCGACCGGCCCGGCGGGCGGCGGCCACGCTCCCGCCGCCCCATGCCACCCGGGGTCCGCCCGGCGTGACCGGGGCCGGGGTGACCTGGAAGGTCCGGCCTCCGTAATCGAACGGCTCGCCGGTCCGGGCCCGCAGGAGGACGCCCAGGTACTCCTCGGCGATGGCGCCTCGCCGGTGGAAGTCGACGCCGTGCATCTCGTACTCCTCGGGTCGGTACCCGATGGCGGCGACGTAACTGACCCGTCCCCGGCTGATGATGTCGAGGACAACCATCTCCTCGGCCAGGCGTACCGGTCGATAGAGCGGGAGGACGACCACGGCCACCATGATCGGCAGGGTCGTCGTCCGGGCCGCCATGGCGGTGGCCAGGACCATGGGCGAGGGTAGGTAGCCGTCGACCATGCCGTGGTGCTCGCAGACAATGGCGAGGATCGCTCCGCGGGACTCGGCCCAACCGGCCATGTCCAGGGCGGCCTGGTAGAGGTCGGCCCTCGGTGCCCCGGTGCCGTCCACGACGGTCGGCGACCGCATGTCGAAGCGCAGGGTGAACACGGGCCCTCCTGAGTGCTCGGTTGATCAGGGTCGGAACAGCAGGGCGACCATCTCGTCGAGCGAGCGGTACACCTCGTCGATGGAGATCCGGCCGGCCGACCACAGACGCAGTACTCCGGCCATCACGTGGTCGATGATCCGGACCATGGACTCGGCCGTCGGCTCGTCCAGACCCACCAGCGCCTCGCGGAACACGGCGCCGGTGGTGCGGTCGAGTCGGGCGATGGCCTCGACGGCGAAGGGGTCCGAAGACACGGCCAGGGCGGTCACCAACTTTGCCAGATTCGGCTGTTGCTGAAAGGCCCGCACGGCCCGGTGCAACACCTCGGTCAGCCGTTCCGCCGGATCATTGCCCGCCAACGGACGCCCGTGGATGTTGCCCGGAAGGAGTTCGCCCCACTGCACCAGCGCCTCGGCGAAGAGGTGGTCCTTCGAGGAGAAGTACTGGTACATGGTGCCGAGCGCCACCCCGGACGCCTCGGCAACGTCCTTCATCTGGACCTGGTCGAACGGCCGTCGGCGCGACAGGAGGAGGGCGGCGTCGATGATGCGGTCGCGTCGGACCAGCTGCGACTCGGTGAGTTCGCTCGGAAGCAGCGCCATGGCGGTGCGGGTACGACTCACGCCGGGCAACCCCGGGCCACACGCCCAACCAACCTACGGAGGGCGTAGTTAGGAAACGGCATTTCGTCCCATCGGATGGCCTCTGAGCTGGGTGGTAGTTGACAAACTGAAATGACGTTCTATCATACGCCGACCGCCGACAGGAAGGACGTAACCATGGGGATGCCGAGTGACGTGGGGATCGTCGACACCATGATCGGGTTCCCGCACGCAGACATGGCGGGCGTCTACGACTTCATCACCCGCCAGACCAAGGACCGGGAGTCCAAAGAAGACTTCAAATTCCCGGCGGAGTACATGTTCAAGGACGTGCCGGAAAAGGAGCTGACGGAAGCCCAGGACCCCGTCTCGGTGACCCTCGGAGAGATGGACCACTGGGGTGTCGAGCGGGGTCTCATCGGCGTCGACGACCCCGAGGGTACGGGTGTGGACGCACTCAAGCGCTACCCCGACCGGTTCATTCCTTCGCTGTCCGTCGACCCCAACCAGGGGATGGACGGCATCCGGGCCATGGTACGGGCCTATGAGACCTGGGGCATCCGGGCGGTCGGCGTCTTTCCGTCGGGGACGTTCCCGCAGGTGCCCATCAACGACAGGCTGATGTACCCCATCTACGCCAAGTGTGTGGAACTCGGGATCCCAGTGTTCTGTTGCGCCGGTGTCCCCGGCCCCCGACTGCGGTTCGCTCCCCAGCACGTCGAGCTCATCGACGAGGTCATGTTCGACTTCCCTGAACTCGTCTTCGTCACCCGCCACGGCTGTGAACCGTGGACGGAGCTGGCCGTCAAACTCATGCTCAAGTGGCCGGGTCTCCACTATTCGACGAGCGCCTTCGCACCCAGGTACTACCCCAAGGACGTCATCGAGTTCGCCAATAAGCGCGGATCGGACAAGATCATCTATGCCGGCTACTTCCCGATGGGTCTCTCGCTCGAGCGGATCATGACCGAGATGCGCGACGTCGGCCTGAAGGACGAGGTCTGGCCGAAATTTCTCCGGACCAATGCGTTGCGGGTCCTCGGATTGGACTCGTGAGCAGGCAACTGCACGAGCACCGGAGCACAGGGGGACACCGATGAGCATCGACTACACCACCTTCGACGCCGACAACCACTACTACGAGGCCACCGACGCCTTCACCCGGTACCTCGACAAGTCCATGGCCCGCCGCACCATGCAGTGGGCCGAGGTCGACGGGCGCCAACGCCTGCTGGTGGCAGGAACCGTCAACCGCTTCATCCCCAACCCGACGTTCGACCCGGTAGCCAAGCCCGGCAGCCTGGACGAGTACTTCCGTGGCCGCAATCCGCGGGGGGACAACGTCGCCACGCTGTTCGGCGAGCTCGAGCCGATCCGACCCGAGTACCGTGACCGCGACGCGCGACTGGCCGTCATGGATGCACAGGGCATCGACGGCTGCTTCCTCTTCCCGACGCTCGGGGTGGGGATGGAAGAGGCACTGGCACATGACCCCGAAGCCGCCGTGGCCGCCTTCCATGCCTTCAACCGCTGGCTGGACGATGACTGGGGCTACGCATACCAGGAGCGGATCTTCGCCGCCCCGATGATCCCGCTGGTCGACGTGGACGCCGCGGTGGCCGAGCTCGAGGACGTGCTGGCCAAAGACGCCCGCATCGTCTGCATCAAGAGTGGTCCCGCCGTCACCGGCGACGGGAGGGTGTCACCCGGTGACGCCCGCTTCGACCCATTCTGGGCCCGGGTGGACGCGGCCGGGGTGACAGTCGGGATCCACTCGGGCGATGCCGGCTACAACCGCTATACCGATGATTGGGAGCAGGTGGGTACGTTCCGGGCGTTCGCCTACTCCCCGCTGCGAAGCGTGCTCAGCGGCAGCCGGGTGCCGTACGAGACCATGGCCGCCCTGGTGTGCCAAGGGGTGTTCGACCGGTTCCCACGGGTGAGAGTGGCCAGCATCGAGGCCGGCGCCGACTGGGTGCCCGACCTCCTGAAGAAACTGAAGAAGGTCTACGGACAGAGCCCGAAGGGCTTCGCTTCGGACCCGGTGGAGACGTTCCGCGAACACATCTGGGTCGCCCCGTTCTACGAGGACGACATGGACCAACTGAAGGACCTGATCGGCCTCGATCACCTGCTGTTCGGCTCCGATTGGCCCCACGCCGAGGGACTGGCCGAGCCCCGTTCCTTCGCCGACGACCTCCGCCGGAACGGGTTCGATGAGGACGAGATCCGGGCCGTCATGTCCGACAACGGCCGGGTCCTGGCGAAGCGATTGCCGTGAGCAGCGCCCGTGGGCTCGGCGACCTCGACCGCACCCAGCTGGCCGTGCTGGTCCCCGAGTTCCTGCTCGCCGGCCACCTCATCGACCGGGCGGGCATGCCCCACCTGATCGGCGCCTTCGGACGCGATGTCATGCGGGACATCGCCATCGACGAGTGGATGGGGGCGAGCCCGGTCTACTCGAAGCGCATGCAGCGGACGCTCGGCTTCGAGGGCGACTCGGTGGTGACGATCTTCAAGAACATTCAGATCGACATCGGCTCGCCGCCCCAGTTCATGGACTTCCGGTTCCACGTGACCGACCGGGACCACGGCGAGTTCTGGCTGGACCACTGTGGGGCCCTGATGGACGTCGAACCGATGGGACCGGAGTACGTGACGGCCATGTGCCACGACATCGAGGACCCGACCTTCGACGCCACGGCCACCGCCTCGAACCCGCGCGCCCAGGTGCGCCCGGTCCATCGGCCGCCCCGGGTGCCCGCCGACCGGGCCCCGCACTGTGCCTGGACGGTCATCATCGACCCTGACCATCCCGAACTCCAGGTGCCGGCGCAGGCGGTGGCGATCGGCGCCACGGCCGCCGCCCGCCACGAACTCGACCCGATCGATCCTGACGACCCGGGACTCCACGACTACTCCGGACCGCTGCTCTCGGACCTGCAGTTCCGTGACTGGTCGGCCTCCGCCCTGCGGCGCATTGCCGAAGAGGTCTGTATCCAGGGCCACCTGCTGGCACTGTCGTTCCTGGCCAGCACCCGGAATCACGTCGCCACCGACGAGGAGGCCCGGACATACAGCCGGCGCCAGTTCACCGGCGTAGCCGGTGTGGCGGCGCGGCGCATCAAGGAAGCCCTCGGTCTCGCCCAGGACCTAGGTGACGTGGCAGAGGTGCTGGCCCTGAGCCCTGGGCTCCTCCCCACGTCCTACACGGGATGCCACCTCGAGTTGAATGGAACGCTTCACATACGGGTAGACCGCACGGCACCGGCGACCATCGACGGGTCGTGGCCGACGCTGCTCGACGCCGACCACCTGGAGCCGCTCGATGCAATCGTGGGAGCCCTGGACCGTCGATACCGGTGTGTGGCCGTGACCGACGGACCCGATGAACTGATCGTCGAGGTCATCCGGGGGAACGACGAGCTCCCGGTACCCGACGACGTGCGCTTGACCGAGTTCAGCACCGGTGCCGACTTCACCCTCATCGACCGGGGCACGCCGGTCGTCCTGCGCGTCGGTCCGCGGGGGCAGGGGACCGCACCGGTCTGACGGCCAGCCGCCGGAGAAATCTGGTCAGATGCGCTCGATGATGACGGCCGGGGCCATTCCGCCGGCTGCGCACATGGTGATGAGGCCGAACTGCTTGTCCTGGCGCTCGAGCTCGTCGAGGGCGGTGCCGATCAGCATCGATCCGGTGGCACCGATGGGGTGGCCGAGAGCCATGGCCCCACCGTTGACGTTCACCTTGTCCCGATCGAGGTCGAGGTCGCGGATGAACTTCTCGGGCACTACGGCGAACGCCTCGTTGACTTCGAAGAGGTCGATCTGGTCCAGGGACATGCCCGCTTTGGCCAGCACCTTCCTGGCCGCCGGCACCGGCGCGTTCAGCATGAGGGTCGGATCGTCGCCCATGTTGGCGGCGGCCACGATCCGGGCCCGGGGGGTGAGGCCGTGCGACCGGGCGTACTCGGGGCTCGTGATCAGCAGGGCAGCGGCCCCGTCGACCACGCCCGACGAGTTGCCGGCGTGGTGAACGTGCTCGATGGTCAGCTCCGGGTAGCGCTGGGCGACCATCTTGCGGAAGGTGAGTCCGTCCCCGTTGAGGGCGATGTCGGCGATCCCCTCGAACGACGGTGCCAACTGCGACAGCTTGTCGGCCGTCGTACCCGGACGCGGGTACTCCTCCTTGTCGAGCAGCAGGTTGCCGTCGGGGTCGTAGACGGGAATGAGGCTCTTGTCGAAGCGCCCTTCGGCGATGGCGGTGGCCGCCCGGGCTTGTGAGGACTCGGCCAACTCATCGAGCGCCCGGCGGGGGATCCCCTCGAGAGTGGCGATGGCGTCGGCGGCCACCCCCTGGTTGGGCTGAGGCCACAAGGCCCGCAAATGCTCGTTGCCCGAGTCGATGAAGAATCCGCCGCCCTCGACCTTGTTGGAGCCGTAGGAGGACATGAGCTCGGTGCCTCCGGCGATCATGCAGTCCTCGAAGCCGGACATGACCGAGGCGGCCGCCAGGTTCACCGCCGTGATTCCCGAGCCGCAGTAGCGGTCGAGGGTCACGCCGCTCGAGTGGATGTCGTAGCCGGCTTCGAGAGCGGCCATGCGTCCGAGGTCGCCGCCTTGGGTGCCGACCTGGCGGCTGGTGCCCCAGATGATGTCATCGACATCGGACGTGGCCAGGTTGTTGCGGTCGGCCAGAGCCTTCAGCACGGCGGACCCGATGATCTGGGGGTGCTGGTCGGCCAGCGCGCCCTTGCCGACCTTGCCGATGCCCCGGGGGGTGCGGACGGCGTCGATGATCCAGGCTTCAGGCATTCCGGTGCTCCTTGGTTGATCAGGGTGCAGCGGGGATGTGTCCCGCTCCGTCAGACGCCCTTGTCTAGCCGACGGACGCCATGCAGGGGCAACCGGTGGCCTCCGGTGAGCCGCTCGACGGCCACGTAGCCTGTCGGCGACATGGCAGGCGACCATCACACACGCGCCCGACGGCAGCGGCTCTACCGGCGGTTCCTTCCGCTGGCGGCCGCCACGGTGGGACTGGCGGCCGTGATCGTCTGGGCCGCGACCCCCAGTTCTCACCCCGAACCTCGGCCCGTGTCCGCGGCTGCGACGACGACCCCGGTATCGACAACCACGACGATCGTGGCACCCCCTGTCACCACCACCACCGACGTCGGGTCCCTGCCCCAGACCACTACCCTCCCGAGCGGCGCATCACCGCATTTCCAGGCGGCCATGCAGGCCCTCTTCACATCGATCGTCGAGGGGACCCCGGCGACCGCATCCTCGGCGTTCTTCCCCCAGAGCGCATACGTGCAGGTCAAGTCCGTCAACGACGCGACTGTCGACTTCGGGCAGCGCCTGGTCGGTGAGTACGACCTCGACATCCTGGCTACCCACGCCGAGTTGGGCACCGGGGCGGCAGGGGCCACGCTCACCTCGGTCCAAGTGCCCGCGCAGTACGCACACTGGGTGCCGCCCGGCGTGTGTGCGAACGAAGTGGGCTACTACGAGGTGGCAAATTCCCGCGTCGTCTACACCGAGGACGGGACGACCCGGTCGTTCGGGATCGCCTCCCTCATCTCCTGGCGGGGCGAGTGGTACGTCGTCCACCTGGGCGCGATTCTCCGCCCGGGCAGCGGAGGCGTCGTACTCGACCCCGAGGCGGGCGTCGGCTCGTCGGCGCCATCGTCAACGTGCTGACCGGAGCCGGGCCGGTTCCCGGTTAGAGCCGGGCGACCAGCACGTCGAGGCCCTCGCCCGACAGCTGATCGAGAAACGCCCGACGACCGCACAGCGTGGCGCAGAGAGCCAGCGCCGGTCCCCGCACCACCGCCTTGCCGGGTCCGCCCCGGAACTCGAGGTCGCTCGCCTCGAATGCCAGATCGTCGACCCGTCCCTTGGGTACGAACCCCTTGGCCTTGCCCCGGGCCAGGAACTCGAGCGACGTGGCCAGCGCCACTGGATCGACGTCGACCGACCGGTCCAGCGGTTGCAGCATGTCGACGCCGTGGACGATCACGTCGGTGAGCGGCGCCTCGGGCCCAAATCCCGGCGGAGTGAACTTCGATCCGGCATTGTCCCGCAGCCCGGCCACACACGCGGCCTGGTCGAGGGAGTCGGCGAGTCGTCGGGCCAGCCGGTCGAATCCCCCGGCCAGGCTGCGGGCCTTCGCCACCTCGAAGAGGACCATCGGGATCGATGCCTCCCACGGGGCGTTGAGGTGGGCGGCCACCACATGCACCGACCACCCGGCGCACAGCGAGGGGGACTCCCAGGCGTCAGGAGACAGCGTCTCCAGGGCGTCAGCTAGGCGGACGCGCTCGGCGGCTATGAGAGGGAAGACATTCACGGTGACGTTCTAGCCCCTCTTGGGTGAGCGTTTCCGGAAATGTCGGCGAGTCTGTCGCTGACCGGTCGGCCGCCAAGGAGGACGGCGAGCAGCGCGGCCGGGTCGCGCAGGACGTTGATGTCGGCCACCGGGTCGCCGTCCACCACCAAGAGGTCGGCCAGCTTGCCGGCTTCGATGGTGCCGAGCTCGTCGCCCCGGCCGAGGACCTCGGCACCGTTGCTGGTGGCCCACGTCAGGACATCGAGGGCGGGAATCCCCACCTCTTCGACGTAGTAGGCGAGCTCCTCGGCATAAGGGCCGTGGGGAAAATTGATGGCACCGAAGTCGTCGCCGAGCACCAGCCGCACGCCGGCCCGGTTGGCTTCGGGCAGCACCTTGGCCATGGCGTCGATGTCGTGGCGCATGTCGTCGGTGAACCCGAGCGACCCCCCGCCCATCGAGGCGAGGAAGCGCGCCGGGAACAGCATCGAGGGGACGACCGGCGTGTCGGTCTCGAGGAGGCGTTCGATGCACTCGGTGTCCATACCGTCACCGTGGTCGACGATGTCGATCCCGAGATCGATGGCCATGAGCATGGCCTCCTTGTTGGCGATGTGGCCGCGCACCCGCGCGCCCCGCAGGTGGGCCGCCTCAATGGCCGCCGCCAGCTCGTCGCGGGTCACCTCGGTCTGTTCGCGGGGCCCGATCGTGCCGTGGCCGCCGGTGACGAAGATCTTGATCATCTCGGCGCCCTCTTTGATCTCGAGACGCACGGACCGGCGGAACTCGTCGGGACCGTCGCTCCGCCGGATGGCCCCGATGGCCCTGACGTCCCAGTGGCTCGGGTAGCTGCGGTCGCCGGCGTGGCCGGTCGTCGAGATGTCCCGGCTGCAGGGCACCAGGCGCGGGCCGACGACGAGGTGCCGGTCGATGGCGACCTTCATGGAGGCGTCGATGGCGAACGGGGCACCGGCGCTGACGGCACCGGTGAACCCGGCCCGGACCAGCGTCTCGAGGTTGCGGACGGCTCGCACCACCTGCATGGCCATAGGCTCCTCGAGTCCGAACGGGGCGGTCACCGAACCGAGGTTGTGGTACGTGGCGTGGAAGTGGCAGTTGACCATGCCCGGCATGACCGTTCGGCCGGCGAGTTCCACCACCCGGTCGTCCGGCCGGGGGTCACCGGGCATATCGTCGCCCACCGAGGCGATCCGGTCGCCGTCGACTACCACAGTCGCCCGGTCCAGCACGGAACCGTTGCCGACAACGACGCGGGCCCCCTCCAGGACGAGCCGGGGTGCCGTCGTCGCCATGAGGTCAGCTTTCCAGGACCGAGCGCCGCCCGGCGATGTCGAGGATGTGCGCGTCGAATCCCGTCACCTTCGACACGTGGTCGGCCATGAATGCCACCTCGTAGGGCTGGGCCTGGTGAGCCTCGAAGGCCTCGAAGTTCTCCCAACACTCGAAGAATCGGAAGCGGTTGGGCTGCTCCACGTCCTCCGCCCACCAGTAGTCGACGCAGCCCGGATCCTGGCGACTACGAATGCAGATCTCCTGGAGGGCGGCGAGGGTCGTCTCCCGCTGGTCCTCGGGGAACTCGAGGTAGCCGCTCATGGCGTGCATCGGTGTGATCTCCTTGCGGTGGTGGTGACGGTGGTGCCCGCGATGCGGTGACGTCGGTTGTGTGGGCCCGGTCAGTTGGCGCCGTGGGACCCGGTCACCACGACGGGGCACGGGGCGGTGCGCACCACGTAGTCGGACACTGAGCCGAGTAGGGCCCGGGCGATCCCGCCCCGGCCCCGGGTGCCGAGCACGATGGCCCGGGCCCCGACCTCGGTGGCCAGCGCGTAGATGGCGACGGCCGGGTCGCCGCCCAGCACCTGCACCTCGATGTCGTCGAGCCCGAGACGGGCCTCGGCCTCGGCCAACACCTGGCGGGCCGTTTCGTGGGCCGAACCCACGGCGAGATCGAACTCCTTCTCGGACATCTCGGCCCCCGCGTGTCCGGTGCCCGACAGCACGTCGGGGTTCGGGGCATCGGCCACGGTCACCAATACATAGTGGTGGTCCCGTCCAAGCAGGTCGACGCCTGCGGCGAGTGCGTCGAGCGAGACATCGGACCCGTCGGCACAGAGGAGGATCGGAGCGGTCATCGGACCACCGTAGCAACGGAGGCCACCATTCCGACGGGCCGTGCCACCGGTCGGAGCCGGGTCTCCGTTTTGGGCGCCGTGGCCTAGAGATCCGAGGCGACGGCGTCGACCAACTGGGCGTGGTCGCGGGCGTTCTGGCCGGCGTAGCGCCCGGCGAAGGCGACCATGGCCTCGGTGAACCCCTTGCCCGTACCCAGGTAGGCATCGATGGCGACCGGGTCACCGGTCTTGGCATGGGCCCGGGCCAGGCACTCGCCACAGGCCGTGGCGAACTCGGCCAGCCGGGGGGTGATCAGATCGATGGTGGGGATGATCTTCATGTCGCGGAACTGACGGACGTAGTAGTCGTGCCCGCGGAACGAGGACCACCCGACGAAGATGTCGGTGGCGCTCTGGACCAGGCGCTTTCCTGCCACCACCCGGGCACCGTGGTTGGCGTGGGCGCTCGGTCGGGTATGGGTCTCGTAGACCGAGGGGCCGGCCTGCTTGCACTGGAGGAAGAGGGGATCGCTACCGCTACGTCCTTCGAGCAGCACCAGGTAGACCCGCATGCCCACGCTGCCCACGCCCACGACCTGGCGGACCACGTCGGCCGCGGTAAAGCGGTCGAAGAGTTGGCGGCGGTCTTCCTGCAGGGTCGTCCGGTAGCCGGCCAGGAGCTCGTCGACCAGCTCGAGCTGCTCGTCGTCGGCGACGGTGGTCCGGATTGGCGGTTCCTCGGTGATCCGCGGGCGTCCGTAGGCTTCCTCGGTCAGCCGGGAGTACGCGCCTTCATGAGTGCGGTGGCGCTTCTTCCTGTCGATGTAGACCGACACCTTCCCGCGGTCGGCCGGCTCGAAATAGCCGAGCAGGCTGTCGACGTGCATGCCGTCGTACCAGATGTCGAGCTCGGTGTTCCGGGCGTAGCGCCGCATCCTGTCCCGATAGGCCACCACGGTGGCTTCGACGGCGTGGCGGGCACGTCCGGGCCGGATCCGGCTCTCCTGACCGGCCACCACGAGGCTGGCGGCCAGGCGCTGCACGTCCCATTCGAACGGCCCGGGCAGTGTTTCGTCGAAGTCGCGGAGGTCGAACGCCAGGTTGCGTTCAGGGGTAGCCCATAGGCCGAAGTTGAGGACGTGAGCATCACCGCACAGCTGCACGTCGATCCCGCTGTGGGGACGGGATCCGAGGTCGGCGGCCATCACTGCGGCCGCCCCGCGGTAGTAGTTCCAAGGGGACACGGCCATCCGCTCGGATCGGAGGGGAATGAGTGCCGCTTCGCGCAGTGTGTTCTGGGCCAGGATCGTGGCCAGGGCGTCGTGACCGCGCTCGGTCTGCGACCACCGACCGTGTCCCCGACGGGGCGCCCGACTACGGGCGACCTTCCCGCCGCCACGCCGCTCGGCGGCGGTGGCGGTCAGGTCGTGGCGGGGGAGCGGAGGCGTAGATGCGATGCGGCGATCCTACGACCGCGCCGGCGTAGAACCATCGGGCACTGCGGAGGGGAGTGGGTTCACGGGTCCCGAAGAGCTTGAATCCCGTGCTAGTGCCGACATTGCGGAAAGCGCGACTTCGCGCTCTGGCGCTTTGGTCGCTTTGGTCGCTTTGGCCAGAACGCAACTGACTTGGATCGGCATCGTCGACGATCCCTACGCCCAGACGATGCTGCCGGGGAGCCGGGCCGTCGCGACATCCCTTCCGCGGATGCCTGGTCTCGGACGGCTCGGCAAAGAATCACCTTCTTCGAGATCGACCCTCCGACATCCGAGTCCGACAAGTGTTCACATTACCCCGAAGACGGTCCGGCCCACGTTGCCGCCTTGGAGGCACCCGTTCGGGCCGAGCTCCCGAGGATGCCGACGTGGCCTCGGGTAAGGTTCGCACTGCCATGGTCAAAGAGCCGAAGTCGGCGTTGGCCGAAGCCATCCGTGAGCTGCGGACCAGCGTGCGGGTCATCCTCGACGAAGCCTCGAGCCCGATGATCCTTGTCACGAGCCCCGAGCCGGGGGACGGCAGGACGTTTCTCTCCGCCAACCTCGCGGCGGCTTTGGCGACGAGCGGCGGCATACGCTCCAGGGCACTCCTCCCGCCGCCGGGGCTGCCGCGGTCCGCCCATCCACGGGACACCTGATGTCAGCAACCGTCGACGTGGTGGTGGTGGCGTACGGGGCAGCCGACCTCCTCGAGGAGTGCCTGGCCGGGCTCGCCGGCACCTTGCCCGTCCTGATCGTGGACAACTCCTCGGACCCGGCCGTGGAAGCGATCGCCCGCCGACGAGAGGCGACCTACGTCGATCCGGGGCGAAACCTCGGCTTCGCCGGTGGGGTGAACCTCGGCCTGTCGCGCAGGCCGGACCAAGGTGCCGACGTGCTCCTGTTGAACCCGGACGCGACGATCACCTCCCAAGGGGTGATGACGCTGCACCGGTTCCTCCACTCCCGGCCGGACCTGGCCTGCGTGGCACCGGTCCAGGTGGACCCCGTCGACGGCGAGTCGGCCCGCGTCGCGTGGCCCTTCCCGTCACCTCTCGGTGCCTGGGTAGAGGCGATCGGACTGGGCACCCTGCGCCGCCGTCCGGACTTCATGATCGGCTCTGTGCTGTTGCTCCGCGCCGAGGCGCTGGCCGACGTCGGGCCGTTCGACGAGCAGTTCTTCCTCTACGCCGAGGAGATCGACTGGGAGCGGCGCGCCCACGACCGCGGGTGGCAGGCCGCCCTCGTCCCCACGGTGGTCGCCACCCATGTCGGAGCCGGTACCGGAGGGGACGCCTACGCGCGCGAGGTCCACTTCCAAGCCTCCCACGAACGGTACGTTCGGAAGCACTTCGGCACCACCGGATGGCGGCGCTACCGCACGGCCACGATCGCCGGGGCGCTCGCTCGTGCCCTCGTCCTGCCCGGTGAGCGGAGCCGCAAGGCGGCAGCACGGTTCCACCTGTACCGGAAAGGGCCGTGCCGCGTCGAGGCCAGTTTGGGCGACGGTGCGAACGGGAGTCGGCCGACGTGACCCACTAACTCCCCGTGAGCAACCGGTGCAGCGTCTCGGCGGTCCGGTCCCACGAGAACTGCTCGGCCACCCGCCGGTTGTCCACTCTCGCCTGGCGGACCAGTTCGGGATTGTCCTCCGCCTGGCACATGCACCGGGCCACCGATTCGGGGTCGGCATCCGACCAGAGGACGACGCCCCCTTCGGTGACCTCGCGTACCGCCGAGGCGGGCGTGGAGATCAAGAGCGCACCCGACGCCATCGCCTCGAGCGGCTGGAGGCCGAATCCCTCGTCGGGCGATGCGTGCAACGAGGCCAGCGAACGGGCGTACAGCGCTGCCAACTGGTCGTCGCTCACCCGCCCCGGCATGGAGACGGAGGCGGCGAGCCCCAGCTCGCCGGCCAAGGCCTCGAGGTCGTTCCTCCGTGCGCCGAGGCCGCCGGCGACGACCAGTCGGGCACCAGCGAGTCGGTGGGAACGGTACCGGGCGAAGGCCGCCAGGACCAGGTCCGTGCGGTCCCGCTCGTCGGACGACGCCAGGTGGAAGAAGTAGGGCCCCACCTCGCCACCCGCCTCCGTCCCTGGACCGCCACGGACCGGGTGGAAGGCATCGAGGTCGACGCCGAGTGGCACGACTGTCGCGCGGTCGGCGTCGAGGTGGTGGTTATCCACCAGGTCGCGCACCGTGGCCGCGGTAGAGGTCACCACAACCGCCCGACGCAGCGAACGGTCCATCAGGAGCCGGCTGTAGCGCCGGCGGGACAGCTCCCGGCGATCGGTCGTCGGCTCGCGTCGCCAGCGGATCTCGGGATCCTCCGTCACGTGCAGGACGAGGCGCGGTCCCCACAGTGCGCCGCATTCCCGATGGCTGTAGATCGAACCGGCCCCGAGGCTGACCGCGACGGCCGGGAGGACGCACTGCTCCCACACCGCCCAGGGCACCCTTGGGACGACTGTTGCCGGGAGATCCACCTGCATCGAGGCAAGGATTGGGAGGCCGGCCGGCGTGCACACCGCCCGGTACCGTCCCGGTTCCAACGCTGCGAGGCGCGGCGCGAGCGACGTCAGGACCCGCTCCACTCCCTTGGCGTTGACGCCCACTTCGCCGAGGTCGAGCAGCACTGGGCGGGATCGCCCCACCCGTCGTCGCCCGGTCACGGGCCGGACCTGCCCGCAGCCCGCCGGTACAGCTCCAACTGGGCATTCGCGACGCTGGTCCACGAGTAGTCCTCGGCCCCGACCACCCCTGCGGCACGGAGCTCCAACCACAGGCCGGGTTCGTCGAGCAACCGGCCCAGAGCCGCCCGGAGCGCCACCGAATCCCCCGGAGGGACCAGGAGCCCACGGTCCCCGACCACCTCGGGAAGCGCACCGCTCGCGCTCGCCACCACGGGAACGCCGGACGCCTGAGCCTCCACCACGACCCGTCCGAACTGCTCGATCCATCCAGGCACCGGGACCGACGGCACGGCCAGGACGTCGAGGCCCGGGTAGAGCGCGGGGAGCTCCGACTCGTCGACGTGGCCGTGAAAGCTCACCCGGTGGGTGATCCCTAGGCGGCCGGCGAGCGCGGACAGGTTCCCGGCCTCCGGACCGTCGCCATAGATGTCCACGGAGAGTCGGTCGTCGGGGGTCACGGCCTCGAGCAGGACGTCGACCCCCTTGTGCGGGATCAGGCGTCCCACGAACCCGACCCGTAGTCGAGCCGAGGGCGGGCCACGATCGATCGGGCGGAAGCGCTCGACGTCCACCCCGAGCGGCAACACGACGAGCGCGCCGTCGAACCCCTTGGAGCGGAGGATCCGGCCGGCCTCGGCGTTGCACGGGTATGCCCCGGCCGCCCGGTGCAGCGACCGGCGCTCGAGCCACCGGAACGGCGGCGGATAGCGCTTCTCGATGTTCTGGGCCGTATAGAGCACGAAGGGCACCCTCCTGGCCCGCAGCCGCCGGAGGGCCAGCACTTCGGCGACTGCCACTCCGAATGGCTCCTCGTGGAGGTCGATCAGGTCCCACGGACCCGATCCGAGAAGTCTCCAGAGAGGGCGGGGATCGTAGACGAAGAGGTTCGGGTGACGGCCGAACGTGCGCACCGGGACGACGAACTCGTCACCTGAAGGGGTGGCGTCGACCATCGAGCCGCCCTCCTCCCACCGGGTCGCCGTCACCAGTGTCACGTCCACCCCTCGGCGGCGGAGTTCGCGCTCACGTTGGCGCCAGGCGGTGACCACGCCGCTGTGCGAGATGCGGAGCACCCGCAGGGGCCGCTCCGACAGCGGCGACGACGGCGTCGACGAGGGGGTGGCCACCTGGCGCATCGTACCGGTGCTGGCCGGTGTCGCCTCGGTGGACGCCGACGTCACGTGCACCCTCCTCCCCGACAAGCGAGCCATGTTCCGGGATGGCAACGATTGCGATCTTGACATTCGGATCAGATTCAGTCCCAACGTGACCGACCGGCATCCGGCCTCGGCCAGGACCATTCTCGATGGCCCGGATCTCAAACTCACATGCCTCACTGGGGGCGATGCTGTCATCGGAGAACATGACGACGGCCGGGTGCACAGCCCGAGCCATCACCACGGCGGCGGACGAGTTATGGCGCTGGTACGGCTGCGTCCGGCTTCGCGCTCAGGACAACGACCGCCGTCATTTCCGAATTTCCATGAGTCCTTCGTGCACCGGTGGTCCGCTTTTGATGTCACGCCACCTCATTGTGGGACCCGACCAGACGGAGCTTTTCGGGATTGCGCATGATGCGGATGGCCGTCACCATCCCGTCGGCCACCGAGCACGACAAGACCTGGTCGATGGCGCCGTCGACCTCGATCACGTAGCCGGCGTCGCCGTTGACGCTGACCGGCGTGGCCTCGATCCGGCCCTCGTACCGCCCGGACAGGTTGACGAGCAGGCGGGCCACGCGGGTTGCGGTCACCACCGGCCTGCGGGCTGCCCGACGGTCGGGCCCGCCGTCCGAGGTGCACACCACGTCGGGGGCGAGCCGGGCGATCACGCCGCGGACGTCGCCGGCGGCGACGGCACCCAGCAGCGCGTCGACCAGCCGCCGATCGGAACCGGACGCCCGGGGCAGGTCGGCCGCCTGCACCCGCCGGCGTGCCCGACTGGCGATCTGGCGGCAGGCGGCCGGGGACTTGGCCACCACCTCGCCGATCTCGTCGTAGGGAACGGCGTAGACGTCGGCGAGGACGAACACCGCCCGCTCCACCGGAGCGAGTTCGTCCAGCAGGATCAGGAAGCCGAGGGTGAGGGAGTCGGCGAGCTCGGCGACCTCTTCGGGTCCGGGAGCACCGACGATGGGCTCGGGCAGCCACGGGCCGGGGTAGTCAGGTGCCTGCCGGCGTCTGACCCGCAGGTGGTCGACCGCCACCCGGGTGGTGACCGTGGTCAGCCAGGCCTGGGGACGGTCGAGGTCACCCGGGTCCGTGCGCGCCCATCGGAACCAGACCTCGGACACGACATCCTCGGCGTCGGCCAGGCTCCCGAGGATGCGGTAAGCGAGGCCGACGAGCCGGGGACGGGCCTCGGTGAAGGCATCGGCGGGGCCGGACGCTTGCGCGCTCACCCGGTCCGTCCTGTCCGCGCCACGGCGTCGAGGGCCCGGGTTCCGGCAGCGTGCCCGCTGGCCAGGGCGGCGTCGGCCAGCAGGCCGTCCGGGCCGACCCAGTCACCGGCCAGGAGGATGCCCGGTGTGCCGGTGTCGCCGACCGCGGGTCGTCCTCGCATCCCCCCAGCCTCTGCCCTCGGCATGGTCCCTGCAACCGTCATGGAGGCCAGGAACCGCTCGAAGACGACGTCCTCGTCGGCCACTCCGCACAGCCGTCGGTAGGCCTCGAGCTCGGGCCGGTCGAGCTCGGCCGACCGGGCCCCGTAGCGCAGGACGCCCACCACGGCGTGTCCGGCCGGGGCCTGGCGGGCCGGCGGACCCTGGGTGGTGGCGTACAGCGGGACGTCGATGCCCAGGACGTAGCCGGGGCTCGGGACTCGCCGGGCCCCGACGTCGAGGCAGGCCGCGGTCACCGGGTCACCAAGTTCTCCCCAGCCGGGGGGCTCGGGCAGGAGGGGACGGGCGACGGCCGGGGGTCCGACGGCCACGACCACCTGGCGGGCGACGACCGTGCCGTCGTCGGTGCGGACCTCGATACGTCCGGCTGCTGGCTCGAGCGCCCGGACGGCGGCGGAGGGCCGGACCTCGATCGTCGCGCTGAGGGCGTCGGTCAGCTGGGACCAGCCGCCGTGGAGGTAGTGGACACCTCCAGACGCGGCGATCTGCAGCTGGGACAGGGCGGCATCGGCACCGAAGTGGTCGACGTCGGGGCAGTAGGTCCCGAGACGGAGCAGGGCGAGGGCGATCGCCTCGCCGTCGGTGCGCAGGTCGAGGTCGTCAAGCCATGACCGGGTGGACGTCCCGGCCAGGTCGGCAGGATCCATGCGAGGTAAACGGGCGAGGAAGCTCGCCAGCTGCACCTTGCTGCGAATGCCCAGCAGCGAGGTCCGCAGCAAAGATCCGGCATCGGTTGGCAGGCGGTGCAGGGCTCCGTCGAGCGAGCCCATGTACCGGCGGAGCGGGGGTGCGGTACCGGCGGGCACCACCCCGAGGTCGGCCAGCACTCGGGCTCCCGAGCCACCGCAGAACAGGGCGTGGGCGCCGAGGTTGAGGGTGAACTCCTCGCGCTCAGTGGTGCGTGCCCGGCCGCCCGGGCGGTGGGCCTCCAGCACCAGGGTCCGGGCGCCGCCGCGAGATGTGGTGGCGGCCGCAGCCAATCCGGCAAGTCCGGCCCCTACCACGATGACGTCGAATTCGTTGTCCATGTGTTGTTGACGTGCCGGCCGCCCGGGTTGTGACACGCGGGCGTCAGCGTCCGGGGTCAACCTCCCCGGCGCTCCTGGCGACGGCCCGTCCGGCGGTCACGGATCTTCCGCGTGCCGATCACGTCGGCAACTGCGGTGGTCGCCCAGATGATGAGGGTGGCGAACAGGTAGGTGGACGCCCCGTGGATGTACAGCCCGGGCACGATCAGCACCACGATGACCAACGAGACGATCGTCGAGGCGACGGCAAGGAGTCCGGCGAGGGCCACCGACGGCTGGCGTATCAGGACCCGCAGGGCGACGAACTGGACGCCGATGTGGATGAGCCAGAAGATGACCGTCGTCTCGACGAGCCCTGTGGTCGAGATCGACATGTCGGCCAGCACCGCGGAGGACACCACGACGCCCGCGGCTACGCCGATAAGACCCATGGCGATGCGGATACCCCAGCGGGCAAGCACGCTCCGACGCTACCCGGAACCACCAACTTGCCTGTGGACGGGCAGGGTGGTGGAGGGGCAGTCCTGCGGGTGGCCGAGCCGGGAGGCGATGCGGGCAAGGTCCGGCCCGACCACAGCGACTTCACCGGGTTGCCGATGGTCGAACAGGTGGGAGCGGACCTCGGCCGGCACCGCCGGATACACCTGGAGAACTCGGTTCATGCCGATATCGGTCAGGGTGGCCACCCAACTGCGGGCGTCGCAGGTGGAGCAGTCCTTGGCCACCAACCCCTGGATCACCCACCTGCCCCGTCCGGTTGCCGCGGTCCCTACGGCTGACGGAGTGGCCTGGGCATTCGCGGGGCGTGGGTGAGGAGCCCTGTCGGTGGCCGCCCATCGTGACCCCGCCGGGGGGCCTCCGGGTAGGATTGCCCATCGCCTCCCGCCCGCCATGTCGGTGGAACCCGATGCCGTCCGTGCCCCGGGACCTCAGGTGGTGACGCACCCTTCGATGACCCCGGACCTGCACATGCCCTGGACCTGCACCGGGCCCGTACGCGGGGACGGTGCCGTCCGGTGAGGCTCACCGCCCGCGAGGTCGCCGACGCCGTGGACGGGACACTGTCCGGGCCGGACGCGACCGTCGACGGCGCCTCGATCGACACCCGCACCCTGGTCGCCGGCCAACTGTTCGTGCCTGTCGTGGCCGAGCGCGACGGTCACGACTTCGTTCCCGCGGCACTGGACGCCGGAGCGGCGGCCTATCTGACATCACGGGTACCGGTGGGCGGTACGGCCGTAGTGGTGGCAGACACGTCCGAGGCACTGTGGTCGCTGGGTACCCATGCCCGGGGCCGACTGTGCGACCGGGTGGTCGGGATCACCGGCTCGGTGGGAAAGACGACGGTGAAGGACCTGGTGGCCGGTGGCTTGGCCGCCCGGTTCGCCACCCACGCCACCCATGCCTCGTTCAACAACGAACTGGGCGTCCCCCTCACCCTGCTCGGAGCGCCCGACGGGGTGGAGGCGGTGGTCCTCGAACTGGGCGCCCGGTTTCCCGGCGACATCGCCCGGCTGCGCGACCTTGTGCGCCCGACCATCGGCGTCATCACCTCCATCGGTACGGCCCACGCCGAGCACCTGGGCGGGCCTGAGCAGATAGCCGTCGAGAAGGGGTCGCTCATCGAGGGACTGCCACCCGGGGGCTATGCCATTGTGAACGATGTGGAGTGCGGACCGGACGTACGCAGGCGGACCGAGGCGGCCGTCGTGACCTTCGGTACCACCACCGGTGACGTGCGGGGCACCGTCGTCGCCCGTGATGGCGGGCTGCACCCGACAGTCCGGATCGACTCGCCCTGGGGAACGGGCGAGATCACGCTGTCGGTCCGGGGCGATCACCAGGCCACCAATGCCGCGGCCGCCGTGGCTACCGCCGTGTGCGCCGGAGTCGACTTCGACTTCGCCCTGGGTGGGGTGGCCGCGGCCGAGGGGAGTGCCTGGCGGGCCGAGTTCTGGCGGGCACCCTCGGGCCTTCGGGTCCTCGACGACTCCTATAACGCCAACCCCGCCTCGATGGCCGCGGCTCTTCGCAACCTGGCCCTGGTCGAGGCCCCCCGCCGGATGGCCGTGCTCGGCGAGATGGCCGAGTTGGGAGAGGGCAGTGACGAGGCCCACCGCCGGATGGGCGACCTCGCGGCCTCGTTCGGCATCGAGGTGGTGGCCGTCGGTGGCGCACCCTACGGCGGCATGCCGGCAGCGGACCTGGACGAGGCGATGTCGATGATCGAGGGGCTCGCCTCCGACAGCGTGGTCCTGCTCAAGGCCAGCCGTTCGGTCGGCCTCGACCGCCTGGCCGCCTGGTTGCGCGACGGAGTGGCGGTCCGGTGAAGGTCCTCCTCTTTTTCGGCGGGCCCAGCGAGGAACGCGACGTGAGCGTGGGGTCCATCAAGCCGTGGGTCACCTACTTGCAGGCCGACCCCACGACCGAGCTCACCGTGGTGTTCATCGACCGCTCCCTGCGCGCCTATCGGACGCCGCCGGTGTACTACTACGCCAACACCTGTGCCGACTTCGAGTCCCAGCTCCGGACCCTCGACCTCGAGCTGTCGTGGGACGAAGTGGCCGACCTGGCCCGGGCCCACGACGTGGTTGTGCCCGTCATCCACGGCGAGTTCGGCGAGGACGGTGTGCTCCAGCAGCGGCTCGAGGACTGGGGCGTGCCCTATGTGTTCAGCCGCCCGGACGCCCTCGCCCGCACGCTCCACAAGGGGGACTGCTACGCCACCCTGTCGGCCGCCGGCTTCCCGGTACCGGGCCACCGCCTGGTGAACCGGGACGAGTGGGCGGTCGACCGGTCGGGGGTGCTGGCCGACCTCGGCACCCTGGCCCCGACGCTGCCGAGATCCGAACATGGCTCGGGCCGGCTGCTCGCCGTCAAGCCGATGTGCGGCGGGTCCTCCTTCGGTGTGGACGCGGTCCCGGCCTCCGAGGCCGCCTTGGCCGGTGCCATCGAGGCTGCCTTCGCTTCGACCGACGGCGACGTCATCATCGAGGAGTTCCTCAGCGGAACCGAGTTCTCGGTGGTGGTGCTCGACGGTCCGGACGGGGTGCCCACTGCGCTCGCGCCAACCGAGGTCGAGAAGCCGGAGGCCAGCCTGGTCTACGGCACCGAGGAGAAGTACCTGGCCGGTTCGGGGGTCATCCACCACACCCCGATGCGGGTGGACGACGCCGTCCTGCGCGAGATCCGCACCCAGGCGGCCGAGGCCTACCGTCTGCTCGGTCTGCGCCACATGGCCCGCATCGACGGTTTCTGGACCGACGACGGGACCGTGGTGGTCATCGATGTGAACGGCATCAGTGGGATGGGCTTCTCGAGCTTCGTCTTCCAGCAGGCGGCCATGGTCGGCCTCGACCATCGTCGGCTCATCATGGGGCTGTTGCGGGCCGGCCTGGGCCAGTCGGACGTCACGGCCGAAGACGCGGTGACGACCACAGCGGGCGCCCGCCGGATCAACGTGGTGCTCGGCGGGCCGACCAGCGAACGACAGGTGAGCCGCCAGAGCGGGTGTTTCGTCGGCCTGTCCCTCTTGGCCTCGGGTAGCGACGTCCGCTTCTATCTGATGGACCTGCAGAGCCGATATGTCGAGATCGGGCTGTTCTACGTGCTCCACCACGACGTCGAGGAGATCCACGCGCTGGTGGGCGACCCTCTGCGTCGGGCCACCATCGAGGCGGTGGGAGCGGCGGTGCGATCCGACTTCGCCATGGGGGAGGACGCCGCCCTGGCGGCGTTGCGGCTGGGTCACATCGTCGCCCTGGAGGAGGTGGCGGCCGAAGCCGACTTCGTCTTCTTGGCCCTGCACGGGGGACAGGGCGAGGACGGGCGCATCCAGCTGGCTCTCGACCGGCTCGGCACGCCGTACAACGGCTCCGGGCCTTTGGCTGCCGCGCTGGCCACCGACAAGGTGGCTTCAGCGACTCATGTGCGTGAGCTCGGGCTTCCCGGTATCGCGTCGCCGGCCCAACGGGAGGTCGACATCTTCGAGCTGGGTACCTGGCTGGACGAGATGGTCGGGCCCGGCGGAGCGGCTACCCGCTTTGCCGCCTTGTGCGACGAGCTCGGAGCACGGGCCTTGATCTGCAAGCCGGCGACCGAGGGAAGCTCCACTGGGGTGAAGCTGTTGCGACGACCCGAGGCGATGGAGCGGTTCCTCCACGCCATCGTGACCGAGGCACCGGTGTTCTCAGGTGACGAAGCACGATCGGATCTGGGTGGCAGGACGCTGAACATCGCCATGCCGGTTCCCGCACCGAGACGATGGGTGATCGAGCGCGCCTTCGTCGACACCACCGCAGTGGAGCTCCCGGAAGGGGATCTCAACCTCGAGGCGCTACGCCCGTGGTTCGCCGCCAAGCAGTTCATCGAGCTGACCGCGGCCGTGCTGGACCGACCCGGGCGCGGCCTGGTGGCAGCTGTGCCCAGCGTGGCGGTGACTTCCGAGGAACTCACCCTCCAACAGAAGTTCCAGGGCGGGGTGGGCACCAACCTGGCCCTCGACCTGTTCGTGCCGGCCGAGGTGGCCGATGGGATCCGCCTGCGGGTCGAGCGCCTGGCCCGGGCCTTCGACGTCGAAGGGTACGGACGCCTGGACCTGTTCTGGGATCAGGTCAACGATGTCGTGCACCTGTTGGAGGTCAACACGTTGTGCGGCCTCACCGAGGCCACCGTCTTCTACTCGCAGTGGCTCGCCGACCGCGATTCATTGCCTCCCTGGGCCGTTCTCGAGCGCATCGTCGAGGCCGGGTCGGACCGGTCTGCGCGGCGGGCCCGTCCAGACCGCGCCGCCCGGGCCGGATGACGGCGCCGCACGGCACGGGATGATCCGCCTCGACGACCTGCAGGCGTCCGTTCCCGCGCTGGTGGTGCTGGGGCCGGTCCACGCCGGACGATACGACCGGTTCTGCATCGATTCGCGCCTGGTCGAGCCGGGCGACCTCTTCGTGGCCGTCCGCACCCAGCGGGCCGACGGCCACGACCACGTAGCCGACGCCTGGGCCCGCGGGGCCGCTGCCGTCCTGGTGGACGACGCCTCGGGCGTGCCCGACGGGTGCCCGGCCCTCGTGGTGGACGACACGGTGTCGGCCATGCGGCACTACGGCGCCCACGTTGTCCGGGTCTGGGCTCCGCGGGTGGTGGCGGTGACCGGGACGGTCGGCAAAACCGCGACCAAGGAGCTCATCGCCGAAGTCCTCGCGACCCGGTTCACCGTGTTCCGCACCCCGGGCAACTTCAGCGGCCGCTTCGGTCTGGCCGTGGCGCTCGGTGGGCTCCGGCCCGAGCACCAGGTGGCCGTGGTCGAGATGGCGACCGGGCACTTCGGGGAGATCGATGCTATGTGCGCCATGACGCCACCCGAGGTCGCGGTGGTCACGGCGGTGGACGCCGCCCATCTGGTCGCCCTCGGCGACGTGGACGGTGTGGCCCGAGAGAAGGGAGCACTGGTAGCCCACCTCCCGGGAGACGGTCTGGCCGTCCTCAACGCGGACGACCCACGGGTCGCGGCCATGGCTGGAACGAGCCCGGCACCGGTGGTCACCTTCGGTACCGGGGTGGGCGCCGATTTCCGGGCGGGCGACGTCGAGGTGTCGGCCACCGGCACGACGTTCGTGGCCCACCAGGGCGGGTGGGAGGCCCGGGTCGAGGTACCCCTGCTCGGGGTCCACAGTGCGGTTGCCGGCATGGCCGCACTGGCCGTGGGGGAGCGATTCGGTATCGACCGGGGCGACGCGGTGGCCGCCGTCGGCCGGGTGCCGGCAATCGCCGGTCGGCTCCGTCCCCTGGCCGGGCGGGACGGCAGCCTCGTGCTCGACGACACCTACAACGCCGCACCCCGGTCGGTCCTTGCCGGTCTGGAGACGTTGCGCGCCCTACCGGGGCGGCCCCGTATCGCCGTGCTCGGCGACATGGCCGAACTCGGGACGGCCAGCGAGGAGCTGCACCGCCTGGTCGGACAGCGGGCCGCCGAAGTTGTGGACCTCCTGGTCGTCCAAGGCACGTCGTCAACGTGGACGGCCGACGCCGCCGTCAAGGCCGGGCTCGACCCCGAACGGGTGGCCATCACCTTCACCCCTGAGGACACCGCAGCCGAAGTGGCGTCCCACCTCGGGCCCGACGCTGTGGTGTTGGTGAAGGGCAGCGCAGTGGCCCGCATGGAGCGGGTGGTCGAGCAGCTGTTGGCCAATGGGTCCGATCCCGTTGAGCTGCTGGTCCGCCAGGACCGGGCCTGGAGGTCCCTCAGCATCGTCCAGCTCGATCGGCCGACCTGGTTGGAGATCGACCTGTCGGCTGTGACCCACAACATCCGGCGTCTGGCCGCCCGGGTACCGGGGGCCGAAGTGATGGTGGTGCTCAAGGCCGACGCCTACGGGCACGGCGCCGTGCCGGTGGCCCATACCGCCCTGCGCAGCGGGGCAACCTCATTGGGTGTGGCGTGCCTGCCCGAAGCAAGGGTCCTTCGCGAGGCCGGCATCCGGGCCCCCGTGCTCGTCCTGGGTTACACGCCGGGGTGGCAGGCCCGCGAGGCTGTCGGTCTCGGCCTCACCCTCACCGTGTTCGACCTCGACACGGCGCGGGCGTATGGACGGGCGGCCCGGGCCCTCGACTCCACGGTGACCGTGCACGTGAAAGTCGACACCGGTATGCACCGGCTCGGCGTGGACGTCGACGGCGCCGCCGACTTCGTCCGGGAGGTCGGCGGGATCGAGGGCCTGGACGTGGCCGGGCTGTTCACCCACTTCGCCTGTGCCGACGACCCGTCGCCGGCCGGCGTGGCGGCCACCGACGCCCAACTCGAGGCATTCCACCGGGTGCTCGCCGACCTCGAGTCGACGGGCCACCGACCGGAGGTGGTGCACGCCTCCAACAGCGCCGGTGTGCTCTGCCGGGACGACGCCGCTTTCGACCTGGTGCGCCCGGGCATCGCCGTTTACGGCCTGCCGCCCGGGCCCGAGGTCGCCGTGGGCGACCTGCGACCAGCGCTGTCTTGGAAGTCCCAGGTGGCCCAAGTTCACGACCTGGGGGTGGGCGAGTCCGTCGGATACGGGCACACCTGGACGGCCGCCCGGCCGAGCCGTGTGGCAACCGTCCCCGTGGGCTACGCCGACGGGCTGCGCCGCGCTCCGGCCACGTGGCATCACGTGCTGGTTCGAGGCCGCCCCGCCCCGCTGATCGGCCGCGTCTCCATGGACCAGATCTCGATCGACGTGACCGACGTCGACGGTGTCCGGCGCGGTGACGAGGTGGTGCTGATCGGTCGACAGGGCGGCGCCGTGCTGCCGGCCACCCGGGTGGCCGAATGGCTTGGCACCTCCCCGTACGAAGTCGTTTCCGAGATCCTGTCCCGCGTGCCACGGGTGAACTGACTTCCTGGAGCAACTCCAAATCGCATATACTCTTCTGTCAGAGCCTTCGGATCCCGCCCGGGAACCGGAGCAGTGGAGGTGCGGTCATGACCTGCATCGCATGGACTGGACCAGGATTGCGGGTGGTCCGGTGACCGTCGACCAGGGGTCGGCGCCCTCGATCCACGACCTGAAGGCCTCGGCGGGGGACAGCATCGAGCAGCTGATCGGTGCCACGTCGGTCCTGCGGTCGGAGCTGGACTCCCATGAGGCCATCTGCCACAAGTTGCTGGACGAGGTTCGGGTCGACCACGAGATCACCGGGGTGCTTCCCGCCATCCACGCCGATACCTGGCGGTCCGCCGTCACCGACGCCATCCGGGGCTTCGAGGCGGCCCGGCACCGCGTCCGCCTCCTGCTCGTAGCCATCGAGGTCCAGGAGGGACTGTCCATCGGCGAGGTGGCCAAGAGCTGGGGCGTCTCCCGCCAGTTGGCTTCGCGTTGGGTCCAGGAGAGCGCCACACTCAAGGACTGAATCGCCAGGACCCCGCCGACCCCTGGCCGACCGTCCATCCCTCAGCGCCGTCATCGGCACCTCCCGGTGACACAGAGCCACGGACGGTGCCTCGCCCGCCGGGGCGATCCTGATCAGCGCGTTGTAGGTGACCACGCCGATGGCGAAGTGCATGGTCATCAGGACCAGAACACCGCGAGCCGACTCACCCCGGATCA
>DATBZS010000059.1:0-2199 GCA_036513075.1 Acidimicrobiales bacterium
TGGCTCGGCATGAACCTGGCCCGCTCCGTCCTCTACCGGGCACCCGCCGCCCAGATCGCTGAACTGCAGCGCCAAGGACGCCTCGACGCCCTGGCCTCGGTGCCGCCTTTCGCCGGGCCCGAGGTCTACTCGCCGAAGTACGTCCGCGCCGTGCCGAGCCCGGTGACCGCCCTCGGCGCCCTCCACAAGGCCAACGGCTCGACCAACTTCAACAATCCGCTGTACGTCGCCGTGTCGTCGCGGTATCTCCACGACGACCTGGTGTGGATCCGGGCCCACCCCCACGAGTACGCCGACGACGTCGCCAATGCACTCGGCGTCTGGTTCGTGGGCACCGACCAGAACTTCACCGACTCCATCAACTGGCCGGCGGTGCGCACCTACGCACGCGCCTACGACCAGGTGGTCGAGTGGCAGCCGGTCCAGGACCCGGCGCCGGGGTTCGTGGTCTTCGCACGGGGGTGGCACCGCCCCGGCTGGCTCTCGGGCCAGGCCATGGCCGTCTACGCCTTGGCCCTGATCGGGGTGCCGGTGCTGGTCTGGCGGCGCCGGAGGTCCGACCCGGCACTGGCCGGCACGCTGGCTGTGCTGTGGTGGACCACCGCCTACGCGCTGGGCACCAGTTCGCTGCTCGAGATCGGCGAAAACGAGCGGTTCCGGTCGGAGCTCGGTCCTGTGCCGATCGTGCTGGCGGTCGTGGTCGTGACCGCTGTGGTGCGGGCGGCCTGGTCGGGGTGGGAACGCAGGTGGCGGGGGGACACCTCCTCCGCGGGGTCCCTCCCCACCCCGGCCCAGTCCGCATAATCCCGCCGTCGTGGCCCCGGGGGGGAGGCCGGATGGCGGGAGGTCAAAGTCAGGAGCCAGGCGTCGCCGAGGAGCTGATGCACGCAGTGAGGTCGCGTCCGGGGGCGAGCAGGGTCGGGCGGGCCCGGTCCGAAGGTCGGGCCTGGGTCGGGGGAGCCAGGAGCTGGCGGCGCCTCGGGGTGCCCTCGGCGGACGGTGGTTCGTCCACTTGGGCCAGGGCCAAGTCGATCCGCAGCCGGATCCGGTTCGTCATCGTGTGCATCGTTGCCTCCTCGTCCTCTGCCAGGCGGGACGGCCAGCAGACGGCCGCCGATGAGACAATCGGCACCCGCTGGAGCGAACTTGAGCGATTTCTCCAAATTGCTCGTTCCGCCTGTGCCCAGGAACGGGATGACCCGGGCCTGCACGGTGTGCCTGTCGTTGACGGAGTCCGTTCGGCCGGTGACCCGCCCAGACTGCCGCCCGATTCAGCCCGCCCCGGAGGCCCGGGCGTCGAGCCCCAGCTGGGCGATGGTGGGAAGCACCCGGGCCTGGAGCCACTCGCCCCCCTCCTTGGAGATGTGGATCCCGTCCGCCCACCGCACCGCTACCCCGTCGATCTTCGATTCGAAATGACCGGTGGGGTCGAGGATCCGGTTGAGGTCGATGACCGAGACCACCCCGGGATGCCTGGCCGCTACCTCGGCGAGGATGCGATTGAAGTCGTCCACCCGGGCCGGACTGTCCTCTGGGGACAGCCCGCCGTTCAGCGTCTCGTCCGGCGGGTCGAGGTACGGCATGGAGAAGAAGACGACCTTCGCCCCGTGAGCCGACAGCACAGTGGCGACATGATCGATCTCCTCGGTCAGGTGACGGTCCCGCGCCGGTTGACCGATGTGGACGATCTGGGAACCGTCCACGTGATCGAGAATGTTCCACCGCCCGATCAACACCCCCACCACCTCGGGACGGTAGGTGGCGACCTCGTGGGCCCACAGGGTCTCCCAATGCGCGCAAGGTGACACGGGATCGTCCTGTTGCCCGTTGGTGGTGGAGATGGTCGGCAGGTCGTCGATGTCGCAGCCCAGCTCCCCTTTGTTGATCACCGTGACCCCGTAGTCGTGCACCGTGCCGACGGCCAGACCGATCCCCATGGTGACCGACAGCGAGTCCCCGACGAACAGGAAGCGCACCGGATGGCTGGAGAATGCGTCGGCCGACTCGAGCGCCTGGAACTCGGCCGCGGAAATGTGGCTGGCCCCCACCACGTCGACAGCGCCGGCGGACGGGGCGATGGTCCCGACCACCACCACGGCGACGGTGGCGCCCATGGCGGCCAGGGCCGGGCCGGCGGCGGTGAGCCTGCGCCAGAACACCCCTTCCATGACCGGGCGCTCGACGAGGTAGTAGCTGCCT
>DATBZS010000060.1:0-21567 GCA_036513075.1 Acidimicrobiales bacterium
AGGCCAACGGCTCCGTCGAAGAGGCCTGGCTGACCGGCGCCGGAGCAGGCGATGCGGTGACGCTCCTCCAGAACGGCAGTCCGGTGGGCAACCAGGCCAACCCGGGTACCGCCGACTCGCTCGGTTCGCTGATCATCCGGAACCTCACCCCGGGGTCGGGTTATTCGTGGGACGACACCACGATCAGTCAGACCACACCGACCTTCACGGTGCTGGCTCCCGATGCCAATCCGGCGACGTCGTCATCGCTCTACACGGGCCAGCCGCTCCACTCGGGCCTCAACTACATCACGATGCGCGATGGCATCCAGCTCGCCGCCACCGTCCGCTACCCCTACGGCAGCACCTGCAGCGCGGCGGCTCCCTGCCCGACCGTCATCGAGTACTCGGGCTACGGCACCGCCGGGCCGACCGATCCGATCCCCTACCTCCTGGCCGCGGCCACCAATACGTCGTGCAGCGGTTGCGGCGACCCCAACCTCCTGCCTGACGGCTCCACCGACGTGGGCTCCGTGCTGGCCCGGGTCTCGGGATTCGCTACCGTCAGCCTCCAGATGCGGGGAACCGGCTGCTCGGGCGGGGCCTACGACCTCTTCGGCTACCCCTCCGACTACGACGCCTATGACGCAGTAGAGATAGTGGCCCACCAGGACTGGGTGGCCAACCACAAAGTCGGGATGGTCGGGATCAGCTACTCGGGCCTGTCCCAGCTGCCGTCGGCCGGCACCGACCCGCCGGATCTGGCCGCCGTCGCCCCGATGAGCCCGACCGACGATCTGTTCTCGACCGGCTATCCCGGCGGCATCTTCAACAACGGGTTCGCCGCCAGCTGGATCAACCAACGCGTCGACGATGCCATGGCGGCCGCCCAGGTGAGTGGCGGCTCCTTGTCCCCCCTGTCGTCCACCCCGGTGAGCGGCGTCGGTCAGCCCTGGGTGTACTACGAGATCGACGCCGAGATGGCGGCCTCGAGCGGTGCGTCGTCGACCTGCCTCGCCAACCAGGTTCTGCACCAGCAGTCCGAGAGCCTGGCGTCGCTGGTCGGTCCACAGCTCGTCGCTCCGGGCACCGGCACCGGACGCGACCCGTCGCTGTTCGACCGGCGCTCGATGTCCAACTGGGCCGGCCGGATCACCGTGCCGGTGTTCATTTCCGGCGCCATGCAGGACGAGCAGACCGGACCTCAGTGGCCGGCGCTGCTGACGGCGCTGCCCACGACCACGCCGGTGTTCGCCAACATCGTCAACGGTGGGCACATCGACTCGACCGATCCGCAGATCATCAGCCGGTGGCTCGAGTTCCTCGACCTCTATGTGGCCGACAAAGTGCCGACCGCGCCGAACGCGATCGACGCGGTCATCCTCGACGAGTTCACGAGCTTCGCGGCCGGGACGACCGCCCAGGCCCCACTGCCCGCCATCCGATTCACGACCGCCAAGACGCTGACCGTGGCCCGGCGCCAGTTCGCGCACCTCACGCCGCGGGTCCAGGTCCTCTTCGACAGCGGCGCCGGATCGGTCGGTCCGGGTGACCCCCAGTCGACGTACTCGGCCGGGTTCACCAAGTGGCCGCCGACGGGTCGGGTGACCACCTACTGGTTCGGTGGGAGCGGCTCCCTGACGCCCGGCGGTCGGCCGCAGAAGGCCGCGGGCAGTGCCGATCTCCAACTTGACCCGAGCGCGCGCCCGGCGACCAGCTTGCCCCCGGGGGGCAACGCCTGGGCGGCCGTGCCCGGGTGGGACTGGACGCCGGTGCCGCCCCAGGACGGAGTCGGATTCCAGACCGCCCCGATGGCCGCCGACACGACCATCGTCGGACCGGCCACTCTGGATCTCTGGGTGGAGTCGGCGTGGCCCATCATCGACCTCCAGGCCACCATCACCGAGGTGCGCCCTGGCGCGGGTCAGGAGGAGTATGTGACGTCGGGCTTCCTGCGGTCCTCCAACCAGGTGGACCTGCCGCTGTCGTCCAAGCTGTTCACCGCCCCGAGCTTCTTGGCTACCAACGCCACGTCGCTAGCAGCCACCCAGTACACCCTGGTCAAGGTGCCGATCGGCCCGATCGTCCACACCTTCCGGGCCGGCACCGAGCTGCGTGTCATCCTGTCCGCGCCGGGCGGTGACCGGCCGTCGTGGGCGTTCGCCACGATCGACGACGGCAGCCAATCGGCATCGATCGGCTTCGGCAACGTGGCCGCCTCATCCCTGGTGGTCGACGTAGCCAAGAACGTGACGGCCACGCCCACCCTGCCGGCCTGCGGCTCGCTCCGCGGTGAGCCGTGCCGCACCTACCAGGTGGAGGGCAACCAACCCTGACTCCGTCCCATCGCCCGGGTCGGCGTCAACGCAGCCCGTCGACCCGGGCCAGGGCGGCCTCAGCCTCGGCCATCAACCGACCGACCAGTTCGCCGGCCGGCACCAGCTCGTCGATGGCGCCCACGCCCTGCCCGCTCGGGTAGCACTCGCGTGTCGGGTCGACATCGGGGTCGTCCGGGCCGGTCGGCAGGTGGAGCACCCCCTGGGTGATCGAGAGCAGCATCTGTTCCGGAAATGGCGACAGCTCGTCGGGATGCTGGTCGAAGTAGGCGGTGCGCTCGTTGGCGATGACCCGCATCGGCTTGCCGCTGTAGGACCGGCTGACCGTGGTCTGGCTCTCGTCAGCGGACAGCAGGGCATCGTGATAGCCGATCGACACCCGTGCCTCGGGGGTGGCGATGAAGCGGGTGCCGAGCCACACCCCGTCGGCACCGAGGGCCAGGGCCGCGGCGATCCCCCGACCGTCGACGATGCCACCGGCCGCCACCACCGGGACCTTGTCGCCGACGGCGTCGACGATCTGGGGCACGAGGGGCAGGGTGGCAACTCTGCCGGTGTGGCCACCGGCCTCAGTTCCCTGGGCAACGACCAGGTCGCACCCGGCATCGACGGCCAGCACGGCGTGATGCACCCGCCCGCACATGTTGACGACCAGCACGTCGGCGTCGTGGCACATGGTGATGACCTCACGGGGGACACCGAGGGCGCCTACGAAGATGCGGGCCCCGGCGTCGATGATGCGCTGCACCTGGGCAGCCATGTCGCCCGGCATGGCTGTCAACAGGTCCACGCCCCACGGCTTGTCGGTGGTGGCGCGTAGGGCGGACATCTCGGCGTCCATGGTGACCGGGTCCATGGTTGCCGCACCGAGTGTGCCGATCCCCCCGGCTTCGGATACGGCGGCCGCCAGCCGGTGGTAGCTCACCCCGCCCATGCCCGCCAGCATCACGGGGTGCTCGATCCCCAGGAGCTCGGTCAGTCGCGTCTGCATCGTCGCCGTCCCTTTCCAGTCGGAGGGGCTGAGGTCGTGCCATTCTCGGGCACCGGTGCCCCGCCCGACGGCCCATCCTAAGCAGGCCGGACCAAGGCAACCGGTGCCCAGTTCGAAGGTGCCTACAGGTCGTCGGGGCCGGTGGGGACGTCTACGGCGTGCTGGCGGAGTGCATCGAGCGGGACCACCTCGAGTGTCCGCTCATGGGTGGAGGCCAGCACCACGAAGGCCGCGGCGCCGGCGTGGTGGGCGCGCAACCAGTTGGCGGCCGTGACACACCACCGGTCGCCGGGCATGAGCCCCGGGAACCGATGGGCGGGCATCGGGGTCGAGAGGTCGTTACCGATGGAGCGCTGGTGGTCCAGGAACTCCGCCGTCACCACCGCGCAGATGGTGTGGCTGCCGAGGTCCTCGGTGCCCGTCGAACAGCAGCCGTCGCGATAGAAGCCGGTCATCGGGTCGGTCCCGCAGGTCTCGAGGTCGCCACCCAGCACGTTGCGCTCGCTCATCAGGGGCCCACCAGGCCGGTCATCGACCACGGCTGGGTCAATTGAACGTCTCCATCTCGACCTGGTCGGCAGTGTCATCAGACCTGGTGAGGGTGACCGTGTATCCGTCCACCCGCACGATTCGCCCGAGTGCGTCGAGGTGGCCGGACGGGGCACCTCGCCACTTGGCGGTGGCCTTGACCTTCGCATCCGTCCGGTCGGCGGCAACCACGAGAACAACCTCGTGTCCCTCACCCATGCGGCCGTCGCCGAGCGGACCACCCAGGAACGCGGCGTAGAGGTCCATGCATCGACTGTACCTCCGGCGACGTCGGTCAGGCCCGGTCAGCGCAGGGCGTTCTTGACGAAGTCGTCGGTGCCGTGGCCGACCGCGAGGCGGGTGCCCCCGTGCCAACTGCCGCGCAGGTGCCGGCGTACCGCCTCGTCCCCGTCGGCCGTGGCCCGCGCCGCACCGTGCCAGAGGTCCGAGTGATGGAACAGGACGTCGCCGCGCTCCTGGTAGACCGCCAGCTCGCCGGGGACCCGTTCGAAGCCCAGGGGAATTCCATCGGTCCCTCCGAGGTGGCTGCCTGGGAGGACCCGGAGGAATCCGTTGGCCGGCGACGTCGGGTCGAAATGGATGGTGAAGGCGACGCCCGGCCACAGATCGAGGTGCGGACCGGACTGGTGATCGGTGTGCCATCCGATGCGGGAATATCCCGAGCGTAGGCCGGGCCGGGCATCCTGGTAGACGATCCCGAACTGCTCGTAGTCGAGAAGCCAGGCGTCCGGTCCGAGCAGCCGCCGATTGAGATCGACCAGTGTCGGCATGTGGACAAGTCGGTCGGCGAGAGGCGACGCCTGGGTAGCGAAACACACGTAGTGGGCGAAGCGCCTGCCGTCGATCGCCGCCTCGGGATCGTCGAGGATGGCCGTGGCGTGGCGGTCGTCGATCCCACCGGCCACCAGGTGGTCCTGGGCAGCCGCGAGCTCCGCCTCGGTCGCCTGCAACTCGACCTCGTCTATGGCACCCCGCAGTGTGGCGAAGCCATGGACGGCGAAGAACGCTTCGAGGTGGTCCAGGTCGTCCGGCCCGAAGACGCCGGTTCCGGGGATGGTCCGGGGCTCCATGACCCGACTGTACGCCGAGCCGCACTCCGGCCCCGGCAAGGTCGACTTCGCCACGGGTGGTGGGCGCCGGGGACCGGGTGCCCACGCACGGTCGGCCCTGATTGCATTGAGTGGCCGGTTCCCCTAGGTTGCCAGGGGGTTACCGGCCGCCCCCCGGGGACATCAGGGGACGAGGCAGGTAGATCGCATTTCGGTACGGGAGGGGTGACCCGACGGGTCACACCGACATGACACGTCAGGAGAGTTGTCGATGAGAGCAGCACGATCCTTGTCCACCCGCGTTGCCTCGGTAGGCGCTGCTGTGGCGCTCGTCGCGGCCGGCCTCGCCGGGGTCGCCGCCGTGGCGGTCCCCGCCGGCCCCGCCGGAGCCGACACCTCGGTCGGCACGACCACGTGCGCACTGTCGGCCCCGGCCGGCACCACGCCGATCTCGGCCTCTGTCTCGGCGGCCATCTCGCCGACGCCAGTCCCGGCCGGCAACAACTTCTCGGTGACTGGTCTGGCGTTGCACACCACCTTGGTGTCAAACGCCACCACGACCCTGGGCGCCGGGGATGTTCTGTCGGTCGTCTATACGACCAACCTGGTGGCCACCGGAGCCACCCCGGCCAACCAGAACGTGACCTTCACCGGAACGGTCACCCTGCCGAAGCCGTTCCCGATCGGAGCGACGGCACCCTTCTCGCTGGGCGGCTCGACGGGCGTGTACACAGCGGACGCCTCGGGTGCCGCCACGACCACGGTATCGATCAACCCGGCGGGAAACCTGAGTGTCACGCTCGGTGCCATACAATTTTCCGGAACGTGCTCCGGGCCACCGCCGGTAGTGATCGCCAGTGCGCCGATCACCCCGGCCCCCGCATTCGTCAACACGTTGATTCCGAGCTCGGGTCCGATGGTGGGCGGTACCACGGTCAAGATCGTCGGCAGCCACTTCGGCGGGGTCACCTCGGTCAAGTTCGGTAGCACTGAGGCTGCCAGCTTCCGGATCCTCAGCCCCAGCCTGCTTGAGGCGGTGAGCCCAGCCACCACCCTCAATGGCAACACCACGGGAACTTCGGACATCATCGTCACCACGGGCGCCGGCCCGTCGAAGGCCCAGCCGCTCGACACGTACACCTACGTGGACACCACCCTCGGCACCGTCATCGACAGGGTCTCGCCGGCGGTCGGCACCTCGGCCGGGGGCACGCCGGTGACCATCACCGGCGCCGGCTTCGCCGGTGGCCCGGGCCAGCCCAACTGCGACCAGACGAACTCGGTGACCTCGGTGAGCTTCGGCTCGGTGAACCAGCCGAACTTCACGGTGCAGTCGGACTCGGTCATCACGACCACGGCACCTCCCGGAAGCGGCCTGGTGAACGTCACCGTGGTCGGTTGCGACCAGTTCACCCCGTCGCCGACCAGCTCCCAGGACCAGTACAACTACAACCCGGGGTACGTGCTGACCGGTAGCGACGGCGGCATCTTCTCCTACGGACAGATCCCCGGTCACGCCGGCTTCTTCGGTTCGGCCGGAAATCTCCATCTCAACAAGCCGGTGGTCGGCGTGGCCGCCACGCCGAACGGCAACGGGTACTGGCAGGACGCCAGTGACGGTGGGGTGTTCAGCTACGGGGGCGCCGGGTTCTACGGCTCCGCCGGCAACCTGACCCTCAATGCACCTGTCGTGGGCATGGCCTCGACGCCTGACGGTGCCGGTTACTGGTTGGTGGCCGCTGATGGTGGCGTCTTCACCTACGGCGACGCCCTGTTCTACGGCTCGGCCGGCAACCTCCGTCTGAATGCACCGATCGTCGGGATTGCCTCGACACCCGACGGTGGCGGCTACTGGCTGGTGGCGGCCGACGGCGGCGTCTTCGCCTACGGCGACGCCGGGTTCTACGGCTCCGCCGGCGGCACCGCTCTGAACGCACCGATCACAGGTATCGCCAGCACACCCGGTGGTGGTGGCTACTGGTTCGTGGCCGCCGACGGTGGCGTCTTCGCCTACGGCGGCGCAGGGTTCTACGGGTCGCTGGCCGGCACCGTGGCCTCCCCGGTCAGCGGGATCGCCGGCACCGCCGACGGTGGCGGCTACTGGCTGGTGACCCAAGGTGGGGCGGTCTTCAATCGAGGTGATGCCGGCTTCAACGGCGACCGGGCCGGCTTCGCCCTCAATGGTCCAATGGTGGGCATCGCCCCGATCCAGTAGTCGGCCGCCATCGGGTGAGCACGCTGCGGTACTGACCTACCCGACGAACCGGGGGCTCCCGCCCCCGGTTCGTCCGCGTCCCGGCCGCGCCTTCGAGGTTCCACGGCCGCGACCCCGCCGTCCCGACGGCCCGTCCGCGCGCCATACCATGGGCGTATGAGCGACACCACACCAGTAGGCGACCCCGCCGACCAGCCCCTCACGGGCATCAAGCCCCGAAGTTTCGAGGTCACCGACGGCCCGACCCGGGCTCCGGCGCGGGCCATGCTCCGGGCCGTCGGCATGGGTGACGACGACTGGGGCAAGCCGCAGATCGGTGTGGCCTCGTCGTGGAACGAGGTCACACCCTGCAACCTGCCGCTGGCCCGGCTGGCTCAGCAGGCCAAGCACGGTGTGCGCGAAGCCGGCGGCTTCCCGTTCGAGTTCGTGACCATCGCGGTGTCCGACGGGATCTCGATGGGACACGAGGGGATGCGGGCCTCGCTGGTGAGCCGCGAGGTGATCGCCGACTCGGTGGAGACGGTGATGCACGCCGAGCGCTTCGACGGCATGGTCACACTGGCCGGGTGCGACAAGTCGCTGCCTGGCATGCTGATGGCCGCCGCCCGGCTCAACCTGCCGAGCGTCTTCCTCTACGGCGGGTCGATACTGCCTGGCCGGGTCCGCGACCGGGCCATCGACATCACCTCGGTGTTCGAGGCGGTCGGCGCCCACGCGGTCGACGCCCTCACCGACGAGGAGCTCTCGCTCATCGAGCACAATGCCTGCCCGACCGAGGGGTCGTGCGCGGGGATGTTCACCGCCAACACCATGGCGTCGGTGGCCGAGGCCCTCGGCATGTCCCTTCCCGGCAGCTCGTCGGCCCCGGCCGTCGACCGTCGACGTGATGACCTGGCCATCGCGTCAGGCCGGGCCGTGGTCGAAATACTGCGGGCCGGCATCCGCCCCCGGCAGATCATGACCAAAGAGGCGTTTGAGAACGCCATCAGCGTGGTCATGGCGCTGGGCGGCTCCACCAACGCCGTACTCCACCTCCTGGCCATCGCCAACGAGGCCCGGGTCGACCTCACGCTGGACGACTTCAACACGGTGGCGGCCCGGGTGCCCCACCTGGCCGACACCAAGCCGCATGGCAAGTACCACATGTCCGATCTGGACCGGATCGGGGGCGTGCCGGTCGTCCTCGCCCATCTCCTCGAGGCCGGCCTGTTGCACGGCGACTGCATGACCGTCACCGGACGGACCATGGCCGACAACCTGGCCGCCCTCGACCCCCCGGCGCCTGACGGTGACGTGGTCCATCCCCTCGCCGACCCGATCCACGCCCAGGGTGGCATCGCCGTCCTCACCGGGTCGCTCGCCCCCAAGGGCGCGGTGGTCAAGGTGGCGGGAATCGATGGTCTGACCTTCGACGGTACGGCTCGGGTCTTCGACGGCGAGGACAAGGCGATGGAGGCCATCCTGGCCGGCACGATCCAGCCCAACACCATGGTGGTCATCCGTTACGAGGGCCCGAAGGGCGGCCCCGGGATGCGCGAGATGCTGGCCGTCACCGGCGCCATGAAGGGTGTCGGCCGCGGGGCGGACTGTGCCCTGGTGACTGACGGGCGGTTCTCGGGCGGTACCCACGGTTTCTGCATCGGGCACGTGTCCCCCGAAGCGGTGGACGGTGGCCCGATCGCCCTGGTGGCCGACGGTGACCGGATCGTGGTGGACGTGGCCAACCACACCATTGACCTGTTGGTCGACGATGTCGAGCTCGACAGGCGGCGGGCCGACCTCAAGCACCCCGCCCCGAGGTACACCTCGGGCGTGCTGGCCAAATTCGCGCGGCTGGTGACGGGGGCCGAGCGGGGCGCCGTCACCGAGGCGTAGGTGTCCGGACTGCCAACCGATGGCCACGTGGGCGACCTTCCGACAGGGTGACCCCGACCTCGCCGCACTGGCCGAAGCCAGGATGGCGGAGGACGGGCTGGTGCTGGTGGGCACGCTGCGGGCCAACGGATGGCCCCGGATCAGCCCGGTCGAGCCATTGATTGTCGGCGACGAGCTCTATCTCGGGATGATGTGGCGCTCACGTAAGGCGATGGACCTGCTCGCCGACTCCCGCTGCGTGGTGCACACCACCGTGACGGACAAGGGGGGAACCAAAGGCGACGTGAAGGTCTACGGGCGGGTGCGGGACGTGGTCGACCCCGACGTAAGGGAGCGGTACGGCGTCGCGCTCGAAGCCGCGATCGGCTGGCGGCCGGACGGTGACTTCCATCTGTTCGCCGTCGACGTCGTCGAGGTCGGTTTCTTCAGGGTCGTCGACGGCGGGCACGACGTTCGCACCTGGCACCCATGATCCGCCCGGGGACCTTTCGGCCCGGAACCCGTGGGCCCGACCGGCACCGGCCGACCACTTGTCGAACGCTCCCGGGCGTGTAAGAATGTCCGCACTATGCGTACCACCATCCCGACCCCACGCACCCTGGTACTCGTTTCGTAGCGCACGCGACGTTTCTTCGCCGTGTGCGCTTTCCGACCTCCCAGATGGGAGGTCGTTTTCATGTCCGCCCACGGTTCCGACCCAGGTGGACCCCACCGTCCACCACCGTCCACCCGTCATCACCGACCATCGCCGAAAAGGGAGCACCCGATGGAACTCACCGGAGCACAGGCACTGATCAAGAGCCTCGAGATGCAGCACGTGGAGGTCATGTTCGGCCTTCCCGGCGGCGCCATCCTGCCCGTCTACGACCCGATCCTCGATTCGTCGATACGCCACATCCTGGTCCGCCACGAACAGGGTGCTGGACACATGGCCCAAGGCTACGCCCAGGTCACCGGCCGTCCCGGCGTGGCCATGGTCACGTCCGGACCCGGTGCCACCAACGCGGTCACCCCGTTGGCCGACGCGTACATGGACTCGACACCGCTGGTCGTGGTGTCCGGCCAGGTGGCAACGTCTGCCATCGGCACCGACGCCTTCCAGGAGAGCGATATCACCGGCATCACCATGGGGATCACCAAGCACAACTGGCTGATCACCGACGTCGATGACATCCCCCGGGTGGTGGCCGAGGCGTTCCACGTGGCCACCACCGGCCGCCCCGGCCCCGTCCTGATCGACATCCCGAAGGACATCGCCCAGTCGAACATGGAGTGGTACTGGCCGACCCCGGGCGACCTCGACCTGCCCGGCTACCACCCGGTGACCGACGGGGACCCGGCGCTGATCCGTGCGGCCGCCGAACTGTTGTTGTCCGCAGAGCGCCCAGTCATCTACGCCGGTGGCGGGATCCTCAAGGCCCGGGCGGCCGACGCCCTCCGCGAGCTGGCCGAGCGCACCGGGATCCCGGTCGTCACGACCCTGATGGCCCGGGGCTGCTTCCCCGACTCCCATCCGCTGTGCCTCGGCATGCCGGGGATGCACGGCAACTACACGGCAGTCACCGCCATGCAGCAGTCGGATCTCCTGATCGCCCTGGGCAGCCGCTTCGACGACCGGGTGACCGGCAAGATCAGCGCCTTCGCCCCCCGGGCCAAGATCATCCACGTGGACATCGACCCGGCCGAGCTCCACAAGGTCCGGGCCGCCGACGTGGCCGTGGCCGGCGACTGCCGCCTGGTCATCGAGGAGCTGCTGCTGGCGCTCGAGTCCTTCGGCCTGAGTCACTCCGAGGCCACCCGGGGCGGCAAGGGCGGCTCGCCGTCCGACGCAGTGGCCGGCGCCCCGGCCACCGCGGGCACCCTGGCGGACCGGTTCCCCCGTGAGCGCCTGGCCCCGTGGCGGGCCCAGCTCGGTGAGTGGCAGGTGCGATTCCCACTGGTCTACGACCAACAGCCCGGCGCCGGCCCGCTCAAGCCACAGTTCGTGATCGAGCAGCTGCGTGACCACACCCCCGAGGACACCATCGTGGCGTCGGGTGTGGGCCAGCACCAGATGTTCGCCTCGCAGTGGTGGCAGTTCGACCACCCCTACACGTGGGTCAACTCGGGTGGGCTCGGCACCATGGGGTTCGCCGTCCCGTCGGCCATCGGTGCCAAGGTGGGTCGTCCCGACAAGATGGTGTGGGCCGTCGACGGCGACGGCTGCTTCCAGATGACCGCCCAGGAGCTGGTGACGGCCAGCTCGGAGCGGATCCCGGTGAAGATCGCCATTCTCAACAACGCCTACCTCGGCATGGTCCGCCAGTGGCAGGAGATGTTCTACGAGGAGCGCTACTCCGAGGTCTACCTCTCTCCAGACCTGCCCGACTACGTCGGCTGGGCCGAGGCCATGGGTTGCGTGGGCATCAAGGTCGAGTCGTCCGACGACGTGGCAACGGCCATCGAGAAGGCGAACTCGGTCGACGACCGACCGGTGGTCGTCGACTTCCGCACCGACGCCTTCGAGAAGGTCTTCCCGATGGTGGCGGCGGGCTCCTCCAACGACGACATCATGGTCGACCCCTCGCTGATCGGAGAGTCCCGCTCATGAGCGTCTACGGCACCGATAAGGACCATCACACCCTCACCGTGGTGGTGGAGAATAAGTCGGGCGTGCTCGCCCGGGTGGCCGGCCTCTTCTCCCGGCGGGGGTACAACATCTTCAGCCTGGCCGTCGCGCCGTCGGACAACCCGAGGTTCAGCCGGTTCACCATCGTGGTCGACGTGGAGTCGGCCCCGCTGGACCAGATCATGAAGCAGCTCGACAAACTGATCCCGGTGGTCTCGATCCGCGAGCTCGACCCGTCCAGCGCCCGGGAGCGGGAGCTGCTGCTGGCAACGGTCGAGGCCGGCCCCGAGTCGCGTGGCCAGGTCATCCAACTGGTGGGTGTGTTCGAGGGGAAGATCGTGGACGTCGGCCCGGAGCAGCTCACGGTGATGCTGGCCGGAGCCCCCACCAAGCTCGACGACTTCGAGGATCTCATCCGAGGGTACGGCATCGTCGAGATGCAGCGGTCCGGTCGCGTGGCATTGCCTATGCTTGACCGGGTCGATCACCGGGGCCAATCGGCCGCCGGTACGGCAGACACCATAGAAAAGGCAGGTTGAACGACGATGGCCACGCTGTATTACGAGAAGGATGCCGACGCCAGTCTCATCGGGAACCGGAAGGTGGCCGTCATCGGCTACGGCTCCCAGGGGCACGCACACGCGCTCAACCTGTCCGAGTCCGGGGTGGACGTCCGGGTCGGACTGCGTGAGGGCTCGCCGTCCCGGGCGAAAGCCACCGAGGCCGGGTTGCGGGTGCTGTCGGTGGCCGATGCCGCCGCCGAGGCCGACCTGATCATGGTCCTCCTGCCCGACACCGAGCAGGCCGCTGTCTATCAGGCCGAGATCGCCCCCCACCTCACGGCCGGGGATGCCCTCTTTTTCGCCCACGGGTTCAACATCCGCTTCGAACTCATCACTCCGCCGGCCGACGTCGACGTGGCCATGGTCGCCCCCAAGGGCCCCGGCCACCTGGTCCGGCGCACCTATACCGAGGGTGGGGGCGTGCCGTCGCTCATCGCCGTGTCCCAGGATGCCACCGGCAAGGCCCACGACCTCGCCCTCTCCTACGCCCACGGCATAGGGGGCACCCGGGCCGGCGTCCTCGACACGACGTTCGCCGAGGAGACGGAGACCGATCTGTTCGGCGAGCAGGTCGTCCTGTGTGGCGGGGTGACCGCCCTGGTGCAGGCCGGCTTCGAGACCCTGGTCGATGCCGGCTACCAGCCGGAGTCGGCGTACTTCGAGTGCCTGCACGAGCTCAAGCTCATCGTGGACCTCATGTACGAGCAGGGGATTGCCGGGATGCGCTATTCCATCTCCGACACGGCTGAGTACGGTGATCTGACCCGTGGTCCCCGAGTGATCAACCAGGCGGTCAAGGACGAGATGCGGGCCATCCTCGACGAAATCCAGGACGGGCGCTTTGCCGCCGAGTGGGTGGCCGAGAACGCCAACGGGCGCCCCAACTACCAGCGGCTCAAGCAGGCCGGCCAGGAGCACCAGATCGAAAAGGTCGGCGCCGAACTGCGGGACATGATGCCCTTCGTGACGGCCGGCAAACAGAAGGTCCAGGACATCTCCGGCGGCTGATCAGCCAACGGTTCCCAGGCTTCTTCATGTCGTTGCGGCCGACAGGGCGGGTGGTGTCGGCGCGCCCGGCGTCAGGGAGCGGTCGAGGGGGCCGGACCCTGGATCGTCGTCGACGTCGCCTGGGAGGCGAAGGTCTGATAGATCAGCTGGGTCAGGGCCTCGATTTTTTCGAGTGACGCGGTCGAGATGACGGTCACCTGGGCTTCCCCAGCCAGGGTCACCAGCGAAGTGAAGGTCGGCCCGCCGGTGTCGACGTGGTAGTAGTACGCAGTGAGGCCGGTGCCCGACACGTCGGTGGTCGTCCCGTGCGTGCTGCGCACACCGGCCAGCTCAGTGGCGGCGATCGCCGAGGTCACTCCGCCCCGGAAGCTGATGATCACGTTGTCCGCCGAGGTGGCGGTGTGCTTCGCCCGATAGTTGCACGTGGTGGCGACCGAGGAGTTGACGACGCCGGGTGTGCCGACCTGCATGCCCAGGATCGACTTGACCTCCGCGACGGGGACCAGGGAACAGACCGACGTCGAGCCCGTGTGTCCGCTGGCCCCGGTGGTGGTCGACCCGCCGGCGGTCGAACTGCTCGAGCAGGCACCGAGAACCATGGGGAGTACTGCGGCCCCGGCGAGCAGCCCGATCAGGCGGCCGCGGTGGGAGGTCGTGGACACGTGGCGACCATACACGGGGCTTCTGGATCAGCGACCGGCGGCCCCAGCTACTGGGCCAGCGCGCCGACGACGTGGGTGATGCAGGCACACAGGGCGGCCACATCGTCCGGATCGATGCCCGGGAACATGGCGATGCGGAGCTGGTTGCGCCCGAGCTTGCGGTAAGGCTCGGTGTCGACCACCCCGTTGGCCCGCAAGACCTTGGCCACCACCGCGGCGTCGATCGAGTCGTCGAAGTCGATGGTTCCGATGACGCGGCTCCGGTCCTGGTTCCGGGTCACGAACGGCGTGGCGAAATCGGCGTTGTCGGCCCAGGTGTAGAGGATCTCGGCAGAGCGCTCACTCCGTCCCGCCGAGAACTCCAGACCACCGTTGTCGTTGAACCACTGCACCTGGTGGTCGAACAGGAAGATGGTGGCCAGAGCCGGCGTGTTGTAGGTCTGGTCGAGCTTCGAGTTGTCGAGGGCGATGGTCAGGTCCATGGAGGCCGGCACCCACCGGCCGGTGGCGGCGACGGAGGCGATGCGCTCCTGAGCGGCGGGGGAGAGCAGCGCCACCCACAGGCCGCCGTCGGAGCCGAAGCACTTTTGCGGGGCGAAGTAGTAGGCGTCGAACTCGGCCGGGTCGACCCTCAGCCCGCCGGCACCGGAGGTGGCGTCGACGGCCACCAGGCCGCCACCGTCGGCAGGTAGGGGGACACCCTTGGGCCGGAGGATGGGCATCATGACGCCGGTGGAGGTTTCGTTGTGGGTCAGGGCGTAGAGGTCGACGTCGTCCCGGGCGACCGGTAGTGGGTGGGTGCCGACCTCGGAGCTGATGACCTCGGGCTCGCCGAGATGGGGTGCGGCGTTGGCGGCCGCGGCGAACTTGGACGAGAACTCGCCGAAAGTGAGGTGTTGGCTCTTCGTCTCGATCAGGCCGAAGGTGGCGGCGTCCCAGAAGCAGGTCGTCCCGCCGTTGCCGAGCACCACCTGGTACCCCTCGGGAAGGGAGAACAGCGAGGTCAGTCCGGCCCGCAGGCTGCCCACTACCGACTTGACCGTCTTCTGGCGATGACTGGTACCGAGGTAGGTCCCCGAGGCGGCGGATAGGGCGGCCACGGCCTCCGGACGTACCTTGGAGGGACCCGCTCCGAAGCGCCCGTCGTTGGGCAGAAGGTTGGCGGGAATGCGGATGTCAGGGGTGTCGGTCACGTATGGAATCATTGCACTCATGGCCCAGCAGACAGAAACCGGCCCGAGCACGCATCCCGGTGTCGGCGTGACCGGCAACCGCATCTCGGCCCGGATTGCCGCCGTCTCGCCTTCGGCCACCCTGGCCGTCGACGCCAAGGCCAAGGCCCTCCAGGCTCAGGGCGAGAGCGTCATCGGTTTCGGCGCCGGTGAGCCGGACTTCCCCACGCCCGAAGCCGTGGTGGACGCAGCCATAGCTGCCTGCCGCGACCCGAAGAACCACCGCTATACGCCGACGGCCGGGCTGCCCGAGCTGCGCGAGGCCATCGCCACGAAGACCGCCCGCGACTCCGGGCTCGAGGTGACCGCCTCCCAGGTCCTCGTGACCAACGGGGGCAAGCAGGCGGTGGCCAACGCCTTCGCCGTCTTGTGTGACCCGGGGGACGAGGTTCTGGTACCCGCCCCGTACTGGACGACCTATCCCGAGTCGATCGCCCTGGCCGGGGGCGTCCCGGTGGTGGTGCCCACCGACGCGGCCAGCGGGTTCCGGGTCACCGTCGAGCAGCTCGAATCGGCCCGCACCCCCCGCACCAAGGTCCTGTTGTTCGTCTCGCCGTCGAACCCGACCGGTGCGGTCTACCCGAAGGGGGAGATCGAGGCGCTCGGGCGCTGGGCCGCCGATCACGGTATCTGGGTGGTCACCGACGAGATCTACGAGCACCTGGTCTACGGCGGCGCCGAGTTCCATTCCATGCCGGCCCTGGTTCCCGAGCTGGCCGACCGGTGGATCGTGGTCAACGGCGTGGCCAAGACCTACGCCATGACGGGCTGGCGGGTCGGATGGATGCTGGGACCGGCCGACGTCATCACCGCGGCCACCAACCTGCAGTCCCACGAGACGTCCAATGTTGCCAACGTGTCCCAGCGCGCTGCGTTGGCCGCCGTGTCCGGCGACCTGGAGGCGGTAGCCATGATGCGGACCGCATTCGACCGTCGGCGCCTCACCATCCACCGGATGCTCAACGAGATCGACGGGGTCGAGTGCCTGCTGCCCGAGGGGGCGTTCTACGCCTTCCCGTCGGTGAGTGGCCTCTACGGCAGAGAGTTGCGGGGCCGCACGTGTACGACGAGCACCGAGCTGGCCGAGCTGGCCATCGAGGAGGCCAAGGTGGCAGTGGTACCGGGCGAGGCGTTCGGCTCGCCCGGCTACTTCCGGATGTCCTACGCGCTGGGCGAAGACGACCTGGTGGAGGGTGTCACCCGCCTGGCCAACCTGTTCGGCGCCGGCTGACCGGCCCGGTTGGCCGACCGGGACCCCGGACGGTCATGCTGGTGGCGCCGACATCGGCCGGCCGGACGTGGTTCGGGACGACCCGGGGCAGGAGCCCCCCAGGGCGACCCCGGCCCCCGACGGCAAACGATCTCTAGTTGAAACGACCTCTAATTGAAGGGAACACCATGGGTAAGGTCCTCGTCACCGAAAAGCTGGCCCAGCCGGGCCTCGATCTCATGGCCGCGGCCGGCCACGAGGTGGACGTGCGACTCGGTCTCTCGCCCGAGGAGCTCGTGCAGGCCATCGCCGGGGCCAACGCCCTGGTCATCCGCTCGGCGACCACGGTGACCGCCGAGGTGTTGGCGGCCGGCACCGATCTGGTCGTGGTCGGTCGCGCCGGTATCGGCCTCGACAACGTCGACGTGGCCGCCGCCACCGAGCGCGGGGTGATGGTGGTCAATGCCCCGCAGTCCAATATCCTGTCCGCCGCCGAGCAGGCCATGGCCCTCCTTCTGGCCCAGGCGCGCAACATCCCCCAGGCCCATGCCGCGCTGGTGGCGGGCAAGTGGGAGCGCTCCAAGTGGGAGGGCGTCGAGCTGCACGGCAAGACCCTGGGCGTGGTCGGCCTCGGTCGGGTCGGTGCCCTGGTGGCCCAGCGGGCCCTGGCATTCGGGATGCGCCTGGTCGCCTACGACCCCTTCATCTCCACTGAGCGAGCCCGAAGCATGGGCGTGGAGCTGATGGACCTCGAGCAGCTGATGGCTGAGTCCGACTTCGTCACCGTGCACCTCCCCAAGAACAAGGAGACCCTGGGACTGATTGGGGCCGACATGCTGGCCAAGGCCAAACCGGGACTTCGGATCATCAACACCGCCCGGGGCGGCATTGTCGACGAGAACGCCTTGGCCGAGGCCATCCGCGGCGGCCAGGTCCAGGGCGCCGGCCTCGACGTGTTCGCCAAGGAGCCGACCACCGAGTCGCCGCTCTTCGAGCTCCCCTCGGTTGTGGTCGCACCCCACCTCGGGGCGTCGACCGTGGAGGCCCAGGACAAGGCCGGGGTGACGATCGCCGAGCAGGTGATCCTGGCCCTGGCCGGAGACTTCGTCCCGTTCGCCGTCAACGTCAACGCCACCGATGTGTCCGAGACGGTTCGCCCGTTCATGGGACTGGCCGAGCAACTCGGCCGCATCCTCTCGTGCCTCGAAGACGGCCTGCCCGACGCGCTGGAGATCGAGTACCAAGGAGGCCTGGCCGGAGCGGGCACGGGGATCCTCACCCTGTCGATCCTGAAGGGCCTGTTCGCCGAGGGCACCGCCGAGCCGGTGTCCTACGTCAACGCACCACAGCTCGCCGCCGAACGTGGGCTCGAGGTCCGAGAGGTCTCCACGGTCACCGCGCACGACTTCGTCAACCTGATCACGCTCCGCAGCGGTTCCCACTCCGTTGCCGGGACCCTCGCCGGGACCCGGTCGGAGTCCCGGCTGGTCATGATGGACGACCACACTGTCGAGGTACCACCCGCCCCCCACATGGTGGTGGTGCGCAACGACGACCGTCCGGGCATGATCGGCGTGGTGGGGACCATCCTGGGTGACGCCGACGTGTCGATCTCGTCGATGGCCGTGGGCCCCTCGGCGACCGGCAACACCGCCCTGATGGTGCTGTCCACCGACGGGGAGATTCCCGACGGCGCCCTGGTCCAGCTGCGCGAGGCGGAGGGCATCAGCGACGTCCACACCGTCCGGACCTGAGCAGGCGACGGGGCCGATGCCGGAGGTGGAGGAGCCGGTCGGAAGTTCGGAGCCGATCTTCGCCGCGGGCCAGGTGGTGACCGTGTTCCGGTCGAAACGCCGGGAGGGGACCGAGGATGCCTACGGTCCGTTGGCCGACGCCATGCTGGAGGCGGCCCAGTCCGTGCCCGGTTTCGTCGACTTCACCACCTTTGTGGCGGCTGATGGCGAGCGGGTCTCGCTGGTCACGTTCGACTCCCCCGAGTCCCATGCCGCCTGGCGGGACGACCCGCGCCACTTGGACGCCCAGCAACAGGGGCGGGACCAGCTGTACGACGGGTACTCGGTGCAGGTGGCCCGGTGCACGTCAGCCACCCGCTGGAGCCGTACGGCCGACTGACCGGCCAGGTGTACGGCCCCCGCACCGACCGACCCGTCGACCGTTTCGCCGTGTGCATTCAGGCCGGCCGGGTGTCCTTTACGGGGACTGGAGGCCACGTGTCGCCACCGATGACCGGCACGATGGCGGTTCCGGAGCTGGCGTTGCGGGACGTCCGGCGAACCACGAGGGCGATGCCCGCTGCTGCCGAGGCGAGCACCGCGATCCGTCGGAGGCGATGGGAGGAACGCTGCACGCCCCCACCCTAACGGCAGTCTCACAGTCGTCGGCAGGCCCGCGACTTCACCCTGACCATCAGCTGAGGTCGCACCGCAACAGTTGTGCCCAACTCTTCGAAGGGGGAAATGCTGCCCGGGACCGTGCGGCGGCACGGCGCCTGCCCGTTCCGCGGGCTTTGTTGGTCCATCACGACGCAAGTGAGTGAAACATCAGGCGAGTCATCGGATGGCAGGCCAGGAGTCCGGGTGCAGTGCGGACGGTCCCCGAGACTCTGGAACCCCACGGGGGTCGGGCTGGGGCACCGTACCTGAGGGATGCACCGGTTCTCTCCTGGGCGCCGCCATGATGTCGCCGACCTACCGGATTCGACCGAGCCGCTCCCGCAATCGCAGTACCCACCGGTGGCCATTGACCATTGGCCACCAGAGTCCTGGTGTCGCCACCGGATCAAGTCTTTCCGGGACGATCCCGACACCCGTCCCACTTAGGGGATCAGCGGATAGGGCGTGAATCCGGACTCCAACGATTGCGCCAGTCGATGAGTTTCGCAGTGATCAACAGGGCGGTGACCAGGCAGAGCTGAGCGTGGCGGTGCTTCGTCCGGCGATCCGTATTCCGTCGGAGTTGGCCGTAGTTGCTGAGCCAGGAGTTGGTGCCCTCGACCACCCACCGCAATCCGAGCTGGAGGGGCTTCTTCACCGTCTTGTCTTCCCCGGGCTGTGATCGCCGTTGGATGTTCAAGTCGGTGAGCCCGACGTCGTTGAGCTGTGCGCGGATGCGGGGGTAGTCGTAGCCCCGGTCGAGGTGGATCGTCTCGATGTCGCGCAACAGCCCGTCGCGGTCGACGTCATCGAGCGTCGGGCCGAGGAGCTTCACATCATTGCGGTTGGCGCCATCGATGGCCCACCCGATGGGGATGCCGTTGGCATCGGTGGCAATCGACCACTTCCAACCGAGTTTCGCCCGGTCAGTGGGGTTGGGACCGGTTCCTTCGCCTCCGCAGGGTGCCTTGTGGAGCGAGCCGTCGACGGCCACTTCGGTGAGGTCCAAGCCGATGATGCGGTCGTAAGCGTGCAGGGCGTGGGCATGCAACCGGTCGAAGACTCCGGCCGCCACCCACTCATCGCGTCGGGCCCGAAGGGTGGTGTCGGAGACCTGGAAGTCAAGGAGTGCTTCGACGGTCACCCACGAGCAGCCGGTCACCAGGCGAATCAGGATCCCCCGGAAGCAGAGTCGATCCGAGACCCGTGGACGGTGACATCCCAGGGGGTGGGTCCTTGGTGGTGGCGGGATCAGGGGCTCGGTTGCCGTCCAGACGGCATCAAACACTTCGGGCTCGAGTGCGCGCATGATAATGAGGTCCTCCACTTGGTCGTCGGGTGTTGGGTCGCACTCGGGATAAAACCCGAGCCAACACGACGACCGGTGGATGGTCACCTATCCGCGCGGCCCCTTACTCCTGACGGTCCCGATTTCGTGCCGGAACGTCCCCAAAGTGTAGGGCGCGTCACGTCCAGGTAACCCGGAAGTTATCTCTCTGTGTCAGGCCCTGATTTCGATTGACTTGCCTGTCGCGCCATGAAAGAACACTAGGGAAAGTCAACAAGCGATAGCCGCAACGGGTGCTCGCCCTGGGTCCCGATCGTTGCTGCAGCCCCTCCCCCAACGCCAAGGAGTCGCCCCTCATGTTCTCACGCCGAACCTCGCAAGCCTTAGCCGTACTCTCCTCCGCGGTCATCTGCGCCGTGGGATCCCTCGCGTTCGTCGATGTCGGCATCGCCGCCGCCGGTACCGGGCCCGGGGCGTCGGGTAACACCATCACCAATGCCGCCCAGGCGCAGACGCCGTTCAGCGCGGGTGCCTTCGACAGCGGCCAGCCCATCGACGTAGCCGTCCCGGCGAATTCCGTGTTGACGCCCGGCGCCACGATCTTCATCCTCGAGTGCGCTGCCCCTCACGGTGTCGACCCAACCACTATCAACAGCTGCGACGGCAATACCGGCTACGGCGGAGGGACCGTCACTGTCAACAGCGACGGCTCGATCGACGTAATCAACAGTTCGACGGACTCGGGCGATGCCTACACCGTCTACGCCCTCCCGGACCACTACGCCTTGAGGGAGAGCCCCTCCACCACTCCCAAGTGTGGCCTCGGCTCGGCCAACGAGTGCGTCCTCTACATCGGCCAGGGCGGCGGCAACGATATCGGCCTTGCGGCTCCCCACTTCTTCTCTCAAGCCTTCCAGGTCCACACCGACCCCACCGACTCGGGCAACTTCAACCCCGGTGACGGCACCTTCCCGGCAGACGCGGCCCCCGCCATCACCTCCGCGGCCAGCTACTCCTTCACCCACGGCACCTCGCCGAGCTTCACGGTGACAGCCACGGGCTACCCGGCCCCGACCTTCAGTGACAGCACCGGCTCGCTGGACGGGCTGACCCTCAACGCCACCACCGGCGTGCTCTCGGGGACCCCGACGACGACGGGCACCTTCACCAGCACCATCACCGCCTCCAACGGAGTGGGCTCACCGGCCACCCAGGCGTTCAGCCTGACGGTGAACTCGTCGAGTATCGCCCCCGCCATCACTTCGGGCAATGCCACCACCTTCACGGTCGGCACGGCCGGCACCTTCACGGTCACGGCAACCGGCAGCCCGGCCCCGACCTTCTCTAAGACGGGAAGTCTGCCCAGTGGTGTGACCCTCAACTCGACCACCGGTGTGCTGTCCGGCACCCCAGGAGCCGGCACCGCGGGCTCGTACCCGATCACCATCACCGCGGCCAACGGAGTACAGCCGAACGCAACCCAGAGCTTCACGTTGACCGTCACTGGTTCACAGAACACGACGATCACCTGTGCGGTCGCCGGATCGACGACCTTCGCCAGTCCGGGGCTGTCGTACGGTGGGGCGCTCAGCTCCAACACGACGGTGAA
>DATBZS010000061.1:0-6888 GCA_036513075.1 Acidimicrobiales bacterium
CGCCGACGATGTCCGTCACCTCCTCGACGTCCTCCGGCTGCGGGCCGGCGAGCCGGTAGTCGCCTCCGACGGGGCCGGGCGGTGGGTCCCGTGCCGGGTGGCCGCCGACGCCTCGGCCCAGGGTTCGCGCCGGGCCGACCCTGCCGGTGTGCTGATCCCCGACGGGCCGGTGGTCGTGGCGGACCGCCCCCGTCCCGAGCTCACCGTTGCCTTCGCCCCGACCAAGGGCGACCGCCCGGAGTGGGTCACCCAGAAGCTGACCGAACTCGGGGTCGACCGCATCATCCCCTTGCGGACCTCACGCTCGGTGGTGCGCTGGGACGGTGAGCGCGGGGTCAAAGCCATCGAGCGCCTCCGCCGGGTGGCACGCGAGGCGGCAGCCCAAAGCCGGCAGGTCTGGCTGCCCGAGGTGGTCGATGTGTGCCGGCTCGACGAGGTGGCTGGTCTGGTCGGCGCCCCGTTGGCCCTGGCCGACGCCGGCGGTGCTGCCCCCGGCCTCGACCGACCGGTCCTGGCTGTCGGTCCCGAGGGTGGTTGGGACGACACCGAGCGTGCCAACTTCGGCCCGGGTGTCGGGCTCGGTCCGACGGTCCTGCGGGCCGAGACGGCGGCTGTGGTGGCCGGAGCGCTGCTCTGTGGACTCCGGGCCGGCCTGGTACTGCCCCTTGCGTAACCACGCTCCGTGAGGAAAACTGGTCTGTGACAGGAAATCACCCGGCAACCGGCACAACGCGTGCCGGTCACGCTGCGTGAGACAGATGCTGGGTGACGGGTGAGCCCGGATGCCTGGGCTCGAGGGGCGAACGGTTGGGAGCGGAGGCGTGGCCATGACGGTGACCGACAAGACAGTCGTAGAATCTGACGACGACGAGCAGGAGGAGGCGGCCCGGGTCGCCTACGCCCGAGCAGTCGGTTCGAGACTGCGGGCGATGCGCAAGCAGATGCGGCTCTCGCTGCAGGCCGTGGAGGCCATGTCCGACCAGGAGTTCAAGGCGTCGGTGCTCGGCGCCTACGAGCGCGGCGAGCGGGCCATTTCGGTGCCCCGGCTCCAGCGCCTGGCCAAGCTCTACGACGTGCCCGTCGACCAACTGCTCCCCCATGACGACTCGTCGGCCAACGGCCGGTGGGGCGCCTCGGGGTCGTCCGACGAGTCCGGCAACGGCCGCAGGGCGGCAGCCATCTCGACCGTCCCCGACAAGGTGGCCATCGATCTGACCAAACTGCACACGGTGTCGGGCCCCGAGCGGGACCTGCTGCGTCGGTTCCTGAGCATGATCCAGGTGCACCGCCAGGACTTCAACGGTCGGATGATCACCATCCGAGCCGAGGACGTCCGGGCCATCGCCTGTCTCTTCGGTGTGACCCCGGATTCGATGGGTGCCCGGCTGGATGAGCTCGGGCTGCTCGTCGCAGTCTGATGGACGGCCGGGGCGAGCTGATCAGCTGGCTGAGCACCAAGGAGGCGGCCGAGCGTCTCGGCGTCACGCTCCGCAGCCTGTACCGGTTCATCGATGAGGGTGGTCTGGCCGCCTACAAGTTCGGCCGGGTCATCCGCCTGAAGGAGTCCGACGTCGACGTCTTCATCGAGTCGAGCCGGATCGCGCCGGGCAGTCTCGAGCACCTCTACCCCGAGGTGAAGGGCCCTTCCCGGGTGGTCCACGGCGTGGACATGGGGCCGATCGCCGCCGAAGGCTGAGCCCGCTCGGGCGGCTCGTACCGTCCGGAGGCGTGCGAAGATGCAGCTATGGCCGACTGTCTCTTCTGCTCGATCATCGCCGGCGACATTCCGGCCGACGTCGTCTACCGCGACGAGCGAACGCTGGCGTTCCGCGACATCTACCCCCAGGCGCCGACACACGTGCTGGTCGTGCCCACCCGTCATATCGTCAACGCCGGCACGGTCGTGGCCGAGGACGCCGACGACGTGGTCGCCCTGCTGGTGGCGGCCAAGGCGGTGGCGGACGCCGAGGGGATCGGCGGCGAGGACCGGGGCTATCGGCTGGTCTTCAACGTGGGGCCGGACGCCATGAACAGCGTGGATCACCTCCACCTCCACGTGCTGGGCGGACGGACCTTCGACGGGTCCCCGGGCTGAGCGGCGCCCGCCGGGCATCGCCTCCGGCACGGTCGAACGGTTCGTCCGGGTTCACCCGGCCCGCTGGTAGGGTCGCAGGCAGAGCACACGTGGCAGGCACCCCGGTCAAGATCCTCGTTCCCGGCAACCACCTCATGGCCGGTCTCCTCGGCCAGCGCGATGAGCTGCTCCGTCAGATCGAGGACGCCTTCCCCGACGTCCACATCGCTGTGCGGGGCAACGAGGTGACCGTCGACGGCGACGGTGCCGATGCGGAGCGGGTCACCTCCCTCTTCCACGAGCTGATCATCCTGCTCGAGTCCGGGCAGGGCCTCGACCCCGTCCAGCTCAAGCGGACCATGGACATGATGCGCGACGATGTCCGCCCGTCCGAGGTCCTGACCAGCGAGCTGCTGCGGTCGTCCCGGGGCCGTGCGGTGCGCCCGAAGACGAGTGGCCAGAAGGCCTACGCCGACGCCATCGCCCGCAACATCGTCACCTTCGGGATCGGGCCGGCCGGAACCGGAAAGTCGTACCTGGCGGTGGCCCTGGCCGTGCAGGCCCTGCAGGCCCGCCAGGTCAACCGGATCATCCTCACCCGCCCGGCCGTCGAGGCTGGCGAGCGGCTCGGCTTCCTACCCGGCGACATGCTGGCCAAGGTCGACCCCTACCTCCGTCCCCTCTACGACGCACTTCATGACCTGCTCGAGGCCGAGGGGGCCCAGCGACTCATCGACAAAGGTGCGGTCGAGGTCGCCCCGCTGGCCTTCATGCGGGGGCGCACGCTCAACAACTCGTTCATCATCCTGGACGAGGCCCAGAACACCAGCCCCGAACAGATGAAGATGTTCCTCACCCGGATCGGGTTCGGCTCGAAGGCCGTCGTCACCGGCGACATGACCCAGGTCGACATCGCCGGCGGGCGCTCGGGCCTGGTCGGGCTCGAGGCCGTACTCAGCGGCGTGCCGGATCTGGCCTTCGTGCACCTGTTGGCCCAGGACGTGGTGCGCCACAAGATCGTGGCTGACATCGTGTCGGCCTACGAGCGGGCCGACGGCTCGCCGACTGACGGTCCGACCGCCAATGGATCGGCCGGTGCGCCGCGGTGACGCTCGACATCTACGCGGCGGACGAGCAGGCCGATCACCCGGTGGCCGTCGAGAAGTGGGCAGCCCTCGCCCGGGCCGTCCTCGAGGCCGAAGGGATCACCTCGGACACCGAGGTGTCGCTCCTGTTCGTCGACGAGCCGGCCATCGCCGCCCTCAACGAACGGTTCCTCGACAAGCAGGGCCCGACCGACGTCCTGTCGTTCCCCATCGAGGACGAGTTCGACCACAGCGGCCGCTCACCCGACGAAGGTGGGACGGGTCCGGCCTCCATCGAGGCCGCCACCGGGCGCCATCTGCTCCTCGGCGACGTGGTCATCTGCCCCACGGTGGCCGCCGTCAACGCCGTCGAGCACGGTGTGACATTCGACGACGAGATCGCCCTGCTCGTGGTGCACGGCATCCTCCATCTCCTCGGGATGGACCACGAGGTGGACGAGGAGGCCGAGCGGATGGAACGGCGGGAGCAGCAGCTGCTCGACCGCTATTACCGGGTGGCCCCGCTACTCCAGCCCCCCGCATGACGACCGCCGCCACCTTCGGGCCCGAAGACATCGTCCTGACGGTCACCGTGGCGGTCCTACTGGTCGCCTCGGCCGTGCTGGCCCTGTCCGAGACCGCGCTCGTCCGGATGTCGCGGGCCAAGGCCAAGAGCCTGGCCGACGAAGGCCGGCGCGGCGCCAAGGTCCTGGTCCGGCTCACCGAGGATCCCCAGGGCTTCCTCAACCCGGTCCTCCTCCTGGTGCTCATCTGCCAGCTGGTGGTGGCCACCCTGGTCGGCATCCTGGCGGTCCGCTGGTTCGGCGCCTGGGGGGTGGTGGCCGCCACCGTGTTCGAGATCGTGGTGATCTTCGTCTTCGCCGAAGCCGTCCCGAAGAACTGGGCCGTCCACCATCCCGAACGGGCCGCCCTGATGACCGCCCCCTTCGTGTCGGGCCTGATCCGCTTCTGGCCGGTACGCATGGTGTCCACCGGGCTCATCGGCCTGGCCAACCTGTTCATCGGCCAGTCGGGCGGCTACGTGGGCGCCCTGGTCACCGAGTCCGAGTTGCTGGCCATGGCCGACGTGGCCGTCGAGGGCGACGTGATCGAGACCGAGGAACGGGCCCTCATCCATTCGATCATCGAGTTCGGCGACACCGTGGTCCGCGAGGTGATGGTGCCCCGCACCGACATGGTGACGATCGGGACCGACGTGTCCGTCGAGGATGCACTCGACCGCGCTCTCGAGGCCGGTCGGAGTCGTCTTCCGGCCGTCGAACAGCAGATCGACGACGTCATCGGTATCGCGTACACCAAGGACATGATCCGTATCGTCCGGGAGGGGCGTGGGGTCGAGTCCGTCGGCAGCCACGTGCGCGAGGCCCACTTCGTCCCCGAGACCAAGCGGGTGTCCGACCTGATGCGCGAGATGCAGTCGGACAAGTTCCATCTGGCCGTGGTGGTCAACGAATACGGCGGCACCGCCGGCCTGGTCACCCTGGAGGACCTCATCGAAGAGCTGGTGGGGGAGATCGTGGACGAGTTCGACGTCGAGGAGACCCCGGTCGAGCAGTTGCCCGGCGGATGCCTGCGGGTCAGCGCCCGCCTGCCGGTCGACGAGGTCAACGACTTGCTCGACGCCCACCTTCCAACCGGGGCGTGGGACACCGTCGGCGGCCTGGTGTTCGACCTCCTCGGCCACGTCCCGGTGGCCGGCGAGTCGGTGATCTCCGACGGGCTGCGCCTGATCGTCGACCGGGTCAACGGCCGGCGCATCGAGCGGGTGTCGATCGAACCCCTGGCCGGTGCCCCGTCCGGGGCAGCGACGGCAGACTCCGGGTGAGTATCTTCCGGTCGGGCTTCGTGGCCGTGGTCGGCCGTCCCAACGTGGGCAAGTCGACGCTGGTGAACACCATGGTGGGGACCAAGGTGACGATCGTTTCGCCGCGGCCCAACACCACCCGGTCCCAGATCCGGGGTGTGCTCAACCGGCCCGACGCCCAGGTGGTGTTCGTGGACACCCCCGGCCTGCACAAGCCCAAGACGGCGCTGGGCGAGCGGATGAACGAGTCGGCCACTTCGTCGCTCGACGACGTCGACGCCGTGGTAGCCCTGGTGGAGGCGACAGGGGCGGTCGGCCCGGGAGACCGGATGGTGCTGGCCCACTCGGTGCAGCGGGTACGGGCCATGGCCAGAGCCGCCGCACTGGCCGACGAGATCGGGGTCGAGGGCACCGGCTCGCCGACGCTGTTCGTCGTGGTCAACAAGATCGACCGGGTGGGGGGCGACGGGGTGCTCGGCCACCTCACCAGGGTGTCGGCCGTGGTCGACGAGCTCGATTCCGAGGCAGGGGGCGACCCGGTGCCGGTCGAGTATTTTCCGTTGTCGGCGGCCACCGGTGAGGGGGTGGCGGCCCTGGTCGACGCCCTGGTCGAGGGGATGCCCGAGGGACCCCGCTACTACCCCGAAGGCATGGTGACCGACGTGGCCGAAGCCTTCTGGGTGGCCGACCTGGTCCGCGAGGAGCTGCTCCACCGGGTGGCCGACGAGCTTCCGCACTCGATCGCCTGCCGGGTGACCGAGTGGGAGTGGCCGCGGGTCCGCTGCGAAATCCTGGTCGAGCGCGACAGCCAGAAGGGCATCGTGATCGGCAAGGGCGGGACCACCTTGAAAGAGGTGGGTACAGCCGTGCGCAACCAGATGGAGCCCGGCGCCTACCTCGAGCTCTTCGTCCGGGTGGAGAAGCGCTGGCAGCAGCGCGAGGACTCGCTCGACCGCCTCGGATTCTGAGCGGGCGGCCCGCTCGGCCCGCTCGACCCGCCGGCCGGGTCCGGAGGTCAGTTGATCCGGCGCTCCAGTCCCTCCCAGTAGGGGTCGCGCAGTTCGCGCTTCAATACCTTCATCGCTCCCGACAGGGGGAGAGGCTCGGCCCGGAACTCGATGCTCTTCGGCACCTTGTATCCGGCGATCCACTCCCGGCAGTGGGCGATCAGCTCGTCGGCATCCACGTCGGCACCGGGCACGAGGACGACCACGGCATGGACCTGTTCGCCCCACGTGTCATGGGGGATGCCGATGACCGCCACCTGGAGCACGGCCGGGTGGCTGGCCAGTGCATTCTCGACCTCGATCGAATAGACGTTCTCGCCGCCGGTGACGATCATGTCCTTGACCCGGTCGACCAGATACAGGTACCCCTCGGCGTCGAGGTAGCCGGCATCCCCGGTGTGGTACCAGCCGTCCCGGAAGGCCTGGCGCGTGGCCTCGGGCTGGTTCCAGTACTCGACCATGAAGTGCCCGCCGCGGGCACACACCTCACCGGTCCCGCCCTGGGCGACCTCGGATCCCAGCTCGTTCCGGATGGAGAGCTCGACGCCCGGCACGGCCCGCCCGGCGCTACCCAGGAGCGCGCCACCCCGGCGGTGCTCCGCAGGACCGAGCAGGGTCAGGACAGCACAGCACTCGGTCATGCCGTAGCCCTGCCAGATGTTCATGTCCGGGTAGAGCTCGAGCAGCCGGTCGAGCAGGTCACGGGGCATGGGCGACGCGCCGTAGACCAGCTCGCGGAGACCGGCCAGGCGTTCGGGGCGGAAGTCGGGGTGGGCCATGGTCAGCCCGATCATGGTGGGGACCATGACGGTGTCGGTGGGCCGGTAGGCGTCGATGGCGTCCATGGTCGCCGCCGGCTCGAACATCGGCAGGATCACGGTGTGGGCCCCGAACGCC
>DATBZS010000062.1:0-30715 GCA_036513075.1 Acidimicrobiales bacterium
ACCGCGTCGCCGTCGTCGTAGTGGCCCCCGAACAGGGCGCGCAACTCGAGGGCGCCCAGCGTCTGGTCGAGGTCGGAAATCACCTGCTCGACCTCGGGCCGGAGGGACTCGTCCACCTCCTCCTGCATGAGCTCTTGCAGGGTCTCGGCATCGGACAGGCGTTCGTGGAGCCCGCTCAATACCTCGAGGTCCTCAGAGACGCGGCCGAGCTCGGTTGTCACCGCCCGGGCGTTGTCGGCGTCGTCCCACAGGTCGGGCGTCGACGCCGCCTGCTCGAGTTCGGCACGGCGGGCGGCCAGTCCGTCAGCCCCCAGGAAGCGCTCCGCCTCCCGGATCCGGGCAGCCAGGGATCGAAGCTGTTCGGGGATGTCGACCCGGTCGGGCTCCCCCTCTCCCCGACGGGGGGCGTCGGCGGCCATCTCAGTTGGCGCCGTGGCAGAGCTTGTACTTCTTGCCGCTACCGCACCAGCACGGCTCGTTGCGACCGATCTTCTCGCGGTCCGACTTGACGATGGGCGACTGGGTCTCGCCGTCCTCGAAGGACATGTTCGGCTGGCTCCCGATCCCTCCGGCCACAGCGGCGGCCGCCTCGAGCTCGGCCGGCGTGGCGTTGGCGAAGGCGGCGTTGACGGCGGCCTCGCCCTGCACCGGGTCGTCGGCGGCCACGTAGCTGGCCCTGGCCAGATCGGGCTCGGCGGCACTCTCCTCGGTCAGCACCTGGACATGGAACAGGTAGCGGAGGTAGTCGTCGTTGATGCCGTCCATTAGCTTGCCGAACATGGCGAAGCCCTCCCGCTGCCAGGCCACCAGCGGGTCCTGGTTGCCCATGGCCCGGAGGTTGATACCTTCCTTCAGGTAATCCATGTCAGCCAGGTGGTCCTGCCAGCGCTGGTCGATGATCTGCAGCATGATGTCCCGCTCGAGCTGGCGCGCCGTCTCGTCACCGCCCGGAATGGTCTCGTCCCGGTCGGCGTAGAGCTCGAGTGCTTCGGTAATCACGCTCTCGGTGACCTGGCCGGCCGTTGCCGCCTCGGCGAAGTCCTTGGACACGAACTTGGTCGGGTAGTACTGCGTCAGTTCGACGATGAGGCCGGAGAGGTCCCACTCCTCGGGGTAGTCCGACGGGCACGACGAGGCCACCACTTCGGTCAATGTCATCTCGAGCAGGTCGACGGTGTCGTCCTTCAGGTCGTCGCCCTCGATGATCTGGTTGCGTCGGGCGTAGATGACCTTGCGCTGCTCGTTCATCACGTCGTCGTACTTGAGGACGTCCTTACGGGACTCGGCGTTGCGGCCCTCGACGGTGTTCTGCGCCCGCTCGATGGCCTTGGTGACCATCTTCGCCTCGATGGGCATGTCGTCGGGCAGGGCCCGGCCCATCACCCAGTTCATCGCCCCGGTGGCGAAGAGCCGCATCAGATCGTCCTCGAGCGACAGGAAGAAGCGGCTCTCGCCGGGGTCACCTTGGCGACCCGAACGGCCGCGCAGCTGGTTGTCGATGCGCCGGCTCTCGTGGCGCTCGCTGCCCAGCACGTAGAGGCCACCCTTGGCGCGGACCTCCTCGCCTTCACCGGTGCACTTGTCGGTGAACTCTTTTTCGATTCGGGCCAGCTCGGCGACGCCCTCCTCGGACTCGATATCGATGCCGCGTGCCTTGGCCTCGCGGACGGCCAGGCCCTCGGGGTTGCCACCGAGGATGATGTCGACGCCGCGACCGGCCATGTTGGTGGCGACGGTGACCCCTCCGACGCGTCCGGCCTGGGCGACGATCTCGGCCTCCCGGAAGTGCTGCTTGGCGTTCAGGACCTCGTGGGGGATCCCCCGCTTGTCGAGCAACCGCGACAGATGCTCCGACTTCGACACCGACGCCGTGCCCACCAGCACCGGCTGGCCGCTGGCGTTGCGTTCGGCGATGTCCTCGACGACCGCCGCGAACTTGGCCTCTTCTGACTTGTAGATGAGGTCGGGCTGGTCGTCGCGGATGAGGGGGCGGTTGGGCGGGATCGGCACGACCGGGAGCTCGTAGGTGTTGGCGAACTCCGAGGCCTCGGTCTCGGCCGTGCCGGTCATGCCGCCGAGCTTCTCGTAGAGGCGGAAGTAGTTCTGGAGGGTCACCGTCGCCCAGGTGTGATTCTCCTCTTTGATCTTGACCCGCTCTTTGGCTTCGACGGCCTGGTGCAGGCCGTCGGACCAGCGTCGGCCGTCGAGGGTGCGGCCGGTGAACTCGTCGACGATGCGGACTTCGCCTTCGGCGACCAGGTAGTCCTTGTCCCGCTTGTAGAGCTCTTTGGCCAGCAGCGCCTGGGTCAGATGGTGCACGTAGTTGACGGCCACCGCGTCATAGAGGTTCGACACGCCGAGTTGGCGCTCCACCTTCTCGATGCCGGCCTCGGTGGGCACGACGGTGCGCTTCTCCTCGTCGACCTCGTAGTCATGCTCAGCCCGCAGGGTGCGGACGATCCCGGCGAACTGGTAATAGAGCTGGGCCGACTCGGCGGCCGGGCCGGAGATGATGAGCGGGGTCCGGGCCTCGTCGATGAGGATCGAGTCCACCTCATCGATGATGGCGAAGTGGTGGCCGCGTTGGACCATGGCGTCCTTGGAGCGGGCCATGTTGTCCCGCAGGTAGTCGAAGCCGAACTCGGTATTGGTGCCGTAGGTAACGTCGGAGTAGTACGCCTCGCGCTTTTCGGCGGGGTCGGAGATATCCGGGCCGACCCTGCCCACCGTCAGACCTAGGAAATGGTGGAGGCGTCCCATCCACTCGGAGTCACGGGTGGCCAGGTAGTCGTTCACCGTCACCACGTGGACGCCGTTCCCTGCCAGGGCGTTGAGGTAGACCGGCAGGGTCGACACCAGGGTCTTGCCCTCGCCGGTCTTCATCTCGGCGATCCACCCGAAGTGGAGGGCCATGCCGCCCATCAGCTGAGCATCGAAGTGCCGCTGGCCGAGGACTCGCCAGGCCGCCTCGCGTACCAGTGCGAAAGACTCGACGAGCACGTCCTCCAGGATCTCGCCGTTGGCGAGGCGCTCGCGGAACGGGGCCGTCATGGCCTGCAGCTCGTCGTCCGAGCGCGCCTCCATCTCGGGCTCGAGCGCGTTGACCAATGGCACCAGCTCGGCGAGTCGCCGGACCTTCTTGCCCTCGCCGGCGCGGAGGACTTTCGAGAACATGCTCATGGGGGACCCACTCTACTGTCGACGACCTCGGGCAGGTCACCGGAGCGACGGGTCCCGCCAGGGTCCGGGCCCCCGTAGGGGGACCCGGACGTCCGACGGGTCGGTCAGGCGGTGCGGACCTTCCGGTAAAGGGACACGGTGGCGGCCATGCGATGGCGGGGCTGGGACCGGCCCACGACCCGGCCCTTGGTCCGCTCGATCTGGTGCTCCAACTTCTCGACGACCCGGTCGACTCCGATCAACGGGGTGGGGCCGGCGGCCTTGGCCCGGATGGTATGGCCATGGCCTTCCATCACCACTTCACAGCACTCACGGTCGGAGATCCTCGGATTGTGCTCCTCCGAGAAGTGGACCTCGGCCCGCTCGAGGACGGGACAGTGCTCGCCGACATGGCGCACCTTCTCCTCGGTGAGAGCTCGAACCTCGTCGGACACGATCTTCCTGCCATGCGTGATGACTACGTCCACTGTTTCGCCTCCTCGGCATCGTTGATCGACAGCTACTGCACTGGTTGGCCGGTCCTCCTGGTCGGTCGGTGAACGGATGGGATGGGTGAAATCGTGAGCGGCGTGCGGCTGACCTGGTCTTTGACCCCACACTCGCCTGCTGGGAGCGTTGCGGCCGGACCCCGGCGGCACCGACCGTCTCCGGTCGGACACCCAGCGGGACCACTGAAGGCACGCGTCATCTCCTCTCCGCCCGTCCCCGACAGCCGGGGACGCCACGGGCAGGGCTTACTCCTAAGCCGCACCATGCTCAGCAACCATGAGTTGCCTTACGTGGGTCGTTTCGCCTGCGACTGGCTTCGACTTGCAACCACAGACCCGCACGCTGCTCACGGCTCCAACCATACGCCCCGATTTCGCGAAACGTAACTGGTTCCGCCACGAGTTCATCGGGACGTCATCCAACCGAAACATCGATTGTGGCGACGGGCGTGGGGCCGCCCAGAGCCGGGTTGGCCGTTTCAGGCGTCGCCGGCGGCCAGAACGTGTTTGATCTCGTCGACCACGGGCAACGGGCCGGGGTCGATTCCCTCGTGGTCGGCCAGCAGCAGGGCCACCACGTCGCCCACCAGGGCCAGGTCGAGAAGCTGGGCGAGGTCACCCTCGCCAGATGCCTGCACCTCGACGACGTCGGCCATGACCTCGCGGAGCGCCTCGGTGACCAGGTCGAACCGGCGGCTGACCTGGGGATGCTCGGCGTCGTGCCGGAGGTTGACCAGTGTGATGATCTGGCGGGTGGCGTCGCCGTTCTGCCCCCAACCGGCCACCTCATTGTGGCAGAGCTCGGGGTGCACGTTCCAGAAGGCCGGCGACTTGGCACTCTCGTTGATCTGGCACTTCCAACGCAGGGCGGCGGCAGCACCCAGGTCCTGCGAACTGTGGATCAGTGGGATGGTGCGACCGATGCGGCGGGCCGTGGCCTCGGCCACATTGCCCGCACGGTCGAGCTCATCGCGGCGACGCCCCAGCTGGTCGATGGCCAGGTCGATCCACTGCTGCGCCCCCGGGAAGAGTCCGATCGACTCCAGCAGCACCAGTGGCGGCACGGCCATCGCACCGAGTGCGGTGCGGGCCTCAGGTATCGTCACCGGCACCGGGATGAGCGGCACGTCCCACTCGCCGGACAGGCGAACCAGCTTGCCGCCGCCCGACACGACCACCAACGCGGCGCCGGCCTCGTAGGCGGCGGTGGCCGCCTCGATCGTCTCCTCGGTGTCGCCTGAGAATGACACGGCCAGCACCAGCGAACCGGTGCCCACGTAGTCGGGCGGCACATAGCCTTTCACCACCGTGACGGGCACCGGCATGAAGGGGGCGGCAACTGCGGTCAGGACGTCGCCCACGATGCCGCTGTCACCCATCCCGAGGACGACCACGTTCTCGACGTCGTCGTGCCCGGGAAGCCCGTCGACGGCGCGCGCGGCTTCCACCGCGGCCGCCACCTGTTCGGGGAGCCCGAGCGTCGCCTCCCAGAGTCCCCGGGAGTCCACCGCCGGCGACGAGACGGTCACGCCCCGGGGGCTGTGCTCGTGGTGACGGCCCCGCCGGCCTCCGCCTTGGCAGTCAGCCGGGCGTCCTCGGCAGCGTCCACGGTGGTGGCCTCGTCGATCAGCATCACCGGAATGCCTTCACGCACCGGGTAGGTGCGGTGAAGCCGGGGGTTGAACAGAATCTGCTCGTCGGCGAAAAAGAGGAGCGGGCCTTTGTCCTCGGGACAGGCCAGCACCTCGATCAGCAACGGGTCGAGGGTCATCGGTGGTTCCTCTCTGGGTGGGTGTCGTCGGGGAGTGGGACGTGTGGGTCAGCCCGGGTCACGCGTCGAGCAGGCGGGCGATCGCCTCCTGCACCTCGGCCACCCGCGCCGCGCATGAGGCCTCGTCGAGGGCCTCGACGTTGAGCCGGAGTAGCGGTTCAGTGTTCGACGGGCGCAGGTTGTACCACCAGTCGCCCCGGTCGACGGTGAGCCCGTCGAGGCGGTCGGGCGTCCCGAGCGCGCCTCCCGCAGCCACCACCTCGGCGGCCATGAGCTCGACGGCGCCGGCCGGGTCGTCGACCACGGTGTTGATCTCCCCCGAGGCGGCATACCGCTTAAACGGGGCCAGCAGTTCTGACAGGGGCTTGCCCGTCTCGCTGAGCAGCTCGAGGACGAGCATGGCAGCGATGATGCCCGAGTCGGCCCGGTAGTTGTCCCGGAAGTAGTAGTGCCCGGAGTGCTCGCCGCCGAAGACGGCACCAGTCTCGGCCATGACCTCCTTGATGAAGCTGTGGCCGACCTTCGTGCGGATACCGATCCCGCCCTTCTCGGCGATGACTTCGGGCACCATCCGCGAACAGATGCAGTTGTACAGCACGGTCGAGCCGGGGTACTTGTCGAGGAGCGACGAGGCCACCAGTGCGGTGGTCAACGATCCCGACACGGGCTGGGCCTTCTCGTCGACCAGGAACACCCGGTCGGCGTCGCCGTCGAAGGCCAGGCCGACGTCGGCGCCCGACGCTAGGACCAACTTCTGCAGGTCGACCAGGTTCTCGGGCTGGATGGGATCGGCCGGGTGGTTCGGGAAGTTGCCGTCGAGCTCGGGGAAGAGGATCTCCACCTTGAAGGGCAGCCCTTCGAACACTTTGGGGGCCACCAGGCCACCCATACCGTTGGCCGTGTCGGCGATCACCGTGAGCGGGCGCAGCACCGAGGTGTCCACGAACGACCGCACATGGTCGGCGTAGGCGTCGAGGACCGAGCGGTGCTCGAGGGCACCCAGCATGGCCGGGTCGGGGGCCGGCGGACCGTCCGCCGACCAGGCGTCGAGCAGCTGCTCGGCGGTGGCCTGGATCTCACGTAGACCGGTGTCGCGGCCGATGGGCCGGGCTCCGGCCTGGCAGAGCTTCAGCCCGTTGTACCGGGCCGGGTTGTGGGATGCCGTGAACATGGCACCGGGGGCGTCGAGGCTGCCGGCCGCGTAGTAGAGGAGGTCGGTCGATGCGAGGCCGAGGTCGACCACCGTGGCGCCCTCGGACCGTGCGCCGAGGGCAAACGCCTCGGACAGCTCCACCCCGGACTCCCGCATGTCACGGGCGACCAGGATCGTCGGCGCACCGGTGAATCGGGCGACGGCCACCCCGATGGCCTGGAATTGGAGGGCGTTGAGTGCGTCGGGAACGACGCCTCGGATGTCGTACGCCTTGAAGACGTGGGAGAGGGAGCCCATGGCCGGGCCATCCTAGGCCACGCCCCCATGACAGGATCTGACGATGACCGGATCCGCCGCCTCGGGCCGCACGAGTCGATCTCTCAGGATGGGGGTCGTCGCCGGATCGGTGCTCGCCCTGGTGGCCGCCGTCGCCGTGGTCGCCCCCGGCGCGTCTGCCGGCCCGGTACATGGTGTCCGGGATGTGCCAACACTCACCGTCCCCGGCAACCACCTCATCGTCGCCTCGACCACCGATCCAGCCACCGGGGGCTACTGGCTGGCGGCCACCGATGGAGGCGTGTTCTCGTTCGGTGCCCCGTTCGAGGGTTCGGCCGGCGCCCTCCGCCTCCGGTCGCCGGTTGTCGGCATGGCCGCCACTGCGGACGGAAACGGCTATCGCCTGGTCGCCTCCGATGGAGGCGTCTTCGCCTACGGAGACGCGGCGTACCTCGGCTCGATGGGAGGCCTGCCCCTCAACCGACCGGTGGTCGGCATGGCCGCCACCCCGGACGGGACGGGGTATTGGCTGGTCGCCAGCGACGGCGGCATCTTCGCCTTTGGAACCGCACAGTTCCTGGGGTCAATGGGCGGACAGCTACTTAACCGGCCAATCGTGGGCATGGCTCCGACGTCCGACGGGAAGGGGTACTGGCTGGTCGCCTCCGACGGGGGCGTCTTCGCCTACTGCGACGCCGCGTACCTCGGGTCGACCGGGAACATTTCCCTGGCCTCGCCGGTGGTCGGCATGGCGTGGGACACGGCGTCGGGTGGCTACCGGCTGGTGGCGGCCGACGGCGGGATTTTCTGCTTCGGGGCACCCTTCGCGGGCTCGGCGGTAGGGCTCCTCCGCCGGGCCGCCGTGTCGGTGGCGTCGTCCGGCGCCGGCTACCGGGTCGTCTCAACCGACGGATCCGTCTACGAATTCGGTGGTGCGCCCTTCCTCGGCTCGGTCAGCGTGCCTCCGCTGGTCGGCGAAGTAGTCACCATCGACCCGGGCCACGACGGCGGCAACGGGTCCGATCCGGGAGCCATCGGCCAGCCGATTGACGGAGGTGGCGTCACCGAGCCCTGCGACACCGCAGGCACCGAGGACGCCGCCGGTTACACCGAGCACGCCTTCAACTTCGACGTGGCCACCCGGTTGGCCGCCGTCCTCGACGCGGGCGGAGCCACGGTGGTCCTCACCCGCACCACCGACACCGGGGTCGGCCCCTGTGTGAACACGCGGGACGCCATCGGCAACGCCGCCGGGTCGGATGCCGCCGTTTCGATCCACGGTGACGGGGGCCCGGTCACCGGCAGCGGGTTCTCCGCCGACGTGCCGCTCCCCGTGATCAGCACCATCAGCGACAACCGGGCCATCGTTGCGCCGTCAGGCCAGCTGGGCACCGATGTCCGGGACCGGTTCCTGACCGATACCGGCCTCCACGTCGCCGACTACATCGGCGTCGACGGGATCGTCCCTCGTTCCGACCTCGGCGGCCTCAACCTGTCCACGGTCCCCAAGATCCTGATCGAGTGCGGGAACATGCAGAATCCCGGCGATGCCTCGCTCATGGAGAATGCCGGGTGGCGCCAACGTGCCGCCCAGGGCCTGGCCGACGGGATCACCGACTTCCTGGTCCAGCGCGAGGTGCCCTGACGGCGCCCTCCCGCGAGGTGCCCTGACGGCGCCCTTCGCCGGGATACCGGCCCGGCCTGCCCGTCGAGGACGAGCTAGTTGTCCGGTGGGTCGGACCCGGCACCCGACAGGAGGCCGAGAACATCGCCCGACATGGCGTCGCACAGATCGGCCAGCATCGTCATCCTGACCTCGAGGCCGTCCGCCTCAAGTAGGCGCTGCTGGTCGAGGGAGGCCAGGGGGGCCATGTCGCAGAGCTGCCAGCCGACCTCCTCCTCGTCCCCGGAGATCCTGAGGCTGTACGGGAGCGCCGGGACGTCTCCTAACTCCGACAGCAGCGAACGCAATCGGCGCATCGACCCCTCCGCCCTGGCCAGCACGCCGGTGGGGCACGGTCCCGATCGGTCGGGAATCTCGTCGACCAGCGCCCGGGGATAGGGGTCGTCGGGCAGCCACTCGGCCACCCGGACACGGAGCACACCGGTCGCCACCACCAGCATCCGGCCGTCCTCGAGCTCGGCGGCGTTGGCAATGCGGGCCACCGTGCCCACGTCGACTCGCTCATCGCCCCCGCCCACCTCGGAGCCGCGGGTGATGAGGACCACACCGAACTCGCCGTCAGCCTCGAGGCAGTGGGCCATGAGCGCGCGGTAGCGCTCCTCGAACACGTGAAGCGGCAGACCCGCCTCCGGAAAGAGGACGGAGGACAACGGGAACATCCCGAGAGCGGTAGCCACTACTTCACCGCGTCGCCCCGGCGGCCCGCCGGGTCCGCCTCGACCGTCCGGCCCGCCAGCCGAGTACACCCAGGATGATGACGGCAACCAGGGACACGACGGTGATCAGCTGACCCACGTAGTCGGCCGGCACGCTCCCGTAGGTGAGGGTCACGTCGTGGCTTGTCGGGGCCACAACCATGAGGTTCGGGGCCACCCGCCAAGGCCCCTGGGCGCCTGTGGCGTGCCAGTTGGGGAAATAGGAGATCCGCACCTCTACCGGGGTGCCCACCTTGTCCACGTGGAAGGAGATCCCCTCGTCGGTCTGACGCACGTTCGACACGGTGGTGACCGGTTCGTGGACGGCCGCCACCGTGGACGCACCGACCGGGACCCGGGTCCAGGATGACGGTCCGTCGGCCGCTGGGACCACGTTCCACCGTGACGGGTGGTCGTACCAGTCGACGGCCGGAGCAAGCCAGCTGGACTGGGCCGCGCCGACGCCCTTCCACACCACCGGTCGATTAGCCAGCGGCACCACCAGTGACGTGTCGGCGATCCGGTAGACCTTCCACGTGGTGTCCAGGGGCCGCCCGTTGTAGTTGGTGCTCCACGGTCCGCTCGTCCCGACCAGCGTGGCGTTCGGATCGGCGGCAGCCGCGTTCTCCACGGTGGCTGACGAGGCCAGCAGGTACTGGACACCCAACTGCTGGAGGTGGCTGATCCCGAGGGGCACGTCGAGGCCGCCGTAGGGCAGGCCGACCACTGCGTTCGACGGCGTGGGGGACAGCTCGCTCTGGTTGATGAAGTGGAATGGCGTTGTCGAGGCCGATTCGAAGAGCAGTCCCTCCATCGAGTCGATGCAGCCGTTGGTGAAGTACGGGAGGAGCATCAGCGACTCGGTGGTGCCGAACCGGTTGAGACTCGGGTCGTACTCCCACATGGCCCGACCGCAGCCATGGGTGGCCCCAACCGAGGCCATCATCTGGATGACCGCGTGGAACTCCGGATAGTCAGGCTTGCGCTCGTAGCCCGAATAGTTCCAGGCGGCCCAGGCGCTCGGCTGGTCGGCGCCCACTTTCACACCGACCTTGGCCATCGTCGTGGCCGGCAGAACCAGTGGCGGGACCACGGCCAGGCACACGGCCGCCAGGGCGATGAGCGGACCGACCACGGCGCCGGCCGCCACCGCAACCGGCACCGGGCGGCGGAACCGGGTGACTCGCATGCCCGGCGCCCAGGCCTGTTCGCCCACCGAGCCGAGACGTGCCCGCACCGAACGCGCCCACACGTTGAGACGACGGCGCCGCCACCACCGGGCGACGAACGCCACCACCTCGGCCAACGCATAGCCGGCCAGGAGATACATGCACAGGAACCACAGCGGCAGGAACCGCACGTTGTAGAGCTTGGAGGCCGGGTCGACGATCATGGCCACGGCCGACACGGCACCCATCACCACCAGGAACAGGGCGACCCGGTTCTTGCGGGCCACCATGGCTACCAGGCCCACGATGTCGGCGGCCAGCACCCACCGGGCCGACCCAGGGAACAGCAGGTGGGGGTAGCCGAACACCTTGGTGTACCCCATGTTGGTCGTGTAGGCCTGCTCAGTGGTGAAGGGGAGCAGCCACCAGGCGGTCAATCCGAGGCCGAGGATCCCCGCCAGGGCGGACCACGACAGGCGCCGCAGCCACCGCCGGCGGGCTGCCGCGGCCCGGAGCCCGCTGGACAGCGCCCGGGTCAGGTCGGCGTCAAGGACCAGCCAGACCACCGCTCCGGCCACCGCGAAGATGGCCGGGATCAGATGGCAGAGCAGCGTGGCCGCCAAGAGTGCGGCGGCCAGCGCCCGGTGGCGTCCTGTCCGCAGGCCCGCAGCCACGACGCCCAGGAACAGCAGCGAGATCGACAGGCTGAGGGAGAAGGAGAACTCGCCGGCCAGCGTGGAGAGCAGGTTCCCCCCGTAGATCGAGAAGCTGGGCTCGAACAGGAACGCCAGCGTGGCCGCGGCGAGGCAGCCCGGGCCCGGGTCACGCAGACCGGCCAGGCGGCCGAAGGCCCAGGCGCAGAGCGGCAGGAGGAGGCTGCCGACGATGGTCACCAACTTGAACGCGATGTCGTAGGTGACGAACCCGTTCAGAACGACGGCCAGCAGCCCGGGAAGCGGGAAGTAGAAGGTATAGAGGGGGAATCCGTCGTACCAGCCCGGATCCCACCCGGTCACCTGCCCGTGGGACAACAGGTGCGATTCGAGGTACGCCGGCAGGGCCACGTGAGCCCCGGTATCTCCCCCAGCCGTGGTGGTGTTGAGGAACAGCAGGTTCGGGTGCATCTGGGCTAGCACCACCACCATGACCCCGACAATGGCCACAGCGTTCGACCACGCCGGCCACGCCGTGCGTCGGGTCATCCGCCACCACCACGGCGCCGACCGGCGGAGCAGCGCCGCGTCTGCCGCCCATGTCGGGCTGATCTCCCCCGCGGGCGAGTCGACCACGGCGGTCGCCCCGTCGGGCATCCCGGACTCCCTCGAGGTCACGTCAGGCCAGTCCCCGTGCGCCCACCAGCGCCGGCAACACGACGGCGGTGAGGGCCACCGCGTTGAACGACGCGTGGGCGACGATGTTCATGCCCAGACGACCGGTCCGGTAGGACACCACGCCCAGGATTACGCCGAAGGTGGCCAGGCCGAGAAGCTGCAGCGACTCGGCATGGGCCAGGCCGAACAGTGTTCCGCTCACCACGATGGCCAGCGCCGGGCCCACCCAGCCCCCCCATCGCCCGAACAGCCGTGCCAGGGACCGCAGGAGCACCCCGCGGAAGAAGAGCTCCTCGAAGAACGGCGCGCCGACCACGGTGGCCAGGGCGATCAGGGCATAGGAGACACCGTGGGAGCCGCCGGTGAGGCGTTGGGCCGGGGCGGCGAACCGCTGGTGGAAGTCGTGCACGTGGGGGGCGATGGGGACATACATCAATGCCACCAGGTACTGCCCGCCCACGCCGATCGGAATGCCGAGCACGTCGATCCAGCGAAAGCGGATGCCGAGGTCGGTGGCCAGGTGCCTGGTCCCGCGCAATCGGCTCGCCAGCACCGCGGCACCGAAGAATCCGCCCCATAGGCCGCAGAGGGTCGACACCACGTACCAGGTGGGCGGCTCGGTCAGCTTGGCCAGTGCGCTGAGCTGGTGGAACTGGCCGGCCAGCTCTGCCGCCACGCCTACGATGACCGCGGCCAGGACCTGCCCGCCGAGGAAGCCGAGTCCGGCGTACAGCAGCCACATCCAGCCGGCATTGCGGGTGGAGGGCACCCCGCCGGCATCGAGCTGCCTCCCCAGGCTCACGTCACGGGGACCGAAGCGTCCCCATCGACCTGCAGCTGTGCCCTCGGGTGCGGGCATGGCAGTGGTCTCGGGTGGTGCGCCGGGTCCTGCGGCATCCACCGCCTGTTCGGGCCGGTCGCTCACTCCCCCACGATACCGACCGCACCCTGCGACGGGGCACCGGGCACTGCGACGGGGCACCGGACCATCGGTCACTCGTGCACCACCGCCGATCGCACAGGGCATGGACCCCAGGGCGATGCGTCAACGGCCCCCCGAGGCGCATAGCATGAAGGGGTGACCCCGCCCAACCCCAACACCCCCAGCGGACCGTCCTCCCCGAACGGCTCAGGCCCGGAGGCGCCAGGACAGAACAGGAACCGCATCATCCTCTTCGCGGTGATCATGGTCGTCGTCGTGGCGGTCCTCTTCGGTGGATCCCTGGTGCAGAAGGCCAATACCTCCCATATCACCTACAACTCCTTTTTGACCAAACTTTCAGACAAGCAGGTGTCGAACGCCACCGTCGATCAGAGTTCCGGGATCATCACCGGCACCCTGACGAACGGCACCAAGTACTCGGTCAACGGGCCAAGTCCGGTCATCGACTCCGAGCAGACCGCCCTCAAGCCGCTCGGGGTGAACGGGAAATTCGTCACCACCACCCAGAACCCACTCGTATCCCTCCTCTACTACCTGATTCCGTTCGCCATCATCCTCGGCATCTTCTATTTCATCAGCCGCCGTGCCCAGGGACAGATGGGCAGCATCATGTCGATCGGCCGCTCGAAGGCCAAGCTCTACTCCACTGAACGCCCGTCGACGACGTTCGACGACGTGGCCGGTTACGACGGAGTGAAGCTGGAGATCAGCGAGGTCGTGGACTTCCTCAAGACACCGGCACGCTTCAAGGAAATCGGCGCCCGCATCCCGAAGGGCATTCTCCTGGTCGGTCCTCCCGGAACCGGCAAGACACTGCTGGCCCGGGCCGTGGCCGGTGAGGCCGGCGTGCCCTTCATGTCAGTCAGCGGCTCCGACTTCATGGAGATGTTCGTCGGTGTAGGCGCCAGCCGGGTGCGCGACCTCTTCGCCACGGCACGTAAGCAGGCACCGGCCATCGTGTTCATCGACGAGATCGACTCCATCGGCCGCAAGCGTGGCGCCGGACTCGGCGGCGGCCACGACGAGCGGGAGCAGACGCTCAACCAGATGCTGTCCGAGATGGACGGCTTCGACCCCACCGAGGGAATCGTGGTCATGGCCGCCACCAACCGGCCCGACATCCTCGACGCCGCCATCCTCCGCCCGGGGCGGTTCGACCGTCAGATCGTGGTGCCTCTGCCCGACCTCGACGAGCGCCTCCCCATCCTGCAGGTCCACTGCAAGGACAAGCGGGTCGATCCGACCGTCGACCTCGGCAAGGTGGCCCGCGGCACGCCCGGTATGAGCGGCGCCGACCTGGCCAACCTGGTCAACGAGGCGGCCCTGCACGCGGTCCGTCGGGGCTCACAGGTCATCCAGAACCAGGATTTCGAGGCGTCCCGCGACCGGGTCCTCATGGGCGCCCGGCGCGAGAGCCTGGTCCTGTCCGGCGCCGAAAAGGAGCGGGTGGCCTTCCACGAGGGCGGACACGCCGTGCTCGCCTACGTGCTCCCCGACGCCGACCCGGTCCACAAAGTCACCATCCTGCCGACTGGAATGGCCCTCGGCGTGACCATGCAGCTTCCGATGGAGGAACGCCACATCCACCCGCGCCAACACATCGAGGATTCGCTGGCCGTGCGCATGGGCGGGCGGGCAGCCGAACTCCTTGTCTACGGCGACCTTTCGACGGGTGCGGCCAACGACCTGGTTGGCAACACCGAGCTGGCCCGCAAGATGGTCCGCGAGTGGGGTATGAGCGACAAGATCGGTCCGATGGCCTGGGGTTCACAAGGCCAGGTCTTCCTGGGCGAGGACCTCATGCACACGAGGGACTACTCGGAGCACACCAGCCAGATCATCGACGACGAGGTGGAGCAGATTCTCCGTGCCCAGGAGCAGCGGGCGCTCGAGGTCCTGGCCCGCCACCGGGGCGGCCTCGACGCCGTGGCCCGGGCCCTCCTCGACGAGGAGACCATCGACGGCGAGACGGTGGGTCGGCTCGTCGACACCGCCTACGGTCGGCCGGTCCACGCCGCCGGCGTGAAGACGGTGCCGCCGATCTTCGTGGCCAGCCAACACGGGCCGACCGGTGCTGAGAACGTCGACGGCCCGCCCGCTGACCAGGCGAACGGTGCGGCAACTGTGGCACCCACTCCGGTCCCCGCGGCTGCGGGGTCCGAACAGCAGTCCGAGCCGTCCGAGCCGGCCGGGACGGTCAGCGCTGCATCCGACACCGGCGGCGCCAACGGTGACGCAGCGGCCAACGGCTCCACCGCACCGGCCAACGGCTCTACCGCACCGGCCAACGGCTCCGGCCCGACGCCGCCTGCGACCCCGCCGACTGGTACATGGCCGCAGGCCCAGAGTCCGTGGCCGGCCAAGCAGACACCCTGGCCACCACCGCCGCCGCCTACCTCGCACTGAACCAATTGGAATCCTGGCGGGCCCGGTCCCAGGTCACTCCGCGACCGCCCTCGTCACGGGCGTGTTCTGACTGATCCCGTTTGCTGCATCGCCGTCCGTAGAACCGGATCTACCGATCGACCCGATCCTGGCCGGAACACGGACCTGGACCCCGTGTCCCGCCAGTTCAGGTTCGAAGGGGGAACCCCGAAGCCGCAACCACACCAGGTGCTCCGGTCGGACCGTCGTCCACCTCGACCGACACCGGTTCCGACGCCGTGACCACCAGCGGATGGAGGCCGACGAGCGCCGCGGCACCGAACACCACCAGGCCGTTGGCCGCCACGATGGCCATGCCCACGGGGCGGCCGCCAGCCAGCTGGGTGACAGTCACCTTGACCGACGATGAACCCGGGTTGGCCACCGCCAGGGTCTGCATCGAGGTTCCGGGCACGATGGGGTTTCCAGGGATTCCGGGGCCCACCACCAGCCAGGACGTGGCGGTCGTGGTGGTTCCACCGGTCAGTCCGGCCTGGGGCGCGGCGGAGGCCGGCGGAGCGCTGACGCTGCGGCCGACGATGACCGGTGCCGATGCCTTGACCGTCACCGAATAGGGCGAGCCGAGTGGCCACCCGGCGGCGGCCGACGCGACGAAGGCCACCACCGTGTGTCCGGGAACCGTGACCTGCTTCGGGGTGACCGTCGCTGCGGACAGTCCGACCGCGATGACGGCAGTCACCGCCGACGGACTCGGATTGGCCAACGACAGCGTGACCGTGCCGCCGCGAACGGCGGTGGTCTGGGCGAACCGCCAGGTGGTGGCCGGTCCCGGCGTGCCTGCTACCAGGGCCAGGCCCGAGCCCGACGGCACGCTCATCTGGTCGAGTTCAGTGGCCACGATCGCCCCCGACGAGGTCTGGACCAGGGTGGCCACCACCGGCACGTTCTGTACGTAGGAGCCGAGACCGGCCACGGCCAGCTGGCCCGGCGCAAGGGTGATGCCCTGGTAGGCCTGTGGGACGAGGACGCTGCCGTCAGGGGTCAGGAAACTGACGTCGACCACGGACTGGGCAGCCGTCGGGTTGTAGAGCGAGAGGTCGAGGAGCCCGGTGGTGGTCGACCCGCCCACGAAATCCCACTGGGACGACACCGAGGACGCGCATGGCGCCGTGCTCCACCCGGCCGGCCCACTGACGACCATGGTCCCGCTCACCGCTCCGCCCTCGAAGGTGAAGGTGGAGGCGGTCGCGCCAGCCGGCAGCCCCAGGGCCGGGTTCACGTCCGCGGTCCCGAGCGGAGGAACCGCCACGCCGCGCCGCACCATGGGTGCCCCCGACCCCGCCACGGTGGTCATGACCCCCCGAGCGGTGGCACGCGACGTGTTGGTGAGCACCACCATCCCGGTGGCTCCGGCCCCGGCCGCGAGGCCGGCGCCGCTGGCGCAGAACAACGACGAGGTCCGGGCCGACACCGGGGCCACCTGCACACCGTCCTGCGACGGGGCCGGCGGCGCGGGCGGCGGAACCGACACGGCTGACGAGACGACGCCCACGCCCACCACGACCGCCACCGCGGTAACGATCGCCGCAGTCCGACCGCGGACCGGACGCAGCGTCCGGCGCCGTCTGGCCAACCGGCTCTCGACCAGAGGGGAGGACCCTTCCCCGGTCGTTGCACCCGGGGCCTCGGCCTGGCGCGGATTCAGCGTCGGGTCCCCTGTGGGGGTTCCGTTGGTTCCGGGGCCGCTCATCCGAGGACCCCCTCGTCCATCGACCACGCGTCCTCGAGTTCCTCTTGCGGCCGCAACCGACCCTTCGACCAGGATCGGGGTCGGCCCACCCGTTCCCACTCCCGGCGGAGCCGTCGGCGGTCGATCAGCGCGGCGAGCGCCACGCCCCACGCCACGAGCGAGAACACCCCGGCCAGCAGCGGCAGGAATCCGTCGTTGAAGCGAAGGGTGCCGGTGGTGGCCGCCGGGACTGCGTACCGAGAGGCCCAGCCGAAGGAGGCCGTGCGGGGAGCGGGCGTCCCCGAGGACGTCACCAGCTGCCAGGCACCCGAGGGTGCGGCGGAGGAGAACAGGGTCCCCGTCGTGAGCGGACCCTGGAACGAGCGCGAGGCGGCCGCACCGGGCAGGACCGGTTTTGCACCGGGCACCACGGGCATCCACGGCGCGGTGGCCAGCGGCGACTCGGCCGGGCGTGCCGAGCCCGGTCGGCCCGTCACCTCGGCCCGCTGCGGTACCCAGGCGGCGTTGGCGAACACGGTGATCCCGGTCCCGGACAGCACCGGTTGGAGGTCGAGCTGGCGCCCGAGTGCCGGCAGGAGGCCGCTGGGTACCGGATAGGCGGTCGGGCTCTGCTCACCGGCGATCTCGGGGGCGATGGAGGTCAGGACGACCACGTAGCGGACGGCGGCCGGGGCCACAAGACCGCCGAGTCGGTCGGTCCCGTCGTTCATGGCCAGGTTCACGGCGGAACCCAGCTGACCGGCCGGACCGGGCGCCGTCCCGTTCCACATCCAGCGGGCGTCCGGCGGACCGTTCTCCGACGTGGCGTAGGCCAGCCCGCCGCCGACATTCCACCCGCCCTGGTTGAGGCTGCGCGGGTCGCCGAGCCAAAGCACGCGGAACGCCCCGCTGGCCACCTTGGCGTGCATCCACGAGACGGACTGCGAGAAGTCGTTGGTGGGCAGGTCCCAGCGGCCGGGCAGGGCGGACACCAGAGTCGGGACGGACGCCACGGCTACAGCCAGCACCCCCACGGCGGTGACCAACTGACGCCAGCCGAACTCGGCCTTGGGCAGGTCCCGCTCGAAGGCCGCCACCCCCAGGCCGATCGAGGCCGATGTCGTGGCGGCGGCCGGGCCGAGCAGGACAAGTGGGTCGATTGCCAGACCGCCGGTCCAGCCCCGACCGCTGATCCAGGCGACGAACCAGAACACCAGGGCAATGGCCCAGAACCGTGCAGCCCACTGGAACCGGACTCCCCGGGCCAACACCAGGGGGGCGGCGGCGGCCACCACGAACCCCCACGTGAGCGGCGAGGCGCCGATCGGGCCGGCGGCGAACCGGAGCACCATTCCCCAGCTCGCCGCGCCGGACGCCGGGGTCTGGAGGCCGAAGACAGCCACCATCCCCCGCCCCGACGACAGCACCCCGATGAGCCACGGCAGGCTGATGACCAACGCCACCCCGGTCGACGCCAGGGCCAGTCGGAGCGACCGCGCCGTGCGGGGGATGTCACCGAAGAGCAGGGACGACAGCACGATCGACAAGGCGACCAGCACGACCACGACGGCGGCCGCCGGCACGAACGAGATCAGCACGGCCTCAAGGACGCCCAGCGCCAGGGCGCCGCCGAGGAGTCCGTGATGCGTGGCCCACGCGCCCGGCTCCGCCGACCCCACCCCCGCAGAAGCCGTGGGGACGCCGGTCCGACGCACGAACGGCTCGAGCCCGGTGGAACGGGCCAGGGTGGCCAGTACCCACGGAGCGCCGGCATAGACCACCAGAGCGCCCCAGCGGCCGAGGGCGAGCGCGTTATACGGCAGGGGGACGGCAAGGTAGGCGAGTCCGCACACCAGGGCGGCCCGCTGCGACCCGAACGGGCGGAGCAACCGGACCGCTCCCCAGGCACCGAGCGGCAGGCAGCCGAAGATCAGGATCTTCTGGGTGAGGCCCATGGCACCGAGCAGGACGGTGCCCACCACTCCGGAGATGGCCAGGGCGGGCGTAGCCGGAGCGGTGGTCCCGACCCCGGACGGGTGCCACCCGGTGAAGAACTGGGAGAACGTGGACGACCAGGTCGGGAACGGCGTGAACTGTCCGAGGGACGGAAGACGCCCGGTGAGGACACCTCGCGATCCGATGATGACGAGCAGAGCGGCCACCAGCCAGAAGGCCAGGCGGACCCGTCCGGCAACACGTCCGGCCTCGGTCTGTTCGACATTGGGTTCGAGCTCCAGACCCTCGTCGGCTGTCCCGTAGGTCTCGGCGTCCGATGCCGCGGCCGCGGCCAACTCGTCGGCGTGGGCTCCGTGGAACCCGAACTGGAAGACCCGCCGGAAGTAGGCCGAGAGCCGGGCACTCCCCCGGACCTGGAGGAGCCGGATCTCCTTGTCACTGGTGCGCCGCTTGGGCTGGAGCGCCGACCTCCGCGCCCGGATAGTGGCCATCCGGCCGAGGTTCCATCGCCAGGCACGAACGACGGCCCGGGCCCTGGTCCGGTTGCCGGCCAATTCGGCCACCACGACCTCTCCCATGGCCAACAGGAAGATCTGGGGCACGACCCGCACGAGGTGGCTGCGCGAATAGCAGGTGAAGGCGGCCAGCAGCTCGTGGCGGCGCTGGAGTTCCTGAAGGGTGACCGGTCGTTCGGGGCTCGTGGGAGTCGCTCCGGCATCGGCGGCGGTATCGGCGGCGGTATCGGCGGCGGCCAGCAACGACGCCTCGAGCGGGCGCTCTCCGGAGGCCAGCACCTCGAGGTGGCGGACCCGAGCGTCGGGGGCCACGATGATCCGGGCGCCGACCACCTGTGCCCGCCAACACAGGTCGAGGTCCTCCCCCATGGCCACGATGGCCGGGTCGTAGCCGTCGAGCTCGTCGAACAGGTCCGCCCGGATCAGGGTGCACCCGCCGGGGGCCACGAAGACGTCCCGCACGGCGTCGTGCTGCCCGTGGTCGATCTCGTTGGGCTGGACCCGGTCGACCACCGAACCGCCCTTGTCCACGCTCATCCCCACGTGGACGAGCAGCTCGGGGTCGGACCAGCTGACCACCTTGGGCGACACGACACCGGCATTCGAGCGGAATGCCTCCTCGACCAGCAGGTGGACGGCGTCGACGGCCAGGGCGACATCGTCGTGGCAGATCAGGTAGTAGGCGGCCCCGTCGACCATGGTCCGCACCTCGTTGACGGTGGCCCCGAACCCCCAGTTGCCCTCAAAGCGCCGGACGTAGGCGCTGGGCAGGACCTCGGCCACACGTACGGCCAGGTCGTCGGAGTTCCCGGTGTCGAGGACCAGCACCGACAACTCCGCGTAGTCCTGTGAGGCGATCGAGGCCAGCGTCTCCGCGAACCACGGACCGGGATCGTGGGCTACGACGACGGCGACAACCGGCGGTGCCAGTGTTTCCATCAGGGGTCAGAGGCTATCGGGCCAAGGGGAGGGTGACGAGGGTTTCCGGGGTCAGATCTGCATCCGCCCTGCTCATGGACGTAAAAGCCGTCCCGGGGACACCAGTGCTTGCTGGGTGCTTGCAAATGTATATCATGACCTATACAGTTGTATTCGAGCGCAACGCAAGGAACTGGACGCAGGACCCGGCGCAGCGCCACGAATACGAGATATCACCCCACCCCACACAAGGAGCACACCATGCCCGATATCAACACCGACATCACCAAGGCAGCAAAAGACATCGCCAACGTCGCCAAGGACGCCACCTTCGTCGTCATCGGCGCCGGCGTCCTCGGCTTCCAGCAGGCCCAGGTCCAGCGTCGCGAGCTCGTGGCCAAGCTGCAGGACCCTTCTTCGACCATCTCTGAGCGGGTGACCGCGGTCCGGGGCGACCTCAACGAGGCCGTCAAGAACGTCGATGCCAAGGTCGAGGATCTCATGGACCGTGCCGAGGAGCTCATCGAGCGGATCGAGGCCGTGTTCGCCCCCTTCGAGGACCGTCTGCCGACCCAAGCCCGTGACATCGCCAAGCAGGCGCACGAGCAGGCCAAGGACGCCCGCACCCAGATCCGCAACATGCGACCCACCGCCGCCGCCTGAGCGGCACCAACTGTCGCCGCGTCGTCTCCCCCGACGACCCGGCGCCCGGACCGGCGAGCCCTTGAGGCCCGGTCGCACCGGACCGACCCCCTCGGTCCCTGGACGAACGGTCCGCCCCGTGCGGGCCGTTCGTCGCGTCCGGGCCCACGGTCATCCGTGCCAGACGTCATCCGTGCCAGACGTCATCAGTGCCTGGCGTCATCAGTGCCTGACGTCATCGGCGCCAGAGTGGATTGGCGCCAGAGGTGCCTTGGGCGTCGCCGGCTCCGGGCCCACTGGCCCCGGGTCCGCAGGTGAGCCGTCCAGCGTCCGGGGGCGAACCGGAGGTGATCAGTCGTGGGTGATCAGGTGGGGGTGGCCCGCCAGTGGGCCAATACGTCGGACAACGTCTGGTCGAGCGTGATCTCCGGTGCCCATCCGGTCGCCTGCATCAGCCTTGTGGGGTCGCCACGGAGGACGGGGACCTCAACAGGGCGCATCAGGGAGGGATCGGGCACTAACCGGACGGAGCTGCCGGCTTGGGCGAGGAGGCGGTCGGCGATCTCCTGGATGGCCACGTCCCGGCCCGAGCACACGTTGTAGACCCCACCCGAAGCGCCGGACTCGATCAGCAGGCGGTAGGAGCGCACGACGTCGCGCACGTCGGTGAAGTCCCGGCGGGCGGTCAGGTTGCCGACGGGGATCTCGGTGGCCCCGGACCGCTCGGCATCCACGATCCGCTTAGACAGGGCCGACACTGCGAAGTTGGGCGACTGGCCGGGTCCGATGTGGTTGAACGGGCGGACCACGACGACCCGTTGGCCATGGCCGAGCCACGCCTGGCCGCACAGGGCCTCAGCCGCCAGTTTGGAGGCGGCATAGGGGCTGAGCGGGGCGGTCGGCGACTGCTCGGTCAGTGGCAGCTGCAGCGGGTCCGTGACGGCGCCGTAGACCTCGGCGGAGCTGGTCACCAGCACTGTCGGGTCGGAGCCGCACTCCCGGGCGGCGGCCAGCAGGGCACCGGTGCCCAGTACGTTCACCTCGAGGACCCGGAGCGGTTCGTCCCACGACTGGCCCACATGGGTCAGGGCCGCCAGGTGGTAGATCGCATCCGGGGACGCTTCCTTCACCGCGGCCAACAGGGCGGCCGGGTCGGTGATCTCGACCTCCTGGTCGATCTGGACGACGTCGTCGCCCGAACTACGGAGATGATCGGCCAGCCACGTGCCAACGAAGCCGCGGCCGCCGGTGATCAGGGAGCGCACGACGGGTCACCCTACTGGCTGGGCGCGCCAGGTGGTGCGCCCGGTTCGCCTCGCCGGTCCGGGCGCCTCCCCGGGTGCATCCCGGGCTGCTCAGCCGCGCTGGCCGGCCGCTGCGCGGTAGGCGGCCACGTGGAGGTCGGCGCTGGCCTCCCAGGTGTGACGCTCCACGATGGCGAGGCCGAGTGAGCGCCGTTCCGATGCTGCCCGTTCGTCCAACTGGCCACTCAACACGGTGTCGACCACCTCAGCCAGGGCTCCGACATCGCCGGAGGGGACGAGCAGGGCGCTCGTCCCGGCCACCTCCTCCATCGCCGTCCCCTCCGTGGTGACCAGCGTCGTCCCACAGGCCAGCGCCTCGAGCGCCGGCAGGCCGAACCCCTCGTACAGCGAGGGGTACACGGCGGCCACCGCGGTTCGCAGCAGTGCCGGGATGACCTCATCGTCCACGTACCCGGTCCGGACCACCCGCTGCCCGAGCCCGGAGGTGAGCACGGCCGCCTCGACCTGGTCGGCACCCCATCCCCGCCCTCCGGCCAGCACCAGGAGCGCCTCCGGATGACGGCCGGCGACCGCCGAGAACGCCCGGACCAGGGTGGGCACATCCTTACGGGGCTCAAGAGTCCCCACGAACACCAGGAGCGGATGGCCCGATGCGAACCGGCCGTCGATGGCCGCCAGGCGTTCGGCGTCCGCTCCCGGTGAGGGCTCCTCGGGACGGAACCGCCCGGTGTCGACCCCATGCGGGGCTACCACCACCTCGGCCTCGACGGTGCACCAGCGGCTGAGCGCTTCGGCCGTCACCCGGCTGGGACAGACCACGACTGCGGCATCCCGGGCCGCCCGCCGGATAGCCCGCCGGAAGAGGATCGCCTTCGAACGCTCGTGCCATTCGGGGGCGTCGAAGAAGCTGAGGTCGTGGACGGTGACCACCGAGGGCACGGGGGAACGCCGGGGCATCGTGTAGTGCGGGCCATGGTGGACGGCGGCGCCCGAGTTGGCGATCAGCCGGCCGAGTCTCACCTGCTCCCAGGCCAGGCGGAGCGGGCGTGGGCCCGGGGCGGTGGCAATCAGGTTTCCCGAGGGCACCATCGGCTCCCAACGGTCTCGGTCGGCCCTGCGGCTGCACAGCACCAGGTCGATGTCGGGACGTGAGGCCAGCTGGCCGGCCAGCTGCAGGATGTATTGCCCGGCGCCGACCGGCCGGTCGGGCACCGCGCTGACGTCGAGCACCACCCGCAGCGGCCCGCCTGCCGCGATCAACCCGCACCCCGGCGGCCGGACACCCGGTCCCACACCTCGCGGTGCCGACGGGCGATCGACGCCCATGACAACTCGGCCGCCCGGGCGGAGCCGCGCCTGATCAGCTCCTCACGGACCGCGTCGTCGGTGGCGACGGTCAGCAGACCGGCTGCGATCGATGCGGTGTCGTTCGGGTCCACCTCGCGGGCCGCGCCGCCGGTGCTCGGCAGCGGGCTCGCCACCACCGGGGTGCCCACTGACATCGCCTCGACCGGTGGGAGCCCGAACCCCTCGATGAGGGGCACATAGGCCAGGAGTCGGGCCGACGCGTACAGGCCGGCTAGCTCGGTCGCCGACACCGTGCCGGCGTGGACCACGCCGGAGCCGGTCATCACCTGGTCGCCCCAGCCCGACGGACCGACCATGACCAACGGCCACCGTTCCGGCAGGTCCTCACGGATCGACTCGTAGGCCTCGATGAGGCGCGGGAGGTTTTTGCGCGGCTCCAGGGTCCCCACGCACAACAAGAACGGCCCGCGCACGCCGAGCGACGCCAGGCGCGCCACCGCGCCCGGCACGTCAGGTGGCGGCAGGTGGTCCGATCCCATCGGGATCACCGTGATCGCCTCCCGTGACGCGCCGGCCTCCACCAGATCGCCGGCCACCACCTCGGCCGGCACCACGAAATGGTCGGCCCGTCGCAGGGCCCGGGCCAGTGCCGCCTCGTGCCACCGGCGTCCGCGGGGCGGGTAGGCGTCCGGCACCCGGCGCCACAACAGATCGTGCACCGTTACCACCAGAGGCACCCGCCCGGGCTCGAGGGTGGCCAATGACGCGGCGTGCACCACGTCGAGTCCCGACGGGGCCCGTACGATGCCGCGGTCCCACGCCCGGGTCAGCAGCGGGCCGGGCAGGGGCGACGTGCGCAGCGCGTGGCCCAGGCCGGCCAATGGATCGTCCGACTCACCCCCCCGGGCCCTGCTGGCTGTCAGGATCAACTCCGGCTCATCCTCAGGGTCGACGGCGGCCAGCTCGTTGAGGCCCTGGAGGAGACCCAGAACGTAGGTGCCGATCCCTCCGGCCGCCGACCGGCGGAGCTGTTCGACCAACAAGAGGACCCGTAGCCGGCTCACCGGTCGCCTCCCCGTTCCGTGCCCTGCTCGCGGACGGCGTCCCGGTAGAGGTCCGCCAGCCCGCTGGCGCATCGGGCCCAACTGAAGTCCTTGCTGCGGGCCAGGCCCCGGGCCACCAGGGCATCGACCGCGCCGCCACCGGCCATTGCCTCCACGAGGCGGGCGGCCAAGGCGTCGCCGTCGCCGGGGGCCACCAGCCAGGCCCCGTCGCCGACCACCTCGGGCACCGCGCCGGCCGCGGTGGCCACGACCGGAACCCCGGCGGCCATGGCCTGGAGCGGCGGGAACCCGAACCCCTCGTAGCGCGAGGGGTACGCCAGCACGTCGGCGGAGTGCATGGCTGCGGCCAGTCCGGAGTCATCGAGGTAGCCGGCTCGGACGATCCGCTTCCGCGCCGCGGACGCCGCCACTGCCTCGTCGAAAGCCCCCGAACCCCAGCCGTCACCCCCGACGATGACCAGGGCCACGTCCGGGTGGACTGCCGCCACCTCGTCGAACGCCCGGACCAGGAGCGGGTAGTCCTTGCGCGGCTCGATGGTGCCCACGGACAGGACGTAGTGGTGGCAGCCGTCGGGCAGTACTACTCCGCTGCCCCCGTCGGGACCGGCGGCCAGCTCGGGAACGCCGTGATGGACGGCCCGCACCCTGGTCGGGTCGACGCCGAATGCGGCCACCACCTCCTCGGCCACGTACGCGGACGGCGTGTGGATCCATGCCCCCTCGGCGACGGCCCGGCGGATGAGGCCGGGATAGGCGAGGGTGGGGGCGTCGCACAGCTCGGGAAACCGGACCACCGTGAGGTCGTGGACGGTCACCACCCGCGCGGCCGATCGCGTTGGGGGGACGACGAAGTTGGACCCGTGCACTACATCCCGGCGGCCCACGAACCACTCGATAGGCGGCACCGACATGCGCCGCCAGGCGGCGTGGAGGGGCCGGGCCGGCATGGGGCGCTGGCCGATGGCGACTCCGGAGGGCACGCGCTCGGCAATGCCCTCCCGGCGACGCCAGCTCACCGCGAAGGCTGACATGTCGAGATCATCGCGGACGGCCAGGCCGGCCAGGGCCCCCGCGCAGAACACGCCGACCCCGGTAGGACGTCCGAGCAGGGGGGTCGCGTCGAATCCGACAGACAGCCGGTCGTTCGCGGCGGTCGCTGGTCGCTCCGGCGGCACGCCGTGAGCCTTGCACATCCCGGTCGCCCGGCCGTGACGACGCCGTCGGCCGCCCGGGTCGACCCGGTGGTCCGGGTAGCCTGCGCGGATGCCCACCGTGTGTGCCCCGGAACGGAATGTCCCGTGATCACCGCCCTGGCCGGAGGTGTGGGCGCCGCCCGCCTGTTGCGCGGGATGATCGAGGTCGTGGCCCCCGGGGACATAACGGCCGTGGTCAACGTCGGCGACGACACCGACCTCCACGGACTGCACATCTCCCCCGACCTCGACACCGTGATGTACACCCTGGCCGACGCGATCAACCCCGAGACGGGTTGGGGCCTCTCCGGCGAGACCTGGCGGGTCATGGAGTCCCTCCGCCGACTCGGCGGCGTCACCTGGTTCAACTTGGGCGACCAGGACCTGGCCACCCACTGCTACCGCACCCAGCGGCTGTCCGAGGGCGCCCTCCTCGGGACGGTCACGGCGGAGTTGGCCGAGCGGTTCGGCGTCGGCGTTCGCCTGCTTCCAGTGACTGACGACCCGCTGCGCACCCGGCTTCTCCTCGAGAGCGGTGACGACGTCGGGTTCCAGGAGTACTTCGTGAAGCTCCATCACGACGTGGTCGTGCGCAAGGTGCGGTTCGAAGGCGCATCGGATGCCCGCCCTGCACCCGGCGTGCTCGAAGCCATCGGCGAGGCTGACCGGGTGGTGGTCTGTCCGTCCAACCCGGTCGTTTCCATCGACCCGTTGCTGGCTGTACCTGGCATCCCCGAGGCGCTCGCCGCCCGCCGGGACTCGATCGTGGCCGTCTCCCCGATCGTGGCCGGGGCGGCGCTGAAGGGTCCGGCAGACCGCCTGCTGGTCGAGATGGGGTTCGAATCCTCAGTGGTCGGCGTGGCCCGCTGGTATGCCCCATGGGTGGGCACCCTCGTCGTCGACGAGGCCGACGCCGCACTGGCCCAGTCCGTGGAGGCCGAGGGCGTCCGGTGCATCGTGGCCCCGACGATCATGTCCGACGTTTCGCACTCGGCCGCACTGGCCCGGGTGGTCCTCGATGCCGGTGCCTGACCGGTCGGTCGCCTCGGGGACCGGGGTGCCCGACGGGACCATGACCGTGGTGCCGGTCCACGGGATGGGCGAGGTCCGGTCCGGCGACGACCTGGCCGGACTGCTGGCTGAGGCACTGTGCACCCCCGGACCTGACGGCCGGCCCGTCCCCTGGTTGCACGACGGCGACGTCCTGGTGGTCACCCAGAAGGTGGTGTCCAAGGCCGAAGGCCGCATCGTGCCCTTCGACGCCGACGACCCGGAGGCGAAGAATCGTCTGGTCGACTCTGAGTCGGTACGGGTGCTCCGGCGCCGCGGCGACCTCGTCATCACCGAGACGCCCCACGGATTCGTCTGCGCCAACGCCGGCATCGATCTGTCCAATGTGGAGGCCGGCACGGCGGCGCTGCTGCCCGTGGACCCGGACAGGTCTGCCCGCAGGATCCGCGAGGTGCTCGCCCACCGTCTGGGTGTCAGCATCGGCGTGGTCGTGTCCGACACGTTCGGTCGGACCTGGCGCAACGGTGTGACCGACGTCGCCATCGGCATCGCCGGGATCGCCGGTGTCGTCGACCTGCGTGGCACCCCCGACGCCACCGGGCGGGTTCTCGAGGCAACGGAGGTGTGCGTCGCCGACGAGGTGGCCGGAGCTGCCGAACTGGTCATGGGGAAGGACCGGTCGGTGCCCGCTGCGGTGGTACGGGGTGTGGACCCCGCGTGGCTTCGTCCGGGTTCGGTGGCCGCCGAGATCGTGCGGGACCCGTCCGGCGACCTGTTCCGTTAGCCGACGTCGAAGAGGTCGACCACGAAGACCAGGGTCTCGTTGGGGCCGATGACGCCGCCGGCGCCACGGCTCCCGTAACCGAGCTCGGGCGGGATGGTGATGCGACGGCGTCCGCCAACCTTCATGCCGGCGACTCCCTCGTCCCATCCCTGGATCACGTGTCCGGCACCCAGCGGAAAACTGAACAACTCGTCTCGATTCCACGACGAGTCGAACTCGCCGCCGGTCGACCAGGAGACACCCACGTAATGCACGGTGACCGGCTTGCCCGCTACGGCCTCGGCGCCCGTTCCCTCTTCGAGGTCCTCGAGAATCAGGTCGGTGGGAGGCGCGCCGTCGGGCACGGTCACGGTCGGTTTCATGTCGGAAGGCATCCAGCGACTGTAGAGGTTCGCAGCGGTGTCGGGTCGCGATCACCGATCGCGTTGAGGTGGCTAGCGACCCCGCTGCGAACGCCCTGCGCCGCCGCTCGTCGGGCGGGCACCGGCGGCCCCGCCGCGACGTAGTCCTCCGGGAGCACCTGCGCCGGCACCCCGATTCTTGTGTCCGGACGGGCCCGGGCCGTGGGTGGACGGCGTCCCCGACTTGCCCTGCGCACCTGGCTTGGTAGTGCGCCCGGGCTTGCCCGGCTTGACGAACCCGGAGGGCTTGCCGGGCTTGCCATTGCGCGCCGGCTTCCCGGGCTTCGAGAACCCGGACGGGCTGCCGCCGTCCTCCCGAGGACCGCTTCCGTTGCGCGGGCTACTACCGTTTCCGTTGCGGGACGTGCTGCCATGGCCCGGCTTCCGCGTCTTGTAGGGCCGGGAGGCACGGACGCCACCGCGGTTGGCGTTCGGGGAGGACTCCCGGTAGCGGTCGGGCTCCCGCTCCTTGACGACGCGCCGCGGGGGAGGAGGTCCGAGGACCTTCTCGATGGCAACCAGGTCACATTCGGTGGTTCCGATGGGGACGTGCAGCTCGCGCTGGAGCTTCTTGACCGCGCCTGCCTTGTCCGGGGTGACGAAGCTCACGACCACGCCGGTGGCACCGGCCCGGGCGGTCCGACCTGACCGGTGCACATAGTCCTTGGGGTCGGCCGAGGGGTCGAAGTGGACCACGGCGTTGACGCCGTCCACATGGATGCCCCGGGCGGCCACGTCGGTGGCCACCAGGCAGTCGACCGCGCCGCGGACGAAGGAGTCCAGGGCCTTCTCCCGTTGCTTCTGGCTGCGGTCCCCGTGGATGGCCGCGGCCCGGACGCCCCGTTGCTCCAACTGACGGGCGATCCGGTCGGCGCCGTGCTTGGTCCGCGAGAACACGATGGTCGGGCCGCTGGCCGCGACCACCTCGGCCGTCCGCTCCACGCGATCACCCGAAGACACCCGCCAGAAGAGATGCACGGCGGCGCTGGCGTCGTCCTCGTCGACCTCGATCTCGTGTCGGGCGGGATCGTGCTGGTAGCGCTTCACCAGGACGTCGATGTCGCCGTCGAGTGTGGCCGAGTAGAGGAGGGTCTGGCGTCCGTCCGGGGTGAGGTCGAGAATCCGGCGGACGTCGGGTAGGAAGCCCATGTCGGCCATGCGGTCGGCCTCGTCGATGACGACAATCTCGACGGCGTCGAGGCGGATGCTGCCCCGCTCGAGGAGATCACCGAGACGGCCCGGGCAGGCCACGGCCACGTCCACGCCGCGTGACAGCGCCTTCAACTGCGGGCCGTAGCCGACGCCGCCGTAGAAGCACTCGACTCGGAGACCACGGGGATCTGCCAGGACCTGGAGCTCGGAGGCCACCTGCGCGGCAAGCTCGCGGGTGGGGGTGAGCACGAGTACGCGGGGGTACTTCGGCTTGGAGGACTTGCCCTTCAGGTTGGCCACCGCACCGATGCCGAAGGCGAGCGTCTTGCCCGATCCGGTGGGGGCCTTGCCGCAGACGTCGCGGCCGGCCAGAGCGTCGGGCAGGGTCATCGCCTGGATGGGGAATGGGGAGGTGATGCCGTTGGCATCGAGGGCGGACACGATGTCCGAGGGCACGCCGAGTACGGCGAAGGAAGAGGCAGAGGCAGGCATGGAGACACTTTCGGGCTACAGGGGAAGCACCGGAGTGTGCCTCGGGAACCACCAGGCGCAGTCGAAACGGCGCGGGTGGACTCACCTACCCTACAGGCAATCGGCGCGATCGGGTGCGCAGGGGTACGCGCGCCTGTCGAACCCGTACGATCACCCGCCACTTCCGACCCGTCGCCGAAGCGTCGCTGCCGGGGTCATTCCGGGGTGTCGGCGGACCCGGTGGCGACCCGTCGGGCGAACCGCCCGAGACCGACTGTCCAACCTTCGGGCGAATCCACGGCACCGCGCATCTGCTCCCAGCCGTCGCCGTGGCGCTCGATATTGCGGTGCACCAGATCGACTCGGGTCCGGTCGGCCGCCACCGACGTGAACCGAACGTCGACCTCACTCGAATGCGACGGGTCGGTTTCGACCTGCCATGTCAATGTGATGTCCCACGAGAACACCAGCTGATTTGGCGGGTCGTACACGAGCACACGGGCCCACGGGCACTCGCTGCCGTCGACCCCCTTGTCGATGATCCGGCCGCCCACCCTCGGCTCGAACACCATCTCCGCCAGTTCGGCCTGGAGGATGTGGTGGTCGGCCGGCCACCAGCTCCCCATGTCCTGCGTGAAGACGTGGAACGCCTCCTCAATGGATCCCTGCACTTCGGTCGACACCTCAACCGGCGTACTCACCGACATGCTCATTTCGTTTCCTCTCGTCGTTGCTCCATGCGTCGCTCAAATCCGGCCATCGCCAAATTCCAGAACCGGTCCACGTATGCCCGCATCTCCGCCACTCCGTCCGGATCGAGTCGGTAGATGCGTCGGGTGCCGTCCCGCTCGTCCATCAGGAGTCCGGCGTCCTTCATGACCTTCAGGTGCTGGGACACCGCAGGACGGCTCACCGGAACGAGGGCAGCGAGGTCACCGACCGATGACGGCCGCTCCGACAACAGCTCGAAGATCGCCCGACGGGTCGGGTCCCCCAGCACCCCGATGGCTTGTCCGTTAGTCTCCACTAACCGTAAGTATCCACTTACCTCCACCAGAAGTCAAGCTGTCACATCCCCCGACGACGATGGCCACATGGCGTTGGCCACCACCACTTCTCACACCCTGGATCTCGGGCTCCTCGCCCGCATGTCGGCAGCCAAGAATCTGATCGGTGCCCTGGTGGCCGACCTCGATCCCGACACCCTGCTCGGTGCCGATGCCGCCTCGTT
>DATBZS010000063.1:0-8318 GCA_036513075.1 Acidimicrobiales bacterium
GCCGCCGAGGCTGGCTGACCCGGTCGTCCATGGCGTCCATGGCGTCCCCGGCACGCCGACGCGGCACCGATGGACCAGGATCAAAACTAACACTTGTCAGCCTATGAGAAATGCGGTAGAACAACACTGGGAGAAGTAACCGGGCGCCGATGTACGCGGTGGCCCACCGTCGGGATCGGAGGGGAGGGCGGCGTGTCAGCATCCGAACACGAGTCACAGATCGTCGCACTGATCTACCGCTATGCCGAGTGCATCGACAGCGGCGACTTCGAGGGCATCGCCCGTCTTTTCGAGCACGCCACGGTGAGGTCGGGGGAGTACTCGTTCTCTGGCCGCGAGACACTGCTCAACCTGTGGCGCGACATGGTGCGCATCTACGACAACGGCACTCCGTTGACCAAGCACGTCATCACCAACGTGATCATCGACGTCGACCACCAGGGGAGCACCGCCACGGCACGGTCGTATGTGACCGTGCTACAGGCCAAGCTACCGGAGTTCCCCCTGCAGGTCATCGTGAGCGCACGGCACCACGACACTTTTGAGCGGGTCGATGGCAGCTGGAGGTTCTCCGAGCGCATCGACATCACCGACCTGGTCGGAGACATGACCTGGCACACCACCACCCCCTATGCGGCAGAGGTCCCGGCGGAGTGACCGGTGTGGACGGGTTCACCAAAGCAGAGAGACCGTTGGGGATGCACCGACATGAAGGGATCGGCCGAGGGGGGGAGGCACAACCATGAGCATCGAGGAACAGCTGGCAACGCTGCGTGCCGTTACCGACCGGGTGGAGATCCAAGAGACCCTGGCCCGGTACGCCACAGCGGTGGACGCCGGCCGCTGGGAGCTGCTCGACGACGTGTTCGTCACCGGTGCGGTCGTCGACTTCGAGGCAAACGGGGGCCTGCGCGACGAGTACCCGGCCATCACCGACTACCTGAAGAGCGCGCTCGGCGGCTTTGCCGCCATCCAGCACTACTTCATGAACTTCCTCTTCGACGTGGACGGGGACCGGGCCAGCGGGCGCTTCTACTGCTTCACCCAGATGGTCACCATCGTCGACGGCACCGACCGGATGCTGGCCGACGGCGGGTACTACGACGCCTCGTTCGTGCGGACGGAGGGCGGGTGGCGGGTCAGCGACCTGATCGGCGGCTTGGCCTGGCTGGACGGCCAGTGGCCCGACGGTGTGCCCCGTCCCGGTTGGTTCGGCCAGTCCACGGATCGGTTCTGGCAGCGTGGGTCAGAATCGGCGGGAACGGCATAAGTATGCAGATCAGATTCGTTCGGGCTGGAATAAGTCCAAGTGGTTTGCATGGAGATGCGCGCGAGCGCCCCTCTATACAGGATTTTCGAGTTCCGACCCACGCTCCTAGTCAGCTCCGGGGCGATAGACGGATCAGGCGTCATCGGAGACCTCAGGCCTTGCCGGTAGGCGTAGGGCTGTATCGAAAGGAGCGAGGACTGGCTTGCGTCGACCGGGGCATAGTCGATGGCATCGGAAAGAGCACGACGTCACACACCAATCGCAGATCACTACTCACGGAGGATTAGGAATGAAACTGAGACCCATAACTCGTAGGATGGGAGCGCTGGCCCTGGCCGGAGCGGCACTGGCCGCATGTTCATCCAACAGCTCATCGTCATCGACCACCGCTGCATCGGGCTCGGGGCCCGCGGTCAAGCTCGGTCTGCTCTGGCAGATCAAGGGCGAAGGCGCCTACGGCCAGAACGACTACCAGAACGGGGCCCTGCTGGCGATCAACCAGATCAACGCCGCCGGTGGCGTGAACGGCAAGAAGCTCACCTGGTTTCGCGAGCCGGTCGACCCGACCGACAACCAGCAAACCCTCTCGTCGTTCCTGACCGCGGTGGGCCAGAACCCCACGGCCATGATCGGGCTGGTCGCCCCCACCCAGGTACAGGCGCTGTCGTCGAAGATCACCAGTAGTGGCATCCCGCTGCTGGCCACCACCACCAGCGATACCTTCGATGCCTACGGCGCGGCGAGCGGGAGCCAGTACCTGTGGTTCGTCGGGGCGTACAACCCGGCCCTGGCCAGCTACGGCACCGACTATCTGATCAAGGACCTCAAACTGAACAAGATCGGCCTGATGGGCACCAACGAGTCCTACGGCACCGAAGGGGTGGCCGCGGCGAGCCAGACTCTGTCGTCCGGCGGACTCCAGCCCTACGCCACCACGCCGTATAGCCCGTCGGCCACCGACCTCACCCAAGAGGTGCTGGCCATGAAGGGCGCCGATGGGGTCTTCGACTGGGGCTACCCGAACACCATCGGCGTGCAGTTGAACCAGTTCGTCCAGAACGGGCTCACCATCCCGACTATGGCCTCCGACGCAGTGGACACCACGGTGACCGCCGGGCTGGCCAAGGGACAAGCCCTGGCCAACCTGTATGCCAGCCAGCCCTGCGACCTCTCGTCGCCCAGCTACTCGAAGACGCTGGCATCGTTCGTCTCGGCGTTCGAGGCCAAGTACAACTACGTTCCGTCGCAGAATGCAGCCTGGACCTATGACGCGGTGAACATCGCTGTGGCTGCGGTCAAGAAGGCGGGGAGCGCAACGCCGTCCAACGTGAACACCGCCCTCGGCCAGGTCAGCATGCCCGGTGCCTGCAGCGCCACCTACAAGGCTGACCCCGCCCACTTCATGGGCCACTCGGAGGAGATCTCCAAGTTCAACAACCAGGGCCAGACCACCGTGGTGAAGGTGGCCACCATCCCCGACCAGAAGGCCGGTTAGGAATGCCGAGCTTTGACGGCAAGGTCGCCATCGTCACCGGAGCGGCCAACGGGATCGGGCAGGCCACGGCGGCGGCGTTCGCCTCACGCGGCGCCAGTGTGCTGTTGGCTGACATCGATGTCGAGCGCGGTGAGGCTGTCGTGACACGGATCACCGATGATGGGGGCACCGCCTCCTTCGTCCGGGCCGACGTATCCAACGCGGCCGATGTGAAGGCCATGGTGGATGCCGCCGTCGAACGCTACGGCCGCCTCGACTACGCCCACAACAACGCCGGCATCGTCGGCGGCGGTGCCACCGTCGTCGACATGCCGGAGGAGACGTGGAACCAGGGGATCGGGGTGATGCTCACCGGCGTCTTCCTGTGCCTCAAGTACGAGATCCCAGCCATCCTCGAGCAGAGTGGCGGGGCCATCGTCAACACTTCGTCGGGGGCGGGGATCATCGGCTTCCCCACCATGGCCAACTACGTGGCGGCCAAGCACGGGGTGATCGGCCTGACCAAGACGGCCGCCCTCGAATACGCCACCTCGGGCATCCGCATCAACGCGGTGTGCCCGGGCACGGCCCGTTCGAAGATGGTCGACGACTGGATCGGTGGCGATCCGGCCAAGGAGGCAGAAGTCGCCGCCCTCCATCCCATCGGCAGGATCGCCGAGGCCGAGGAGATCGCCAACGCCGTGCTGTGGCTGTGCTCGGACGCCGCCTCATTCATGATCGGCCACGCCATGGTGGTCGATGGCGGCTACACCATCCAGTAGAGGCCCGATCGGGCAGGTGGGTGTGGCGACCGGTCGGGCCGCCGCACCCGCACCCATCGGCCTGCCGGCGAGGAGTGATGATGCGGGTACGACAACCCAACGAAGTGACGCCACCGGGTGGTGCCATGCTCGGGGACGGCCCGAGATGCGCGGGTGCACGTGCCTGAGGCCCCCTCCACCGACGACCTCGACGCCCTGTACGAGCGGGCCAAGAACTGGGGCCGCTGGGGTAGTGAGGACGAGCGGGGCACGCTCAACCTCCTGACCCCGGAGCGGAAGGTCGCGGCGGCCGCCCTGGTCACCGAGGGGACCACGGTCAGCCTGGCCCACGACCTGGCCTTCGCCCCGACGGCCGAGCACCCGTTTCCGGCCGAGCACCGCATGCTGGCCGACGGCCAGCATCGCCACGCCCACAACATTCCCGGTTACGAGGCGTGCCGCGACTACGTGGGCACCGACATCCACGGGACGGGCCTCACTCATGTCGATGCCCTCAGCCACATGTTCGTGGACGGCCAGATGTACAACGGCCTGCCTCCGTCGCTGGTCACCGACGAGGGTGCAACCCGCAACTCGGTCATGGCCCTGGCCCCCGGAGTGGCCGGCCGGGGCGTGCTGCTCGACATCCCGGCCGCCCGGGGCGCGGCGTACCTGCAGCCGGACGATGAGGTGACCGTCGACGACCTGCTGGCCGCCGAGCGCTCCGAGGGTGTGGAGGTCGGCGAGGGCGACATCGTGGTCATCTCCACTGGGCGCGACGCCCTGCGGGCCGACCGCGGCCGGCCGCTGTCGGCACTGGGCGACGGCATGGCCGGGCTCCATCCCGAGTGCCTGGAGTGGATCCACCAACGCGGCCCGTCCATCGTGGGCAGCGACGGGATCTCCGACCGGATGCCCATGGTCGACTCAGAGCGGTGGCCGTTCCCCGTCCACCAGATCGGGATCACGGCCATGGGCCTCCACCTGGTCGACTCGATGCGCCTGGACGAGTTGGCCGCCACCTGCGGACGGCTGGGCCGGTGGTCGTTTCTGGTGGTGATTGCCGTGTTGCGCATTCCCGGGGGAACCGGATGCCCGGTCAACCCGATCGCCCTGTTCTGATGCCGCCCATGGACCGTCGGCGCCCATGCCTGCAAGACACCCCAACTACGACCGGACCCGACACGAGGAGCGAGCAATGTACGACCTGAAGATCTCCGGCGGATTGGTGGTCGATGGCACCGGTGTGCCCGGGCGGCACGTCGACGTCGGCATCGTCGACGGACGTGTCGCCGATGTGGGCCGCCTGGGTGCCGAAGGGGCCCGTCGCACCATCGACGCCGAGGGGATGGTGGTCGCCCCCGGCATCATCGACGCCCACACCCACTACGACCCCCAGCTCACCTGGGACCCGGTGTGCGACACGTCGGCCCTCCACGGGGTGACCACGGTGGCTGCCGGAAACTGCGGGTTCTCCGTCGCCCCGTGCCGGGCTGAAGACCGCGGCTACATCGCCCAGATGTTCGCCCGCGTCGAGGGCATGGACCTGGCCGCCCTCGACAACGTGGCCTGGGAGTTCGAGACCTTCGAGGAGTTCCTGGCCAGCCGGTCCGGCACCCTGGGCATCAACCTCGGCATGTATCTCGGTCACTCGGCCATCCGCCGCTGGGTGCTTGGTGACGAGGCCCACGAGCGAGGGGCCACGCAAGGCGAGATCGAGGCCATGGCGTTCATGGTGGACGTGGCCATGAAAGCCGGGGCCCTGGGCTTCTCCTCGTCCCAGGCCCCCACCCACCTCGACCTTGCCGATCGACCGGTGCCCAGCCGGCTGGCTTCCCTCGACGAGATGCGGGCACTGGCCGACGCCGTGGGCCAGCACGGCCGGGGATCGATCGCCTACGCGCCGGAGAGCGCGGTGGAGGGCATCTCGCCCGACGACCGCGAGTTCCTCATCGAGCTCGCCCGGCGGGGCGGTGTGCCTGTGGTCACCCAGGGCCTGGGTGGGCGGTCCAAGGTGGACGCCCCGACAGAGACCTGGCGCGAGTCGCGCGCCTTCCTGGACCGCTCGGCCGAGCAAGGCAGCCCGGTGTACTCGTTGCTGATGACCCGGGCCCTCAACGGGCCGTTCACACTGATCGGCGGCACGTCGCGCTACCAGGGCGTGCCGTTGTGGAACGAGCTGATGACCGTGGACCTGACCGAGCGCCGGCGCCGGATCCTCGACTCCGGCGAGCGTGACCGGCTACGCGACGCCATCGACCACCCCAACCTCGACCCGGCCAAGGGTTCGACCCTGCCCCCGCCAATCTGGGAGAGCCTCCAGTTACTGGAAAGCGGGGCGGCGGCCAACCAGCCGTTGATCGGGCGGACCATGACCGAGATCGCCGAAGCCACCGGCAAGCACCCGGCCGACGCCTTCTTCGACGCTGCCGTGGCCGACGACCTGGCCGCCGTCTTCCACTGGTCCAACGAGACGCCGGCCTGGCGGGCGTTGCTGAAGGACGTGCAGCGCCATCCCCAGATGATCGTCGGGGTGTCCGACGGCGGTGCCCACCTCGACTTCGACGACGGGGCCGAGTGGTCCTCGCACTTCCTGGCCACCTGGTGGCGGGCCGAGCAAGTGTGGCGATTGGAGGAGGCGGTCCGGCTGATCACCGCCGTCCCCGCCGCTGTGCTCGGCCTCACCGACCGGGGGATCCTGGCCCCGGGGATGGCCGCCGACGTCTTCATCTTCGACCCCGAGGAGATCGGACCGGGCACCTGCCGGGTGGAGTCGGACCCGGTGGTGGGCGTGAAGCGGTTCCGGGCAGTGCCCAAAGGGGCCCGGGCCACCATCGTGGCCGGCCAAGCGGTGGTGGAGGACGGCGCCCGCACCGAAGCGCGCCCGGGGAGGGTGGTCCGCCCCCGGTGAGCCGCATCCCGTGGGTCATCGGCACGGGCCCGGCGGTCCCCATCGCCGCCGGGCTCGGAGCCGAGCTCGATGAAGTGCCGGCGGTCGCCTTCGACGCCGAGTGGTCGGACGGGCCACGGATCGAGGAGTGGCGGTCGAGGGTGGCCGCCGGCCCCAAGGCCGACCAGGTGGTGGTGGCTGTGTGGCCGGAGTCGCCCCGGTCATCGCCAGTGGTCGACCTCGACCTCGACGGGTGGGTCTCGACTATGGAGGAGCAGTTCGCACTGTGGTTCGCTGCACTAGCCGCTGGGTCCGAGCGTTGTGCCGACGGCGGCCAGGTGGTGGCCGTGGTCGACCGGCCCGACCCCATGGCATCGGGCGGCTGGTCGGCGGTGTCCGCGGTGGCCGACGCCGTCGAGGTGATGACCCGTTCATTCGCCCAGATTCATGAGTCACGGGGCGTCCGGGTCAACCTGGTGACCACGCCGTCCCGCCTCACCGGCTCGCCGCCGGAGGAGCTGGCAGATGTGGTCGGGGCCGTGGCCATGCTGCTGTCCGGCGCCGGCGGTGTTACCTCCTCGGTGGTCCACACGGGCGGGGCCCGCCGGTGACCACCGACGGCGATCCCGTGGCGCTGGTCAGCGGGGCCAGCGGCGGCGTGGGACGGGGCATCGCCGTGTCGCTCGGGGCCGCCGGGTGGACGGTGTGGGTGGCCGCCCGCCGGCCGGTCGAGGGACAGCAGGTGGCCGACGAGGTGACCGAGGCCGGCGGACAGGGTCGCTTCGTCGAGTGCGACGTTGGCGACGCTGACTCGGTAGCCGCCGCCATCGCCGCTGTCGTAAACCGGGACGGTGGGTTGACCGGGGTGGTGCATAACGCCACCAGCGCGCTGTCGCCGTTGCCGGTGGTGCCGTTGACCGTGCCCATGGATGACCTGCGCAACCACGTTGCCGTGTCCCTGCGGGGGGCCTACCTGCTGGCCCGCAGTGCACACCCCCATCTGGCGGCCAGCAAGGGGAGCATGGTCCTCCTCACCTCGGAGGCGGGGTTCGAGGGCAAGGTGCGGCTGGCCCCGTATGCCGCGGTAAAGGGCGCGGTGCGCGGACTGGCCCGTGCTTGGGCCCGTGAGTGGGGCCGCGACGGCGTGCGTGTCAACTGCATCGCCCCGTTGGCCAACTCGCCGGCCATGGAGGTGGCCCTGGCCAAGGACTCGACCATGGCCGAGCGGGTGCTCGGTCGTCATCCCATGGGGTACCTGGGTGACCCGGTCGACGACATCGGACCGGTGGTCAGGTTCCTGCTGTCCGACGAGGCGGGATACGTGACCGGGGCCACCATCATGGTCGACGGTGGAAACCGGCCGATCAGCTGAGGGAAAAGAGGTGATGGCCGAACGATCAGAGGAGCATGACACCGAGGTCGCCGCGTAGTTCGAGAAGAACCTCATCCACAGGTCCTGACTATTTCTCCGAAGCCAACGCGCGAGCCACCAATTGGGTCCCATCGCGTCCCGCAGCATCTGACCAGAGTCAGATGCTGGTCTCTGAAATGGGTGCACACGGCCCGATCGCGACCCGCTGATGTTGGACCCAGCGGGGTCGGTCAAAAAAGCCAACACGCGAGCCAACATTTGCGTCTCACTGTGTCCCAGCTAGGGCGTCTGACCACCGAGGCGCTGTTCAGCGCCGATCACGCGGTGGCGGATCTCCCGGCGGAGCACGAGCACGACACGGTTGTGGGTTACCCCTCGGAGACCCCATGAGTGACCACCATGTCTATGACCATCGAGACCGCGAGGGCCATGAGCCCCATGTGGGCACTGATCACGCCCGTCACGACCACGTCGACCACGAGCATCCAGGTGGTCTGCGTGGTTGGATCAAGGGCCTGTTCGTCCCCCACGCCCACGATCCCCAGGGGTGT
>DATBZS010000064.1:0-13632 GCA_036513075.1 Acidimicrobiales bacterium
CGGGTGGTTCGTGCCCGTCACGCCGGGTACCCGCCTGGTGACCGTTGGCGGGGCCATCGCTGCGGACATCCACGGCAAGAACCACCATGTCGACGGCAGCTTCTGCTCGCACGTGGTCTCGATGACGCTGGTGACCCCGACCGGGACCCACACCGTCACCCCCGATTCGGACCCCGACCTGTTCTGGGCCACGGCCGGCGGCATGGGACTGACGGGCGTGGTGACCGACGCCACCCTCCAGATGATCCCGGTCGAGACGAGCTACCTGTTGGTCGACACCGAGCGGGCCGCGGACCTCGACGACATCATGGACAAGATGCTGACGGGCGACGACGCCTACCGCTACTCGGTGGCCTGGATCGACTGCCAATCGACGGGCAGCCGCCTCGGGCGTTCGGTCCTGACCCGGGGCGACCACGCCCGGCTTGCCGACCTACCCGCCCGCCTGGCCGGCAACGCCGACAAGGCTCGGGCGTTCACGCCCCGCCAACTGGCCCGGGTCCCGCTCACCCCGCCGAGCGGCCTGCTCAACCCCGTGAGTGTCGGCGCCATCAACGAGTTCTGGTTCCGCAAGGCGCCCCGACAACCGCAGCTGGGCAAGCCCCACCACATGACCGGCTTCTTCCATCCCCTCGACGCGATCGGCGAATGGAACCGTTTCTACGGCGGTCGCGGCTTTCTCCAGTACCAGTTCGTGGTGCCCGACGCCGCGGGCGAGACGGTGCGCCATATCATCGAGCGGCTCACCAAGGTCAAGCTGGCCGCGTTTGTCAATGTGCTCAAGCGTTTCGGTCCCGGCGACCCGGGCCCATTGTCGTTCCCCATGCCCGGGTGGACCCTCGCCCTCGACCTGCTCGTCGGGAGTGAGGAGCTCGGTCCGATGCTCGATGCCTTCGATGAGCTCGTGCTGGAGGCCGGTGGCCGGATCTACCTGGCCAAGGACTCGCGCCTGGCCCCGGACACGTTCCGGGCCATGTATCCGGGCGTTGACTCGTTCCTCGAGGTGAAGCGGAAGGTGGACCCCGACGGGGTCCTGCGCTCCGACCTCGGGCGACGGCTCGGGCTGTGCTCGGACGCCGACCCGCACTCCCCCACTTGACACACCCCGCCGACACAGACCCGCCGACCCACCCCCACGACGAAGGACGGACCACACCATGATCGATGCCACCGGGCGACCCCAGTCAGTGCTCGTGCTCGGAGGAGCCTCCGAGATCGCCCAGGCCATCGTGGCCGGGCTCGTCCCCGGCCGCTGCCGAACAGTGGTGCTGGCCGGCCGGCCCAGCGAGCGCCTCGACGCGGCGGCCGAAGCAGCCCTCGCCGCCGGCGCCGACGTGGTCGAGACGGTGGGATTCGACTCCACCGACCTCGTCGGTTGTCCGTCGGCCATCGATGCGGTATTCGACAAGTTCGGCGACATCGACCTGGTCCTGGCCGCGGCCGGCGCCCTCGGCGACCAGGCCGAGCTGGAGGGGGACCCGGTGGCCGCGGCCGAACTGATCACGACCAACTTCACCGGCCTGGCCGCTTCACTACTGGCAGTCGCCGGTCGGATGCGGGCACAGGGCCACGGCCGTCTGGTGGTCATCTCGTCGGTGGCCGGCGACCGCGCCCGGAAGGCCAACTTCATCTACGGCTCAACGAAGTCGGGCCTCGATGCCTTCGCCCAGGGTCTCGGTGACTCGCTGGTCGGCACCGGGGTCGGCGTCACCATCGTGCGCCCAGGTTTCGTGGTCGGCCGGATGACCGAGGGCATGGACCCCGCGCCATTCTCGACGACACCCGAGGCGGTGGCCGACGCCGTGGTCCGGGGCATCGAGTCGGGGGCCGAGATTGTCTACGCTCCGCCGATCCTGCGCTGGGTGTTCGCCGTGATGCGCCAACTGCCCCGTGCAGTGTGGCGACGCATGCCTGGCTGACCGGTCCTCCGGGTCGGCGGGAGTGCGGCAGTGCAGGTGCTCGGAATGTTGGAATTGATGGTTGGTGTTGTCAGATCTGCGACCACCACGAACCGATCTCGGAATTCGCCCGCCGGGACCACTCGGGATGCTCCTTCAGTCGACCAACGTCGAGGCGTAGTCGGGCACGTAGGTGAACAGGTCACGGGGCGGTCGGCGGTAGTCATGGTCCGGGTTCCGCTTCGCCAGCTTGAGGCGGGCCTCGTCGACATCGTGGTACGGCAACTGGGAGAGGAGGTGGGCGATGCAGTTGATCCGTGCTGACCGCTTGTCCTCGGCGTCCACCACATACCAGGGCGATTCGGGGGTGTCGGTGTGGAGGAACATGGCGTCCTTGGCCCGCGAGTAGTCCGACCAACGCTGCCGGGACTCGAGGTCGATGGTGCTGAGCTTCCAGCGGCGGAGGGGGTCGTCGAGCCGGCTCTGGAACCGGCGCTCCTGCTCGTCGTCGCTCACCGAGAACCAGTACTTGACCAGGGTGATCCCGTCCTCGATGAGCTGGTGCTCGAAGACCGGGCACTGGCGGAGGAACCGTTCGTACTCCACCGACGTGCAGAACCCCATGACGTGTTCGACCCCGGCACGGTTGTACCAGCTGCGGTCGAACAGGGCCATCTCGCCGGCGGCCGGCAGCTGGGCTACGTACCGCTGGAAGTACCACTGCGTACGCTCGCGCTCCGTCGGCGTCGGTAGTGCCACGGTGCGGGCCACCCGGGGTGGCAGGTACTCGGAGATGCGCTTGATGACCCCTCCTTTGCCCGCCGCGTCACGTCCCTCGAAGACCACCACCACCCGGGACCCGGACTGCCGGATCCACTCGGTCATGGTGGTCAGCTCGGCCTGGAGGCGGAGCAACTCGGACTCGTAGCGTCGCTTGGGTATTCCGCGGGACATGGCCGGCTCCTCGTGCGTACATGCCCCGTGCCGGGGCGCTGACGAGGCTACTTGGCGAGGTGGGACCGGACGGCGGGCGGCGTGTACGGGCGGACCGACATGGTGATGAAGTCGCGGGACAGTGTTCCAAAGTAGCGGCTGGTTCTGGTCTGCTCGTCGTAGGTGAGCAAATTGCCGTTGGTGGACGAGGCCACGGCCCCGCTGCTGAGCGGCCAGCTCGTAAAGTTGACCCATGCCGGGTTGATGTCCATCTCCATGGCCCGCACCGACCCGACCCGGGCCAGAAGATTGGCCAGGTCGACGATGGAGAGATCGTTCCCGGCCACGTAGACCAGGGCCCCGTCGGCGGTGACCCCGAGGCCCGACCGCCATACCTGGACCTTGCCGCCGAGGGTGAAGCCCCAGCGGGAGTTGTCGTTGGCATCGAGGCCGGCCACCGGCGCGCCGTTGTCGACGATGAGGTCGAGATTCTGGCGCACGGCGACGGTGGCCGGCGTCATCGACACCTCGGAACCCCACGATCCGATGTTCACGTTCCCGGCGTTGTCGATGACCAGTGAGGCGGCACCGGGGTGCAGCCCCACGGCGGTGACCCCGTCGAGGTAGAAACCGCCGTTGGCGTCCTGCGTGCGGAAGCCGGAGTTGAATGCGGCGTCGAGGGTAGTGAGGGCGGCCCCGGTGATGGGGGCCTCGGCGGAGAACGACCGGCCGGTGCCCGGGATCGTGGTCCCGGCGTACAACTGGGCGCTGAGAAGCTTGGTGTCCATCCAGGCCACACCGGCCACCAGGCTGGTGTAGACGGAGTTCGGGCGGAGGAAGGCGGAGTAGGTGGTCGGGATGCCGTCGACCGTGCGGCCGATGACGTGCCACTGCCCCTCACCCGGGGTGGGGTTCGACACGAAGGGCACGATGGCGGCCGGGGCCGGAAGGTGGGCCGGGCCGGTAGGCACCGGAATGGTGGTGGGCGAGGCGACTGGCTTCGGGATGGCACCGGCCGCCGGCTTGCCGCCCTTGGGCGGTGCGTGCCACGTGTACCAGGTGTTCTCGGCCCATGTCACGATGCCGCCGCCGCCGTGATCACGCACCCACTCGGTCAGCCGGCTGCCCGCTGTCGGCCCGAGGGCCGGGTTGGTGGCCGCGCTGCCGAGCGAGACCCACAGCGGGGTGAGCACCATCAGGAGGACAACGAGAACGGTCAGCTTCGGGTGGCGGCCGACGATTGTCGCCCGCTCCCGCCGTCGCTGCTTCTTCAACGCCCGGCGCTCCCGCCGTGTCGGCTTGGCCAGGACGTGGGCGTAGCGGTCGTTGCCCGACGCCTCAGTCCGCCGGGGGGTCGAGTCGATCGAGGGCAGGCTCACCGCGTCGTCGACGGGGTGGTCGTCCTGGTCAAAGGCGGTGTTGCCTGCCACGGTGCTCTCGAGACCTCGTTCCACGTCGCCAATGGTGCGTTCTCCAGGCGCCATCAGGCCTCGGCCTCGGGCGGGAGCGTCGCGTCCCCATAGTTTCCCATGCCTCGCCCGTAGTCAGGGCCTCGCCCCGCCCGGACGGGGGACTCCCTGGTCGTGCCCATCGTGGACGCCGGCCGGGTCACCGGGAGCGGAGGGTCGGCCCGTCGGCGCACGACGGCTCGGCAGGTCGGGACGGGCGCCATCGGGACAGGGTAAGGATTCCACCTGACGGCTGGATGAAGGGGGACGTGCGCAACGATGGCGCCCGGACCCGGGCCCGGTCGCCTGCGGCTCATGCCCGCTTGACCGGGGACATCCGCAGAAGCAGCTTCTTGCGGCCGACCGAGGTGAAGATGACCTCAGCCTCAGCATCCTCACCCTCGCCCCCGGTGGCGATGATCCGTCCCTCACCCCACTGCCCGTGGACGACTATGTCGCCGACTTCGAGGCCGAGCTCCTCAGCTCCGGTGGTGGCCGGCGCCCGCCTACGCCGGCCGTTGGCGTCGAAGGCCCCCTCGCTCGGCGAGACCCCACTGCCGAACACCGAGCGACCCGGCGTGCCCGTGCGTCCCTCGGCGGCCGGCGACCGGCCGAAGTCGCCGACCGTGCGATTCGAGCCGCCGGCGGCCGACCCCCAGCCCCGGTCGACCACCACATCGGTGACCAACTCGGCCGGGATCTCGTTCAGGAATCGGCTCGGGATGTTGGAGCTGGTATTGCCCCACAGCATCCGGCTCCACGCATGGGACACGTAGAGATGGCGCTCGGCCCGGGTGATGCCGACATAGCAGAGCCGCCGTTCCTCTTCGAGCTCGACGGGATCGCCCAGCGATCGCATGTGGGGAAAGATCCCGTCCTCCATACCCACCAGGAACACCGCCGGGAACTCGAGCCCCTTGGCGATGTGCATCGTCATCAACGAGACCTTGGTGCCGTCCCCGTCGAGCTGGTCGGAGTCGGCCACCAGAGCGGCGGCCTCCAGGAACTCGGCCAGGGTGCGGTATTCGTCGGCCACGCCGACCAACTCGTCCACGTTCTCCACCCGGCCCAGGGCCTCGATGGTCCCTTCGGACAACAGCTCGCTCCGGTAGCCGGTGCGCTCGACGATGGCAGTGACGAGTTCACCCGGGCCGAGCAGCGCGGGCCGGGCCTGCGCCCCGTCGGCGCCGGCGCCGGACCAGTCCGCAATCAGGGTCACCGATTCAGTTCCCACAGCCTCGGGCGGAGTGAGTGGCTCGATCGGAAGCCCGGGAGCCAGGGCGTCACCCTCCTCGTCCACGAGAACCGGCACGGCCATGTGAGCGCGCAGTTCGGCCAACAGGTCAGCCAGGTCCTCCAGCGATTTGCCGGCCTTGCCGCCTATGCCGGCCTCGCCGGCGTCGGCTACCGCATCGCCGAAGGAGATCCCACGCTGGCCGGCGAACCCGGACAGCTTGGCCACCGACATGTCCCCCACACCGCGCTTGGGCACGTTTACGATGCGCCGCCAGCTGACTTCGTCGTCAGGGTTGACGAGCACCCGCAGATAGGCCAGGACGTCCTTGACCTCCTTGCGGTCGTAGAACTTGGTGCCGCCCACCACCTTGTAGGGGACCTCGCCGCGGACCATGGCCTCCTCGAGCGCCCGGCTCTGGGCGTTGGTCCGGTAGAAGATGGCGACGTCCCCCCACGCGAGGCCCTGGTCGCTGCGCAGCCGGACGATCTCGTGGGCCACCCACTCGGCCTCGTCGTGCTCGTCCTCGGCCCGGTAGCGGACGATCAGCTCGCCGGCCCCCTGGTCGGTCCAGAGCGACTTCGGCTTGCGGGACACGTTGTTGGTGATCACTGCGTTGGCGGCGTCGAGGATGGTCTGGGTCGACCGGAAGTTCTGGTCGAGGGTGATGGCCGTGGCATCCGGAAAGGCCTTCTCGAAGTCGAGGATGTTCGAGATGTCCGCGCCGCGGAACCGGTAGACAGACTGGTCGCTGTCCCCCACCACCACGATATTGCGGTGGCCGCCGGCCAGTTGGACGGCCAATGCGTTCTGCACGGCGTTGGTGTCCTGGTACTCGTCGATCAGCACGTGGGTGAAGCGGTTCCGGTAGTGCAGGAGGACGTCGGGGTGCTCGTCGAACAAGCGGACCGCGTTGAGCAGCAGGTCGTCGAAGTCCATGGCGTTGGCCGCCAGCATGCGCTGCTGGTAGAGGTCGAAGACATCTGCGATCCGGCGGTCGAAGATGGAAATGGCGGCGGCCCGGAACTCGGCTGGTCCCTGCCGGCGTGATTTGGCCTGGCTGATCTGGCCGAGCATCGAGCGTGGCGACATCTTCTTGATGTCGATGTCGAGCTCGCGGGCGATGATCTCCACCAGGCGGCGGGAGTCGGCGTCGTCGTAGATGGTGAACGAGCCCTTGTAACCCAGCCGGTCGCCATGGGCCCGCAGGATCCGCACACAGGCGGAGTGGAAGGTCGAGACCCACATGCGCGCGGCCCGGGGCCCGACCAGTTCGGCCACCCGGGAGCGCATCTCGTCGGCCGCCTTGTTGGTGAAGGTGATGGCCAGGATCTGCCAGGGGGCGGCCTCGCCGGTGGCGATGAGGTGGGCGATCCGCCGGGTCAGCACCCGGGTCTTGCCGGAGCCGGCGCCTGCCACGATCAGCAGTGGACCGCCCCGGTGGGTCACGGCGGCCACCTGGGACGGCGTCAGGCCCTCGACCAGCTCGTCCGGGCTCACGGCCACGAACCGGGAGGACACGTCAGCGGTCGATCGACCGCCGTCGGGGTGGTCGCCCGGGCCCCCGCCCCATGCGGTCATTCCCACTCGATGGTGCCAGGCGGCTTGGACGTGATGTCCAGTGCCACCCGGTTGACGCCCTCCACCTCGTTGATGATGCGCGAGCTCAGGCGCTCGAGGAGGTCGTAGGGCAGCCGGGCCCAGTCGGCGGTCATGGCGTCGTCGGAGGTGACGGCCCGGATGACCACCGGATAGGCGTAGGTGCGGCCGTCGCCCATCACACCGACGGTGCGCACGGCGGGCAGGACGGCGAAGCTCTGCCACAGTTCGCGGTAAAGGCCTGCTTTGCGGACCTCCTCGACCACGATGGCGTCGGCGGCGCGCAGGATGCTGGCCCGTTCAGGTGTCACCTCGCCCACGATCCGGACGGCCAGGCCCGGCCCCGGGAACGGCTGGCGCCACACGATCTCGTGCGGCAGGCCCAGCTCCTCGCCGACGGCGCGCACCTCGTCCTTGAACAGGAGCCGGAGCGGCTCGACCAGATCGAAGGCCAGATCCTCAGGCAGTCCGCCCACATTGTGGTGCGACTTGATGGTGGCCGCCGTGCCCGAACCGGACTCGATGACGTCCGGGTACAGGGTGCCCTGGACCAGGTAGCCGGCCGGCTCATCGTCCGGGCCCTCGTCGAGGCGGCCTTTCTCGACGACGAGGTCGCGGGCCACCTCTTCGAAGATGCGGATGAACAACTCGCCGATGATCTTGCGCTTGGCCTCGGGATCGGTCACCCCGGCCAGGGCCTCGAAGAAGCGGTCGGCCGCCTTCACGTGGACCAGGTCGACGTGGAACTGACGGCGGAAGGTGTCTTCGACCTGCTCGGATTCGTTCGCCCGCATGAGGCCGGTGTCGACGTAGACACAGGTCAGCTGCTCGCCGATGGCCTTGTGGACGAGGGCCGCGGCCACCGCCGAATCGACCCCGCCGGACAGCGCGCACAGCACCGGCGACGATCCGACCTGGGCCCGTACCGCGGCCACCTGACTCTCGATGATCGAGGTGTGGGTCCACGATGGAGGGCAGTGGCAGATGTCGTAGAGGAATCGCTCGAGCAGTTCCCGGCCGTGCTCGGTGTGGACCACCTCGGGGTGGAACTGCACGCCGAAGATGCCCCGGTCGGGATCGTGGAGGGCGGCCACGGGAGCGTCCGGGCTGGTGGCGGTGGCCACGAACCCGGCCGGAACCTCGGTGATGGCATCACCGTGGCTCATCCAAACCTCCGCCGCCCCCGGCCAGTCCTGGAACAGCGGCGAGGCCGCGGTGACGGTCAGGGGAGTGCGGCCGTATTCGCCGCGCCCGGTGCGGTCGACGAGACCGCCGAGTTGCTGGGTCAGCAGTTGGGCGCCGTAACAGATGCCCAGGATCGGGACCCCGAGGTCGTAGACGGCCGGGTCGATGGAGGGCGCCGGAGTTTCGTTTACCGATTTGGGCCCGCCCGACAGGATGATCCCGGCCGGGCGCCGGGCGGCCAGATCGGCGGCCGACGCGGTGTGCGAGACGATTTCGGAGTAGACGTGGGCCTCGCGGACCCGGCGGGCGATCAGCTGGGCGTACTGGGCGCCGAAGTCGACGACCAGGACCGGCCCCTCGCGGGGGTCGTCAGTGGGCGACGACGGGCTCAATGGCCCATGCCGACGCCTTGCGAGCGCTGCAGGTCCTTGCCCTCGGTCTGGAGTGCCGGGGCCACCATGACCTCGGCCTTCTGGAACTCCTTGACGGTCTGGTAGCCGCAGGTGGCCATGGCCGTGCGCAGAGCGCCGAACAGGTTCATGCGGCCGTCGTTCTCATGGGCTGGGCCGAGGAGGATCTCCTGCAGCGTGCCCCGGGTCGTGGTCTTGACGCGGGCGCCCCGCGGAAGGGTCGGGTGGAAGGTGGCCATCCCCCAATGGAAGCCGCGGGCCGGGGCCTCGACAGCCGACGACAGGGGCGAGCCGAGCATGACCGCGTCGGCACCACAGGCCACGGCCTTGGCGATGTCGCCGCCTTTGGACATGCCGCCGTCGGCGATCACGTGACAGTAGACACCCGTCTCGTCGAGATGGCGCATACGGGCCCCCGCAACGTCGGCGATGGCGGTGGCCTGGGGGACGCCGATGCCGAGCACGCCGCGGGTGGTACAGGCGTTGCCCGGACCGACACCGACCAGCACGCCGACCGCGCCTGTCCGCATGAGGTGGAGACCGGCCTGGTAGGAGGCACAACCACCCACGACCACCGGGACCTCGAACTCACGGATGAAGCGCTTGAGGTTGAGGGGCTCGACCGTCTTCGACACGTGCTCTGCCGACACCACGGTGCCTTGGATCACCAGGATGTCGAGTTCGGCGGCAAGGAGGGCGGCGGCGAACTCCTGGGTCTTCTGCGGGGTGACGGAGGCGGCCGTGGTGATGCCGGCGGCCTTCATCTCCTTGATCCGCTGGGTCACCAGCTCCATCTGGACGGGCTCGGCGTACATCTGCTGCATGCGGGCGGTGGCCTTTTCGGTCGGTAGCTCGCGGATCTCGTCGAAGAGCTTCGTCGGGTCCTCGTAGCGGGTCCACAGACCTTCGAGGTTGAGGACGCCGAGACCGCCCAGGCGACCGATCTCGATGGCGGTGGTGGGGCTGACCACGCCGTCCATGGCCGAGGCCATCAGGGGCAGTTCGAACTGGTATGCGTCGATCTGCCAGCTGATGTCGACGTCTTCTGGGTCGCGGGTCCGACGGCTCGGGACGATGGCGATGTCATCGAACCCGTAGGCCCTCCGCCCCGACTTGAAGATGCCGATCTCTAGCTCAGCCACTGAATTGCCCTCCGGACCCTGGTTGCAGTTGGACGTACCTCCGGGGCGGCGGCAGCTCCGACACTGCGCCCACCGACCTACCTCCACGATACCGCCTGCGCACGGGGGCCGTATCCCGGTCCGAGGGGTATTCCGGGCCGATCCGGGCCCGGTTCAGCTCCTCCGGGTGGACGGCGGCTCCGGCACCCCGAGCACCAGGCAGAGCAGCTCGGTCAGGACCCGGGCGGTGGCCCCCCAGACGGTCTCACCGGCCACGCTGAAGAACCAGACCGGGAACTCGCCCCCCGACTCACCGCCGATCCCCGGTCGACCGGGGACGGCCCAAAGCTCTTCGGCCCACACCCCTTCGGCAAGCAGGTCGACAAGTGCCACGTCGAACACCCGGGCCACCTCGTCGGGGGCCGGCGCGGTGACCGGCCGGCCCGGGAGGACTGCCACCACCGGGGTCATCAAGGTGTTGGACGAGACCGTGGGCATGGCCGTGAGATGACCGGCCACGGTGACGGTGGCCGGGTCGAGCCCCACCTCCTCCTCGGCTTCGCGGACGGCACCTTCCTCGATCCCCTCGTCGGGATCGAGCTTGCCTCCCGGGAAGGCGACCTCGCCCTGGTGGGACCGCAGCCGGGACGACCGTACGGTCAGCAGCACCCGGCACTCCCCCGCCTCCTCGAACAAGGCCACCAGCACGGCCGCCGGGTTGGCGTCAGGAACGACGTCCGCGTAGGTGCGCACGAAGGCGGAGATTTCGGCGGCGGTCACGTCGGCGTCCCAGGTCCGGTCGCGCCGGGCCACTGCGTCAACCACTGGGGCGAGCGGCAGCGATGCCCGGACGTCGGCGGCGAGGTGCGTCCACGGCGCAGGGCCACCCGAGCGGTGGCTCTGCGGCCGGGGGATGATCTGGGGCCCGGTGCGATGCTTGGGCTCAGTGGACGACATCGGGAATGAGACTAGGGGCGGCGGGCGTGGAGCAGTGCGGTCCACACCATCCAGGGGCGGCCCGGGACGCCTGGGTACCATCGGGAGACGACCACGCCGCGCCGCATCACGGCGCGCAGACAGGAGGCAACCCGTGACCGATCCAAGTGGGGCCAGTGCTGCACCACAGTTCCCCATCACCACGGCCCTCGAGTTCCCCGAGTGGACGGTGGAGCGCAACCTCGGTCTGGTCTTCGGTCTGGTGGTCCGCTCCATGGGGGCGGCCAAGGGGTTCACCGCCGGATTCAAGGCGCTGGCTGGTGGCGAGGTGAAGCAGTACACCAAGCTGTTGGAGGACACACGCCGCCACGCCCTTGACAGGATGATCGAGAACGCCCAGGTGATGGGAGCCAACGCCGTGATCCAGTTCCGCTTCGACTCCTCGGAGATCGGTCAGTCCCTCACCGAGATCGTCGCCTACGGCACTGCGGTGGTCGTCGGCGCCAAACAGTGACCGGGCCGGCCGCCACCAGGTGGCGGCCGTGGTGATCGTCTTCGGCCTGTTGGGAGTGGCCGTCATCGTGGCCGTCGTGATCAGCCTCTTCGTCCGGCGCCACGGCGAGTCAGGCCAACCTGACGCCGGATGGACCCCGACTGACGAGCTCTTCAAGGATCCGGGCACGAACCGAATGATGCGGGTCTGGATGGACCGGACCGGCGAGCGCCACTACGTGCCCGAGCAGAACGGCTGATTCCACTCCGACTTTCGCCCAGCCCGATCTGACCCGCCCCTGGATGCGACGGAGGCCGGGCCCTGAGGCCCGACCTCCGATCACAAGAGCTTGCCGCTGGTGCGGCATGCCGACCCTGACAACGGGATCGGCGGCGTGACTACATCATCCCGCCCATGCCACCCATGCCACCCATGCCGCCGCCCATGGCGGCAGCCGCAGCTGCGGCAGCACCGGCGTCGGCCTTCTCGGGCTTGTCGGCCACGAGCGCCTCGGTGGTGAGCAGCAGTCCGGCAATGGAGGCGGCGTTCTGCAGCGCGGAACGGGTCACCTTGGCCGGGTCGATGACGCCGGCCTTGACCAGGTCCTCGAGCTCGCCGGTGGCGGCATTGAGGCCGATGTGGCCCTTCTTGGCTTCCACTTCCTTGACGAACACCGAACCCTCGAGGCCGGCGTTGTTGGCAATGGCCTCCAACGGGGCGGCCAGGGCCTTCAGCACGATGGTGGCGCCGGTGGCCTCGTCCCCCTCGAGGGAGTCGACCACGGCCTGCACGGCGGCACGGGAGCGGACCAGTGCGGTACCGCCACCGGCCACGATGCCCTCTTCGACGGCAGCCCGGGTAGCGGAGAGTGCGTCCTCGATACGGTGCTTCTTCTCCTTGAGCTCCACCTCGGTGGCGGCGCCGACCTTGACGACAGCCACGCCGCCGGCCAGCTTGGCCAGCCGCTCCTGCAGCTTTTCGCGGTCCCAGTCAGAGTCCGTCTCGTCGATCTCCCGCTTGATCTGGGCGATGCGGCCCTTGACGTCATCCGCATTTCCCCCACCTTCGACGATGGTGGTGTTGTCCTTGGTCACAATGACTCGGCGGGCACTGCCGAGCAGGTCGATGGTGGTGCTGTCGAGCTTCAGCCCGATCTCCTCGGAGATCACCTGGGCACCCGAGAGGACGGCCATGTCCTGGAGCATCGCCTTGCGGCGCTCACCGAAGCCGGGGGCCTTGACGGCAACCGACGTGAAGGTGCCGCGGATCTTGTTCACGACCAGCGTGGCCAGGGCCTCGCCCTCGACATCCTCGGCGATGATCAGCAGCGGCTTGCCGGTCTGCATGACCTTCTCCAGCACCGGCACGAGGTCGTGGACGGCGCTGATCTTGCCGTTGACGAAGATGATCAGCGGGTCGTCGAGTACGGCTTCCTGGCGCTCGGCGTCAGTCACGAAGTACGGCGAGAGGTAGCCCTTGTCGAACTGCATGCCCTCGGTGAACTCGAGCTCGATGCCGAAGGTGTTGGACTCTTCGACGGTCACGGTGCCGTCCTTGCCGACCCGGTCGATGGCGTCGGCCAGGACCTCGCCGATGGCGGCGTCGGCTGCGGAGATGGAGGCCACCTGGGCGATCTCCGTCTTCGAGTCGATCTCCTTGGCCTGCTTCTGGATCGATGCCACCGCGGCGGCCACGCCCTTGTCGATCCCCTTGCGGAGGCCGAGGGGGTTGGCGCCAGCGGCCACGTTGCGAAGCCCCTGGCGGATCAGGGCCTGGGCCAGCACGGTGGCGGTGGTCGTGCCGTCACCCGCGACGTCGTTCGTCTTGGTGGCGACTTCCTTGACCAGCTGGGCGCCCATGTTCTCGAAGACGTCCTCGAGCTCCACCTCACGGGCGATGGATACGCCGTCGTTCGTGATGGTGGGCGCACCGAACTTCTTCTCGATGACGACGTTGCGGCCCTTCGGGCCGAGGGTGACCTTGACGACATCGGCCAGCTTGTTGACGCCGGCTTCGAGGCCGCGCCGGGCGGACTCGTCGAACTTGAGGATCTTGGGCATTACTTGGTCACCTTGGCCAGGATGTCGCGGCTCGACAGGATCAGCAGGTCGTTGCCGTCGGAGGTGATCTCGGTGCCGCCGTACTTCGAGTAGACGACGGTGTCGCCGACCTTGATGTCGAGGGGGATGAGCTCGCCGGTGGTTTCCGAGCGACGGCCCGGGCCGACGGCCAGAACCTCACCCTGCTGGGGCTTCTCCTTGGCGGTGTCGGGGATGACCAGACCGGACGCGGTGGTCTCCTCGGACTCGCCGGGCTGGACGACGATACGGTCGTCAAGGGGATGCAGACTCATGATGCGGGCCTCCTGTGGGGCG
>DATBZS010000065.1:0-2264 GCA_036513075.1 Acidimicrobiales bacterium
AAGGTCCGCCCCGAACTGGAGAACGCCCTGACCCTGGCCCGCGAGATCAAGCACGCCGCCCCCGACCAGCCGGTCATCCTCACCGTCGCCGAGATGAAGCGCCTGGCCCGCAACGCCGCCGAACTGATGACCCTCTCGGCAACCCTCCAGCAGGCAGGGATCCAACTGGAACTGCTGACGGGGCCGCTGACGGGCATCTACGACCCCACCGGGATGGGCTCGATGCTGTTCGCCATCCTCGCCGTCGCCGCCCAGCTCGACCGCGACTACATCCGCGAGAAGACCCTCGAGGGCCAGAAGGCCGCCGCCGCCCGCGGCAACCACGGCGGCCGCCCCGTCGTCATCGACCCCGACTCCCTGATCTACGCCCGCGCCCTCCGCGACGCAGGCACCCCCATCCCGAAGATCGCAACCAAACTCACCATCAAGACCGGCAAGAACACCGGCCGCCACCCGTCGGTCGCCTCCGTCTACCGAGCCCTGGCTGACACCGACGAAGGCAGCACCTCGGCGTAGACCGCCGGACCGGCGTCACTCCCGACGGCTGCACCGATGCCTCAATCCCGCTCCGGACCTGAACTATTATCCGATCATGAGACAGGCACCGCCGGTTGCGGCCTGCACATCAGGGGGCCGGTGATGACCCCGCCAGCGCCTCGCTCCTGGACTGCTGGGCCGCTGCGGCACGCCAGCCGCGGCATGCTCTTCTACGGGATCACCCCGCCACGGTTGACCACATCACCGGAACGGGCCGCCGAGATCGCTCGAACGACACTCGATCGGCTGGCGCCACTGGCCCTGGACGCGCTGGTCGTCTATGACGTGGACGCCGAAAGTGACCGGTCCGGCCAGGACCGTCCGTTCCCCTTCATGCCGATGATGGACCCAGCCGTGTTCCACGCCCGCCATCTCCAGGCCTGGCACGGCCCGAGCGTGATCTACCGCTGCGTGGGCAAATACCCCGAGCAGGACCTCGCCAGCTGGCTGGGCTCGGCCGATCCGGACCGGGTACTGACCGTCTTCGTCGGCGCCTCGACCCGGGGCCAGCCGGTCGCGACCCGTCTCGATGAGGCCTACCGGCTACGCGCCCGGCTGCACCCGCAGTTGACGGTGGGCGGCGTGCTGATCGCCGAACGGCACGCCCGCCGGGAGGACGAGCATCTGCGGATGCTGGCCAAGCAGGAGCAGGGTTGCTCGTTCTTCGTCTCCCAGGTGTTCTACGACCTGGACCACACCCGGAACCTGCTGTCGGACTATGCCTACACCTGCCGGGATCGGGGGATCACCCCGCAGCCGGTGGTACTGACCACCTCCCCATGCGGTTCGGCGAAGACCCTTGAGTTCATGACCTGGCTGGGCATCGAGGTCCCCCGCTGGTTGCAGAACGCGATCCGGCACTCCGATGACCCGCTGGACGAGTCTTACGAGCAGTGCCGGGCCGGGGCCCGCGACCTGATCACCTTCTGCCGCAGGCTGGAGCTCCCGTTCGGGATCAACGTGGAGAGCGTGACGATCCGGAAGGTGGAGATCGAGGCCTCAGTCGAACTGGCCCGCGAAGTCAGGGGACTGCTCGGCCGCAGTTGAGCCGCAGGAGGCACTCAACGGGATGCCTGTCCACACGGGGCACACCCCGGCGCTATCACCTGACGGTACTTGTGCACACGACTTGGGACATCTGTGCACGCGAACTCGAACATCGACAGTCGTGATCGACTGAGCATGGGTCGGTGTAGCGAAACTGGTGTCAGGAATCAATGTGTCGCCCGGGTCTTGTCGGACCCTTTCGCTACGTTCCCGCGCATGGGTCACCTGCTCGGCCACGCCCGGGTTTCCACCTCCGAGCAGAACGCCGACCTGCAGACCGACGAGGTCGAGGCGACCGGCTGCTGGAAGGTGTACGTCGACCACGCGTCGGGGTCTTTGGGCTGGCGGCCAGCTGGACGAAGTGCTGGGGCAGTGTGGCCGGGCGACACCCTGGTGGTCTAGCGGCTGGACCGGCTCGGCCGCTCGCTGCGGCACCTGATCAGCAGTGGGGGTGAGGCGAGGATGACGGCGACCGCGCCGTCGGTGGGGGCGACGCTGGACGCGACGTTGGAGCGGATCACCTACGCGAATGAGGACACCGGCTACACCGTCGCGAAGGTCGATCCCGGCCGCGGGGGTGACCTGGTCACCGTGGTCGGGTCGCTGCTGGGCGCCCAGCCCGGCGAGGCGCTGCGGCTGCGCGGCCGGTGGAGCGCCCACCCGCAGTACGGCCGGCAGTT
>DATBZS010000066.1:0-7143 GCA_036513075.1 Acidimicrobiales bacterium
GGAACCGGAATCCAGAGAATCCCGAGACAGGTCCATGGATGGGTCGGATGAGATGACGACGATTCATCCCGACAGCCTCGTTCAGCAATAGCCCGGGCACGAACTCCAAGGGTTCCAGACAAGTTCGCACTCAATGCAACAATGCCTCTCGGGGTAGGCGGCGCTGTCCGGTGCCTCGTCGGCGGCGTTGATGTCGGGCATGGTGAACAGCACCACCCGGGCACCGTGGGCCGAGAAGATGTCGACGGCCTGGTCGAGCTCCAGGTAGAGCTGCGTGTTCCACACGGCCTGGCCCACGTGGACCACCTGGCCCCGGATTAGCCGGACCACGTCGGCGGAGGGAGGCCGACGGTGCTCCATGTTCAGCCGTGCACCGGCACCCGCAGCATGAGCGTCGTCATGACGTGGCTGTCGGGGAACAGCTGCATCAGGTGCTGGTTGCCCGGTGCGGCGCACGTGTCGAGCCAGCGCCCGTCAGTGCTCCGCTCGAACTGCTGCATGGCGTCGACGAAGATCTCGACCCCGGGGCCGAACTTCGCCAAGTCCTCGTCGTAGGCGGTGCGGAAGGCGAATTCCCCCTCGCCCGCCCGCACCATGCAGATCATGGCGAAGGGCCCCCCATCGCGCTCGAGCGAGTGGAACCACAGGCGTCCCTCGGCGAGGAACCGGCGGCAGGCCGTCTCGAAGAACGCCTTCGCCCCGTCGCGCCGACGCAGCGCCAGACCGTCGGCCTCGTGGCCCTTCCATCCGGACGCCTCGAGGCGCAGGAATGCGTCGATCGCCCCGAGGTCGGTCCGGGTCCGGACGTAGGGGTTCGTACCCAGGGCCTCAACCAGGCGCCGGCGGTGCTGTCGGATAGTGCGGAGGCGGTTCTTGCCGACATTGCGCAGGCAGTACCCGTCGTCGTCGCCCGTTCGTCGGCGGAGCATGGCTCGTTCCCAGCAGTCGAACTGGACGAGGGGGTGGTCCGCGTCGGCCAGCACACGCTGCAGCAGCGGTGCGATGGGACCGTCGGCCCCTACCCACTCCAGGATGACGTGGCCCGCCCCCACCCGCTCCGCCTCTTGGCGGAGCCCGGCCAGGAGGCTGCTGGCGGCATCGGCGCTGCCCCGGTGCGTCACCAGCGGAGTCCCGAGGGCGACCGCAGTGGGCATCACCCGGGTCACCAGCGCCGAGTGGGCCAGGAGAGCTCCGGTCGCGTCGTGGCCCGCGGCGATCTGCTCGACCGGCGCCAGGGCGTGAATAGCGCCGTCGTGCTCCACGATGACGAGCCGGGCGGTGGGTGACTCGTCGAGGTGCTCAAGGGCCGAAAGCAGCCACTCCGGCTCGAGGAACGGGTTGGGCTCGAGCGAGGCGGCCGCACAGGCCGACCATGCGGCCAGGTCCGTCGTCGTCAGCTCCTCCGGTGCGACGATCCTGCACTGCACGCCTCCGATACTACGCCCGGGGTCGCGCCCCACGCGAGACCTGGCGGGCGGGTGCCGGTGCCGACCTGGGGGTCGTCGAGGTGGCGTGCGTTGCATGTCGGGTGCCGGCGCGACCAACATGCAGGGGTGACTCGAGTCGGTCGCTTCCTCCTGGTGGTGTGGGCAGCCGGGGGGAACGTCGCCCCGTCCGCGGGCCTCGCAACCACACTGGTCGGGCGCGGGCACCGGGTGCACGTCCTCGGCCCCCCGGTGCTGCAGACGAAGTTCGAGGCGGCTGGCTGCACGTTCACCACGTTCGACCGTGCCCGCGAGGCCGGCCGGGTCGATGTCGACGTGTTCGACGACAACCTCCTCGGGTGGAACCGGTTCATCAGTGGGATCCGCCTGGCTGACGACGTGAAGGCCGAGCTGGACCGGGAGGCGGCGGATGTCGTCGTCGTCGACTGCGCGCTGTCCGCCGCCCTGTCCGCCGCCGAGGCGAGCGGGGTGCCCGCCGCCGTGCTCGTGCACGTGCTCTACCAGCCGTCCATTGAGGGTGACGGCGCGGCGCAGTGGGACCCGACCCGACCGCTGGTTGACGCCACCCGGCGCCACCTCGGGCTGGACGGGCTCGACCCAGGACGCCACGTCCTGGCCGAGGTGTGGAACCGGGCCTCCCTGGCTCTGGCGTGCCAGCCGGAGGCCTTCGACGTCTCGCTGACGTTTCGACCGACGAACCTCCGCTACGTCGGGCCCATCTTCGAGCAGGCACCGCTACGGCCGACGGCCACGGAGCGACCCCTCTTGCTGGTGAGCTTCAGCACCACCAACATGCGCCAGGGGTCGGTGGTGCAGCGCGTGCTGGACGCCGCCGCACCCCTCGACGCCGACGTGCTGTGCACGCTCGGGGGTGTCGAGCTGGACGGGTTGCGGGTGCCGCCCAACGTGTCCGTCGAGGCGTGGGTGCCGCACCGGGAGGTCCTCGCCCGGGCGTCCGCGGTGGTCACCCACGCCGGGCTCAGCACCGTCATGGCGGCACTGGCTGACGGGGTACCCCTGGTGTGCCTGCCGCTCGGACGCGACCAGCCGTGGAACGCCGAGCGGGTGGCCACCCTCGGCCTCGGCCGCAGCCTGGAGCGTGACGCGCCGGTCGGGGATGTCCGGGCAGCGATCGAGGACGTGCTGAGCGATCCCTGCTACCGGCAGGAAGCGCAGTGGCTGGCCGGGGTCATTGCCGGCTACAGCAACGGGACGCTGGCCGTGTCGGAACTCGAGGCGCTCCTGTAGGGCGGTCCTCGGGCCGCGCCGCCTCCGGACATCCGGTCGCGGGTTCAGGCCCCGGTCTCACTCAGCAATCGGAACAGCGCCGCCAGGTGGTTGACCACGGCGTTGTACATGGAGTGGGCAGCGCCGCCCGTCTCGACCTGGTAGCGGTCCCGACAGATGTCGACGATGACCGCAGTGTTGCATTGGTTGATCGTGAGGCGGGCCTGCCGGCTCCGGTGGAGTTTGCCGCTCAGACCACCAGCGCAAGCTCGTCGAACGCCGCGGCAACGATTGGTCCTGGGCATGCATCCATCCCGAGTTCGTAGTGCCCTCGCCGTAGGTTCTGAATGAATGCGTGACTTCGGATCACGACGCTGGCGGTCCGGTCTCGTTTGGGCACTGTTGCATTGAGCGCGACCGACGCTGAACCCGCACCCACTGGCGTCGCGAATGAGCATCAAATTGGCGCTCATGTCTTCATAATGCATTTCAATACGGGATTTTCAGGTCACCTGATGCCTTGCGTCGGGTGGTGCGGCTCAATGCAACAGTGCCCCGGTGCCCCACATGGACGCGGCCCTCCAAGCCCAAGTACCCACCCCCAGCGCTGGGATCGGGACGTCGGTGCCGGCCATGGTGTACGAGTCGGGAGCCATGGGGACCGTCAGGGTTCCGGGACCCACCGGCGCGAGACTGGGTTCATGGGTACCGATACCGCTCGCGATGCGCTGGCCGCTTGGCGGGCCTCGTATCCCGACGACCCGTTCGCCGACGACCGCCACCTTCGCGCGCTGCTGGCCCGGCACGTGCCGTCGGATCGGCTCCGCGACCTCGAGGCCCGGGCATCGGCGTTCGCCCGCGACGTCACTGCCGTCATCGGACCGGCGGCAGCGCGGTATGAGCAGCGGGCCCACCTGCCCGAGCTAGCCCGGTGGGACCCGGCGGGCCGCCGCACCGAGTCGGTCGAGTTCGACCCCGACTACCACCGGGCCGGGCAACGGGTGTGGGCCAGCGGCCTGGTGGCGCTGTCGGGGCGTCCGGGGTCGGCCTACGAGCAGGCCGTGCTCCTCTATCTGCTGTCGCTGGAGGGCGAGGCCGGGCACGCCTGCCCGGCCACGTGCACAATCGGGCTGGCCCGCGCCCTGCGCCGGGCCGCCGACCCGGCGGTCCGCAATCGATTCCTCCCGTCGCTGGTCGACCCCGACTACGGAACCGCAGCGCGGGGCTCGCAGTTCCTCACCGAGGTGCAAGGTGGCTCGGACGTTGGCGCCAACACCTGCTTGGCCGTGCCGACCGGGGACGGGACCACCTACCAGGTGACCGGGGAGAAGTGGTTCTGCTCGGTGGCCGATGCGGGCCAGTTCTTCCTGACGGCACGCGTCCCGGGAAGTCCCGACGGCACCCGAGGCTTGGGCAGCTTCGTCGTGCCACGCGAGATCGACGGTCGGCCCAACGGATTCGCCTTGCGGCGCCTCAAGGACAAGCTCGGGACACGGGGCCTGGCCTCCGGCGAGATCGACTTCGACGGCTCGTTGGCCTGGCCGGTAGGGCCGGTGGCGGACGGGTTCCGCACTGCGGTGGGCGTGGTGCTCAATACCAGCCGGTGGATGACCGCTGTCGGCGACGCCGGCATGATGCGCCGGGCATGGCTCGAGGCCTCCGCCTACGCCTGCCACCGGACGGCGTTCGGGGGCCCGATCGGCGCGTTCCCCGCCGTGCGGCGCACCCTGGCCGACATGGCCGCAGTGTCGGTGGGCGCCCTCCACCTGGTGATGGCGCTGACCGCTCTGGAGGACCGGATCGACGGCGGCACCGCCTCTGACGCCGACGTCCTGGTCCACCGGTTCCTGGTCAACGTGGCCAAGTACGTGGTCTCGGTCCAGGCCACCGGGGTCGTCCACGCGGCCATCGAGGTCCTGGGTGGCAACGGCGCCATCGAGGACTTCAGCGTGCTGCCGCGGCTCTACCGGGACGCCATCGTCTACGAATCGTGGGAGGGCAGCCATAATGTGCTGGTGGCCCAGGTGCTCAACGACCTGAGGCGGCTCCCCGTCCTGGACGCCGTTGGCACCTGGCTGACCGGCGTGGTCGCCACCGTGGACGACGCGGCGCTGGCCGGACTCCTGGCCACCGGGCTGGACCGGGTCCTGGGAGCTGCGCAGCGCTGCGCGGACGACCCCGTGGCCGGGGCCTGGCATTTCCGCGACGTGGTCGACCGGCTGGGCGTCCTGGCGGAGGCGGCCCTACTGGCAGGGGCGGGCGAGCCGGCGCTGGCCCGCCACCTCCTGGCAGGCCCGACCGGTCCCGGGGTGGATCCCGGCGGGGACGAGGGGTTGGCTGGCCGGGTGGAGGACGTCCTCGACGCCATGGGGTGAGCTGCCATCGCGCCCGGCGAGCCCGGGGTCAGCGCCCTGGCAGGTCCACCAGCACAGAGCGGTCCAGATCGGCGACGCCGGCGACGCCGGTCAGCGATAGGGCCACCCGTAGTTCGTCGCGGATGATGGCCAACGCGTGGGCGACGCCACGCTCGCCGGCCGCCGCCACCGGCCAGGCCCACGCCCGGCCGATCAGGCAGGCCCGGGCGCCGAGGGCGAGGGCCTTGAGCACATCGAGCCCGCTGCGGATCCCGCCGTCCACGAGGATCTCCAGGCGGTCGCCGACGGCGTCGACTACCGGCCCGAGGGCCCGGATGGTGGAGGGGGTGTCGTCGAGCTGGCGCCCGCCGTGGTTGGACACCACGATGCCGTCCATCCCGCGGTCAGCAGCCTGCCGCGCGTCCTCCGGGTCCAGGATGCCCTTGAGGACCAGCCGGCCCGGCCAGTGGCGGCGCACCCAGTCGAGGTCGTCCCAGGTGACCGATGGGTCGAACTGGCCGTCCACCCAGGCGGCGAAGTCGGTGGGGCTCGCCGCGCCGGGCACGGCCTTCTCCAGGTTGCCGAACGTGTGAGGCTTTCCCCGGTGGCCGACGTCCCGGGCCCAGGTCGGGTGCAGGCCGAGGTCGAGGCCGCGCCGTGCCCGACCGCGCCACGCCGCGCGCCCGGACATGCCGTTGCGGGTGTCCCGGTACCGGGACCCGACGGTGGCGAGGTCCACGGTCAGCACCAGAACCGGGCACCCAACGGCGCTGGCCCGGGCCATCAGGTCTTCGGCGTAGGCCCGGTCGCGCATGACGTAGAGCTGGAACCACACCGGGTCGGCGACGGCCGCCGCCACCTCTTCGACGCTGCAGATGGACACGGTGGACTCGCAGAAGACCACACCGGCCGACTCGGCGGCGCGTGCAGCCTGCACCTCGGCCCGGGTGGCGAGCATGCCGGCCAGACCGACCGGGCCCAGCACGACGGGCATGGCGAGCTCCTGGCCGAGCACGGTCGTGGCCAGGGTGGGCCCGGACACGTCCCGGAGGACCCGCTGCCGCAGCCGGACTCCAGCCAGATCGGCAACATTCGCGGCCAGGGTGGATTCGGCGAAGGATCCCCCGTCGACGTAGTCGAACAGCTGGCGGGGCAGGCGCCGACGGGCCAGCTCGCGGTAGTCGTTCACCGAGCCAGGGGTGATGCCGAGCGATCGGTCGGGGAGGAGTCTGCTCACCGGGTCGACGCTAGCCAGCCGACATCCCCGTGTCCCGTGGTGCCAGGCACGTGTGACCAACGGCCCTACGCCACACGACCGGGCGGCGGGAAGGTGGTGGCACCCGAACACGAGCAGGAGGACGTCCCGTGGACCAGGCATCGATCAAGGCGGACGGGCGTCCGGTTCACCTGCGGAGGGCAGCGTGACCGTCTTCGCAGAGCTGCCCGCCACGACGGCGCGGTTAGGGGTCCCCCCGGCGCTCCAGCGCCTTGAGGTACCCGAGGTCCGCCAGCTCCGCTACGACGTCGACGAGCGTCCCTTCCTCGTCCTGTTCGAGACAACGCGAGCTTGCGACCTGGCCTGTGCGCACTGCCGAGCCGAGGCCCAGTCCGCCCGTGACCCCGACGAGCTGTCGACGACGGAAGTGATCGCCGTGCTCGACGACCTGGCCACTTCCGGATCGCCGCGGCCGATCGTCGTGCTGACGGGCGGCGACCCGTTCAAGCGGGCCGACCTGCGGGAGTTGATCGCGCATGGCTCGGTGCTCGGCCTGGCCATGGCGGTGTCTCCGTCGGGCACCCCGCTGGCCACCGAGGCGAACCTGGCCGGTGTCCGAGCCGCAGGTGCGGGGGTCGTGTCGTTCTCGCTCGACGGGGCCGAACCGGACACCCACGACGCGTTCCGAGGCGTCCCGGGCTCGTTCGCTCTGACCGTGGAGGCGTGCCGGGCCGCCCGACGGCTGGGCCTCCGCCTCCAGGTCAACACCACGCTGACAGCGGACACTGTGGACGAGTTGCCCGAGACGGTCCGGCTCGTACGGGACCTCGAGGCCGGGCTGTGGAGCGTGTTCTTCCTGGTACCCACCGGCCGAGGGCGCCAGCTGGGCGCCCTCGGCCCC
>DATBZS010000067.1:0-2988 GCA_036513075.1 Acidimicrobiales bacterium
TTCACCCCGGCCTTGCGCCAGGTAGGGCGTCGGTGGGTTCCGCCCCACCAGTTGGCCAGTGCCCGGTCGAAGTCCCGTAGGGCCTGTTGCTGGACCGACGAGGAACCCTCTCCCAGCCAGGTCTCTTGGCGAGCCTCGGCCAACTGGCGCTGGCGCGCAGCAGCACCAGGGGTCGGTCCCCGGTGCGGGCGGTAACAGTTGGCTTGTTCCAGGGCGAGGTTCCACACGTAACGGGTATCTGCACAATGTCGGAGACAGGCCAATTCCTGAACCGGACTTGGGTAGAGACGGTAGCGGTGGGACATCAGGGACACCCTACGGAGCGGGTGCGACAACCTCGGGGCTACGCCCCGAACTCGCTCGACCCCAGGGCTGAAGCCCGGGGCTTGCGCTCACGATTTGGTCAGGCGCCGCCGAGCAGCTCGCCGACAGGCTCGTCGCCATGGAGCCGGCCGATCGCAGTGGCCAGCAGCGGCGCTATCGACGTCACCTCCACCGGCAGCGCGTGGCTCTCGACCCCACTGAGGCTGTCGGTGACGACCAGGCGCCGCAAAGGCAACTTGGCGAGTCGTTCGACTGCTTCTCCGACGAAGAGGCCATGGGTGGCGGCCACGACCACGTCTGGGCGGGCGCCGTTGTCCAGGAGCAGTCGGACCGCGGCTTCGATGGTGGCGCCCGAACTGATCATGTCGTCCACGACGATGGCTGGCCGCCCGTCGACTTGGCCCACGAGTTCCTCGGCGCGGACGGTCGTGCCGCTCATCCGGGTCTTGCGCACGATGACCACCGACAGGCCGAGCAGGGATGCATAGCGCTCGGCGAGCTTGACTGCACCGAGGTCGGGAGCGACAACCACGGCATCCGGCGTGACGGCAGGGAGCAGCGTGTTAGCGATGGCGGAAACCGCAGTGAGCGTCTCGACGGGGATGGCGAACATGGCCTCGAGCACGACGGTGTGGGGGTCGATCACCACGAGCCGGTCGGCACCTGCGGAGGCGATCGCCGCCGCGACCACCCGTGCCCCAATCGCCTGTCCGTCTCGGTTGCGCCGGTCCTGGCGGGCATAACCGAAGTAGGGCACGACCGCGGTCACCCGGCCGGCGCCGGCGCGCCGGCAGGCGTCGATCAAGAGCAGGAGCTCGACCAGGTGGTCGTTGACCGGCGGACCGGTGGGCTGCACGACAAAGACGTCGTCGCCGCGTACCCCAAGCACGATGGGTCGCAACTCACCGTCGGGGAACCGCTCCACCTCGCCCACCAAGGTGTCGGCACCCAACGCGGACGAGACACTCGACGCCAGCGCACGATGGGCGGTCCCGCAGGCGATCCTAAGGTTCACCGTCGTCCCAGACCGGGTTCGGCCTCCTGTGTTTCCTCGGCTCGGGGCCCGGCGGCCAGGTGGTCTGTGAACCAGTCGCGGGCCAGTTCGGCCGCGGCCTGAAGGGTGTCGCCTTCCTCGAAGAGATGGGTGGCACCGGGGACGACAGCGAGGCTGTTCTCGCAGTGGAGCTGTGCCTTGGCCTGGCGATTGAGGTCGAGGACGACGTGGTCCTGGCCGCCCACGATGAGCAGGGTAGGAGCGGTCACCGTGGCGAGCCTCGGGCCGGCAAGGTCGGGTCGGCCGCCTCGGGACACCACGGCGGCGATCTGGGCGTGAGGCTCGCCGGCGGCCCAGAGGGCGGCAGCAGCTCCGGTGCTGGCACCGAAGTAGCCCACCGCAAGCTCCCGTGTCTCAGGTTGGGCCCGCAACCAAGCGGTGACCTCGCCAAGCCGACGAGCCAACAGCTCGACGTCGAAGACGTTGGCCCGGTCGAGCTCCTCTTCGGGGCTGAGTAGGTCGAACAGCAGCGTGGCGAGCCCGGCCTGGTTGAGCACGTCGGCGACATAACGGTTGCGGGAGCTGTGGCGGCTGCTGCCGCTGCCATGGGCGAACAGGACCACCCCGACGGCCGCTTCGGGCACGGTCAGGTGTCCACCCAACCGCACGGGTCCGGCCTGGACGTTGACGTCCTCGTCGCGTACCGGCGGGTCGTCCGCCTGGCCCGGGGCGGTCACTGCCATCACGGGTGGACGCCCACGCTCCAGGCACGCGATGACCTCGTCGTCAGTCGTCTGCGAGAAATCCGCATAGAACTGCCCGACGCCGAAGAACGGCTCTGGCGTGTCGACACAGGCGAACTCGTCGGCGTCGCTTGCGAGGCGGTCGATCCAATCAGGTGGCGCCACCGGGACGGCCAGGATGACGCGGACCGCGCCGTGCGCCCGGGCCACCTGGCACGCGGCTCTGGCGGTCGACCCTGTGGCGATCCCGTCATCGACTACGACGACCGTCTTTCCGGTGATCGGGACAGGGAGCCGATCGCCCCGGAACCGCCGGGCCTGCCGCTCCAATTCGGCCCGCTCCCGTTGCTCCACCGCAGCCAGCTCCTCCGAAGAGACGCCGGACAGCCGGACGACCTCGGCGTTGAGGACCCGCACACCACCCTCACCGATGGCACCCATCCCCAGCTCCGGTTGGAACGGCACCCCCAGCTTGCGAACAACGATGACGTCTAGTGGCGCCTGCAGCGCCCCTGCAACTTCCAGCGCGACCGGCACCCCGCCCCGAGGTAGCCCGAGGACGACAAGATCCTCGCCCCGCAGGTACTCCAGCCGGGCGGCAAGGCGCCGACCTGCATCGACACGATTGGTGAAACGCATCCGACCTCCTCGCTTCTGTATCCAGTATTCGCGCAGACATCCTCGGGTACCAGGGCCAATAGTCCCGTTGTGGCTGAAGGGCACCAAGATTCGAAATGGCGCGTGTCCAATCCCTGTGGGTGCCGAGAACCCCATCCAAGACCTCCGGCTGGGCTTTTGCCGAGGGCCACCCGAGGGGGAAGATGGGCCATGGCATCGTCCTTCTTGTGTCTGGCTGTCCGTGGCCTTCGTGCGGATGCTTCAGCTGTGCCGGCTGCGCCGTGCCGAACGGGACGAGCTGGCGATCGA
>DATBZS010000068.1:0-5749 GCA_036513075.1 Acidimicrobiales bacterium
TCCGCGGGGCCGAACCCGGCCACGGTCGGCTCGACCTCGCGGTCGCAACCCGATGTAACCGATCAACACGCTCGACACAGGCGGGGCCCCCAGCAAGGGTCAGCGTTTCCCCACTGGCGGATACCGACCCACGCTCCTAGCGGGTCGCCGCCTGACGCTGTCCTATCGGCCGCCTCGTACGTGGCCGACGATCAAAGGAGATGGTGCCAATGGAAAAGCGACTGGTCACGCGGTACGCCATGACGTCGGCCGATGCCGCCGACGAGAATCAGCGGCGGGTGGAGGGGGTCTTCGCCGAACTCGCCACGACTGCACCCGACAACGTGAGCTACCTGGTGCTCCGTTTGGCCGACGACTCGTTCATCCACGTGTCCTTCCACGATCACGGCGACGACGAGGTCAATCCCATCGCGTCGACCGAGGCGTTCGCCCGGTTCCAGGAGGGACACGCTGACCGGCGGGACGGCGACGTCGACGTCGACGTCGACCAACAGGTGGCGACGCTGGTGGGCGCCTACATCACCACTATCGACTGAGCTCCGCGAACTCACGCCGCGCCAAGGAGTCGCTCAGCTCGGCCGCGTACTCCTCGGCTCCTCCACGGATCGCGGATCCTTGGTCGGGTCCGTCAGGACGGTTGGGGCGGCTCCGTGGCCAGGGCGTCGCGGCCGGTCAGCCAGCGCTGGAGTCCGGCGGCGTTGGAATGGACCCCGTTCATGACTTCCAGCTTCTCTCGGTGCTCCTCGGGAACGCCGTCGAGGTCAGAAGCGAATGCCGCCGACAGGGCGGCGGCAATGTCCCGACCGTCGCGGTAGGCGGCCTCGGCGACGTCGGCCCACCGGCGAAGGGTACCGTCGGCCTCGTCGAGCACGTCGAGCGGGTCGACCAGCAGGCCGTAGTGGGCGAGGGCCAGCCCGGTCGGGCGCCGCTCGGCGAAGCGTTGCAGTGAGTGCAGCGCCTGGTCGAGGTCGAAGTCAGGTGGTGGGGTCGACGGACGCAGCACGCCGGCGTCAGGGAGCTTCACCCCGACGGCGTCGCCGGCGAAGAGGGTGCCGCTCCAGTTGTCGTGGAGGGCCAGGTGATGCTTGGCGTGGCCGGGTGAGTCGACGGCGGTGAGGAAGCGGTTGGAGCCCACCCGGATCTCTTCGCCGTCCTCCAGGACGTGGATGCGCTCGGCGGGGGTCGGGTCGAGGCGTCCGTACAGTGAGTCGAGCAGCGGGCCATAGACGCGGGCGGCAGAGTCCACCAGCTTCGTGGGGTCGGCCAGGTGTCGGGCGCCTTTCGGGTGAACGTAGACCGTGGCCTTGGGGAAGGCCTTGGCTACGTCGCCGACGCCGCCGGCATGGTCCAGGTGGATGTGGGTCACGACTACGCCAGCCAGGTCGTCACCACCGAGCCCGAGGCGACCGAGATGAGCGAGCAGTGCAGGCACCGAACTCTGGCTGCCCGTCTCGACAAGCACGGGTGCGTCGCCCTCGATGAGATAGCCGGCGGTGACTCGTTCCCAGCCGCCGAGCAGGGTGTCGAGCTCGATCACCCCTTCGACGATTCGAGTCCCGGTGGGCGGGGGCGGTACTGGTGCCGGGGTCGATCCACCGTCAGGGTCGTCGGCATGGCTGTGACGGTGACCCTCGGAGCCGTGGTGGTGGTTGCCGCTCATCGCTCCGTCACCTCGGCTTCTTGGCCGCCTTCTTCGCTGGCGCCGCCTTCTTGGTGGCCGCAGACTTCTTCGCGGGTGCCGCCCTCTTCGACGGGTCCGCCACCTTCCGAGCGGTCGACTTCCGGACCGTCACCTTGTTTGTCACCACTCCTGCCTTCTTGGACGGCTTGACTGTGGCCTTGCGGGCCGGTCGTCCCGACGCCTTACCAGCCGGCGCGGATCCCTCCACCCGGGAGGTCGGGCGACTTTGGGCTGGTCGACTCCCCGCGGCGATCAACTCGCGGAGCGCCGACTTGGTACTCGCTCCCATGTGCATACGGGACATGCCGGCCGGCCGCGTCCCGGACATGGCCTGGCGGGCCAGGCCCAGGAACACGTGGTCGGCGCTCGGTTTGCGGTACCCGGTGATCTTGGCCGCCGAGTTGACGAGCGACACGTGGGAGAAGGCCTGGGGGAAGTTGCCGACCAGTCGTCCGGCCACCGGGTCGTACTCTTCGGAAAGCAGGCCGAGGTCGTTGCGTAGGTCGAGCAACCGCTCGAGGAGCTTGCGGGCATCGTGGTCACGGCCGAGCAAGGTGAGGCAGTCGGCCAGCCAGAACGAGCAGGCCAGGAATGCGCCCTCCCGGCCCGTCAGCCCGTCCACCTCGCCGGTATCAACCGTCCGGTAGCGGAGGACGAAGTCTCCTTCCATCAGCTCCCGCTCGATAGCTTCGATGGTGCCCCGCACCCGGGGGTCGTTCGCCGGGAGGAACCCGACCAGCGGGATCATCAACAGGCTGGCATCAAGCTGGTCGGAACCGTAGTACTGGGTGAAACATCCCCGATCGGCATTGAACCCTTCGTCGCACACCTCGTCGAAGATCTCTTTTCGGATCTCCCGCCAACGGTCGAGCGGCCCGGTAGCTCCGTACTCCTCGACGGTCTTGATGGCCCGGTCGATGGCTACCCAGGCCATGACTTTGGAGTGGGTGAAGTGGCGGCGCGGTCCCCGTACCTCCCAGATACCGTCATCCGGCTCACGCCAGCCTGTCTCCAGGAACTCCATCAGGGCGCTCTGGAGTTCCCATGCCGGGCCGTTGTCCGGGCCGTCCGGCCGAACCGACTCGTAGAGTGCCGACATGACCTCGCCGTAGACGTCGAGCTGGAATTGTCCCGCCGCCGCATTGCCGATCCGGACCGGCTGCGATCCCTCGTAGCCCGGCAGCCAGTCGACCTCCCACTCATCGAGCCGACGCTCTCCTCCGGCGCCGTACATGATCTGCATCTGCGACGGGTCGCCGGCGGTCGCCCGCAGCAGCCACGTCCGCCACGCCATGGCTTCCTGGTAGAAGCCGCCTCGCATCAGCGACTCGAGGGTCAATGTGGCGTCGCGCAGCCAGCAGAACCGGTAGTCCCAGTTCCGCCCGCCGCCGAGGGTCTCGGGCAACGAGGTGGTGGGTGCCGCCACGATTCCCCCGGTGGGCTCGTAGGTGAGGGCCTTGAGGGTAATAAGCGACCGCACCACTGCGTCGCGGTACTCGCCTTCGTAGGTGCACTGGGACACCCACTCCTGCCACCACTGCTCGGTGTCGGCAATGGCGTAGACCGCGTCGACCGGTCGGGGTGGAAGTTCGGTCGCCGGGTACCACGACAGCGAAAACGGGATCGTCTGTCCCTCGGTCACCGTGAACTCGGAGACGGTGGACAGATCCGACCCGTGGGTCGGAACCGTCGTCCACAGCGACAGGCCGTCGGGACCGGCAACCGCGGTCAGCGTGCCGTCGCTCCGCCGCACCCAGGGGACCACCTGTCCGTAACCGAACCGGATGGTCAGGTGCATCTCCATGGTGACCTTGCCGCGCACACCTTCCACCAGACGCACCACTTCGGGATGCTCCTGGCGGATCGGCATGCAGTCGATGATCCGCACCGTCCCTTCGTCGGTTACGAACTCGGACTCGAGGACGAGCGTGTCGCCCCGGTAGTGCCGATGCGTGGCGCGGGTGACACCCTTCGGGGCGATCCGCCACGACCCGTGGTCCTCGGTGCCGAGCAGTTTGGCGAAGCACGACGCCGAGTCGAACCTCGGTAGGCAGAGCCAGTCGATGGAGCCGTCACGACCGACCAGGGCCACCGTGTGCAGGTCGCCGATGATCCCGTAGTCCTCGATTCGGAGCGCCATATCCCTTGTCTAGCCCGACCGACTCGACCGCCGGTGGTCCGCCGGCGGTCCGGCCTGCACGGCCTCCGCTTCAGGCCGGGGCGCAGCCACCGGTGGACACCGGATGTTTGGCGTTCTCGGCCGAAGCCAACCGGGACAGGATGTCGGGCGACGTGAGGGCGTACCCGATGGTGGGGTCCACCGTGGACCGTGAGAAGACGATACCCACGACTTCGCCATTGGCCAGGACGACCGGCCCACCCGAGTTGCCCGGCCGCACCACGGCATCGAGTTCGTAGACGTTCCGAACGGTCAACCCACGGCCGTAGATGTCGCGGCCCTGGGCCTGGAAGGCGGCCATCACACCGGCCGGGTCCACCGTGAACGGTCCGCCGCCCGGGTAGCCGAGCACAGCACCCTGGGTGCCTCGTCCCACTGGAGCGGCATCGAGGGGCAGAATCGGTGCCGTCAATCCGGCGACCCGCAGTACCGCGAGGTCGAACGCCGGGTCGAACAGCACTACCTCAGTGTGCCGCACGGTGGTGCCGACCTGCACCAGGGGTGCCGGAATACCCGCCACCACGTGGGCATTGGTCACCACCAGTCCAGGGGCGGCCACGAAGCCTGATCCCTCCTGTAGCACCCCGCATCCGTAACCCTCGATCTTGACGGTGGACGGACCGGCGGCCAGCACGGCCTGGCGCAGGAGTGCGTTCGAGGGCAGGGAGACCGGTCGGGCCGAGGCCGGGGCGAGTGCGGCGAATACCGGGGGGAAGCCCTCTGCACTCAGGAAGCCCTGGGCCTGGGAGAAGACCGACGGCGGGGCCGGTAGCACGCTGTTCAACGAGTTGATGATCCTCGATTGGAGGATTGCCGTGTCGAGGGCCGACGAGGAGCTGTTGACCATGGTGCTGGCCAGCAGCCATACGGTCACCAGCGCGGCGACCACCGCCACGGCGACCCCGAGGGTGGCGTCGATGGAGCGGGCCGGGCCACGGCGCACGCGGCTGGTCAGCATGCCGCCGAGAATCCGGCCGGTCATGCCGAAGCTGAAGGCCACCAGGAGCATGGTGATGAGGGCGACCGCGGTTCTGGCAGTCGGCGAATGGGTCCATCGCACCGTTTGCGAGGCCAGCAGCGCCCCCACGTACAGCCCGACGAAGAAACCGACGATGGCGCACACCTGGACCACGGCTCCGACCCGCGCCCCCTGCCAGGCGGCCGCCAAGGCGGCCACGACGACAACCACGTCGACGACGTTCACGGTGTGCTCCGGCCGCCGGGCGGCCCCGGGTGCCGCAGCGCGAGGAGAGTGGCCACCACGGGTGTCACGGTAGACGGCGGCGACCGCGACCGACCGTCATCACCGGGAGATGACTGCGGTCCGTGGCACAATCTCGGACGGTCGGGGCACCGGTGTGGCGCTCCGGGCGTCCACCGAACCGGCGGAAGGGATGAGCGGTGCCTCGTAAGCGAACCTCGATTGCATCCAGGCGGCTCCCGACCCCGGTGGCCCTCGGGAGAATGACGGCCCTCGTCGTGGTGATGACACTCGCCACCATGGCGGCGTGCGGTTCGGGATCCCCCCCGTCGTCGACCGGCTCAGCGACCACCCCCGCGATGTCTCTCGGACCCTGGCAGGGAACCCTGGTGGCGACCACGCTCCCCCCACCGGTTCAGGCCCTGCGCTCCGTCGCCTGCCCGACCGCCCGACGGTGCTGGGCCGTCGGCTCGACCCTCGGCAACTCGTCGGTCCCGGCCGTCGCCGCCCTGGTGACCACCACTGACGGCGGCGCCACGTGGACGGTGCGGGCACCTCCCCCGACGGTCGGCTACCTGTCGGCCATCGCCTGTTCGTCGACCAGGTCGTGCACGGCGGTGGGCCAGGTCGGCCTCACCGGGATAGGCCCAGGTGCCATCGTCACCACCAAAAACGGCGGGTCCACGTG
>DATBZS010000069.1:0-9821 GCA_036513075.1 Acidimicrobiales bacterium
CCGAACGCCGGCCCGCCGATAATGGCAAACATCGAAGCGGCGTGGAACATCGGGGTCTGGAGGAGGTAGACCGAATGGCTCCCGACCGGGCGGACCATCATGATGTGGACGAGGTTGAGCATCTCGGCACGCTGGTCGAGCAGCACCCCTTTGGGCAGCCCGGTGGTGCCGCCGGTGTACATCAGCACGACAGGGTCGGACTCCTCGCCCTCCTCGGGGATCTGCGGGTCGGCCGCGGCCATCAATTCGTCGTAGCGGGCGGTGTGCGGCCCGTCGCCGCTTCCGATCAGGACGACGTGGCTCAGGCCGGCCTCCTCACGGACAGCCTCGATGACGGGTGCGAAGATGGCGTCGACGAAGCAGGTGTTCGTGCCCGAGTCGCGCAGCACGTGGACCAGCTCCTTCGGGGCGAACCGGAGGTTCAGCGGATTGATCACGCCGCCCCCGAGGTAGGCCGCGTGGTACAGCTCGAGGTACTCGGGGGAGTTGAGGGCGAGCACGGCGAACCGGTCGCCACGTCCGATGCCCAGCGAGCGCAGTGTGGCGACGGTCCGGCCGACCCGGTCGAGGTGTTCGGCGAAGGTGCGGGTTGCCCCGGTCGCCGCGTCGGTCACGCACGGCGTATCGGCCAGGCGGTCGACCGTCGGGAGGAGGTACCGGTGGTAGAGGAGTTCCTTCATCCCCGCATCCTAGGGACTGCCGCGCCATTGCGACGGGTGATTGCAACGGCCCGGTGGGGCCCGCCTCAGCCGTCGTCCCCGGCCGCCACCGCGGCAAGGAACTCGATGACCTCGGCCCGGTCGAGGGTCCGTTTCATGGGCGGGACCCGCTCGAGAAGTGCGCTGCGGTAACGGGCGGTGGCCAGGCGACTGTCGAGCACGGCCACCACGCCCCGGTCGTTGGACGAACGGATGAGCCGGCCCGCCCCCTGGGCCAGCAACGTGCCGGCCCGGGGCAGGTCGACGCGTCCGAATGCCCCGGGACCGGCGAGTTCGCGCCGGGCCTCGAGGACGGGGTCGTCGGGCCGGGGGAACGGGATCCGGTCGATGGTCACCAGGCTGAGGGTACGACCGGGCACATCGACCCCCTGCCAGAACCCGAGCGTGGCGAACAGGCAGGTCGACTCGTCGGCCCGGAACGCCTCGACGAGTGCCGGCTTGGGGAGGTCGGACTGGGACAGGATCGGCACGGCCAGCCGCCCGGACAGCGCCTCGACGGCGGCCCGCATGGCCCGCCAGCTGGTGAACAGGGCGAGGGTGCGCCCACCCGCCGCGGCGATCAGTGTCTCGAGCTCGTCGTGCAGGGCCGGCTCGGCCTCGGGACGCCGGCGGTCGGGCAGCGATGCGGCCACATATAACAAGGAGTGGGTCCGGTAGTCGAACGGGCTGCCCACGTCGAGGGTGTCGGTCGCGTCGAGCGGCATGCCGAGGCGCTCGGCCAGGCCGATCGGAACGGTGGCCGACGTGAGGATCCCGGTGACCGAACCCCAGAGCTGTTCGCCCAGGATCGGACCGACGTCGATGGGGGAGACCCGCAGGGCCGGCGCCCGGTTGCTGTCCTCCACCCAGGCGACCTCCTCGCTCCCCAGCAGGGCCAGGCGGGCCAGGTCGGCGGCGAGGTGTCCGGCGGCCAGCATCACCCGGTCCCTCCTCGATCGCTCGGTCGACGTCTCGACGTCGCCGGCTTCCCGTTCGGCCCTCCGGAGATGATCGACCAGCCGCCCGACCCGGCCGGTGGCCAGAGCGAGCAGGGTGCCGATGTCCGGGTCGCTGCCGACCGCCGTGGCCTTCGTCGATGTGCCCTTCGTCGATGTGGCTGCTCGCACGGCTGCGGTCAATGGCCCCTTGGTTGGGGCGACCGGCAGGGGGGCGAGGCCGAGGTCGAGTCCGACCGGCTCGCCATCCGGTGCGGGCCCGGGGTCCGGCCCGTCCTCCGTCAGCTCGGGCGAATCGCCGCCGGTGCCCGCAGCCCCGGGATCCGTGCCGCCTGCGAGGATCTGGTGGGGTACCCGGCGGCCCGACCACGGGCGGAGCACCCGGTGGAACACGTCGGCCAGATCGGCCACTGCGTCGGCGGCCCGGCCGGCGCCGTCGTCGGCCGTGTCGAGCACCGGGCGGGCCGCGGTGGCCAGCGCCCGGAACCGACCCGGTCCGACCTCGAGGCCCAGGCTGTCGGTCATCACGTCCTCGACCTCGTGGGCCTCGTCGAACACCACCACCTGATGCTCGGGAAGTACAAGGCCTCCGCTGGCCAGATGGGCGCCGTACAGGTGGGTGTTGACCACGATGACGTCGGCTTCGGCGGCGCGGGCCCGGGCGTCCTCGGCGCAGCAGTCGCGTCCCGACGGACACCGGAAGGCACCCGGGCACTCCCGTGCCGTCGTGGACACCATGGCCCAGGCCCGGAAGTGGGGCTCGAAGGGCAGCTCCGCCCGGTCGCCGGTGATCGTGTCCTCGGCCCAGCGCACCAGGCTGCGCACCTGGTCGGCGATGGTCGCGGGGTCCGATGTGTCGACCCCGGCTCCCGGGGTCAGGGTGTCATCGGCGTCCGGCGGATCGGCCGACCCGGCGGCCAGGGTGAGCTGGCCGGCCGTGCCGCCGATCTCGCTCACGCGCTGGCGGCAGACGTAGTTGCTGCGCCCCTTCAGCACGGCGAAGGTCAACCCGGCATCGGTGGCCGCCGCCACCATCGGGAGATCCTTGTCGGCCAACTGGTCCTGGAGGGCCTTGGTGGCCGTGGCCACCACCACCCGCTCGCCGGACAGGGCGGCGGGCACCAGGTAGGCGAGGGACTTGCCGGTGCCGGTGCCGGCCTGGACGACCAGGTGGCGCCCGCCGGCCATCGACGTGGCCACCGCGACAGCCATCTCGACCTGTCCGGGACGGGATTCGCCGCCCCCGGGCAGGCCGGCGGCCACTCGCGCCAGAGTGGTGGTGACCTCGTCGGGCATCCGCCGACACTACCGGCCGTGTCGGTCGCCCCGGACTGGTCGCGGGCCTCTCAGTGCCACTCGACGGCCAGGACGACGGCCACGCCCACCCCGACCACCACGATGCACACCCGTAGGACCTTGGCCGGCAGTCGCCGGCCGTAGTGGCCGCCCAGCTGTCCGCCGATGGTCGAACCGACGGCGATGAGGGCGACCACCGACCATGACACGTTTGTCGACACGATGAACACGATGGCCGCCACCCCGTTGACGATGAGGGCCAGCGAGTTCTTGGTCCCGTTGAGCCGCTGCAGGTCGTCGTCGATGAAGATGGCCAGGAGGCTGATGAGGATGACGCCCTGGGCGGCGCCGAAGTAGCCGCCGTAGATGCCGGTCAGGAACACCCCGACCAGCAGCGGGGCCCCGCCGTGGACGTTGCGCTCCCCCCTCGCGGCCAGCCAGGTGCTGACCCGGGGCTGGATGGCCATCAGCACGGCGGCCAGGAGTACCAGTGCCGGAATGGCCGCCTTGAACACGCTGGAGGGAAGGGCGAGGAGCAGGACCGCCCCGGTGAGGGCTCCGGTCATCGAGGCCGCCCCCAGTTGCACCACCCGGGACCGCTGGCCGACCAGCTCCCGGCGATAGGCGACGACCGCGCTGGCACTGCCGGGCACCAGGCCGACGTTGTTCGACACGTTGGCCAGCACCGGCGGGTACCCGAGGGCGAGCAGGGTCGGGAAGGTGATCAGCGACCCCGAGCCCACGATCACGTTGATCGTGCCGGCGGCCAGCCCGGCGACGAAGATGGCCAGGGCGGCCCACGGGGTCATGGGGAGGGTCTAGTCGTCACAGCACCCGCACTCAACCATCGGGGCGGCCCGCCGGCGGCGGCCGCGCCGTCACGGCGCCGCCCGCCCGGGACCAGGGCACGACCGGTCCGGCCGAAGGGATAGGTTCGCGGCGTGCACGATGATCCGGTGAACGCAGGTGAGGACGGGGCGGAGGAGGACGACGTCGTTTGCGCCGCCGACGTGGCCGACGGCCCCGTGCCCGTCCATGTGGCCTGTGTGATGGACGGCAACGGCCGGTGGGCGGCCCGCCGCGGCCTGCCCCGCACCGAGGGCCACGCGGCCGGCGAGGCGGCGCTGCTCGACGCGGTGGAAGGTGCCCTCGAGCTGGGGATCCCGTGGATCACCATGTACGCCTTCTCCACCGAGAACTGGCGGCGTCCCCCCGACGAGGTCCGCTATCTCATGGGGTTCAACGAGGGTCTCCTCATGCGCCGGCGCGACGAGCTCAATGAGAAAGGGGTCCGGATCCGGTTCGCCGGACGGCGCGACTGGCGGGTGCCGAAGCGGGTGCTCAAGCGGATGGACGAGTCCATCGAGTTGACCAAGCACAACCGACGCTGCACCTTGACCATGGCGTTCAACTACGGCGGCCGGGCCGAGATCGTCGACGCCGTCCGGGACCTGGTGGCCGACGGCGTCAAGCCCGAAAAGGTCACCGAGAAGGCCATCCGCTCCCACCTCTACTTCCCCGACCAGCCCGACCCCGACCTGGTCATCCGCACGTCGGGAGAGCACCGGATCTCCAACTTCCTACTGTGGCAGCTCGCCTACAGCGAACTGGTCTTCACCGAGGTGCTGTGGCCGGACTTCCGCCGGACCCACCTGTTCGCCGCGGTACGCGACTTCCAGCGACGCCAGCGCCGCTACGGGGGCGTCACCTGATGGGCCGCCTGCCCCGTCGCCCGGTCGGCCACCTGTCCGACCCGGACCACGTCCGCAGCGACGCCGGCGGAGTGTGGATCGTGACCGGCTGGGTGCTGGGTGGGCTCGTCTACGTCGGGGTGGTGGTGGCGTGGCACGCCGGGTTCACCGCGGCCGCGCCGTTCGTCATCATTCCCGCCGTGCTGGTGGTCATGATCGGCGGGGGCAACTTGCTGAGCGGCAAGCGCTCGGGCCGCCCCGCCCCCCGGTTCAACCGTCCCGATCCGGTGCCGCTATCGTCGCTGCGGGGTGATGGCGTGGCATCCGCCGGCTCCGACGGGGCCGCACGCAGCCCCGCCGACGGCCCGCTGCCCGGTGGCGGACGCGGTGCCGAGGGCACCCCACCCGGTCCCGCCGCCCCGGAATCCGGGTCATGACCCAGTTCCGTGACCGGGGTGTGGTGCTGCGCACCATCCGCCTGGGCGAGGCGGACCGCATCGTCACCCTGATGACCGAGCACCACGGCAAGGTCCGGGCGGTGGCCAAGGGCGTGCGCCGCACCACCTCCAAGTTCGGGTCCCGCCTCGAGCCGCTCAGCCACGTGGCCCTGCTCGGCTGGCAGGGCCGGGGCGATCTCGACACCATCAACCAGGTCGAGGTCATCGACATCTTCCGTCCCGTGCGCGAAGACCTCGACCGGATGTCGGCCGGGCTCTCGATGCTCGAGGTGGTCGACCAGGTGGGCCAGGAGCGCCACGCCAACCCGGCCCTCTACGAGATGGTGGTCCGGGCCATCGCCGCCATGGCCGAGCGCAACTCGCCCATGGTGGCCCCCGCCTTCTTCCTCAAGGTCCTCGCCCTCGAGGGCTCGGCCCCGATGCTCGACGGGTGCGTCTCGTGCGGCCAGGACGACGATGCCGAGCTGGTGGCCTTCGACATCGTGGAGGGCGGGGTGCTGTGCCGGGCGTGCCGGCGGGGCCGGCCGCTGTCGGCCGACGGGTTGGCCCTCCTGCGTCGCACCCTCGGCGGCGGTCTGTCCGGTGTGTTGGCCGAATCCCGTTCGGCGACCACCGATGAGGTGACGGCGCTCGCCACCGAGGCCATGGAGGCCCACCTCGACCGCCGGCTCCGCTCCGTCCGGACCGGCCAGGTCTCCTGAGCCCGCACGCGGGACTTCACCGGTGCCCGTCACTCAGGCCGCCTCCGTGAGCGACGACCGCCCGTTCGGCGTCTACGTGCACGTGCCGTTCTGCCGGCACCGGTGCGACTATTGCGCCTTCGCCACGTACACCGATCGCGACCACCTGATGGCGGCCTATGCGGCGGCGTGCGTCACCGAGGTGGAACGGGCCACAGAGCGCGAGGGTATGCCTGTCGCGTCGTCGGTGTTCTTCGGCGGCGGAACCCCGTCCCGACTCCCGGCCGACCTGCTCGTGGGTGTGCTGGACGCCGTCCCCTGTCTGCCGGGCGCCGAGGTGACCGTCGAGTGCAACCCCGAGGACGTGACCGCCGAGCGGCTCGCCACCTACCGCGCCGCCGGCGTCACCCGGATCTCGCTCGGGGTCCAGTCCACCGTCGGTCACGTGCTGGCGGGACTGGGCCGTCGTCATGGACCGGCCCACGTGGTCGAGGCCGCCGGCCTGGTGGCCGACGCCGGCTTCGCCTCGTGGAATCTCGACCTGATCATCGGCGGGGCGGGCGAACAGGACGCTGACTGGGAACGCAGCCTGTCCGACCTGCTGGGCCTGGCCCAGCCGCCGCCCCACTTCAGCGCCTATGCCCTGACCGTCGAGCCGGGCACACCGCTCGCCCGCACGCCCGACCGCCACCCCGACGACGACGTCGTGGCTGCCCGCTACGAGATGGCCGACCGGGTGCTCGCCTCGGCCGGCTACCAGTGGGAGGAGATCTCCAACTGGGCCCGGCCCGGACATACGTGCCGGCACAACCACCTCTACTGGGACCAGGGCGACTACCGGGGCATCGGGTCGGCGGCCCACTCCCACGACGCCGGCCGCCGGTGGTGGAACGTCCGGACCCCGGACCGCTATGTGGACCTGGTGGGAACCGATGGGTCGATCGTGGCCGGCGAGGAACGACTCGACCGCCCCCGTCGGGCGTTCGAGGGCCTGGCCCTGGGCCTGCGGACCTCGTCGGGGGTCCCCCTCGACGCGCTTCCCGACCATCCCGATCTCGACGGTCTGGTCGACCGGTCGTCGGGGCGGGCGGTGCTGACCGTGCGGGGCCGGCTGCTGGCCAATGCGGTGACCGGCTACCTGGTGTCGGGCTGAGCCCGGCCGGGATCGGCCCGTTGGGCCACCCGGTACGATTCCCCCCTATGCCCGAGTCGGAAGCAACCACAGACACGTCGGACCTGATGGAGAAAGTGGTCGGCCTCTGCAAGCGCCGGGGCTTCATCTTCCAGTCGGCCGAGATCTACGGAGGCTTCCGCTCCACCTACGACTACGGGCCGCTCGGCGTCAACCTGCTGCGCAATGTCAAGAACGCCTGGTGGGAGGCGATGGTCCAGCGCCGGGTCGACGTGGTCGGCCTGGACGCCTCCATCCTCTCGCCGCCGGCCGTGTGGGCAGCCTCTGGTCACCTGGCCACCTTCACCGACCCGCTCGTCGACTGTATGAACTGCCACCAGCGCTGGCGCGAGGACAAGATCGACGGCGTCTGCCCGGCCTGCGGCTCGACCGAGTTCACCGAGGCCCGGGCCTTCAACCTGATGTTCAAGACCCACGCCGGTCCGCTCGAGGACGAGGGCGCCGTCGCCTACCTGCGCCCCGAGACGGCCCAGGGGATGTTCATCAACTTCCTCAACGTGCTCCAGACCACGAGGATGAAGCCGCCGTTCGGGATCGCCCAGGTCGGCAAGTCATTTCGCAACGAGATCACCCCCCAGAACTTCGTCTTCCGGACCCGCGAGTTCGAGCAGATGGAGATGGAGTACTTCGTCCCGCCCGCCGAGGCCGAGCAGTGGTTCGCCTACTGGCTCGAGGAGCGGTTCAACTGGTACCTGGGCCTGGGCATCCCGGCGGACCAGCTGCGACTGCGCCACCACGAACATAGCGAGCTGTCCCATTATTCGGCGGCCACCGCCGACGTCGAGTTCCTCTTCCCGTGGGGGTGGGACGAGCTCGAGGGGATTGCCAACCGCTCGGACTTCGACCTCAAGGCCCACGCCGCGGCGTCGGGGGAGAAGCTCGAGTACTTCGACCAGGCGACGGGCGAACGTTACGTGCCCTACGTCATCGAGCCGGCCGCCGGCGCCACCCGCACGATGATGGCATTCCTGCTGGCCGCTTACCACGAGGACGAGGTCGGCGGCGAGGCCCGCACGGTGCTCCGGATCCACCCCCGGCTCGCCCCCTACCAGGTCGCCGTGCTGCCGCTGTCGAAGAAGGAGACTCTCGAGCCACTGGCCCGCAAGGTGCTCGGGCTTCTGCAGCCCCATCTGGTGTGCGACTACGACACCACCCAGTCGATCGGCAAGCGCTACCGCCGCCAGGACGAGGTCGGGACCCCGTGGTGCGTGACCGTCGACTTCGATTCGCTCGAGGACAACGCCGTGACCGTGCGAGACCGCGACACCACCGAGCAGGTCCGGGTGCCCATCGACGGGCTGGTGGCCGAAGTACGCGGGCGGATGGACGCAGCCTCGGCGACCTGACCCGGACCCCGGATCGGTGCCCGGCGGGAGGTACGACCTCCGTGCCGGTGGGCCGATGGCCGGACGGTAGGCTTGGCGGTCGGCGTACACGCTGTGCGCTGGTTGTCCGCGACCCAGGATCCACTGAGGAGACCCTCCCCGATGCCGTTCGTCTTCGACTTCGACCACTCTCACCGCAAGCCTCCGATGGAGATGAAGGATCTCCTCGGCGGCAAGGGTGCCAATCTGGCCGAGATGACGTCGGTGCTGGCCCTTCCGGTCCCTCCGGGCTTCACCATCGGCACCACCGCCTGTCGGGACTACATGGACGGGGGCTGGCCCGAGGGGCTCACCGCCGAGATCGCCAAGGCCCGACTCCGCCTGGAGAAGACGATGGGCAAGCAGATCGGTGACGCCGAGGACCCGCTGCTGGTGTCGGTGCGGTCGGGGGCCAAGTTCTCGATGCCCGGCATGATGGACACCGTCCTCAATCTGGGCCTCAACGACAAATCGGTCGAGGGCCTGGCCCGCCAGACCGACGACGAGCGCTTCGCCTACGACTCCTACCGCCGGTTCGTCGCCATGTACGGACGGATCGTGCTCGGCGTGCCGGGCGAGGAGTTCGACTCCCTGCTCGACGCGGCCAAGGAACTCGCCGGGACGACGAACGACGCCGGTATCCCCGTCGAGCTGCTCCGGTACCTAGTCGAGGCCTACCAGCAGATCGTGGAGCGCCACACCGGCACCCCCTTCCCCCAGGGCCCCGACGAGCAGCTGAGGGGGGCCATCGAGGCCGTCTTCGCCTCGTGGAACGGCCCGCGGGCCATCGCCTACCGGGTGCGGGAGCGGATCGCCCACGACCTGGGCACCGCCGTCAACGTCCAGGCCATGGTGTTCGGCAACCGCGACGACGACTCCGGGACCGGCGTCGGCTTCACCCGCGACCCGGCGACGGGCGCCACGGGTGAATACGGCGACTTCCTGGTCAACGCCCAGGGCGAAGACGTGGTGGCCGGCATCCGCAATACCGAGCCGCTGGCGGCCCTGGCCGACGAGTTCCCGAAGATCCACAAGGAGCTGCTGGCCATCTTCGGGCGGCTCGAGCATCACTACCGCGACATGTGCGACACCGAATTCACCATCGAGCAGGGCAAGCTGTGGATGCTCCAGACCCGGGTGGGCAAGCGCACCGGCCGGGCCGCCCTGCGGATGGCCGTCGACATGGTGTCCGAACGGGCCATCAAGCTCACCAAGGAGGAGGCCATCGGCCGGATCACCGGCGAGCACCTCGAGCAGGTCCTGCACCCGCAGTTCGCCTCCACCGGTCACAAGATCCTGGTCACCGGTCTCGGCGCCTCGCCGGGTGCGGCCGTCGGCCGGGTCTACCTGACGGCCGACGACGCCCAGGCCGCCGCCGAGCGCGGCGAGGCCGTCGTGCTGGTCCGCAGCGAGACGTCGCCCGAGGACGTCCACGGCATGTTGGCCGCCGAAGGCATCCTGACCGCTCGAGGCGGGCTGGTCAGCC
>DATBZS010000070.1:0-68382 GCA_036513075.1 Acidimicrobiales bacterium
CGCCGGGTGGTCCGGTGGCGACCCACACCACCGGCGCCGTGCCCGACGGGCCCGGCTTCTGGTTCCCCCCGACCGTCGTGGCCCCGGCCGACCCGGACTGGCGCATGGCCCGCGAGGAGATCTTCGGCCCGATCGTCGCCGTCATCCCCTTCGACGACGAGGCGGAGGCCATCCGCCTGGCCAACGACACCCCCTACGGGTTGTCGGGGTCGATCTGGACCCGGGACAGCGCCCGGTCGTTGCGGATGGCCCGCGCCGTGCAGGCCGGCAACCTGTCGATCAACTCCAACAGCTCGGTGCGGGTGCAGACCAGCTTCGGGGGCATGAAGCAGTCCGGCTTCGGGCGCGAGCTCGGCCTCGAGGCACTCGCCTCGTACAGCGACGTCAAGAACGTATTCGTCTCGACCGTCGACTGAGGACGGTGGACCCGTTCGGCGGTGACGGCCACGCGGGGACGCCGGTGGCGGTGGTCACCGGGGCGGGACGCGGTATCGGGGCCGGGCTCGCCCTCCACTTCGCCGGGCGCGGCCTCCGGCTCGGGCTGTGCGCCCGGAAGGTGCCGGAGGTGCCACCGGGGGCAGCTGTCGTGGTGGACAGCGTCGACGTGGCCGACGCCGCGGGGGTAGAGCGGTTCCTCGAGTCGGTCGTCGACCGCTTCGGACGCATCGATCTGTGGGTCAACAACGCCGGCGTGCTCGACCCCGTCGGCCCGTTGGCCGACGCCGACCCCGGTGCGCTCGAGCGCCACGTGGCCACCAACGTCGTGGGTGTGCTGCACGGGTCGGCCGCCTTCGCCCGGCACGTACGCAGCCGTCCGGGCACCGGATCCCTCGTCAACATGTCGTCGGGCGCGGCCAACTCCCCCTACCGGGGCTGGGCCGCCTACTGCGCGTCGAAAGCCGCGGTGGAGATGCTGACCCAGGTCGTGGGGTTGGAGGAGGTGGATGCCGGGCTGCTGGCGTACGCGGTCGCGCCGGGGGTGGTGGATACCGACATGCAGGCCCTGATCCGGGCCACACCGGAGGACCGCTTTCCCGACGTGGCGAGGTTCCACCGGATCCACGAGGAGGGCGCGTTCGCGACGACGGGGTGGGTGGCGGCATGCATCCTCGAGCGGTGCCTCGACCCGGTCACCCGGTGGCTGCCCGAGCCGGGGCATGGCGCGGTGCACTTCCGGGTGCCGGACCCTCCCGACGAGGGTTAACGCTGCCGCACCTTCACGCGGCGGGCGCTTCGCGGAAGTAGTAGTCGTGGCCGAGGTCGTCGAGGAGCCCCGGGCCGGTGGGCTGCCACCCGAGGGTCTCCCTTGTCCATTCGCTCGATGCCGGACTGTCGAGGCCGAGGAAGTGGGCCAGGAAGGTGAAGTGCGTTTCGGCATCCTCGGGGGAGATGGCGACTACGGGGATGTCGAGTTGTCGACCGATCACTTCGGCGACTGCACGGATCGGGACGCCTTCCTCGCCCACCGCGTGCAGTGTGGATCCGGCCGGGGCCTGCTCGAGGGCCAGGCGGAAGAGTCGGGCGGCATCGGAACGGTGCACAGCAGGCCAGCGGTTGGCGCCGTCACCGAGGTAGCCCGACATGCCCGTGGCCCGGGCGACGCCGACGATGGTGGCCATGAAGCCGTTGTCACCGTCGCCGTGGACGGTGGGCGGCAAGCGCAGGACCGATGAGCGGACCCCCCGGGAGGCGAAGGACGCGGTCAGGTGTGCCGTGGCCAGTCGGGTCCGGGGACCCGAGGGTAGGTGAGTCGCATCGACGTCGGCGACCAAGCCGTCTTGTTCGGTCGCCACGCTCCCCGGCAGGAGTCCCAGCAGGCCGGAGGCAAGGACGAAGGGCCGGTCGGAGCCGGCGAGCACCTCACCGAACGTCTCCACGGCCCGGCGGTCGGCGGTGGCTGCACCCTCGAAGTCACCCGAAAAGGCAAGCTCGTGCTTGAAGGCGAGGTGGATGACGCCGTCCGACGCGTCGGCCGCCCGCCGCAGGTCGTCGAGATCGTCGAGGGTGCCGCGCTGCACCTCGGCTCCGGTTGCGGTGAGAGCGGCGGCGGAGGCGTCGGAACGGGCCAGGCCGACGACCTGATGTCCGGCGTTGATGAGTTCGGGGACGACGGCGATGCCGATCCAGCCGGACGCTCCGGTGACGAAGATGCGCATGGGATGTACCTCCTGGGTGATGTGTCCCCGACACACAGTGCGCCGTGGAATGATGTCAGTGTCTGTCATCACCGTACCATGTATGTCAGTGACTGTCATCAGGGAGTACCATCGAGAGATGGCACGTTGGCAGCCGGACAGCCGGAGTCGGCTCGAGCAGGCGGCCCTCGCCCTCTACGGTGAGCGAGGGTTCGAGGAGACCACTGTCGCGGCGATTGCCGAGCGGGCAGGACTTACCGAGCGGACGTTCTTCCGCTACTTCAGCGACAAGCGCGAAGTCCTGTTCGGGGGTTCCGGACAACTCCAGGAGCTTCTGGTCACCGCGGTCGTCGATGCACCGGCGTCCGCCACGCCGATCGACGCGGTCACCGTGGGGCTCGATGCACTGGGCGTCCTGTTTGTCGGGCGCCGCGACTTCGCCCGGCAGCGCCAGGCCATCATCGTCGCCAGCGCCGAGCTCCGCGAGCGCGAGCTGATCAAACTGGCGACACTGGCCGCCGCCGTGGCCGACGCCCTGCGCCGGCGTGAGGTGGGCGACCCGGTCGCCGGACTGACCGGCGAGGTGGCCGTGGCTGTCTTCAAGATCGCGTTCGAGCATTGGGTCGCCGACGACAACACCCAGGACCTGTCGCATCTCATGCGTGAGGCGCTGGCCGAGCTGCGGTCGGTGACCTCGGGCGGCTCACCGTCGGTTCGCCCTTCCCGGGGCTGAGTCAGCGGCCGGCGCCGAGTTCGGCGGTCGCCTCAGTGTCGAACTCGGCGCCGGCGTGGGCGTCGAGGAACTCGGCCATGCGGTCGAGGACCAGGTGCCGGTGTTCGATCGGGCCCGAGCCGGTGGACGCCGCCCCGTCGGTGTCAAGTGATGCGTTGCCCCTCGACGTGCGGTCGACGGGTGGCGACCCCGGCTCGGAATCGTGGACGGCGCTGAACCGGGCGTCGCTCGGGACGCCGTCCGGCGTGAAACCCGGCTGTGCTGGATGCACGGGCCGGACGTCACGAGAGGTGGTGCGGAAGCTGCCGCCGGTGCCCCGGACGAGGGCCAGTACCGGGCCGTCGGTGCGACGACGGGTGCGCTCGGTGCGACTGGTGCGGAATGTGTTTTCTGGCATGTCCCCCATGCTGCGGGTCGCCTGTAAGGGGAAGGCAAGGAAGGAGTAGGAGAACGCGAAGAAGATCGGAAGAAGAACGTGAGAACGCCGCCGCACCTCCGAATCGCGCCGTCATCGGGTGGTCCGGGTAACGTCACCTGCATGTCCGACCGCACTCGCAAGATCGCCAAGCCGGCAGCCGCCCTCGGTGTCCTGGCCACCATGGCCAGCATCTGGTGGTTCGCCCTGCGTCCCCGGCGCAAGGTCAAGCTCGACAAGTAGGCGCACCCGCTACGCCGTAGATCGGACCGCCCAGGGGTTCGAGCCGGCACCGGTAGCCTCGGGAGCGTGGCCCTGGCATCACTCCGCCCGCTCCGCTCGCGGAACTTCGCCCTCATCTGGTCGGCAGCCCTGGTCTCCAACCTGGGCTCGTGGATGCAGACCGTGGCGCTGGGCGTCCTCGTCTACACCCACACCGGGTCGGCGGGCGCCGGATGGGCCGGATTGGTGGCCGCCGCCGGGTTCGTGCCGATCGGTCTCCTGGCCCCGGTGGGTGGTGCCCTCGCCGACCGCCTCGACCGCCGCCGGTGGTTGATCCTCACCACCCTGGCCGAAACGATGTTCGCCGTCGTCCTGGCCGTCCTGGCCGGCATCCACCACGACCCGCCGTGGGCACTGGTGGTTCTCTCGTTCCTCGGTGGCGCGTCGGGTGCCATCGGCTTCCCGGCCTATCAAGCCATGGTTCCCGACCTGGTGCCGACCGAGGATCTCCTCGGTGCCGTGTCCTTGTCGTCGGCCCAGTACAACCTGGGACGGGTGATCGGTCCCGCCCTGGCCGGACTCATCTTGTTGACCCAGAACTACGCCATCGTGTTCGCCGTCAATGCGGCGTCGTTCGGCGCCGTGGTGGTCGCCCTGGTGCTGGTCCACCTCCCGAAGCCGGTCCCGGTGACCGGGAACCTGTCGATGATCGAGCGCATCGTGGAGGGCGCCCGTGCCGCCCGGGCGGAGCCCGGGTGCCGCTCGGCGATCCTCAGCATCGCGGTAGTGGCGCTGCTGGCTTCGCCCTTCATCGCGCTGGTGCCGGCGATGGCCCACGTCGTGCGGCCGGCCGGTTGGAGCCTGGCGTTGACCACCGCCGTCCTGATCACCGCCCAGGGGGTCGGCGCGGTGGCCGGCGCCCTCGCCCTACCGGGGCTGGCCGAACGGTTCGGGCGGTTCGCCGTCCTGCGGGCCGCCCTGTTCGCGGTACCGGTGCTGCTGTGCGGCTACGGACTGGCCCCCAGCCTGGCGCTGGCCGTCCCTGCTTTCGTAGCGGTCGGGGCCGGCTACATCTGCGTACTGTCGGGTCTCAATACGGTCGTCCAGCTCCGGGCCCCGGTGGCGGCCCGGGGGCGGATCCTCTCCATCTACATGATGGCCCTCGGACTCGTCTATCCGGTCGGGGCCGTCATCCAGGGCCGACTGGCCAACACCCACGGCATCCGGGCGGTCACCGTCGCCGCCGCGCTGGTGCTCCTCGCCCTGGTGACCCTCACCGCCGTCGTGCGCCCGACCATCTTCACCAACCTGGCCGATCCAGTGCCGACCGGTGGCTTGGACGACGGTCCCGTCGAGGTCGTCGGGATCCCTGACCCGGCGGCCGCCGGGGGCGAAACATGATCGAACATGCGGGCACTGAGGTCCTCACCGCCGCCGACGCCGAGGAGTGCCAGACCCGGGCGGCCGGAGCCCTCCTCGCCGCCGGCTGTCGCGAGGGCGACCGGGTCGCCTTCTGCCTGCCGTCGTCGGCCGCTCTCCTCTGCGCCGTGCTCGGGGCATTGCGGGTCGGGATCGTGCCCGTCCTGTTGAACGCCACCCTGACCGTCGCCGAGCGGGACCTGCTGGTCGACGACGCCGACCCAACACTTACCGTCCTCGACGGCGACGCACTCGACCGTCTGAACATTGGACCGCCGGCCACCCTCGCCCCGTTCCCCCGTTCCCGTCCCATGCACTACACCTCGGGCACCACCGGGCGGCCCAAGGGAGTGTGGTCGGGACTCTGGGACGACGCCACCGCAGCCGCGGCATTCGGCGACGAGGCCGACCTGTGGGGCTTCGGACCCGACGATGTCCACCTGGTGTGCTCCCCGATGTACCACTCGGTGTCGGTCCGCTTCGCCGGGGGCACCCTGCTCCGGGGCGGCACCTGTGTGATCCTCGACCACTTCGACGCCGACCGGGCGTCCTGTGCTCTGGCGGGCGACTACGGGGTGGTGCCCACCACGACGTTCCTGGCCCCCTCGGCCCTGGCCCGGCTGCTGGCCCTGTCCGGCTCCGGACCGGACCGGTTTTGTGACCTGCGGCTCCTGGTCCATGCCGGCTCACCGTGTCCGCCGGCGCTCAAGCGTGCCGCGCTCGATGTGGTCGGCCCCGACGTTCTGTGGGAGTTCTACGGTTCGACCGAGGGGCAGTTCACCGTGTGCCCACCGGCTGACTGGTCGGCACGGCCGGGCACCGTGGGCCGTGCCCGACCAGGTCGGACGCTGTCGGTCGACCCCGACGGGCTGGTGTGGTGCCGCCCCCCGGACTTCGCCCGGTTCACCTACTGGCGGGACGAGGCCAAGACGCGGGCCGCGTGGCGGGACGGGTCCTTTACCGTGGGAGACCTCGGGCGCCTCGACGACGAGGGCTTCCTCTACCTCGACGGCCGACGGGACGACCTGGTCATCAGCGGCGGGGTCAACGTCTATCCGGCCGAGATCGAGGCCGCATTGGCCGATGTGACCGGCGTAGCCGAGGTGGCCGTCTTCGGCGTGGCCGACGATCGGTGGGGTCAGCGGGTGTGCGCCGCGGTGGTGCCCGCTTCCGGTGCCGACCCCGACGCCGTGGTGGCTGCCTGCGTCGAGCGTGCGTCGGGCCACCTGGCCGGCTACAAGCGGCCCAAGCAGTACGAGGTGGTCGCGGCCCTGCCCCGGACGGCCACCGGCAAGGTCCGACGCCTGGACCTGCCCGAGGTCCTCCGGCTCGCCTGAACAGGGTTTCACGGAGCCGGGGCGGGAGAGTGGGGTTGCCGTGATGGGCGATACTTGGCGCCATGCACGCCGTCGACCCAGGTCCGCCGATCGCCACCGTCAATCCGGCGACCGGCGAGCTCATCGAGTCCTTCGAGCCCCTGGACGCCGCCACCGTCGAGGCCCGACTGGCCACCGCGGCGGCCGGGGCGGCGGCCTGGGCGACGACCACCTTCAGCGAGCGGTCCCGCCTCCTGGTGACCGCCGCCGAGCTCCTCGAGGGCGAGGTGCCCGACATCGCCCAGACCGTCACCATCGAGATGGGCAAGCCCTTCGCCCAGGCCAAGGGCGAGGTGGCCAAGTGCGCCCACGGGTTCCGCTGGTTCGCCGAGCACGCCGAGGCCATGTTGAGCGACCGGGAGGTACTCCTCGACGCCTCGCTCGGCCTCATCACCTACCAGCCCCTCGGCGTGGTGCTGGCCATCATGCCGTGGAACTTCCCGCTGTGGCAGGTGGCCCGGTTCCTGGCCCCGGCCGTCATGGCCGGCAATGTCGGCCTGCTCAAGCATGCGCCGAGCGTGCCCCGCACCGCCCTCCTGCTCGAGGACCTGTTCCGCCGGTCCGGCGCCCCCGACGGCGTGCTGCAGACCCTGCTCATCGGCACCGACCAGGTCCCGGCCATCATCAGCGACCCGCGGGTGGCCGCCGTCACCCTAACCGGCAGCGTGGGCGCCGGCCGCGCCGTGGCCGCCCAGGCCGGGGCGGTGGGCAAGAAGGTGGTACTCGAGCTCGGTGGCAGCGACCCCTTCATCGTCCTCCCCTCGGCCGACCTGGACCGGGCCGTCCCGGTCGCCGTGCAGGCGCGAGTCCAGAACGCCGGCCAGTCGTGCATCGCCGCCAAGCGGTTCATCGTCCATCAGGACGTGGCCGAGAAGTTCACCGACCGGTTCGTCGCCGCCATGGACGCGCTGTCGGTGGGGGACCCTTTCGACCCGGCCACCGAAGTCGGCCCGCTCATCAACGCGGCTGCCGTCGACGGCATCGAGGCCCAGGTGGAGGACGCCCGGGCCAAGGGCGCGACCATTCTGTGCGGCGGCGAGCGGGTGGTGGGCCCGGCCGGACCGGACCACCCCGGCTGCTACTACCGACCGACGGTCATCACCGACATCGCCCCGGGAATGCGGGTGGCCACCGAGGAGGTGTTCGGTCCGGTGGCCCTCCTCTACGCGGTGGCCGATGCCGACGAGGCCATGGCACTGGCCAACGACACCGAGTTCGGGCTGGGCTCGAGCGTGTGGACGAACGATCCCGACGAGCAGCAACAGTTCGTGGCCGGGCTGCAGGCCGGCCAAGTGTTCGTGAACGGGATGACGGTGTCGATGCCCGAGCTCCCGTTCGGAGGCATCAAGAGTTCGGGCATCGGGCGCGAGCTGTCCTCGTTCGGACTTCACGAGTTCTGCAACGTCAAGTCGGTCTGGATCGCCTGATGACGGCGTGGGCCGCCTGATGGGCGGAATGTCCGCATCCGAGCGCGCCGACGCGTTTCGCGACGACTCCGACCGCGTCTACCTCGACCATGCGGCCACCACGCCGCTGCGTCCCGAGGCGCTCGAGGCCATGCTCCCGGTCCTGACCGACGACTTCGCCAACCCGTCGGGCGGCCACGCTGAATCGAGGCGGGCCCGGGTCGCCCTCGACGACGCCCGAGACCGGATCGCCGAGCTGCTGGGTGTCGGTCCTGGCGAGCTGGTCCTGACCTCGGGTGGGACCGAGGCCGATGACCTGGCCGTCCACGGCGGATGGCAGGCGGTGTCGGACGGATGGACAGACCGGGTGCCGCCGGCCGTGGTGTGCACGGCCATGGAGCACCACGCGGTGCTCTTGGCCTGCCGGACCCTGGCCCGCCGTACCGGTGCCGACCTCCGCGAGGTGCCGAGCGGGGCCGACGGCCGGATCGACCTCGACGCCCTGGCCGATGCCTGCCGGGACGACGTGGGCCTGGTGTCGGTCATGGCCGTGAACAACGAGGTCGGCACGGTCCAGCCGCTCGACGAGGTAGCAGCGGTGGTGGCGTCCCGGTCACCCGGTGCCGTCCTCCACACGGACGCCGTCCAGGCGGTGCCGTGGCTCGATGTCGCGGCCTGCACCGCCCCAGCTGGGCTGGTGTCGGTCAGTGCCCATAAGTTCGGGGGTCCGAAGGGGAGCGGTGCGCTGGTCGTCCGGTCGGGCGTCGGGATCCGGTCCCGCATCGACGGCGGCGGCCAGGAGCGGGGTCGGCGCAGTGGGACGCCACACGTGGCCGGGGCCGTGGGCATGGCCGCCGCCCTGGCCTCCACGGTGGCCGAGCGCCGGGCTTCGGTCGACCGGGTGACCGGGTTGCGCGACCGGCTGGGCGACGGCCTCCTGGCCGCGGTGCCGGGCGCGGTCGAGTCCGGTGACCGCGACCGGCGGGTGGCCGGCATCCTCCACCTACGCTTCGCGGCCGTCGAGGCCGAGGCCGCAGTGATCCTGCTCGACCAGGCCGGCATCGCCGCCTCGGCCGGGGCGGCCTGCTCGAGCGGTGCCGTCGAGCCCAGCCATGTGCTCGCCGCCATGGGCCTGGGGCCGGCCGAAGCCTCGTCGGGGGTGCGCTTCTCTTTGGGTGTCACCACCACCGACGACGATGTGGAGCGTGCCCTCGCTCGAATTCCCGACGTCGTCGACCGCCTGCGAAACTAGGACCGTGCGCATCCTGGTGGCCATGTCCGGCGGTGTCGACTCGTCGGTGGCGGCCGCCCTGTTGGCCGATATCCACGGGACCGACGACGTGGTCGGTGCCACCCTCAAGTTGTGGGGCGGCGAGTCCGACTCGGGCTGCTGTTCGGTGGCCGACGTGGACGACGCCCGGCGGGTAGCCGACCAGTTGGGCCTGGTCCACCATGTGTTCAACTTTGCCGCCGAGTTCGAGGCCCACGTGGTCGACCCCTATGTCACCGGCCACGCCGATGGCCGGACGCCCAACCCGTGCATCGAGTGCAACCGGCACCTCAAGTTCGACCGCCTGCTCGACCGGGCGACCCAGCTCGGGTTCGACGCGGTGGCGACCGGCCACCACGCCCGGCGGGTCCGGGACGCCGACGGCACCTGGCGGCTGGCCCGGGGGGCCGACCCGGCCAAGGACCAGTCCTACGTGCTGGCCATGCTCGGCCAGGACCAGCTGGCCCGCACCGTCTTTCCGGTGGGGGAGCTGACCAAGGCGCAGGTGCGGGAGGAGGCCTCCCGCCGGGGCCTGCGCACCGCGGCGAAGCCCGACAGCCAAGATGTCTGCTTCATCCGCTCCGACGAGGGCCGCGCCGGGTTCCTGGCCCAGCGGGTGGAACTCCACCCGGGGCGCCTGGTCGACCACGACAGTGGCGCTGACCTGGGCGAGGTCACCGCCGTGGAGCTGGTCACGGTGGGCCAGCGCCGGGGGATGGGTCATGGCACCGACGGCCGCCGTCGATTCGTGACCTCGGTCGACGTCCCCGCCAGGCGGGTCACCGTGGGCCCGCCGGAAGCGAGCTACGCCGCGGACCTCGCGCTCTGGACCATTGCCTGGGTCGACGGACCACCCTCTGGGTGGGACGGGGTCGACGGCGCCGACGGACTGGCCCAGTGCAGCGCCCACGGACCGGCGCTGCCGTGTGTCGTGCGGGCCGACGGCGACGGGCTGTCGGTGCGCTTCGCCGCGCCACAGCGCCGGGTGGCCCCGGGCCAGACGGTCGCCCTGTACGACCCCGTCCGCCCCGACCTGGTGGTCGGTTCCGGGCTGGTCCGGTGACCGCGGGGGTGAACGTGGGGGGCGACGACCCGGTGGGCCGGGCCGCCGCGCTGCGGGCCCTCATCGCCCACCACAATGAGCGCTACCACACGCTCGACGACCCCGAGGTGTCCGACGCCGAGTACGACGAGCTGGTGCGCGAACTGCGCACCCTGGAGGCCGACCACCCCGACCTGGTCGTCCCCGATTCACCGACCACCCAGGTGGGGGCGGCACCGTCCACCCAGTTCGCGCCGGTGCGCCACCACGTGCCCATGATGAGCCTGGACAATGCGTTCAACCCCGACGAACTGCAGGCCTGGGCCGACCGGGTGGGCCGACTGGTTCCCACGAACACCGCCTTCGAATGTGAACTCAAGATCGACGGGCTGGCCATTTCGCTCCTGTACCGGGACGGGCGATTCGTCCAGGCCGCCACCCGGGGGGACGGCACGACCGGCGAGGACGTCACGGCCAATATCGCCACCATCGCGGCCATCCCCCAACACCTGGAGCCGGCCGTCGGCCCGCCTCCCGAGGTGCTGGAGGTGCGGGGGGAGGTGTACATGCCCATTGCCGCATTCACCGACCTCAACCGCCGCCAGGCCGAGGCCGGCGAGAAGCTGTTCGTCAACCCCAGGAACTCGGCCGCCGGGTCGCTACGCCAGAAGGACCCGGGCGTCACCGCCGCCCGTGCCCTGTCGTTCTGGGCCTATCAGGTCGGCGAGATCCGTCCGGCGCCCACCACCGAGCCGTCCGACCCGACCGCCGACCTGGCCACCAGCCAGTCGGGCACCCTGGCATGGCTCGGTCGGGCCGGATTCCCGGTCAATCCCGAAGTCCACCTGGTCTGCGGGCTCGACGAGGTGCTGGCCTTCTGCGCCCGGTGGGAGGAGCACCGCCACGACCTGGACTACGACATCGACGGCGTGGTGGTCAAGATCGACGACCTCGGGCTCCAGCGGTCGCTCGGGTCGACGTCCCGGGCTCCCCGGTGGGCCATCGCCTACAAGTTCCCGCCCGAGGAGCGCACGACACTCCTGTCGGACATCGAGGTCTCCATCGGCCGGACCGGCAAGGCGACGCCCTTCGCCGTGCTGGAGCCGGTGTTCGTCGGTGGCTCGACCGTGGCCCTCGCCACCCTCCACAACGAGGACCAGGTCCGGCTGAAGGACGTTCGCCCGGGCGACACGGTGACCGTGCGCAAGGCCGGCGACGTCATCCCCGAGGTGGTCGGCCCCGTACTCGTCAAGGGCCGGCGCCGGAAGCCGAAGTGGAGATTCCCCACCTCCTGCCCGGTCTGTTCGGCGCCGCTGGTGCGCCTGGAGGGGGAGAGCGACACGTTCTGCACGAACCTCGACTGCCCGGGTCAGCGGGTGCAACGGATCGCCCACTTCGCCTCGCGATCGGCCATGGACATCGAGGGCCTGGGCGAGCAGCGGGTCCAGCTGCTGGTCGACCACGGACTGCTGGTCGACGTGGCCGACCTCTACTCCTTCACCTCTGAGACGTTCTCGGACCTCGAGGGGTTCGCCGCCGTGTCGATCGCCAACCTGCTCAGCGCCATCGACGAATCGCGGACCCGGCCACTCAGCCGGGTCCTGATCGGGCTCGGCATCCGCCACCTGGGCCAGGTCGGCTCTACCGCCCTGGCCCGGGCCAGCGGTGACATCGATGGGGTGCTGGCCGCAGACGAGGCCACGCTGGCCGCCATCGACGGTGTCGGCCCGGTCATCGCCGCCAGCGTGGTGGCCTGGTTCGCCTCGTCGGTCAACCGGTCGGTAGTCGACCGCTTGCGGGCCGCCGGCCTCCACCTCACCGAGCCGGGGGCGCTTGCCGACGGGGGCATCCCCGACCTAGCTCAAACTCTGGAGGGCCGGTCGGTCGTGGTGACCGGGACGCTGGAGGGCTACACCCGGGACGAGGCCGAGGCGGCCGTGCTGGCCCGGGGCGGCAAATCCCCGGGGACCGTGTCGAAGAAGACCTACGCGGTGGTCGTCGGGCAGGCGCCCGGGGCCTCCAAGGTGACCAGGGCCGGGCAACTGGGGGTTCCGGTGGTCCCGGGGGAGCAGTTCGAGTCGTTCCTGGCCACGGGTGAAATTCCCCAACCTGGGTAGCTACAGGCACGAATCACCCGGCCCGACTCACCAATTTTGACGATCTTGGCCGAACCCTGCCAATTGCAACCGACGAGTCTTGTAAAGAAGGGCTCCGTTCACTACTCTACGAATGCCGGTTCAGAAGGTTTCCAGGGAAGGGGGGGAGGCCGGATCTCAGGTCGTTGTGCTCGAGGCATCGGGGGGCGTCGGGTCGACGGTACCGATTTCGCAGGCGCAACGTAGGGATCCGGCAGCTGATCCTGTAACGGGACGGGGGAACGATTCGAAATCCCCTGTGCCGATTCATCTGGGAATGGATCTGGTCGGTGGTGTGATTACGTCGGGGGGCGACCGTCGCCTGACTTCGAGCCCGTGGCGACACGGGGCAAAAAGGAGCAAACCATATGTTTCGCAAATTGCTAATGGCTGGAGCGTCGGTGGCGCTTGCAGCGACTGGTTTGGCGGCTGTAGGTGCTGTTGCCAGCTCAGGCGTGGCAGCGGCCACCGGGCCGGCGCCGACGGTCGTTACTTGCGCCTCCTCTGGAACGGTGACCTTCGCCAGTCCGGGCCTGTCGTTCGGTGGAGCTCTCACCGCCAATACGACGGTGAAGAGTGCTGCGTCCGTCCTGGGAACGGGAACAGGTTGCTCCGCTACACCGATCGGCATCTCCATCCCGAGTGCCACCACCGCGTGCCCGCAGACCGCCGGCGTGCCCACTCCGACTGACCCGAGCGCCTGTCTGGCCTCGAAGACTAAGAGCGGTATCACCACCTACGCCATTGCCGCGAAGCCCAACTACTACAACACCACGGCTTCGTACGCAACGGCCGGTGTGGCCAATCTGGCAGCTGCTTTGGCGGCCAAGCCGCTCAAGACCACCGTCGACAACATCCCGTTGGTGCTGATGTACGGTGCGGCCTCTCAGATCACCCCAGGGGGCGTCTGCGGTGCCAACGACGACGTCGGGTTCTACCTCACGGGGAACGCGACAGTGAAGGGCCTGACCGTCGCCACCTACACCGACACCACGTGTCTGGTCAGTGATACCGGAACGGGAACGACAGGGGACTTCTTCGCTGACCTGACGTCACCTTCGACCATCATCACGGGGGCCACCATCGGTGGGGCCAGCAACTTGACCGTCACCTTCCCGAACTCGAGCTGCTCGGCCGCCGGAACGGTGACCTTCGCCAGCCCGGGGCTGTCCTTCGGTGGAGCTCTCACCGCCAATACTTCGGTGAAGACTGCTGCGTCCGTCGTGGCGACGGGAGCAGGTTGCTCCGCTACACCGATCGGGGTCTCCATCCCGAGCACCACCACCGCGTGCCCGCAGACCGCCGGAGTGCCCACTCCGACTGACCCGAGCGCATGTCTGGCCTCGAAGACCAAGAGCGGCATCACCACCTACGCCATTGCCGCGAAGCCCAACTACTACGACACCACGGCTTCGTACGCAACGTCCGGTGTGGCTGATCTGGCGGCTGCCTTGTTGGCCAAGCCGCTCAAGACCACCATCGACAACGTTCCGATGGTGCTGAACTACGGTGCGGCCTCTCAGATCACCCCAGGGGGCGTCTGTGGTGCCAACGATCAAGTCGGGTTCTACCTCACCGGGAACGCGACGATCAAGGGCCTCACAATCGGCACGTACACCCAAACCACGTGTCTGGTCAGTGATACCGGAACGGGAACGACAGGGGACTTCTTCGCTGACCTGACGTCACCTTCGACCATCATCACCGGAGCCGTCATCGGTGGGGCCAGCAACCTGACCCTCACCTTCGGCTAGTAAGCGGACGCCTCGTCACCCCGGTCCACTGCGGACCGGAGTGACGGAGTGACCGAGGAACGGAATGATCGACAAGGACGGGGCTCAGGCCCCGTCCTTGTCGCGTCGTACGGCCGGCAGATTGGCCGGCAAGTAGAACGTCGTGCGCTCGCCTGTGTAGGGCGCAGTGCGGGATGAACTGGATGCGACCCAGCACGTCCGGTTCTGATGGGTTGGTGCCTGGGAGAGACCCCAGGCACCCAGCCCCTGCGGGCGTCTGCCGCACCTGACGCCTGTGACCGGCCCTGATGCTGGCCACCCTCCACCGCGGTGGTCGTTCCGCTCACTACCCTAAGGGGTGCCATGCCGAGTCTCACCGACTCCATCGGGCGCGTCCTCGGCGGCCGCTACCGACTCGTCACACCCGTGGGCACCGGTGCGTCCGCGCACGTCTACCTGGCCGACGACGTGTCGTTGAAGCGTCAGGTGGCCATCAAGGTTCTCCACCCCGCCCTGGCCGGCGACCAGGCCTTCCTGAGGCGCTTCCGGGCTGAGGCCCGCGCCGTCGCCGCCCTCAACCACCCGAACGTCCTGCGGGTCTACGACTGGGGCGAACAGGACGGCGAGCCCTACCTGGTCCTCGAATACCTGGCCGGCGGCTCGCTCCGTCAGATCTACGACACCGGAACCCTCCTCACCCCGGAACAGGCGGTCCGTGCCGGCATCGAGGCATGCGCCGGTCTCGACTATGCCCACCGGCGCGGCCTGATCCACCGGGACATCAAACCGGCCAACCTCCTCTTCGATGCCGACGGGCGCCTGCGCATCGCCGACTTCGGGCTGGCTAGGGCCCTGGCCGAGGCGGCCTGGACCGAGCCCGACGGCGCCATTCTGGGTACCGCCCGCTACGCCGCCCCCGAGCAGGTGGAGGGATGGGTCCTCGACGGCAAGGCGGACGTCTACGGCCTGGCCCTGGTGCTCTACGAAGGTGTCACGGGCGAATCACCGTTCATCGGCGACACCACCATCGCCACCCTGATGGCCCGGATCGGCGCCCTGCTGCCCGAGCACGAGGCTCTAGGCCCGCTCGGGGGCATCCTGGTGTGGGCCGCCGCCCCCGACCCGGCCGAGCGGTACGACGCGGCCCAGTTCGGCGCCAAGCTGGCCGAACTGGCCGCCACCCTGCCCGAGCCGGCCCCGCTACCCCTGGTGGCGACCGAGCCGGCCGACGAGGACCCCTTCGTGATGGCGGCCGCCGTCGGCCTCACCACGGTCTCCGAGCGCCCTGGGCGGCCCGTGGTGCGACCCGGCTCCGAGCCGATTGGCGACGTGACCGAACTGGGCCTGCCCGGGGCCGCCGGCCCGACTGGCCCCGCTGTCCCGACGGCTGACACCGGCAGCGACAACGACACGGAATCTGGCACGGACACCCCCCGAGGCCCCCGCCGGAAATGGCCCCTCGTCGTGGCCCTGTGCGTCCTGGTGGCAGCGTTGGCCGGTGCCGGCATCGCCTGGGCCGCCCATGCCAAGGTCTTCACCCCCTCGGGGCCCGTACCCGAGCTGGTGGGCCGGAGCCTGCCTGCCGCCACCTCGGTGGCCAGAGCCGCCCACCTCGAGGTCCAGCTGTCGGGCCGCCGGACATCGATCACCGTGCCGGCCGGCGTCGTCATCAGCCAGCGACCGGCACCCCAATCCAGTGGTCGACCGGTGAGCGTCAAGCATGGGTCGGCCATCCAGCTCGTCGTCTCGACCGGTCTACCCCAGGTACCGGTCCCCAATGTCACCACGTTCTCCAACTGCCACGACGCGGTGGCCGCCCTGGCTGCCGTCCACCTGGTCGGTGTCTGTCCGGCGGCCGCGGCCGTGTATGACTCGACGGTCGGGGTCGGGGGCGTCGTGCGCACCCAGCCGGCCGGCTCCGCTCCCTACGGCTCGACGGTGACCGTCGTCCTCTCGAAGGGCCACGCACCGGTGGCGGTACCGGTGGTGTCCGCCCCGGGCACCACCTACTCCACGGCCGCGGCGGCGCTCACGGCCGCAGGTTTCGCGCCCGTCGAGGCGCAGAGCTACTCGTCCATCGTCCCGGTCGGCCAGGTGATCACCACGGTGCCCGACCCGTCGGCCGGACCCGTCGCCTTCGGGTCCCAGGTGACCGTCCAGGTCTCCCTCGGCCCCAAGCCGGTCAACGTCCCGTCGCTGGTCAGCCGGTCGTCGGGCGACGCGTTGGCCGCCCTCGCTTCCCTCGGACTGCACGCCGGCGGACCGTACGGTCCTCCCGGATCGCACATCGTCGTCTCGACGTCGCCCGACGCCGGCACGTCGGTCCCGGTCGGCTCGACCGTCCAGGTGTACACCGGGTGAGCCGGGCCGACGGCCTGTGCGAGCTGTGCGAGGCCGCCAGGATCACCGAATGGCACCACGAGGACGACACCTGCTGGGTGGCCGACTGCGAGGTATGCGGGGTGCCCATGGTGGTGTGGAAGCAGCACGGCAACGAGCCGCCCGAGGAGGAGGTCGAGCACATGCTGGCCCACCTCGGCATGGTCGCCGACCGGGTGCTCGGCGAGGGGGTGTGGTCCTACGACCGGGTCATGCGCCAGATCCCCGACCACTTCCACGCCCATGCCCGCGACCCGCAGTGGTGGGCCCGGCGCTTCGGCCGATCGTGACCGCCCCGACGCGGATCCCGTTCCCGAGACCCTGAGCGCCGGATGATCAAGTACCTGGGATCGAAGCGGCGCCTGGTGCCGGCCCTGGCCAACTTGGCCGCAGCATCGGGTGCGCGCACTGCCCTCGACCTGTTCTGCGGGACGACCAGGGTGTCCCAGGCGTTCAAGTCCCAGGGCATCGACGTGACGGCCGTCGACAGTGCCCGCTGCGCGCACGTGCTCGCCCGCTGCTACGTGGAGAGCGATCCCGCGGCCAATCCGTCGCTCCTCGACGGCGCGATCCGGGCCGTCGATCACCTGAACACCGTGCCCGGGGTGCCGGGCTACGTGACCGAGACGTTCTGTACGGCGGCCCGCTACTTCCGTCCCGAGAACGGCGCCCGGATCGACGCCGTGCGCGACGTCATCGAGTCCGAGTACGCCGGATCTCCACTGTGGCCGGTGCTCCTGACCAGCCTCATGGAGGCGGCCGACCGGGTGGACTCGACCACCGGCCTGCAGATGGCCTACCTCAAGCAGTGGGCACCCCGGGCCGTCCACCCGCTCACCCTGCGGGTGCCCGATCTCCTGGCCGGACCCGGCGCAGCCATTCAAGGCGACGCGTGTGCCCTCGTCGGTTCGTCGGACCTGCCCGACGTCGACCTGGCCTACCTCGACCCTCCCTACAACCAGCACCGCTACGACGCCAACTACCACGTGTGGGAGACCCTGGTGGCCTGGGACGCGCCCGAACACTACGGCGTGGCGTGCAAGCGGTCCGAGTTACGCGATCCCGCCACCCGGAGCGCCTTCAACGGGCGCCGCACCATGCCGGTGGCCCTGGCCGACGTGGTGGCGAGGGTGGCCGCCGAGGTGGTCGTGCTCTCCTACAACAACGAGTCGTGGCTGAGCTTCGACGAGCTCCACGCCGTCTGCTCGACCCGGGGCCACGTCGAGGTCCTGGCCTTCGACTCGGCCCGGTACGTGGGCGCCCGCATCGGGATCCACGACCCGTCGGGGCGCAAGGTGGGCACCGTCTCCCACCTTCGCAACACCGAATACGTGGTGCTGTCGGGCCCCCGGGACCGGGTCCGGGCCATGGTCGGGGCCGCCGAGTCGGCCGGCCTGGGCGCCCGGGTAGACCGCCCGGTGCCCGTCCCCGCCGCCTGATCCTCCGGTTTGACCACCGGCTTGACCACGAGGTCAGGCCGATGACAACGTGGAGCAGGTACGCCCTCCCGCCAGCACCGTCCCCGGACGGCCGCGGGCGGGCGTCGACGCCCCGGGGCCCCATCACGGGGTGCCTACCGCCGCACGGCCGAACGGCCGCCGGCCCACACGAGGGAAGCTGAGGACATGGGAGCACTGGACGGACGGATCGCCATCATCACCGGGGCGGGGCGCGGCATCGGCCGCGAGTACGCCCTCCTCTTCGCGGCAGAGGGCGCCAAGGTGGTCGTGAACGACCTCGGTGGCACCCTCGACGGTTCAGGGGACGATGTCAGCGCCGCCCAGCAGGTGGTCGACGAGATCACGGCACTTGGTGGCGAGGCCGTGGCCAACCATGACGACGTGACCGACTGGGACGGTGGCAAGCGCCTCATCGACACGGCCATCGAGACCTTCGGCGACCTGCACGTACTGGTCAACAACGCCGGCATCCTGCGCGACCGGGTGCTCATCAACATGACCGAGGCCGAGTGGGACGCGGTCATCCACGTCCACCTGAAGGGCCACTTCGTCCCCACCCGCCATGCCGCCGGCTACTGGCGTGAGCAGACCAAGGCGGGCAAGGAGGTCAAGGCCTCGGTGATCAACACGTCGTCGACGTCCGGTCTGATCGGCAACCCGGGCCAGTCCAACTACGGCGCGGCCAAGGCGGGCATCGCCGCCTTCACCACCATCACCGCCACCGAGCTGTCCCGTTACGGTGTGCGGGTCAACGCGCTCACCCCCAATGCCCGTACCCGGATGACCGTCGAGACCCCGGGCCTGGCCGACATCGTGTCGGCCCCCGAGGACGCGGCGACCTTCGACGCCTGGGACCCGGCCAATATCGCCCCCCTGGTCGCCTACCTGGCCACCGAGGGCTGCCCGGCCACCGGCAAGGTGTACTTCATCCTCGGCGGACAGATCCGGCTGTTCCAGCCCTGGACGCTGACCGACACCCTCGAGAAGGACGACCGGTGGACTGTGGCCGAGCTCCAGGCCGAAATGCACAAGCTCGGGGGCTGAGTGGCCTCCCGGGCCGACGGGCCCGGTCCCGTCCCCGGTGACGAGCGGTTCGATGACGACGAGCTGCGGGAGGCCGAGCACCTCCTGAGCGGCACCGGGTCGGGTGGTGACGGCGGGATCACCGTCCCGTGGCCGTTGCTGTTCCGCCACCGGATGCACAGGAAGGTAGTCGGGTCGGACCGCTACCAGTGGTGGGTGCTGTGGACGGTGCTGGCCGGACTTCTCTCGGTCAACATTACGTTCACGGTGTTCGTGGTGGCGCTGCCCCAGGTGGCCAAGGAGTTGCACACCACGGTCACCACCCTGACCTGGACGTCGACCGGGCCCTTGCTGGCCTTCGGCGTGGCGGCCCCCATACTCGGCAAGCTGGGGGACCTGCGCGGCTACAAGCGCCTCTACCTGTGGGGCCTGTCCGGTGCCGCCCTCTCGGTGGTGCTGACCGCCTCGGCCCCGACGGCCGGGGTGCTCATCGCCGCGCGACTCTTCGACGGGGTCCAGGGGGCGGCCACCGGGGCGGCATCGATGGCCCTGGTGCTGCAGGCCTTCTCCCACGAGGACCGGGTCAAGGCCATGGGCTGGTGGGCACTGGTGGGCGCCGGTGGCCCGGTACTCGGAGTCACCATCGGTGCCCCCATCATCCAGTTCTACGGTTGGCGGGCCCTGTTCTGGGGGGAGCTCCCCCTGATGGCGGTGGCGGCGCTCCTGGCCGTGATCGTCCTGCCCTCCCACGACCGGGCGGCCACCAATGCGGCCGAGGCCCAGGCCCGGACCGGTCGATCGGTGAACCCTGCGGTTGTCGCCGCTCCCGTGCCGTCTGATTCCGACCAGGGCCCCGACGACGCACCAGCCGTGCCGACGAGCCCGTGGCGTCAGCTCGACTGGGCCGGGTCGATCTCGCTGTCGTGCTCGGTGACCCTGGGGCTCCTCGGCCTCAACGTGGCGCCCACCTGGGGGTTCACCTCGCCCAAGACGGTTGCGCTCTTCGTGGCCAGTGTCGCGGTCGGGGTGTACTTCGTCCTCCACGAGCGCCACGCCCCCCGTCCGCTCATCCCGCTGCGGTACTTCGGTAGGCGGAACTTCGTCTTCCCCCTCGGGGCCAGGGCCTTCGTCAACTTCGCCTACATGGGCGGCTTCTTCCTCTTCCCCATCCTGATGGAGCGGATCTACGGCTACAGCGAGACCCAGGCCGGCCTGCTGTCGACTGCCCGGCCACTCGTGTTCTCGCTGTCGGCACCCATCGCCGGCTATGCGGCCGTCAAGGTGGGGGAGCGGTGGTCGATCATGGCCGGCGCCGGCGCCCTCACCATCTCCATGTTGGTCTTCACCCAGGTGGGGGCCAATCCGTCGGTGGTGCTGATCATCATGGCCCTGGCCCTGTCCGGCCTGGGCAACGGGGTGTCGACTCCGTCGACGGCCTCGTCGGCAGCCAACGAGGTGGAGGCCGACGAGCTCGGGGTGATGAGCGCCGCCCAGCTCCTCGTCACCCAGATCGGCATCGTGGCCGGTATCCAGGTGATGGTGACCGTCGAGGCGTCGGCCAACGGCGGGGCGGGCAACCTGGCGTCCTTCCACGCCGCCTACCTGGTCGGCGGGCTGGTGGCCTTTGCCGCGCTGATCTGCGGCTTCTTCGTCAAGGACACGCCCCGGGGCCAGCGGACCGTCCCCATCGAGGTGGCCGCTCGCTGAGTCGGGCGGGCACCCTGGGATCGGCGTCGGCCGTGTGCGGTTACTCGGTGATGGCTTGGATCCGGGCCGCGATCTCGGCCGCGGTCGGGTCCGGGGAGGCGGACTGCAGGGCCATCAGCTTGGCGATGTCCCCCTCGACCTTGATCTTCCCCTGCATGAAGGCCTGGAGCCCGGCCTGGGGATTGCCCTCCACCAGAAGCGCCCGGGCGATGTCATAGCCGATGGTCACCGTGAGGTCGACCGAGTCGATGTGACCGATATCGAGGACGAGCTCGCCCGTGCTGGTGTCGGCGTGGGCGCGGATCGCCCCCTCGCCGAAGGGAACCTCGACGACGATCAGGTTCATCCGCACCGCGTGGTCGATGGAGCCGCCCCGCCCCTCGTATTCGGCGCGGATCGACCGGGCCTCGTCGAGCCATTCGTCGCTGAGGAAGAGATAGGTAGTCATCGCTGCGTTGCTCCTTGCCCGTGGGGTCGATCGCCGGAGACTCTACCCGGCGCCCTGCGCCGTCGACCGACGTGGGTCGCCCATCCATCCCCTCCCTCCTTCCGCTTACCTGCTTCCGCCAGGGCGGACCGCAGAGCGGAGGTCCGGGCACGGGGCCGATAGCATCCCCTCCGTGACCGCTCCCCTCATCCCAGGTGCCGAGCCGTGGTCTGCCGCAGGCGGAGCCAACGGCGTCCTCGTGCTACACGGGTTCACCGGCAACCCCCAGTCCATGCGCCCGCTGGCCGAGGCCCTGGCCACAGCCGGCTTCACCGTAGAGCTGCCCCTCCTGCCTGGCCACGGGACCGCCCTCGAGGACATGGTCCCGACCCGGTGGGAGGACTGGTCCGGCAGTGTCGAGGCCCACTTCCAGGCCCTGGCTGCCCGGTGCGACCATGTGGCCGTCGTCGGCCTGTCGATGGGCGGCACCCTGACCTGCTGGCTGGCCGAACGCCATCCCCACCTGTCCGGCATCGCCGTGGTGAACCCACTGGTCCATGCCCCCGACGCCGAGTTCCGGGGCGGCATCCAATCGCTGCTCGACGCCGGTACCGAGTCGTTCGACGGCATCGGCTCGGACATCAAGAAAGAAGGCGGCGTCGAGGCCGCCTACGCGGGCACCCCGCTGGCCGCCGTGCTGTCGCTGTTCGAGGGGGCCGACGAGGTCGAGGCCAAACTGGCCGACATCCACTGCCCGACCCTGGTGTTGTCGAGCCGGGAGGACCACGTGGTCGAGTCGGTGTCGGGCGATGTCGTCGAGGGGCAGGTGTCGGGCCCCGTCGAGCGCATCTGGCTGGAGGACAGCTACCACGTGGCCACCCTCGACAACGACGCCCCACTGATCGAGGCGAAGGTGGTCGAGTTCGCGACCTCCGTGCTGGGCGGCCCCGGCGGAGCCCCCGCCTGATGGCCGCACCCGCCCGCCTCACCCGGGAGGACGTGGCCCACGTGGCCGCCCTGGCCCGCCTCCACCTGACCGAGGACGAGCTCGAGACGTACACCGAACAGTTAGCGCAAGTTCTCGACCACGCCGCCGACGTAGCCTCCCTCGACCTGCACGGTGTGGCGCCGACGGCTCATGCCATGGCCGTGACGAACGTGCTTCGCACCGACGAGCCCCACCCGTGCCTCGACCGCGACGAGGTGCTGGCCCAGGCGCCGTCGGTCGAGGACCACCGCTTCCGGGTGCCCCGGATCCTCGGGGAGGCGCCATGACCGCCCCCCGCCCGGCGCTCGAGACCGCCACCATGGTCCGGGCCGGGGAGGAGCTGGCCGTCGATGTACTCGAACACCACCTGGCCGTCATCGACGCCGGCGAGGAGTCGATCCACGCCTTCAACCTGGTGACCACCGAGCTGGCCCGCAGCCAGGCCCGGACCGTCGACGCCGCCGTGGCCGCCGGTCGTGACCCGGGCCCCCTGGCCGGGGTGCCGGTCGCCCTGAAGGACAACATGTGCACCCGGAGGGTGCCAACCACCTGCTCGTCGCGCATCCTGGAGGGGTGGCTCCCGCCGTATGACGCCACGGTGGTCACCCGCCTGCGCGATGCCGGCGCACTGCTGATCGGCAAGACCAACATGGACGAGTTCGCCATGGGCTCGTCCACCGAGTCGTCGGCTTACGGTGCCACCCGCAACCCGCACGACACCTCCCGGGTCCCCGGCGGGTCGTCCGGTGGGTCGGCTGCCGCCGTGGCCGCCGGCTTCGCCCCCCTCGCCCTCGGCTCCGACACCGGCGGGTCGATCCGCCAGCCCGCCGCCCTGTGCGGGGTGGTCGGCATGAAGCCGACCTACGGCACCGTCTCCCGTTACGGCCTGGTGGCCTTCGCCTCCTCCCTCGACCAGATCGGACCGTTCGCCACCTCGGTGGCCGACGCCGCCCTGCTGTTCGACGTCATCGGCGGCTACGACCCGCTGGACTCCACATCGCTCAACCGACCCACCCCCCGGGTCCTGTCGGTGCTCGACGACGGGGTCGACGGTATGACCGTCGGCATTCTCACCGAGTTCATGGACGGCGCAGCCCCCGACGTGGTGGCCCGGGTGAACCAGGCCGCCGAGGCGCTGGCCACGGCAGGGGCCCGCGTCGAGGAGGTGTCGGTCCCCGAGGTCACCCTCGGTCTGTCGGCCTACTACCTGATCGCCCCGGGCGAGGCCTCGTCCAACCTGGCCCGCTACGACGGGGTGCGCTACGGACTCCGGGTCGACGCCGAGGACACGGTGGCCATGAACACGGCCACCCGTTCTGCGGGCTTCGGGGCCGAGGTGAAGCGGCGGATCATGCTCGGCACCTACGTGCTGTCGGCCGGGTACATGGACGCGTATTACAACCAGGCGCTCCGGGTCCGCACCCGGATCATCGAGGGTTTTACCGCGGCCTACGCCCACTGCGACGTCCTCCTCGGCCCGACCGCCCCGACCACGGCCTTTGCCCTGGGGGACAAGGTGGACGACCCGCTGACCATGTACCTGTCCGACGTGTGCACCATCCCGTCCAATCTGGCCGGCCACCCGGCGGTCAGTGTCCCTTTCGGTCCGGGGGACGACGGCCTGCCCGTCGGCGTGCAACTGCTCGGTCCGGCCCTTTCCGAGGGGACCCTCTTCAAGGTGGCGGCCGTGGTCGAGGCCGCCGCGCCCGACCTCGCCGTCCCGCGCATCACGGCCGGTGAGGCGGCATGAGGGCGGACTGGCAGCTGGTCATCGGGCTCGAGGTCCACTGTGAACTCAAGACGGCGACGAAGCTGTTCTGCGGGTGCCCCAACATGTTCGGCGACGAGCCCAACACCAACGTGTGTCCCAACTGCCTGGGCCTACCGGGGTCGTTGCCGGTGCTCAATCAGCGTGCGGTGGAGCTGGCCATGGCCATCGGTACCGCACTGCAGTGCGACATTCTGCCGTCGACCTTCCACCGGAAGAACTACTTCTATCCGGACCAGGCCAAGGACTACCAGATCAGCCAGTACGACGAGCCGCTCAACGCCAACGGCCACCTCGACCTGCCCGACGGGTTCCGGGTGGGGATCGAGCGGGCCCACATGGAGGAGGACACCGGCAAGACGACCCACGCCGGCGCCTCGGGACGGATCCACGGTGCCGACTACTCGCTGGTCGACTACAACCGCTCCGGGGTCCCCCTGGTGGAGATCGTGAGCCGCCCCGACATGCGTACCGCCGACCAGGCCCGGGCCTACGTGACCGAGCTGCGGGCCATCCTGGTGGCCTCGGGCGCCTCCGACGGCAAGATGGAGGAGGGATCGATGCGGGTCGACGCCAACGTATCGGTCCGACGCAGCACGGACGATCCGTTCGGTACCCGGTGCGAGATCAAGAACCTCAACTCGGTCCGGTCGCTCGGCCGGGCCATCGAGTACGAGGCCGAACGGCAGATCGCCCTGATCGAATCGGGTGAGCAGGTCGTCCAGCAGACGCGCCACTGGGACGAAGGGGCTGGACGCACCCAGGCCCTCCGTTCCAAGGAGGACGCCTACGACTACCGCTACTTCCTGGAGCCCGACCTGGTTCCACTGGTGCCCGACGTCGAGTGGATCCGGGCGGTGGCCGACACCCTCGGGATGATGCCGGCCGAACGCCGGTCCCGGCTCGTCGAGCTCCTGGAGGAGTCCGGCGGGGCCACCGACTCGCAGCTCCTGCAGGTGGCAACGGTGGTCGACCTCGGCCTGGACGATCTGGTCGTCGAAGCGGTGGCCGGCGGGGTCGGTTCCGCCCTGGCCCTCGCCCGGACGGCGAACGAAGCGGCCACCGACGCCGACGCGGCCCGCGCCCTCGACCCCCGGTCCTACGTCGAGCTACTGACCTTGGAGGCGACCGGCTCACTGTCGGCCACCCAGGCCAAAGCGGTGCTGGCCGAACTGTTCGCCCGGGGTGGCGGCGACCCGGCCGCCATCGCCCGCGACAAGGGCTTCGAGGCCATGTCCGAGGACTCGTTGGTGGCCACGGTGGCCGAGGCGATCGCTGCCAACCCCGGCGAATGGTCCCGGTTCTGCGAGGGCGACGACAAGCTCGCCGGCTTCTTCACCGGGTTGGTGATGAAGGCGACCAGGGGACAGGCCAACGGCAAGTCCGTCGCCGCCGAGCTCCGACGCCTGCGGGGCTGAGCCTTATCCCGTACGCTCTCCGATCCGGCAGCCGAAGGCCGGCGTCACGGCGTCGCAGCCCACAGCGGCCGGGCCAGGAGATTCGTCGGCCCGGGTAGCGAACCACCGGCGAGGTAGGGGCCGGAGGAGCCGAACCCGAGCCGGGCGATGTAGACGGGCCGCGCCGGGATGTCGGGCTTGGGGGCGAGCGACCGCCACGGGCTGTAGAGCAACCACACCCCGTTGCCGTCGTGGAAGACCGACGCCTCGCCCGGTCCCTCCCCCTGGAGGTTGGTGGCCAGCAGCGGGCTGGGGGTCTGGTCGTGGCACGGTCCGCCCGGGCCGGTGCAGCGGGCCGCACCGATGGCGTACTCCGGCTGGTTGTACCAGTTGGCCGAGTACACGACCCAGTAGGTGCCGTGCAACTCGACCATGTCCGGTGCCTCGACGATGCTCCCCTGCCAGGCCTCGTCGGGTGACATCAGGAGCGTGGGGCTGCCGAGCAGGCTCGTCCCGTCGGCCGACAGTCGCTGCGACCACATCTTGGTGGGCGTGTCGGACCCTCCGATGTTCTGGTCGGACTTCCACTGCATCCAGGGGGTGCCGTCGGAGTCGATGAACACCCGCGGGTCGATCGAGCCGCCCTGGTCGAGCTGGCAGATGAGGGGTATCGGCCCTGCGGTGAACGGCCCGGTGGGGGAGGTGGCGAAGGCGCTGCCGATGCACTCGGTCTGTGGCGTGTAGCCAGCGACCATGGCCGTGAAGTAGAGGGCGTAGAGGTTGCCGAAGCGGTGGAGTTCGGGAGCCCAGGTGTACCCGGGATGGGCCCAGACCGGCAGGGTGGGCAGAGCGTCGACGGGTTCGGTCCAGTGGATGAAGTCGGTGCTGGTAGCCAGGGGAACGTTGACCGGCGCCGCGCCGGCTCCGCCACTGGTGAGCAACAGGTAGCGGCCGGCCGCCACGGTGAGGAAGGGGTCGGACTGGTCGGCTCCTCCGGTGACCTCGGTGCCGGGTGCGGCGGGGTCGGCCGTGGGACGTGGGGTCACTTCGGTCCCGAGCGTCCAGGCCAACGGTGCCAGGAATGGGTGGCCGGCAGCCGGGGAAGCCCGGAGGTCAGCCGCCTGGGCGCCCGAGGCCATCCAGCCGGCCGTTGCCGCACCGAGGCCGATCAGGGCGACCGTGCCGAGGGCGCCCCGGGCCATGGCGCGGCGGCGCCCGGTCTGGCTTTGTGGGGCACCGACCCGGCGCCCGGAATCCCCCCGGTGGTCCTGCTGCACTGCGCTCTCGTATCCGTCGTCTCAACGAATGGCCATGACGTTCTGCCCTGCCGGGCCCGTTGGTCCCCCGGGCCTGACGGGCCGACTGGGCCCGATCCCACGCTAGCGCCGCGGGTGTCCTGGGGAAGACCGGTGGAGATCTCCTCCCACCCTGGGGACGAACGGGGAAATGTAGCGGAAAAGCTCAGGATTTCGCGCCGCGACCTTGACCCTCTCCACGGTCCGGTTCACCATGGCTGCAGTTCGGGAAGCCGAAGCCCACCGGGGATCCGGGGGAGGTCCGAGGATCGGTCGCAGACCGGTCCGCAGGACCGAACCGGGGTCGACGGAACGGCAGTAGGCGACCGACAGGTTGGTCCGGGGACGGACCGGTATGCCGCAAGGCGCTCCGGTCCGGGCACCTGGCGCAGGTTGTCCGACACGACCTGCGACAGGAGGAGCCGGGCTGCCGGTACGTGGCCCCGAGGAGCTTGGGCGGTTTCGGCCGTCCGGTTACTCGGGGCTGCGTCGCGCCCGGGCCCGGATGGGACGGCCGTCGGAAATCTGCAGGAGGTCGTCCAGTCGCGGGTGGCGCGAGGTCCGGGAGCGACTCGTTGTGAGCACCTAGAGTCCTACTGTGACCGATGACTCCGAGCGTGTTTCGCGCCATGAATGGGTCAGTCGCCTTGGCGCCGAACCGCCTGTGATCCACCGGCACGCGGATAACGGAGCGGTGTGGAGCACCGAGGCCTCCTGCTATCGATTCATGGCTGGGCAGGTGGGACCGGGGTCCCGGACATTGGAAACCGGTGTGGGCGTGTCGACGGTCCTCTTCGCGGCGTGGGGATGTGATCATCTGGCCGTCGTCCCTTTCGCTGAAGAAGTAGCCGTCATCGAGGACTATTGCGACGACCATCAGATCGACCGAAGCTCTCTTGCATTCGATCTCCGACCTTCGGAGATCGCCCTTCCCACTCTCGAACGGCCGAGTCTCGATCTGGTGTTCATCGACGGGGGCCACGGATTCCCTCTGCCCATCATCGACTGGTTCTACGGGGCCGCACTCCTTCGCAAGGGCGGCGTCGTCGTGTTCGATGATGTTCAGCTCCACCAGGTGCGGTTACTGATCGATACCTTCATCGAACCCGACCCCCGGTGGGAGCGTCTGGCGGGTACCGACAAATGGTGTGCGTTTCGGCGCCTGACCGAGGGATCGCTGTCCGAAGGCGAGTGGGTTCAACCGTTCTTCCCGTCGCCAGTGGTCCCGATGAGGGACCGGATATCGGCTCTCACGCCCATATGGCTCAAACGCAGACTGTTCGCCCTCGGCGTCCGATAGGTTCCTCCGTGTCCACTTCGCCACCTTGATCGAACCCACAATCCTCACCGAGGACTGGCGAATCGAGTGCACCGTCAGTGGTGGTGAGGGTGATGTGCCGACTTCGGCGGAACGTCCATAGCGCAGGGGTCGACGTCGGAGCACGGCTCGCATTCGAGCTCGAGGGTGCTGTGGGCGATCCCGAACGGACCACCGATGGTGTGCTTGACCCGGTCGCCCACAACCTGCGCCTCCTCCAGAGTCGGGTGCCCCGACAGGACGAGGTGGGCGGACAGCGCCCGGACGTCGCTCGACAGACTCCACACATGGAGATCGTGCACGCTGCTGACCCCGGACACGTCGGCCATGGTTGCTGTCAGGTGCCCGAGGTCGACGTCGGTCGGAGTCGACTCCAAGAGGACGGCCACGGCCGCACGAAGGACGCCGGCAGCCTGGGTGACGATGATGACCGCCACCACCAGGGCGGACACGGGGTCCAGCCATGTGGCCGAGGGCGCCGCCAAGAGGAATAGCCCGGCCACAACCACGGCGGCCGACGCCAGGGCGTCACCGACCATGTGCAGCAGGGCAGCGCGCATGTTGAGGTCGCCGCCGTGGTCGGACAGGACGAATGCGGCGACCCCGTTGACCAGCAGACCGATAGCTGCCACCGCGACCACGATGCCGGCGTCGACATGGACGGGATGCATGAGGCGGTGCACGCTCGCCACCACGATGAGTACGGTGACGGCGGCGATGAGGACGGCATTGGCCAGGGCGGCGAGGATCGTCGCCCGGTGGTTGCCGAAGGACCGGGCCGGGCTGGCCGGGCGCAGGGCGAGCCGCACGGCCACCAAGGACAGGGTGAGGGCTCCGACGTCGGTCAGGTTGTGGCCGGCGTCGGCCACCAGACCTGTCGAGTGGGCGGCGATCCCGAAGGCGACCTGGACGACCACCAGCCCCAGGTTGAGGGCGAGGCTCACCGCCAGTCGTCGGGTTCGATCCATGTGGGCTCCTGACGATGATCTTACCTTGTGACCTGCGGTTTCCGCCCCTGGCGGCCGCGGTGCCCGGCGGACGGGTGGGAGGAGCGGCGCTCAGTAGCATGTCGGCCCATGGAGGTACTCGCGCTCTACCTACCCCAGTACCATCCGATCCCCGGGTTCGGGACGGCCCGGCTCGGCGCGCACTGGCGCGAGCTGCAGCGGGCCGGACACGGGCCTTCGTGACTGCCGCCGAAGTGGGGTCGGAGGGCGCACCACAGGAGCAGCAACCCCGGCCGCTCGGGAAGGTGCTGGTGATCTGGGCCGCAGTGCTCGTCGTCGTGCTCGGGGCCCTGATCGTGGTGGTCTCGGCCCGGTTGTTCCTGTGGCCCCCGACCGATGGCCCGGCCAAGGTCGACGCCATCCTGGCCCTCGGTGGCGACCCCGGGCAGCTTCGGGCCGAACGGGCGGTGGCCCTGGCCGAGGCCGGATACGCACCGGTGGTGATGGTGTCACTCGGCGGATACCCCCCGGCCCCGTGCCCCTCGGCCGAGGCGAGGGTGCGGGTCATCTGCTTCCGGGCCAACCCGCTCGATACCCGGGGCGAGGTGGAGTACGCCACCCGGATGGCCAAGGCGAACCACTGGACGTCGATGCTGATGGTGCCCGAGCGCAGCCAGGCCACCCGGGCCCGCCTCTTGTTCCGGCGCTGCAGCGACATGCACCTGGTGGTGGTCCCCGTCAGCGCTCACGGCGTCGCTCTGCTCGAGAACCTCGCCTACGAGTGGGCTGCACTGACCAAGGCGCTATTCGTCAACACCACATGCTGACGCTGCGGCCGGCCTCCGTTCGAGGTGCGGAGCCTCAGAGGAACCGTCGGTAGAACTCCGGATCGGTCCGCATGGCGTCGTAGATCTCCTCGCCGAGGCGCTGACTGGCCTCCATCTCGCGATTCTCCCAGGACTGGATCCGGTAGGAGTCGACCTTGCGGATGAGCGTACCCACCACAGGGGCATTCTCGCCGCGCGTCCACCGGTCGGGCCCTCCCGCTCCGATACTCCGGGCCACCGCCTTCCGGAATCCCGCACCGTGGTGGTACAGGAAGCCTCCGTAGATTGCGAACCACAGGGGATGGAGATCGACCCGGTTCGACCGGAGCAGTGGCGTCCAGTCAAGCTTCCTCCGTTCAAGCGTCCGCAGGAGGTTTCCACCCGAGTCACTGACTGATTCGCCCCACGAGGACGTCCAGCTGTGACCCATCGACCAGTCGCCTCGCAGGTCGTCCCAGTCCCGTACACGGATGGCGCAGAACGAGGGGTGCGGCTGGCAGTCCTCGCCGTTCTCGTCGCGCCTGACCGCGACCAGAACGGTCTCGTCGAGCGCTGCACGAACCGTGGGGATGGGGTCGGCAATGGGGAACGCGTCGCCATCGAGGAAGAAGATCAGGTCATCCGGCGCCGCCTCGGACACGATCTCGGCACCCAGGAGATTGAGCTTGCCCGCGTGTCTCCCGATCGCGGGCACGACCCGGTCGAATTTGGCGGCGTGGTCGCCGGGGACGTCTTGGAGATTGGCGACCACACGGTACGGCTCGTGGATGTGGCGCTTCAGGTAGGCGAGTTGCACGTCGATCCATTTGGCCGACTTGTGGTGCACGGTGGCGATGTGGATCACGGGGAGAAGTGTAGGGCCTGCCCTTCCCAGCAGGGGCGGTCCGGTCAGCCCGGGTCCGCCGTCTCATTGGCGGTCCGGGTCGATGGCATCGAACCAGCTCGACCGCAGTGACCAGAGTGGACGAAGCCGGTGATCGGACCCGCGCCCACGCGACTCCCAATTGATGGGTACGTACTCGAACGAGGTTGCGATGCCGCGCTCACCGTATGCCGAGGATCCAGAGGAAGCAGGTCGAACTGCCCGGGTGTCCTGTCCACCGGGCGACTTGGAGGACTGCTCGCCGGACTGGCTCAACTGGTCGGCCTGCCATAGACCGGGCACGGGACCGGCGACACCCCGACCCGCCGCCGTACCAGCAACGCGCGGGACGTCCGGTTGCGCGCCCGCCTGGAGCACGAGCACGGATCTCTGGGGCACCTCGAGGAGGGTGGCCTCGGCGCGGCCGATCGCCCGCCTGGGTGAGGTGGCGCCGGGTTCAGGCGCTCGCCGAGGCGGAGTGGGACTCGAGATCACGGCTGTTGGCGATGGCAACCGCCGCCAGCTGCGAACGGACCTCCAGCTTGCGGAGTACCGATCGGATGTGGGATCGCACGGTCGTCAGCGAAACCACCAGCTCCTCGGCGATGTCATGCGCCGCCCAACCCTCGGTCAGGTAGAAGAGGACGCGTCGCTCACCTGCGGTGAGCCCGAGGAGGGACCGGAACGGACCGGAGAAGGCGAGCTCGGCCACCTGGCGCGCATCCTGGAGGCTCATGCCGTTGAGGGACCGCAGGGCCTCGGAAAGGCTGTCCAGGTTGAACAGGGCGAACGCCCCCTGAACCACACACGATGCGATGGCCCCGGCCCCGGCCCCGGCGCTGACGGCCAGCACCGGGATCCCCTTGTCCACGTAGGCAGTGGTCAATCGGGCGGGCAAGCCCCACGCTCCGGTCTCCCAGTTGGGGGATCGCCCCACCCAGGAGCCGTCGAGCACCAGCACGACCAGGTCCACCTCGGTGCCGTCGACGGTCGTGACCAGTGGGTCGTCAGGAGAGACGGTTGCCGTCGCCGTGTGGCAACCCAGGCGCTGCACGAACGTGACCGACCCCGAGAGGGCGAAGCCCGGAGCTCGGCCGGCGGTGGCCATCGGGTCGACCACCAGAACGGTCAAGTTCCCTGTCGACGGCGAGTTGCCCGAGGGCCCGGTCACCTTCGTCTCCAGGTCGGTTGGGCGCATGCCCGACGTGCCCACGGCCCGCGGGGCGCCGTAGCGGACGATGGTCCGCCGGTGGAGCGGTTGGAACGACGGACCGGATCCAGACGGGGATGAGTGGCCGGTCACCCATTCGTCGACCGAGATGGCCGCGGTCAGTTCACGGAACCCGCCCGATGCATCGACGGCCAGCACCGACCGGCCCGACCGGGCGGCGCCGAACGAGCGACGCGAAACGTCGTCAGGGTCGACGGGGCTGATCCCGTCTACCGGGCCGGCCATGCCCACCGCGGGGGCAGGGCCTCCTTCGGAGTGGTGGAGGGCGGGGCCGACGGCTCGGGCGATCCGGTCTCCCAGGACCAGCAACGGCACCGCACTGGCCACCGAGCCGAACTCCACCGCCACCATCGAGGTAGCCACCGGACAGACCCGGTCATCGCCCCGCACGGCCTTGGACACCTGGTCGAGTAGGCGAGCAGCCGGCAGTGGATCCATGTCGGGACCGCTGTCCGAGTGCGTCCGGACATCCACCCACGCCACTGCACTGCACCCGGGGCGCTTCCCCTCGCCGCTCACCAGACGCTCGTTGTCGCTCCCCATACTTCCCCCGCTCGCGGATGCGACGATCCCCCGTCGCGCCTTGTCTGACCTCGTGCCGGGTGCCCCGGTGACGGGGCACCACCTCGATCGTCCACGGTGCTCAATGCTACCCCTCGGGGGGAGTTTGCCCGCACTGGAGCGGACCGGCGCGGGTGGAGCCTCAGGTCACGATGGACTGGCATCCGTGGCGTCCGTCATATCCGTGGCGCCTGTGGCATCCGCAGTTCTTGTGCCGTCCGAACCGGCCGGCTGCCCGGCATCGTCTTGGCGGGAGCCGAACGCCAGGTGGAGCAAACCGTCGACCATCAGTACCGTCCCCACCCCGACGATCACGCCACCCAGTGAGTCGGTCGGGAAGTGCCACCGCAGGGCGATCACGGAGATGCACTCGAGGCCGATCACGAAGGTACCGACGATCACCACGGCCGGACGAATGCGTCGGGGGACGGCCAGAGCCCAGGCGGTGACCACCGAGGCCACGATGGTCGTCGTTCCTGACGGAAAGCTCAGTACCTGGGCATACCGGCGGCCGATGACGGGTTTGAGCAGCAATTCGACGAGCAGGATGGCCAGAGTCGGTGCGATCAGGCAGGCCAGTGCCCGTAGTCGGTCCCGGGCATACACGACAAGAGCGGCCAGGATCGACCCCGCCAGAATGAACGCCCACGAGCGCAGGTCGGTCATGTGCTGGAAGAAGGAATTGCCGAACGCCGAGTGGATCCACGAGAAGCCCCAGTTATCGAGGAAGTTCGGGCCCGGGTGCCAGCGGAAGATCAGGGCGACGACAACGACGACGACAACCAGGGCGCCGCCGGCGATGGTCGTCGTGCGCCAATCGTCACGCATTTCCTCGTCCGCGGGCTCCGTCCCGTCGGGACGCTCGATGTCGGCGCGGGCCGTCATCGCTGCTCGAACCAGTCGATGGTGGCGGCCAGCCCGTCGTTGAGGGGGACGGGTTCGACGTCGGGGAACAGGCCGCGCAGGTTGGTCTGGTCGGCCTGCGAGTCACGCACGTCGCCGGCCCGCGGCTCAGTATGGCAGCGCTCGAGGGGACGGCCGAGCAGTGTCTCGATCTCGGCGATGACGTCGAGGAGGGAGTACCGGGTGCCGAAGGCGAGGTTTACGGGTCGGGGGTCGGTCACCTGGCGCACGACGGCGTCGGCCAGCACGGCGCACACCGTGCCCACGTAGGTGAAGTCCCGCGTCTGGCGGCCGTCGCCGTGCACCGGCAGTGGCTCGCCCCGCAGCGCGGCGGCCAGGAAGGCCGGCACCACGGCGGCGTAGGCGTGGTCGGGTGCCTGAAGGGGGCCGAACACGTTGAAAAACCGGAAGGCCAGCGTGGGGAGGCCGAATGAGTGGGCGTAGGCCACCGCATACGACTCGGTGGCCAACTTGGAGACCGCGTAGGGGCTGACCGGCATGGGGGCGAGGTCCTCGCTCTTCGGGAGGACGGGGTTAGCCCCGTAGACCGACGAGGACGAGGCCACGACGACCAGTGGACCGCCGTGGTGGCGGGCCGCCTCGAGGATCCGCAGGGTGCCGGTGGCATTGGTCTCATGGGTTGCCACCGGATCGGTGAGCGAGCGGGGGACCGACGGGCGGGCTCCCAGGTGGACGATGGCCCCGGTGCCGGGCACCACTTCGTCGAGCAGGTCGGTGTCCAGAAGCGAACCTTCGACCAGCTCGACCCCGGCGACGCCGACCAGATTGGCCTTGCTGCCGGTCGAGAGGTCGTCGAGAGCGACCACCTGGTCGACCCCGGCGGTCTCGGCCAGCGTTCGGCACAGGTTGGCCCCGATGAATCCGGCTCCCCCGGTGACGATTACCTTCACACCGGCATCAGAGCCGCTCGACCGCAGGCCCGTCCAGTCGGTTTCGGGTGTCGAGAACGTAGCGGGCATACTTCTCGATCAGGTCGTAGTCGAAGGCGTCGTGGTCGGTGACCAGGACGACGGCATCGGCGGCCGTCAGCTCGTCGGCGGTGACTTCCACCAGGGGGAAGGCGAGCGTGTCGCCCACCAGGTGCGGGTCGGCGACCACCAGGTCGGCCCCAAGGGCCACGAGCGACCGGGCGATCACCGTACCGGGTGCCTCACGGGCGTCGCCGGTGTTGCGCTTGTAGGCCAAGCCCAGGATCAGGACACGGGAGCCGTTGACCGACCGACCCATCCGGTTCAGCGCCAGCATCAGGCGGCGGACCACGTAGTCGGGCATGTGCTCATTGACGTCGTTGGCCAGCTCCACGAATCGGAAGGGCTGGCCCAGGCTGCGCCGAACCTTCCACGACAGGTAGCTCGGGTCGATGGGCAGGCAGTGTCCGCCTACGCCGGGACCCGGGGTGAATCGCAGGTAACCGAACGGCTTGGTGGAGGCGGCGTCGATGGCCTCCCAGACGTCGATCTCCAGATCGGAGGCGAACATGGCCAGCTCGTTGACCAGCGCGATGTTCACGTGTCGGAACGTGTTCTCGAGCAGCTTCGTCAGCTCGGCCTCCCGGGTTCCGGACACCGCCACCGTCTGCTCGACGAGCCGGCCGTAGAACTGCTCGACCACCTCGAGCGAGCCGGCATCGATGCCGGAAACGACCTTCGGCGTGTTCTCGAGTCGCCAGGTGGTGTTGCCAGGGTCGATTCGCTCCGGGCTGTAGCCGGCGTGGAAGTCCTGCCCCGCTTTGAGCCCCGAACCGGACTCCAGGATGGGCACCACCAGCTCCTCGGTCGTTCCCGGATAGCTGGTGGACTCGAGGATGACGGTGGCCCCGGGACGCAGGTAGGCGGCCAGGGTGTGCGACGCCTCCTCGACATACGCGAGGTTGGGGTTCCCGTCCTCGAGAGGGGTGGGGACATCGATCACGGCCAAGTCGAAGCTGTCCATATGGGCGCTCTCGTCGGTCGGAAGGTAGCGCCCGGTGGCCAGAGCGGTTGCGAGGCGCTCGTCGCTGATGTCCTCGACATACGAGTCGCCGTCGGCCAGGCGCTTGACCCGGTTGACATCGAGGTCGAAGCCGACCACGTCGTAGCCAACCTCGACAGCCCGCAAGGCGAGGGGTAGTCCGACATAGCCCTGGCCCACGACAACCAGCTTGGCGACGGACCTCTCGCTCATCGGCTCGGGCCCCGACGACCCGGCGGGTTGGATTGGTGACCGGTCCGGTCGGTCACGCCCGGACCTGGTCGACGTCGCTCTCGGGTCGCCCGAGATAGTTGGTGATCACACCCCGCAACTCGAGATCGGCCTCAGCCTCGGCGAGCTCGGGCCACTCGAACGTGTCGCCGGACGTCTCGCAGGTGTCGAGGGCCGGTACCATGCCCGGAACGACGACCACTGCGTCTTTCGCCAGGCCGGCGGTGAAGAGCAGGCTGCGGACAGTGTCCTTGTCCCGGCGGACAATGGCCAGTTCCAGCTCCTCGAGCTCGGCGGCGAACACCTCGGCCGGCGCCCGGATCGGCACCAGGCGGTTGATGTAGGGATGGCCGGTGCCGAGGATCTCCTCGTCAGGCGTGCTGAGGACCTCGTTCAGCTTCTCGCCGGGGCGCATGCCGGTGATCTCGATGGGGATGTCGATGCCGACCTGGCAGCCCGACAGCCGGATCATCCGCTCGGCCAGGTCGATGATCTTGACCGGGACGCCCATCTCCAACATGAAGATCTCCCCACCGTGGGAGAGTACGGACGCCTGGAGCACCAGCTGGACGGCCTCCTCGACACTCATGAAGAAGCGGGTCATCCTCGGGTCGGTGACAGTAACGGGCCCACCCTGGGAGATCTGGCGGGCGAAGGTCGGGATGACGCTGCCCCGGCTTCCGAGCACGTTGCCGAATCGGACCGTGCTGTAGGCGGCACCTTTGGGCGCGTGGGCCAGAACGGTCTGCTCGGCCACGCGCTTGGAGGCCCCCATCACGCTGGATGGATGCACGGCCTTGTCGGTCGAGATCTGCACGAACCGGCTGGTGCCCACGACCGCGCAGGCGTCGACCACGTTGAGCGTCCCGAGCACGTTTGTCTTGGCTGCCTCCAGGGGGTGCTGCTCCAGAACCGGGACGTGCTTGTGGGCGGCGGCGTGGAAGACAACTGCGGGGCGGTAGTGCTCGAACGTCTCGAACACGGCCTCGCGGTCGAAGATGTCGACCAGTGCCTGCTCGGACGGGCCGTTGATGGTGGCGGCCGTGTCGTGAAGGTGCGTCTCGTCGTGGTCGAGGAGAACCAATTGGGCGGGCCCGAGGCTCGCCAACTGGCGGCAGATTTCCGAGCCGATGGAGCCGCCTGCACCGGTGACCAGTACCCGCTGACCCTCAATGGAGCGCCGGACGGACTCAAGATCCGTCGCCACCGGTGTCCGGCCGAGGAGGTCCTCGATCCGGGGCTCACGGGCCTGACGCAAGGCGGCGACATGGTTGGGCTCGTTGAGCATGTCCTTGACACCGGGCAGCATCTTCATCGACACTCCGGCCTGCTCCGATGCCCGCAGCGCCCGGTCGACCAGCTCGGGCGGGGGCGACGGGATGGCCAGCAGTACCTGCTGGATCGTGTAGCGACTGGCCGCCTTCGGGATCTCGCTGATATCGCCGACCACGGGCACGCCGAGGAGGGACAGGCCGTGGGCCCGTTGGTCGTCGTCGAACACGGCGACCGGCACCAGACCGGCGCCCGGGCTGCGCAGCATCTCGCGGATGGCGGCGGCGCCGGCGTCGCGACTACCGATCACCGCCACCCGGAGGCCGAGTCGCTTGGAGCCCCGCTGCCAGGCGAACAGTCGCGAGTGGAACCGGATGATGCCCATGCCGGCCGCGGTGAACATACAGCCGACCACCACGACGAACGGCGGGACGAGCTCGATGTGGATGGTGTTGCCGGCGGGCCAGAAGGCGATGAGGACGCAGAGGGTGGTGGCGACCGAAAGGAGCAGCTGCCTGGCCTCGTCGGCTCCGGCGTGCCGCCACATTCGCCCATAGAGCCCGAACATCTTGTTGGAGATGACGGTGACGACGACGGCTACCGCCAGGAACCCGGTAAAATGGAGCCAGTAACCGCTTGGCGCCCGGTCCCGGAAGTAGGTGACCTCGGCGAGTCCATACCCGATGACCACGGACACGGCATCGAGGAAGACGAAAAGGAGCGCGGCACGTATCCGGCTGGCGGCGACGGCTACGCGGCGAATGTCGGTCCGCGACACGTCCACTTCTTCGACTTGCCCCGGATACGAATTCATGTGTCCTTCTGACGCTGGTGATGCATGCGCACCCATTCGGACGCCCCCCTGATAAACAGCCCCCAGGCGAGGACCCCGGCCATCGGCCGGACGGTCCCTCGCAGACGAATATGTCCCTCACCTCGGAGTGCCCCCGCACTCTTCGGCCCTGCCCATCCTTGTCTGAATCAGTGCCCTGTGTCGTCGCACAAAGACTACCGCGCAACTCATGGTTCGGCATCCTCAATTTTTGGGATCACCGGGCAGAGCGCCGAGGCACGCTATGCAATCCGGAGTAGCATGCCCGGCGGTCCACGTGACGGGGGTAGGAAGCACCGGTCCCAGGGCCGACGGGGACCGGCCGACCCCGGTTGCTAGAGTCGCTCCGACCCAGGTTGCCGAGCTCGTAATGACTCGGTGTGGCGACCGGATTTCCCGAGAAACCCCTGGCAGAATCGGTAAGGCCGTGTAGTACGATCGGTCGGCTGTATCTCGGATGATTTCTTCAGGCGAAACCACGGACGGGACAGGGGCATGATCGAGCCAATCAACTTCCTCGGAGCCTTGCGTCATCGTTGGCGTCTGGTCGTCGTCCTGGCCGTCATCGGTGCCGTCATCGCGCTTGCTGTCCCCACGTCCATTTCGAAGCACCCGAAGACGCTCCTCAAGTGGGAGACCTGGTCGACGGTCGGGGCCCCGGCGTCGAGCGGCCTCATCACGGGGACGGTTTCCAACGCGCAGATCCTCTTCTACGCGAATACCTTTCCGGTCAAGCTCGCCGCTGTCTCCGACATCCGCCTGAAGGGCAACGCGTTCATCTACGCCAACGGCATGTTCGGCACTACCGTCGCCGCCGCGGGTGCATACCCCACCGCAGGCAGCTCGACGGCCACGACAACGACCAAGAAGTCCGCCGCCGGTGGCAACGTCACGCTCTACGCGACGGCGCCTACTCCGCAGCTGGCCGCCGATCTCGTCAACGCGTACTCCAGGGAGCTCGGCAACACCCTCGAGTCCATAGTTGCGGCACACGCAGCTTCCTCGGTCAGAGGGAATTCGGCGACTGCCACCAATGGTTCACCCTTCGCCGCAACCTCAACGGGCTATCAGGTGATCTTCCCGGGAACCCCGGAGCTGGCCCGTCGGATCAATGTCGTCCATCTAAACACCTTCGACAGTCACAAGGTGCGACTCCTGATCGGCCTCGTCGTTGGGGTGCTGCTGGCTCTTATCGTCATCCTGGCGAGCGAGGTCCTCAACAAGTCGATCCGCCGCACCGGACGCGCCGCGCACCACTTCAAGTTCCCGGTGATCGCTGACATCCCCGAGACGTACCCACCTGACGCCGGCGTGGTCGACGTGATCGACCGACCGACGTCACCGGCATCCGAGGCCTACCGCAAGCTCCGTATGTCGGTGCTGTTCGAGTCCATGGCGTCCGACGCGGCGCCCACAGGCGCCGGGGGCGATGCCTTTGCCGATCTGTTTGGTGTGAGTGCTGCACAGGGCGAGGCCTACAAGGTGCCCGAGCCCGGGTCGCGCAATGTACTGATGATCTCCTCGACGGTGGACGAGCCGTCGCGGACCAACGTCGTGGCCAACCTGGCCGCCACCTACGCCGAGGCCAACGAAAACGTGATCGTGGTCAGCACGGGTGACCTCGAAGTCGGAACCACCTTCCCGGATGAGAGTGTCCAGTCCGGCCCCGTCACTCCGGCCGACATTGAGCGGTGGATCACCCCGGCCGGACCGGAACACGTGTCGACGTTGTCGATGCGCCATTTCATGCGCAACAGCGGCCAGCTGGTGTCACGCTCGAAGGACGTGCTCGACGCCGCCCGCCAAGTCGCCTCCGTCGTCATCGTCGAGACCCCGGCCTTCCTCCGCTACCACCATGGTGAGGCGTTGGTGCATTCGGTCGATGCCGTGATCGTCGTCGTCGAGAATGGCGTGACCGAGGTCCCCGACGCCCAGGACATGGGCGACATCCTGCGTCGCCTGGGCGCGCCGGTGCTCGGCGTGGTGTTCACGGGCGAGGAGCTGTCGAAGAACCAGAAGCGGGTGCTCGGCGAGGGAATGGCCGCTTCGGGACGCACGGGCAAGGTGCAGACACCGGACGCCGACGACGCGGTCGAGGAGACCGGATCGGGTGACGACGCCGGAACAGGTGGCGACGTGGACGTGCCGGCTCCCGAACTCCACCCGTCCTGATCCGCACGACCGAGCCGTAGGGCCTACGCCATGCTCTTCGCCACCCAGCTCGGATCCAATCCCCTGGGGGTCATCATCGTGGCGGGCGTCATTTACGCCTTGTCCCGACCGATCATCCGGTGGGTGGTGGAGAAGGAGCAGAACCCCTGGCTGCTCCGGATCCTGATGTGGAGCCTCATCCTCCATCTGCTTGCCGCCCCGGCCCAGGTCTTCGTAGTCGACCACCTCTACCACGGCATCGCCGACTGGACCCGGTACGACTCCCAGGGCTCGATCCTCGCCCCGAACTTCCGGTCGTTCAACTTCACATTGGCCGGATCCAATGTGCGCGGCATCGTCAACGACGGCTCCTTGAGCATCGTCGCGGGTGTCGTGATGGCCGTGGTCGGCGTCAACCAGTTGGCCGCCTTCCTCGTCTTTTCCTGGATGTCGTGGCTCGGGACCATCCTGTTCTACCGGGCGTTTACCGTTACCTTCCCGGGGAAGTTCCAGGGCCACAAGCGCTACGCCTACCTCGTCTTCTTCTTGCCTTCGACGATCTTCTGGACCGCCGACGTCAGCAAGGAGGCGGTCATGATGGTCAGCCTCGGCCTCGTGGCCTACGGCTGCGCCAAGGTGCTGGTGCGCGCCCCAGGTGGGTTTCGCCTCGTCACGGTCGGCGCGGCCGCCGGGTACTTCATCCGACCGAATGAGCTGGTCGTCGTCCTGGCCGGGTTTGCGGTGGCACTGATGGTCCGTCCGGCCGGTGACGGGGTGAAGTTCGCCACGATCAAGAGGATCGGCGGGTTGGTGTTCATGGTGTTCCTGCTCGCCTCGTCGATCTACGTGACGTTGCACTACCTCAGACTCAGCAGTGGAGGTTCGACCTCCTCGCTGACGACCGCCAACGCGAGCAATGCGGTCTACGGCGGTTCGGGAGGAGTCGCCTATTCGTCGAGTCCGCTCCGCTGGCCCATCGACTTCTACACCGTCTTGTTCGACCCGCTGCCCTTCAATGCCCACGGTTCCGGCGAGTATGCCGCCGCCGTCGAGAACCTGGTGATCCTCGGCGTCTTCGTCGCCTCGTACCGGCAGCTCCGGATCCTTCCGCGGACGATGTTCGCCCGCCCGTACGTCATGATGTGCGTCGTCTACAGCATCCTGTTCGTCTATGCATTTGCCGCACTGGGCAATCTCGGCCTCATCTACCGTGAGCGGGTGATGCTCCTGCCCTTCCTGATGGTGCCGTTGGCCATCCCCCGTACGCCGAAGGGCCGGCCGAAGATGCTCGAGTGGGAGTACCGGCGCAGGGACCGCCCGAAGTTCCGGGCGGCGATGCTGCAGCACGATCGCACGGTCCGCTCGATGCGGATGGCCCTCGCCGATCCCAAGCGGCGGCGCCCGCTTCCGGTGGCCGATGTCGCGCCGACGGCCGATTCGGATCGTTCCGCTGACGGTCGGCCTGCGGTCGATGTGCTTGACGGGGGCCAGCACCCCACGCCGCCACCCTCGTCAGGGAGTCCGTAGCAAGGCCGTCCGGGCGTCCGGGCGTCAGGGCGTCAGGTCGGTTCGACCGCGCCGGCCGGAAGTAGCGGGGTCAGCAGGCGCAGCCACGCGGCGCCCACCGCCGTGATGCTGAACCGCTCGACGCACCGCGCCCGCGCCGCCTCACCCATGGAGTGGCGTAGCTCGACGTCCTCCACCAGACGGGCCAGTGCCGAGACCATGCCATCGAAGTCCTCCACGCCCAGTACGAATCCGGTCGTGCCGTCCTCGACGACCGAGCGCACACCGGGCACGTCGGTGGCGACGATCGGGAGCGCGGACAGGCCACCTTCGATGAGGACACCGGGCATGCCTTCGCCCTGGGGTCTGCTGGGGAAGACCATGACATCGGACCGACCCAGCAGCTCGGCCACGTCGGACCGGGAGCCGAGCATCTCGATCCCCGCCTCTCGGGCCAGCGGCTCCACCGTCGGACGGAGCACTCCGTCGCCGATCAGGATGGCTCGAAACGCCAGTCCTTGGGCACGCAGCGCGGCTACTGCCTCGACGAACCTGGTCGGTCGCTTTCCCTCGGTCAGGGCGCCGACGAACGCGATCACCGGGAGACCGTCAGGGGCGTCCCGCGGGCGAGGACGAAAGACCTCCGGGTCCCGGCCGTTGGGCGTCATAGTGACCTTGGCCGCCGGTACGCGGAAGAGCTGCTGGCATTCGATGGCCACCTCGTCCCCTTCGGCGGCGATCGCGTCGACCCTCCGCAGGAGCTGCCTCCAGAGCTCGAGTTGCGGACGGGACGTCGATGTCGCCCCGTAGGTTCCGATGGCGTAGTACGCCAGCGGTCGGCGCCGGCCGACGAGCGCCGGCACCAGGTACTTCAGCGGTTCGCCTCCGTGGGCGACCACAAGGGCCGGGTCCAGTGCCGACAGTGCCTTGCGCAGGTGGGGGAGCACGCGCGGGTTGTAGCCGACGCCTGCCTGCCCCCGGTCGGCGATTCCGAGCGACAGATCGAGGTCGACCTCGGCGGGGCCGTCGAAGATGCAGAGCACGCGATGGGCCCGGACGCCGGGCTGGTCGAGTTCGTCCGCCAGTGCCCGAGCCTCGCGCTGGGCGCCCCTCGCCAGTGGTGTGGGGATCACATGGAGCACCAACGGCTCGTCCACGGCATCCCACTGGTCGGTCATGCCGGCCCCCTACGGTGCCGGCCCCTCCGGCAGGAAGTCGATGGTAGCAGCGGGATCGCGGGAACCCCGGGTCCGGCGGTACGACGCCGTCCTCCGGGTGGTCCGTGGGCGGGCGTTGCCTCGGGTCACTGTCATCGCCGGACCGGCGCCACTTCCCGGTAGATGGATTCGATGGTTCGACTGGCTCTGGCTACGTCGAACATGGCGCTGCGCTGCTTCGCGCCCGTCCCGAGTCGGGTGCGAAGGTCGGGATCGGCGATGACCCGGGACAAGGCATCGGCGAGGGCCAGCGGGTCACCAGGTGGGACGACGAGCCCGTCGACCCCGTCGGTCAGCACCTCGGGGACCCCGCCGACCGCCGTCGCCACGATCGGCAGGCCCACGCTCGTGGCCTCCATCAGGACGACGGGGAGGCCCTCCTGACGGGAGGCGAGGACGAAGACGTCGGCACCGGCGAGGATCCGCAGCACGTCATCCCGTTGCCCGGCGAACAGCAGCCGATCGCCGAGGTGGAGCCGGGCATGACGCGCCGCCATCTCCTCTTCCAGCTCACCCCGGCCCACGGCGACCACCTTCACCGGCAGGTGGCGGTCAGCCAGGATCTCGGTGGCGTCGAGCAGTACGTCATAGCCCTTTTCCGGTCGGAGGTTGGCCACCGAGACCACGAGGACGTCGTCGCCTACGACGCCGAACTCCCGGCGCACCTCGTCCCGAATCTCCTGGCGCCGGGCGAGGAGGGTATCGGCTTGCGACAGGTCCACGCCGTGGACGAGCACCCGCGCCCGACCCCGGATCGACCGCGGCAACGACTCGAGCGCCGCGTCGGAGACCACGATCATGGCCTGGTCCAGCCCGATCGTGGCCCGGTTCAGTGCCTTGACGACGATCGCCATCTTGTTCCACAGGCTGTGGTCGGTATAGACGATCGCCGGGCGTGCGGAGGGGGGGATCGAGGCGACGACCAGGCGGCCCAGCGAGGCCGTGTACGGAAGGTGGAAGTGGACGACGTCGAACTGCCCGTCGGCCAGGAGTCGACGCAACCTCGCCATCCATCGCAGGTCGCCATTGCTACTGGCGCCCAACGAGTGGACCGGGGTGCCGCGGGCTTCGATCAGCGGCACCATGCCGTCCTCCGCATCCAGGACGTACGCGACTTCGTAGTCGAACGCCTCATGGTCGCCGGTGGAGACGGTGTCAGTCAGCAGCCGTTCCGCGCCGCCGAACCCCAGGCATTTGATGACCACGAGAATGCGGAGCCGCGACTGACCGGGACGCCCCCCTGGTGACCCCGAATCCACCGTCACAACCTCCCCCTGGACTCCACGCTCCGCGCCGGCTCCCCCGACGGTGTCCGCCACCGTCCCGGCAGACGACCGCAATGTGCCACCCCCGGACGATCAGGCGGTCGAGCGAGAGTCAGGCGTCACCCGGGTGAAGTGGACGACGGCACCGGCCTTGCCGAGCGGCGTGATCCGCTCAACGCGAAGTCCCGATGCGCCAGCCAGGGCGTCGAAGCCTGTCGACGGATACCCGTGGACACCAACGCCGCGCATGCCGTACCGGACCTTGCGGAGATTGGTCCGCAGTCCCGGGTAGGGAAACGACGCGACGACGTTCGGTGCGGAGCGCCCCATACGGACGAGGAGCTTTTCCGGTTCACCGACGTAGTCGAACACGCCGAGCGCAATGGCGACATCGTAGGTGTCGACCTCGGTGATGTCTTCCCACCCCCGCTGCTCGACGTCCACCATTCCGGGATGGGCTGCCGCCCCCTCCTTGGCCAGTGCGACCATCGCTTCGGCCGGGTCGATCCCGGTGACGTGGACCCCTGCCTCGGCCAGTGGTGCGAAGAGCGGGCCGCTTCCACACCCCACGTCGAGCACCCGGGTGGCCGACAACCCGGCGACGGTGTCCACGGCGATCCGCAAGCGGTCGAAGAGCGGACCTCGACCGAGTGCACGAGAGACCGGTTCGCTGGAGTAGAAGGACGAGAACCGCCCGGCCCGCTGGTGGAAGTACGTCTTGAAGTCTCCGTCAGACATCTGCACACGCCTTGCTGCCGTATCGGCTGAGAAGTTGCGAGAACAAGCCTGCGACCCGGCCCCGCCCCAGCAACTGCTTGGCTGCGGCGAGCGATCGGATGCTGGCCGTACCCGGGAGGGTCGCTCCGAAATCGTAGGAATGGTAGTAGAGCACGGCCGGTCCTTCAGCCGCATCGACGGCCGATGAGATCGTCCGATACGGAAGCAGGCGCTGGTAGCTGCCGCCGCCCATCGGGATTCGGTGTCGGATCAGCACCGGTAGCTCCCGCACCGGCGACCGGGCACCAAGAAAGCTCGCATCCGACACGTAGGAATAACCTGCTTCAGCCACCAGATCGCGGTACCGGGCCAGTTCCATCGATGCGGGAACGTCGAACCGGGGCGATCGGAAGCCGTGGACCGGTCGCTGCAGGGTGTCCTCGACCATCTGTTTTCCTCGTCGGAGCCAGTCGACCAGTGTCCGCGGGTCCTCGGGGAGTCGCCCGTGGTCCGGACCGTGGATGGCGATCTCGTGACCGCGATCGGCCAGTTCGGTGAGTTCGGCGGCGACGGTCGGCAGGTAATTGCCCACGACGAAGAGCGTCACCCGTCGATCGTCACCAGACGTGTCGAGCAGCGAGGCCAGCCCGTCGAGGCCGCTGCGCGCTCCGTCGGGACGGGGGATCGGCTCGCCGAGCACCGCCATTCCGTCATACCAGTCCTCGACGTCGACGGTGAGACAGACGGGGGGCGTCACGCGGCGTCCTTGGTCCCGACGGGCGACGCCGAAACCAGCGGTGTTATCGCCGAGTACACCTCGGTCAGTCGATCGACCACGAGGTCCTCCGAGAAGCGGGAGACCACCCACTGCTGGCAGGCCGCTCCGAGCACTGCCCTCCGGTCCGGGTCCTCGAGCAGCGAACGGACCAGCTCGGTAAGCGCAGCAACGTCACCTCGGGGGACCACGAGACCCAGCGATGGGTCGAGTACTTCGCGGACGCCGCGAATGTCGTAGGCGACCACGGGGCGTCCCATGACCGCCGCTTCCATCACCACACGGGGGATCCCCTCGCGATACGACGGAAGTACCACGAGGTCGGCCGATGCCAGATATGGGCGCACGTCGTCGACACCGCCCACGAACGAGACCGTGCCCGACGCCGAAGCGCGGCCCACCGCCTCCTCGGAAAGCGCGTCGCTCTGGTCGTGTTCGAACGGACCGACGTGGACGAAGTCGGCCTGCCCGGACAGTGCCACAGCGATATCCAGGAAGTCCTGGCAGCCCTTTTCAAGTACGAGTCGACTGACCATCATGACGATCGGGCGCTCCGATCCGATGGCTGGCTCCACCGGCGATTCGAAGTGGGAAAGCACGATGCCATTGCCCAGGTACCCGAGCTTCCGTTCGGGACAGATCCGGACGCGGGGTAGCACCTGCTCGTCCTCGTGGCTCTGGACGAGCACACGATCCGCCCAGGAGCAGCACCAGCGCTCGAAGCACCACCCGAGCACGTTGGCCAGTCGGCCGTTGTCCCGGAAGTACAGGGCGCCATGGATGGTGTAGATGGCCGGAGTCCCGGCCAGTCGGGCCGCGGGCAGTCCGAGGAAGGAAGCCTTGGGCGTGTGGGTCTGTGCGAAGTCGAACTTCTGGCGGCGGAAGTACTTCCACAGGCGCACGAACGAGGTGAAGTCGGACAACGCGAATTCGCGGCGAATGGGGATCACCTCGACCGTGACACCGGCCGGAGGGTCGTCGTAGGCGTCGCCGCTGACCACGGTCCAGTCCACGTCGTCGAGGGCCCGCATCTGATTGGCGAGCAGGACCCGGGCGGTCAATGAGGTGGTAACTACACGGCACCCGACGCGCCTGGTCACCCGGTTCTGGGGTGCGACATGTGACGTCGGTTCCATCGCCCCCCTGTTCATCGACGGAAGCCACCGGCGGGGCGCCCACGCTCGCGGCTGTGGTGCAACGGCCCTCGGGTTGCCAATGTTGCAGAGTACCGTGAGGCCCCGCGCAGCGGCAATAGGTGTTCCCGACCTAGCTGCCGAGGTCCGGCTCCCAGCGGTCGATCCATGCCTGGAGCGCGAGCACCGCCCACAGTTCGTAGCCGAGGTCGCGGCGCCCCTCGAGGTGGCTGGTCCATGCCTGCCGGATCGGCTCGGGATCGAGGAGGCCCTGGTCGCGTAGACGTCGCTCGTCGAGGAGCTCCTCCGCCCACGGGCGGAGCGAGCCGCGCAACATGGTGCCGATGGGAAAGCCGAATCCCATCTTGGGTCGTTCGATCAGGGCGGGGGGGACGTGGCGGTAGAGCACCTGTCGCAGGAGCCACTTCGTGGTCCCCTGGTGCAGCTTGACCGACATCGGCAGTCGCCAGGCCAGGTCGAATACGTCCCGATCCAGGAAGGGGACCCTCGTCTCCAGAGAGTTCGCCATGGCCGCCCGGTCGAGTTTGGTCAGGATGTCGTCGGGGAGGTAGCTCACCAGGTCCAGCCACATCATCTGCTCGGTGATCCCCCCGAGCGCCGGCCACCGGTCCGGCTGCGATGCCACCGACGTGGTGGCGCCCGCGCCGATCACCATCGACTCCGCGTCGTCCCAGTACGACGCCAGGGCGAAGTACGCGTCCTCGACTCCGGAAGCCGACAGCACCTTGGCCAGCTTGGCCACTTTGGTCGACGGGTTGCGGACCCGCATCCGAGCTGGGAGTACCGCGGTACCCCGAGCCAGGGTGTCCACCGTTCCTGGCGACAGCGAGCCCAATGCAGAGCCGGCCGCTCGGCGCACCGGTCCGGGCAACGCGGCGGACCTCCTCCAGATCCGCTCCAGCCATGCATGACGGTTGTACCCGGCGAAGAGCTCGTCGCCACCGTCACCGGAAAGTGACACGGTCACGTCGGTACGGGCGAGCTTGCTCACCAGGTACATGGGGATCTCGGAGATGTCGCCGAACGGCTCGTCCCAGAAGTCCGGAAGATGCGGAATGACGTCTACGGCGTCTTGATCGCTGACCGCCAAGAGGGTGTGGTCGGTACCGAGGTGTTCGGCGACGGCTGCAGCCTCGCCCGACTCGTCGAAGGCCCGGTCGGCGAACCCGACCGTGAACGTCCGCACTGGACGGTCGCTGTGACGTTGCATCAGGGCGACGACCAGGCTCGAATCGATCCCGCCCGAAAGAAAGGCGCCCACCGGAACGTCGGCGACCATGCGTGCAGCGACGGAGTCCGACAGCACCTGCTCCAACTGGTCGGCCAGCTCGTCGGTGGAGCCGGTCAGTGGGTGGGACCTGGCCTGTTCGATGGCGTTGCGCGCCGACCAGTAGGGACGAGCCGCCGGGAGGTCGCCGGGGCGAATCGAGTCGGCGAAGGTGACGAACTCCCCGGGCGAAAGCTTGGCCACGCCGCGGTAGATCGTGTGTGGCGCGGGGACGCAGTTGTGCCGGAGGTACAGCGCTACCGCGTCCCGGTCGATGGAGGCGTCGAACTCCGGGAGCGTGCGCAGGGACTTCAATTCCGAGGCAAAGGCCAGTCGGCGACCGACCCATCCGTAGTAGAGGGGCTTCTCGCCGAAGCGGTCCCTCGCCAGATGGAGCTGGGAAAGCTGCCGGTCCCACAGTCCGAGGGCGAACATTCCCTCGCACGCGTCGAGGGCCACCTCGAGCCCCCACGCCTGGACCGCGCCGAGCAGGACCTCGGTGTCGGAACTTCCCCGGAAGACGAGACCCTCGCCGGTGAGTTGTCGGCGGAGTTCGGGGTGGTTATAGATCTCGCCATTGAAGACAAGGACCCACCTCCCGTCGGACGACACCATCGGCTGGGCTCCCTCGGGACCGAGCTCCACGACGGCCAGCCGCCGGTGCCCGAGGGCCACGCCATGCTCGGGATCGGTCCACACACCGTCGGCATCGGGCCCGCGGTGGATCAGGGCGGCCGTCATGGCGACGATTCGGTCGGCAAGCGTCTCTGCCGGCGACCCCCGGGACGGGTCGAAGAGGCCGGTGATCCCGCACATGGTGTCAGGCCTCCGCTCTGGAGGACGGCCTCGCTCCATGGAGGTGGACCCCGACGCGGCCCACGAGGTCGAACATGGCGAGATCATCAGCGGTGACCGCGACCGGTGTCAAGCCGGTGTACTCAGGCTCGGGTGGATCGTGGGCCCACCCATACGGTGCCTGTGGTGAAAAGCGCCACACGGCCTGGTGACCATGGGCATTCCCACCGACGGCCAAATTGATGCCTGGCGTTGGCCGGTGCAGAGCCTTGCGGTAACATCGTTGTCCACGAGTTGGGTGCCTCCGGGTGCGCTTGACCGGTCGAATGGGGGGGTGGCTGTTCCGAATGTCTGACCTCCAGGGCGAAAGCGCGGGCGGCGCGGTGCCGCTGGTCGTACAAGACCTCGACCAGATACCTCCGGAGCCCCCGGACGACATCGTCTACATGCACCGGGCCAAGCTCGGCGAGTCGATCCGAAACCTGTGGGAACACCGCGAAATCATCTACACGCTCGCGGAGCGGGATTTCCGGGCTCAGTACAAGCAGGCCACACTGGGCGTGATGTGGGCGGTGCTGAGCCCCTTGGCCACCTTGTTCATCTTCGTGGTCGTCTTCTCGCGGGTGAAGGCGTTCCCCCACCAGGGGATCCCTTACGCCCTGTATGCCTTCGTCGGTATCATGTGCTGGAGCTTCTTCGCTTCGTCACTCGGAGTGGGTGGCACCTCGCTCCTGTCCAACAAGGCACTGCTGTCCAAGACCCAGTTCCCTCGGGAGTGCTTCCCCTTGGAGACCATGCTGGTGAACGCCCTGAATACGGTCATCTCCTTCGTCCCACTCACCATCCTGTTCGTCATCTTCGGACGGGCCCCGAAGCTGGCCACCGTGTGGGTGCCATTGCTCATGGTCGTCGAGGTGATGTTCGCCGCCGGGCTCACCATGGCCGTGGCGAGCCTGATCATCCAGATGCGCGACCTGGGCCAAGTGCTGCCCATCATCATCTCCCTCGGCATCTTCATGACCCCGGTGATCTGGCCGTTCTCCTACATCCCGGTCCACTACCACCTGTTCGGCGGGATGATGGTGCACGGGCACTGGGTCGGAGGATTCTACGTCAATCTCCAGGCGGTCTACGGCTTCATCAACCCACTCGGCCCTGTCATCGCCGGTATTCGGGACACCATGCTCCTGGGCCACAACCCCTCATGGATACCCTTGTACTGTGCCGTCGCCGGTGCGATCACGTACCTCCTGGTGGGCTACAAGATCTTCAAGCGATTCGAGGTGAACTTTGCCGACATTGCCTGACGGGACCATCCGAGTCGAACATGTGTGGAAGAAGTTCCGCTCGGACCGGACCGTGCCGCTGTTCTACGAGCAGATGGCCCGCCTGCGGAAGAACATTGTCAAACGGGGCATGCCCGACTACCGCTGGGTGCTGAAGGACATCAACTTCGAAGTTGCACCGGGCGAGAGCATGGCACTCATCGGTATCAACGGGTCGGGCAAGACGACGCTGCTGAAGATCCTCAGCCAGGTCACGTACCAATCGGCGGGCTCGTGCGCGGTCAAGGGCCGCATCGGGGCGCTGCTCAGTGTGACCAGCGGACTCCATCCCGATCTGAGCGGCCGGGAGAACGTGTTCCTGTACGGCGCCGTCCTCGGCATGGGCCGCGAGAACATCAGGCGCAAGTTCGACGAAATCGTGGAGTTCGCCGAGCTTGAGGACGCCATCGACCGGCAGGTCAAGTTCTACTCGATGGGCATGCAGATGCGGCTCGGATTCTCCATTGCTGCGTATCTCGAGCCCGACATCCTCCTCGTCGACGAGGTGCTGGCCGTCGGTGACGCCAACTTCCAGCAGAAGTGCCTGCAGCGGATCGGCGAGATCGTCCGCAATGGCACCACGTTGCTGTATGTGTCGCATGACTTGGCATCCGTCGAAGCCACGTGTGATCGGGCGGTGTGGCTGTCGAATGCGGTCGTGCGGGCGCAGGGGCCCACCAAGGACGTGGTCACCATGTACCGGACCGCGGTGGAGAAGAACGCGACGCTCATCAACACCAAGCAGGGTGTCATCGAGGTCAAGGTGGCCGAGATCCGGGCGGTCGACGGTGGCCAGCTCCGGTCGGAATGTGAGGTGGAGGTGCGACTGGTGCTCAACTCCCCCGAGGAGGCCCAGGCCACCTTCTTCATCGGCATCTCGCAGGGCACCGCATTCCCGATGTTCGTCATCGATCACACGGGGAACATGCCGGGCGGCGACTTCGAGATCATCTGCCGCATGGGGTACCTCCCGCTTCCCAAAGGCCATTTCTCATTGTGGACCGCGGTGACGGGGTACCCGAAGGGCAGGAGGGACCCGTACCTTCCCTGGCAGCCCCTCATCTCGTTCGAGGCATTCGGTCCCAACCGGATGGAGCCGCCGGAAGGCGTCATGGTCCTGTCGCCTGTCTATGTCGGCGCCGACTGGAAGGTCGGCTGACCCGTATCCGGGCAGCGCTAGGGGAAGAACACCCGGTACCGCCACGACGCCTCCAGGCGTCCGAGTCGGGTTCCCGCGCCCCGCGCCCACTCGATGCGTCGCGTCGGCTGGGCGATCCGGAAGACGGACACCATCAGCCACACCCAGGCCTTCAGCGCCCCTTGCAGGTCCTTGCGGGCCCCGGACTTCCGGAAGCGCTTGTGCAGGAGCGGACCGCATTGGCCGTAGGCGAACGCCTGGCGGAAGACGCCACCGAAGTCCGAGCGCGCCCGCTTGGCCACGACGGCACCGCTGGCCTCGGCGTAGATGAATCCCCGCAGCTGCAACCGCCAGCAGAGGTCGATGTCCTCGCCGGGAACGAACTGTTCGTCGAAGCCCCCCACCTCGAGGAAGGGACCCTTGCGCACCGCCAGGTTGGCTCCGAGCCCGGCGGGCAGGAAACCGAGTTGGCGCGTGGCTGCCCGGACCGGTGGCGCCGGGGGGATGGAGTTGAGACTCCAGAAGTCGAACCGGCCGGCGACCAGGTCAGCTTGGCGCAGCGAGGAGGCGCAGGCCTCCAACCAGCCGGCCATGACCACATCGTCGGCATCGCAGAAGGCCAGGTATTCGCCGTGGGAGACGTCTACCCCGGCGTTGCGGGCCGCGGAGGTGCCGGGCAGTCCGGAAGCATCGACCACGAGGAAGTTCGCGTGGGTTTCGGACCAATCGCGGGCGAACTCGAGCGTCCCGTCATCGGAGCCGTTGTCGGCGATGATCACCTCCCACGGTTCGCTGCACTTCTGCGCGGCGAGCGCGCGGATCTGCTCTTCGATGTACGGCATGCCGTTGCGGACCGGGACCACGACGCTGATCATCGGTCGCTCCGATCTCGTGTGCTGCTTCCTGTACCCATTCGTGCATCCTGCTCGGTCGGCGGTGTCCGGCCGGGCCAATGGCCACGAATCTGGCCGCGTAGCCGACCCCGCGATGGAACGTGCACTGTTAGCCTAATCACGTGAACGTGCCGTGATATCGCGGGAATCTCGGGGAGCGACGCCGGTCCCGCCGCGTACCGGTCCGCCGGACTCGGTGACCGCGGTGGTGCTGACCTACCGGAGGCCCCGGCTTGCCAGCGACGTGGTCCGGTCCCTCATCTCGACTGAGGGGTTCGCACCCGACCATGTCATCGTCGTGGTCAACGGCGAAGGAGGGCTGGACAGCCCGGAACTCGAGGATTCGGTGCGGATGATCCGGCTCCCGGCCAACACGGGCCCGGCCGGAGGGTTCCGTGCCGGCCTGGTGGAAGCGTTCGCCGATCCCGGGTGCCAGTGGGCCTACCTGTGTGAGGACGATATCGGCCTCTTCGACCTTCCCCTGCCCCGTGTGGCCGCGCTCGTCGAACGCGTCGATGCGATCAGTCCGACCCACCCGTCGGTGGGCGCCGTCGTCGCCTACGGAAGGACGTTCGTCGGTCGAGGTGCGCACACGGTCAACGTGGTGCCCGCAGAAGCTGACCTGTTGCCGGTGGACGTCGCCTGCTGGGGAGCCACGCTGGTGTCCCGGCGTGTCGTCGACTCGGGCGTCCTGCCCGATCCCGAGCTCTTCTTCGGCGTCGAGGACTTCGACTTCTTCTGCCGGACCCGGGAAGCGGGTTGGGAGGTCCTCCTGGACGGCGATGCCGCCCGCGCCGTTGCCGATCAGCAGACCAATGACGGCCGTGATCGGGCGATCCGCAAGGACCGTCCCAACGACGCGGCCGAGGCATGGCGCGCCTACTACCACGCGCGGAACTCCATCGAACTGGCCCGTCGCCACGGGCGACCCAGCTGGTACGCCTGGCACGCGGCGTACTCGGCCCGGCACCTGCAGGCGGCCCGGTCCGCGGCCGAGCGTCGGGCCATCATCCACGGCCTGTGGGACGGCGCCCGTGGCCGACTCGGCCAACACCCCCGATACGGGCGGGCAGCCGGAGAGTACGTGCCGACCGACCCGCGGACCGACTAGCCCGGGGGGTCGACGCCAGGCGCCTCAGGTGCCGGGGAAGCTGCGTTCGAACTCCGCGTCGCCCCAGGTGGAGATGGGGAACCAGCCGAGGACGCGACGGAGGGTGGCCAACTGGTCGTCGTCCAGGCGGTGCTGCCACGAGTCGGACAGCTCCGAGGCCACCCGCTGGGTGGTAAATCCGTCACCCGGCGCGTTGTTCTCCACCAGGTACTTCTCGGTTGCCTCGGTCCACGCGAGGTCGAGATCGGCGAACAGGGCGCGGAACGTGGCCACGGAGTCGGTGCACAGCTCCTCGTGGGTTCGCACGTGCCAGTCGGGATGCCGGGAGAGGGCTTCCTCGAGCGCGGCGATCATGAGACCGATGCGCCAGCTGATCTTTTCGATGGGGTCAGGACCGGGAGGTGGGACGTCCCACCGCTCGGTGTACCGGGCGCGGATCTCGGGCCGTGACTCGAGCGTCGAATTGCGGCCGTCCTTCAACCGCAGCTCCATCCAGCTGGCCAGGACACTGGCCGGGTGTCGGAGGAGGACCAGTGGAGTGATCTCGAACTCGGCGGCCACCCACTCCAGCGACAGTTGGGCGTGTACCGACTTGGCCACGACCCGACCCGAAGGGTGTCCGGTCGGACGAGGGTTGCGGGCCAGGGTCGCCGCCAACCGGGTGGTGAGATCCATGTCCCCCTCGAAGATCCGTTCCGTGGCCCCGGGCCCGAGGATGCGTCGGGCCTGGACTGCCCGCCAGCTCTGGTCGGCGCCGGACAGGATCCATTCCCACAGGCGGTGATAAGGAGCAGCCTTCTGACCCGGTTCCAGGCACGGGTACCGACCCAGATGCAGCTTGGCGTGGATGGCCGCGGGGGCATAGTCCTCATTGTCGGGCTCGGGGACCCGGATCGTGCCCGGACTCGACCCGAGCGCCCGCATCGTCCACGTGGTCCCCGAACGGGGAAGGCCGACGATGACGATGGGCCGGTCGTTGGTCACTGCGCACCAGGCTTGGGGTTCGGCGATGTGGACGGCGGGCGCATGAAGCGTGAGGGTAGCCCAGGATCGACGCACGGTATCTCCATCGCTGCCCGTCGACGGCCCCCCATCATGGGTTCGACAGTACCAAACAGGGCTCGGACCAGGCTGTGGATCGAGGGGCCGGACGTCCCCGTCCGGCCGGTCGATCGTTCCTCGCGCCTGCTCCAGTGTGGCAACCTGATGCGGTGCGCCCACCACAGTTCGTCAGCCAGGCCTTTCGCGGCCTCCCGCCGAACGCCCGCACCGTGCTGCTCCATGCCCGGGGCCGCTACGCGCCGTGGGAGGCCGGGTTCGACTTCACCCCGCCGGCGGCGGGACCCGACGAGATCGTGGCCCCCCCCGACTTCGTCGGCGTCGGCGTCCAGAAGGCGGGCACCAGCTGGTGGTACGAGCTGATCAGCGAGCACCCGGACGTCTTCGACCGTGCCGACATCCACAAGGAGCGGCACTTCTTCACGCGGTTCTGCGTCGAGCAGTTCGGCCCGGTCGACGTTCATCACTACCACCAGTGGTTCCCCCGCCGACCCGGCACCATCACCGGGGAGTGGACTCCGGACTACTTCGCCCACCCGTGGGTGGCACCCCTCCTGGCCGAGGCTGCGCCGGAAGCCAAGATCCTCGTCCTCGTGCGGGATCCCATCGACCGGTTCCGGTCCGGACTGACCTTCCGGAGGAAGATGGGGGCGCCGAACACCTCAGCGACAGTCGCCGACGCCGTACGGCAGGGTTTCTACGCCCGCTGGCTCAGGCGGCTCTACGAGTTCTATCCACCGGGTCAGGTGTTGGTCCAGCAGTATGAGCAGTGCCGGTCCGACCCGCAGCAACAGCTCGACGTCACCTACGACTTCCTCGGGCTCGACGTGTTCCGCCCGCCGGATGTGCGGCGTGAGGTCAACGTCAGTGGGGGCGAGAAGATCGATCTGGAACCGGAGGCCGAGGCCCGCCTGATCGAGACGTACCACGACGATGTGGTCGACCTGGCCGGGCTCGTGCCGTCACTCGACCTGTCCTTGTGGCCGAGGTTCGCCCACGAGGGCTCCCGGCCGTGACCACCCTGGTAGGGCAGGTGTTCGGGAGTCTGCCGGCCTCGGTCCGCCGGCTCGTCCCAGTCGAGCTCCAGGCGGACCTCCGCGATCGTTACGGCCAGTGGGAGCCGGGCGATATCGGATTCGAGCCCGACGCGCCGACCGCGGCCCGCGGCGAGCGCACCGGACCCCCCGATTTCATCGTCCTCGGACCGGCCGAGTGCGGAGCCCGGTGGTGGATGTCACTGATCGCCGATCATCCCGGCGTTGCCCCCACCCACTCGGTGGACGGGGCCGCCCACGTCTTCGACCGCTACTGCACCGAAGGGTTCGGTGACGGGGAGATCGCCCGCTTCCATGCGTTCTTCCCCCGTCGGCCGGGGCGCATCGTCGGCCACTGGTCCGCCGACGGACTCTCGTACCCGTGGATCGCACCGCTCCTGGCCCGGGCGGCACCAGGAGCGAAGATCATCGTCCTGGTGCGAGATCCTGTCGCCGTGGTGATGGATCGTCTGGCGGCCACCGCCGGCACCCGTCGACCCTCGGGCGGGGCGGACCTGGCCGACGCCGTCGACCGTGGATTCTTCGGAGCGCAGCTCGAACGCCTCCATGACCTGTTCCCGGCCGCCCTGGTCCAGGTACTCCAGTACGAGCAATGTGTGTCCGATGCCCCGGGTGCACTGGCCCGGACATACGAGTTCCTCGGCCTGGGAGGCTCCGATCGTCCTGTCCTTCCCCACCCGATCGGCCACGTCTCCGGCAACCCGGGCGACCGTCTCAGCGCTGCAACCCGCAGTCGCCTTCAAGCCCTGTACGCCGACGATGTGGCACGGCTGACCCAGCTGACAGCCGACGTCGATCTGGCCCGTTGGCCGAATTTCGTACCGGAGCACTGACCCCCGAGCACCGTCGGGCGGTCGCCGATCGTCCCGCCGACGGCCATGGATTTCCCCGGAACGGGCACGGTGTGGCGGCTACTGTGTCCTGGTGGAACAGACGGGGGTGGGGGAGATGGGCGACGACGGAACACTGCCTGCCGCCGTGCTCTCGCGCCTCCGCTGCCCTACGTGCGGATCGCCGGTCATCGCCCTCTCGGGCGACCGGGGTGTCGAGTGCCGGAAGGGGCATCGGTACGACCGGGTCGGGGGCGTGCTCGACTTCTCCGGTGTGGCGTCGCCGAACGGCTCGACGGAGCGGACATTCGCCAGCTTCGGCTACGAGTGGAACGCCTTCGACGACGTGCGACGGGAGGACGAGTCCTTCGCCGAGGTCTACTTCCGCGACCTGGATCTCGACAGCCTGAAAGGCAAGATCGGGCTGGACGCCGGCTGCGGCAAGGGGCGCTACACCCGCTTCCTGGCCGAGCACCTCGACGCCGAGGTAGCACTCGACGGCTCGTCGGCGGTCGAGGCGGCAGCCCGCAACCTCGCCGACATCGCGGGGACGGCTGTCGTCCGTTCCGATCTCCGAGATGCCCCGTTCGCCCCCGAGAGTTTCGACTTCATCTCCAGCCTGGGGGTGCTCCACCATCTCGACGACCCGTTCGCCGGATTCAAACAGCTCCTGACGTATCTCGCACCCGACGGCCAGATCCTGCTCTATCTCTACAGTCGGCCCGACACCGTGAACGTGCGGTCGATCGCACTCAGCGGCTCGCATGCCCTGCGCAAGATCACGACACGCCTGTCCCATCCCCTCCTGAAGTCCCTCTCCACCCCTATTGCGGCCGTCCTGTGGTGGACATTCGTCAAGCCGGGGGAGTGGGGGGAGGACCATCGGGTAGGCGTACTCGCCGACCTGCCGATGTACGGCTACCGGCGCAAGCCCTTCCGCAGCCTGGTGTTGGATACCTTCGATCGCCTGAGCGCCCCGGTGGAGCACCGCTACGTGTGGAGCGAACTCCAGAAGTGGTTCGACGATACTGGCCTGGTCGTCGACGCCTCCCGGGAGGAGACCGGATGGTTCGTACTGGCCCATCGGCCGTGAACGAGGTGCAACGGTGGGTGTGATCTCTGACGAGCCGATGTCGGCCATGGCCGTGGTGCTCACGTACAACGCCCCGGCGTCCCTCGAGCGCTGCCTGCTGTCGATCGCCGCTCAGATCACACCACCTCAGGGCATCCTCGTCGTCGACAATTGCAGCAGCCCGCCGGTCGACCCGGGCGACTTTCCCCCGGGCCTGCCGCCGATCACCCTGGTCTGCTCCGATCACAACGGCGGGCCGGCCGGCGGCTACGCCTTGGCCCTCGAGCACTTCCTCAAATCCGGCTACCGCCACGCCTGGGTGATCGACGACGACATGCGCCCCGATCCGGAGTGCCTCGAGAGGTTGTGGGTGGTCGCGGCCAAAGATCCGGCCCGGGCCTTCGTCTTCCCCGTCAGCTACCAGCTCGACGGGACCTTCGGAGCATGGCCTTCGTGGTGCGCCTTCCTGGTGGCGCGGGAGATCGTCGAAGAGGTCGGCCTGCCCATGGCCGAACTGTTCTGGTGGGCCGAGGACACCGAGTACCTGCAGTGGCGCATCCCCCAGGCCGGCTATCCGATGCGGGTGGTGGGCGACGCCCTGGTTCGCCACGACGCCATCCGCCACGGCGAGGGTGTACCGGTCTGGAAGTACTACTACGAGGCACGCAACATGCTCTACGTGCATATGTACGTCAAGAAGCGGATCGGCTTCTACCCCCGCAACATCGCCAAACTGCTCGGCCGGGCCGTGCTGCGCGAGCACGGGGGGCGGTGGGTCCGCCTGAAGGCGATGGGCAGAGGCCTGGTCGATGGGGCCCGCGGACGGCTCGGCACCCAGTTCCCGATCGAGACCATGCAAGAGCGCACCTCGCCCTGAGTCCGACCGTTCGTCGGCGGCCTGGGCGGGCACCTCAGGGACCGGACAGCAGGCGTCGCCCTCCACTTACTCGGCCGCGGCGTCCTGGGACAAGTGCTGTTGGGCGCGCATCCACAGCGAGTTGACTGGCGGTCGACTGATCCGAACGGCAGTGTTGTCAGTTCGTGCGGCCTGTTCCGGTTGCCCGGGCGAGTGCCCGTGCCGCCACCCGGAGCGGGAGACCGGGGTCCTCCCGTCGCCGGCCAATCCGGCTGGCCACCATCTCGCCGGCCAGGACGCCGGCTGATCCGAGATTGGCCGGATGGCGGGGAAGGAGTCGGATCTGGTCGCCGACCCCGCCCAGGTCGCGGGCGGTGAGGGCGATCGCCAGTTCGTGGTGAGCGATGCATGCCGAGGTCATGGACGAGCGGTGCTTGGCCACGAATCGCGCTTGGCGCTCCGCATAGTCGGAGGGTCGCGACGTGACCCGCTCATCACGGTGCTGGACGTAGCGATAGAGCGGGGTCGGGACCATGATCATCGGGGCCAGTTCAGCGCACCGCAGCCACAGGTCCCAATCCTCCGATGTGATCAGGTCGGTGTCGAAGTGGAGCTCGGCGGCGACGTTGGACCGCCTCGCCAGGGCGCACGGAACGGCCGGGACGTTGATCCACCGCATCAGGGCGGCGTTCGCCACGGCCGGGGGGCGAAATGTCACGAGTCGCCCGGTATCCTCGATCAGCACCTGGTGGTGACCGTAGACAATGCCGATGTCCGGTCCGAGCGCCCCTACGGCTGCGCTGGCGGCACCGGGCAACCAGGCGTCGTCGTCGTCGCAGAAGCCCATCAGCTCGCCGGATGCAGCGGTCATCCCCGAATTGCGGGCCGCGGCGGCTCCCTGGGACTGGTCGTTTCGGAGCACCACGATCCGGTCACCGGTCGAACACAACTTATCGAGCATCTCGGCGGTTGCGGGGGTGGACCCATCGTCGACGACCACGACCTCGATCGAGGGGTAGTCCTGGTCGAGCACGGACCGGACAGCGACCGCCAGCCGGTCCGGTCGGTTGTGGGTGGGGATCACGACGCTCAGTAGCTCGGACACATGTACCTGTTCTTCACGCTGAACGCAGTGCACGGTGTTGCACTGCGGCAGGATCGCCGGGAGGAATGGTAGTTGCCGGTGCGGTGAGGCACTACCCCCTGGCCAGGCCGCGGACGACCTCGACGACCCGGTCGAGGTCGTCGTCGGCCAGCGCCGAACCGGTGGGCAGGCACAGGCCGTGGGCGAAGATGCGGGCGCACGCCGCGCCGCCGAGTACCTCGTTGTCGGCGAACACCGGCTGCAGGTGGAGCGGCTTCCAGGTGGGCCGTGACTCGATGTCGTGTCCCTCGAGTGCCAGCCGGATGGTCTCGCGGTCGGTGCCGGCCACTTCGGGGTCCACGGTGATGCAGGTGAGCCAGTAGTTGGGCTCGCCATAGGTGGCAACGGGTAGGAACCCGACGCCGGGAAGATCGCCGAGGGCCTCGCGGTAACGGCCGTTGATCCGCCGCCGCCGGCTGATCCGACTGTCGAGGCCGGCCAACTGGGCACGACCCAGGGCGGCCAACAGGTTGGATAGCCGATAGTTGTACCCGAGGGTCACATGCTCGTAGTGGGGGCCCGGCTCACGGGCCTGGGTGGCCAGGTACCGGGCCCGTTCGGCCTCGTCGGCCGACCCGGTCACCAGCATTCCACCTCCGCTCGTGGTGATGATCTTGTTGCCGTTGAAGGAGAAGACGCCCATCCGCCCGAACGAGCCGGCCGCCCGCCCCCGGTAGGTGGCGCCCAGCGCCTCGGCGGCGTCCTCCACCAACGGCACTCCGTGGCGGTCACAGGCGGCCAACAGCCGGTCGTAGTCGCATGACTGCCCGTAGAGGTCGACGGTGACCACCGCGGCAGGCAGCCGCCCGGCAGCCGCCCGGCGGTCGAGGTCCTCGGCCACCAGGTCGGGGTCCATGTTCCAGGTGTCGGGCGAGCAGTCGACGAACACCGGTTTGGCCCCTTGGTAGACGACGGCGTTGGCGGTGGCGACGAAGGTGAACGAGGGGACCAGCACCTCGTCGCCCGGGCCGACCCCGATCATCACGAGGGCCAGGTGGAGCGCGGCCGTGCCGCTCGACAGGGCGACGGCGTTGGCCACTCCCACACGCTCGGCGAACTCCGCCTCGAAGGCGTCCACGTCAGGGCCGAGCGGGGCGATCCAGTTGGAATCGAATGCCTCGAGCAGCATCCGTCGCTCCTCGGGACCCACCTCAGGCGGCGAAAGGTAGACACGGGTCACGGGGCGACCTCCTGGTCGGGGGAGAGGGCGCCGACCAGGCCGGCGGCGATCACGAGGCAGGCACCACCGACTACGTCGACGGTGATGGCCAGAGCGAGCGAGGATTGGTGGAAGGCAACGATCGCACCGGCCGTCAGGATGCCCTGGGCGGCGATGTAGGCAGCACTGGCCGAGAGTCGGGGCCAGCCGCGCTGGACCAACCGGTCGTAGGGGTGGCCCCGGTCGCCGGTCGTCAGCGACTGGTGACCCCGGAGGCGGCGCACCACGGCGAAGCCCACTTCGGCGGCGGGCAGGGCCACCAGGACGAAGGCGGCGACGCCGACGGTGGTGGTGTACCGCGGATCCCAGGCCAGTGCGAGGAGCACGGCCAGGGTGGTACCGAGCAGGTAGGCGCCACCGTCCCCCAGGTAGATCCGGGCCGGGGGCCGGTTGAAGAGCAGGAAACCGGCCAGAGCTGCGGCCAGGGCCACGCCCACCTGGCGCCCGGTGGCGACCAGCAGGAAGGCGAATCCCAACCCGGCCACGGCCACCGTTCCCCCGGCCAGCATGTCCAGCCCGTCCATGAGGTTGACGCCGTTAATCAGCAACACGGTGATCGCCACTAGGGCGACGGCGGCCACAGCCCCTGGCAGGTGCACCGGGCAGGTCACGACCACGGCCACCCCGATGACCACCTCGCCCGCCACCCGGACGAGTGGCGGGAGGTCGAACCGGTCGTCGGCCACACCGAGGGCGGTGGCCGCCACCAGGGGTACGGCCAGCGTCGGGTGGTCGGACAGCACCGCCACCAGGATGCCGGCCAGGACGGCCAGTCCGCCGAGGTAGGGGACCGGCCGGGTCTGCTCCTTCAACGCGCCGGGCCGGTCCATGATGCCGGTGCGGGTGGCCACCACGATGGCCAGCGGAGTGAGGACCACGGTGACCGCGAAGGCGACAAGGGCCAGGGCGACGACGTTCATCACGCGGCACCCACCTGGTTCCACTGCATGACCAGGGAGCGGGTGCCGGCGTGGAGCTCGAACTCTTCGCCGGCCACGAATCCGGCCCGGGCATAGAGCCCGATGGCACCGTGGTTGTCGGCGCCCACCACGACGTAGGCCGCGGTGGACTCCGAACTCGTCACCCGGTCGAGAAAGGCCCTGACGAGGGCCATCCCTATGCCCCGACCCTCGCGGGCGGGGTCCACGGCGATGGCCAGGAGCTCGGTGCCCCGTCCCGTGCCGGCCCCGTCGGAGGAGCCGTGTCGGAGGGTTTCGAGGACCCGGCGCCAACTCCGCACCAGGCGGGGGGCGGCGGCCAGGCCGGCGCCGATACCGTCCCTGACGAGGAACGACCGGTAGAGGCCGCCGACGTCGGTCGACCCGGCGATGAACCCGACCACCTCGCCTGACGCCTCCGCCACCAGGAGGAACGAGGACGAGGTCCGGACGATCCGACGGTAGAGGCGGGCCAGGAAGCCGGGCCCGAGGAACGAGAGGAACCCGTCAGCAATACGGTCGGCATGGAGGCGGGCGGCGGCCCATGCGTCGGCCTCGCCACCGGGGCGGATCGCCGCGGCCGGTTCCCCTGAAGCGGTCGGCTCATCCCGACCCCGTGCCCCGTTGGGCCCCATCCTCGTCTCCTCCGGCGCACCTGGAATCATCCGACGGCCACTTGGGTTGCAAGTAACCGAATCGCCAGTCTACGGCTGATCACGTCTTTTCGTTAGGTTCCCGATCAAGTAAGTTGGTCTGTCATGGATACGAGCCAGGGGGGCGCAACTACGGGGCAGTACCAGCTGTCGCACCTGCGCTCCATCGAAGCCCAGTCGATGCACATCATCCGGGAGGTGGCCGCCGAGTTCGAGCGTCCGGTCCTTCTGTTCTCAGGTGGCAAGGACTCGGTGATCATGCTGCGGATCGCCCAGAAGGCCTTCTACCCGGGCCGGATCCCCTTCCCGGTGATGCACATCGACACCGGGCACAACTTCCCCGAGGTCATCGACTTCCGCGACCGGATCGTTGCCGAGCTGGAGGCCACCCTGCTGGTCGCCTCGGTGCAGGAGTCCATCGACAAGGGCCGGTCCACCGAGGAGTCGGGCACCGATCCTTCCCGCAACCGCCTCCAGACCCGCACGCTGCTGGACGCCATCAACGAGTACAAGTTCGACGCGGTGTTCGGCGGCGCCCGGCGCGACGAGGAGAAGGCTCGGGCCAAGGAGCGGGTGTACTCCTTCCGCGACGAGTTCGGCCAGTGGGACCCGAAGAACCAACGACCCGAGCTGTGGTCGCTCTACAACGGGCGCCACGGGGCCGGCGAGCACATCCGGGTCTTCCCGATCTCGGACTGGACCGAGCTCGACGTCTGGCAGTACATCGGCGAGGAAGGCCTCGACCTTCCGTCGATCTACTACTCCCACCGCCGCAACGTCTTCCGCCGTGACGGCATGCTCCTGTCCGAGGGCCCCTACGTGAACCCTCGGGACGGTGAGGAGCTGTTCGAGTCGACGGTGCGCTACCGGACGGTCGGCGACATGACCTGCACCGGAGCCGTCGAATCGGCGGCAGCCACAGTGGACGACATCATCCTCGAGGTGGCAGCCAGTCGGCTGACCGAGCGTGGCGCCACCCGCGCCGACGACCGGGTCAGCGAGGCCGCCATGGAGGACCGTAAGCGCGAGGGGTACTTCTGATGGAACTGCTCCGGTTCGCCACGGCCGGCTCGGTCGACGACGGCAAGAGCACGCTGATCGGTCGCCTGCTCTACGACTCGAAGGCCATCTTCGAGGACCAGCTCGAGGCGGTCGAGCGGGTGTCGCTCCAGCGCGGTAATGACTACACCGATCTCGCCCTGCTGACCGACGGTCTGCGGGCCGAGCGCGAGCAGGGCATAACCATCGACGTGGCCTACCGCTACTTCGCCACCCCTGCCCGCAAATTCATCATCGCCGACACCCCCGGCCACGTGCAGTACACGCGCAACATGGTTACCGGGAACTCGACGGCCGACCTCACCATGGTGTTGATCGACGCCCGCAAGGGGATCGTCGAGCAGACCCGGCGCCATGCGTTTCTGGCATCGCTCCTGCGGGTGCCCCACCTGTTGGTGTGCATCAACAAGATGGACCTCGTCGACTACGACCAGGCTGTCTTCGACCGCATCTGCGCCGAGTTCACCGCATTCGCCAGCCGGTTGGACATCACCGACGTCACCTTCGTCCCGATCTCGGCCCTGGTAGGCGACAACGTCGTCACCCGGTCGGCCAACATGGCCTGGTACGAGGGCACGTCGCTGCTTCACCACCTGGAGACGGTGTATATCGCCTCGGACCGGAACCTCATCGACCCCCGGATGCCCGTGCAGTGGGTGATCCGTCCCCACGCCGCCGAGTACCACGACTACCGCGGGTATGCCGGCCGGATAGACGGGGGCGTCTTCCGGGCAGGCGACGAGGTCATGATCCTGCCGTCGGGCCTGACCACGACGGTGGCCGGCATCGACACCTACGAGGGACCGGTGGAGGAGGCTTTCGCCCCGATGTCGGTGACCATGAGACTGGCCGACAACATCGACGTGTCCCGGGGCGACATGATCTGTCGGCCCCACAACAAACCCACCGTCGGCCAGGACCTCGAGGCCATGGTGTGCTGGATGACCGACAAGCCCCTGCAGGTGGGCGACATGATGTGGCTGAAGCACACCACCCGATGGGTGAAGTGCGTGGTGCGGGACCTGCACTACCGACTTGACGTGAACACCCTGCACCGCGACGAGGGCGCCACCACGCTGACCCTCAACGAGGTCGGGCGGGTCGCCCTGCGAGTCACCCAGCCCCTCTATTACGACCCCTACCGTCGCAACCGGTCGACCGGGTCGTTCATCCTGGCCGACGAGGGCTCCAACGTGACGGCCGGCGCCGGCATGCTGCTCCGCCCCGACAACTGAGCATCCGGCCGGTGGCGAAGGCAACCAACATCACGTGGCACGAGGGCGCCGTGTCCCGCGATGAGCGGGCGGCGCTGATGGGCGGAAACGGTGCGACCCTGTGGTTCACCGGCCTGTCGGGCTCGGGCAAGTCGACGGTGGCCACCGCGGTGGAACAGCGCCTGGTCGGAACCGGTCGTGCCGCCTACCGCCTCGACGGCGACAACCTCCGTTCCGGAATCAACGCCGACCTCGGGTTCTCCAAGGAGGAGCGGCTGGAGAACTGCCGTCGGGTGGCCGAAGTGGCCCGGTTGTTCGCCGACGCCGGAATGGTGGCCGTCGTGGCCATCATCAGCCCCTACGCCGAGTCCCGCGAGCTGGCCAGGCGGATCCATGCCGAGGCCGGTCTTCCCTTCGTCGAGGTCTTCATGGCGACCCCGGCCGAGGAGTGCGCCATGCGGGACCCGAAGGGTCTGTACGCCAAGGCCTCAGCAGGCACGCTCGGCTCGTTCACCGGGATCGACGACCCCTATGAGGTCCCCGAGCATCCAGACGTGGTCGTCGCGCCGTCGATGTCGGTGGTCGACGCCACCGATTTGGTGCTGGCCTCGTTGTCCGCAACTGAGCACTGATCATCGTTCGACCGGGTCACCTGGTCCGGTAGGCGTCGCTGCTGCTGATCTATGAACACCGGTGCAGGGTGCGCACGAAATGCCCCGTCAGAGCATTGCCTACGGCCGTTGTCACCTACTTCGTTGGACCCGGCACCTGGCGGTGCCCCTCCATTCGCCGCAGATCGGCTAGTGCGCCGCGTTGGCTTCGGCGACCGCTTTCGCCAGTACTTCGAGTCGCTCCCGCCCTGTTTCGAAGTCGGGCTCGAGATAGTTGCCCTCGGCCCATTCGTTCCACGACTTGATCATCACGATCTGCTCGTCTGCTGGTAGTGCAGATGCGATGTCCAGCGCTCGCCGTAGGTGCGCTCCGAATCGAGCCGGCGTGGCATCGGTGGCCACAACTCCGCCTCGTCCCGAACGGGGCGTGTTGTCCCAGTTGGGGTACACGCACGGGATGACCGGTCCGCGCAGCGAGTCTGGTGGTTCGGGAAGCTCACCGGAATACGGGAACCGCTTGGGACCCTTCATGTACCCACGGGCCTGCAGGCGAAGCCTCACCCACGATGCCGCGTCTTCGCCGAACGGGAACTGGTACCAGACAGCGGCGTCGAAGCCGTCCTCGGCGTGCGTCGGGTACTCGGACTCTCCCATGCCGGCTACGAGGTACAAGCCATCGAATCCCGCCTCCTTGGCCATCGCCTGCCATCGTTCGACGAATCTGGCGGGCTCCGGCAGATCTCCGGGCTTGTAGATGAACAGGAGCGGCCGTCCCGCAACCCTGATGTAGCGATCGTCCTCGAATGCCCTGCGGAGACAGTCGAAGTGCCGGCGGTCGTCGTCGGGTCCTGGATACGTCTGTTCGATCAGGATCCGGTCGGGAGCACCGTGCCAGATCCCCGACCACGTCTGGTTGGCCCAGGAAACGCAGAACGGGAAGTCGGGACGCCCGAGTGCGAGCACGTCCTCGAGCGGACGCTCCAGGATCCGGCGCCCTCCGAACCAGTAGTGCCAGTAACAGAATCCGGTCAGACCATGGCTGCGGGCCAGGTCAGCCTGCGCCTCGCGGGATTCGGGCACTCTCAGGTCGTAGAAGCCGAGTTCGGAAGGTAGGTGAGGCTGGACGTGCCCCCTGAAGAGCCTTGTCGCCCGGGTGACGTTGGTCCACTCGGTGAAGCCCGTCTCCCACCACTCGTCGTTTTCGGGAATCGGGTGGAATTGGGGGAGATAGTGGGCGAGGACTTCCATGATCCGGTCACCCTAACCGAGGGTCAGATCACACATCTTGGGTTGGTGATGGCGCGGACGGCACGAGTTCGCGTGCGAGTTCCTGCACCCGGGTCGTGGCTGACGAAGCTGTGTACCGCTGCAGGTAGAGCTGCTCGGCGGCGTCCACCAGTCGTCGACGCAACGGAGGCGTCGAGCACAGCCGCTTGCATGCGGCGGCGAACTCCACAGGGTCGTCGGCAATCAGGAGGTGAACGCCGTCTTCGGCATGGAGTCCCTCGGCGCCGATGGATGTCGAGACGACCGGCACGCGGTGGGCGAACGCCTCCAAGATCTTCAGGCGCGTGCCGCTGCCGAAACGAATCGGGACCACGACCAGATCGGCCCGGGCGAGCTCTGGCTCCATCGACGGCACCTGACCGACCACGGAAACCTCAGGTGGATGGTCGAGAGCGGCGACTGTCGCAGTTACGTGTCCGACCAGCCGGATCCTTGCTCCGGGGATCTCACGTCTGATCAAGGGAGCGACTTCCGACGTCAGCCAGCGTGCGCCGTCGATATTCGGCTCATAGTCGAAGGTCGCCTGGAACAGGAGCTCGACCGGTTCACCGACGGAATCCTTCCCAACGGGATGGCTTGATCGGGGAATCGTGTTCTCCACGACCTCGGCATTCGGCGCACCGAGCCGGCGGGCGTCGAGTTGGGAACTCAAGAGCACACGGTCCACATCTGCGGCAACCGACAGCTGCAGGTGTCGCCAGTCCGAGGCGTTCAGCCGGGCCTGAACCTCAGCCAGCACCCGATGGACGATGTCTTTGATTCCTGCGGTCGGCCGCGTCCTGATCAGACGGGCACGTTGCGTCTCCTTTACGTCCTCCAGGTCGATCAGGTCCACAACCGTGGGACACGCTTGAGGTCTGCCCATCCATTCGAACATCCGGGCCGAACTGAACCACACCAAGTCAGGTGATTCGGCCGCCAGCGACGCGAATGCTTTTCGTGGCGTCGGGTCGCCGGAACGCAATGCGACCTGGACGGGAACACCGCGATGAAGCAGCCACTTCGCCCGCCAGCCCGACCAATCCGCAACCGGGTACGGCGTCGTGACCATCCTCCACACCTCCAATCCATCAGGCACTATCGGGGCGGCATGATCGGGGTCGCACAACACGAGCAGATCGAGCTCGCCGAGGTCCGCAAGCGCTTCCAGGGCGGTGGCCAACCGGATCTGGCCGCCATTCATCGGGGGCCAAGGGAAGAACTCCACCACAGCCAGCGTCCTCATGCGACGATCGGCTGGACATCGTGGGACGCCGCCTCGGATACAGCAGTGCCCGTCCGCGTCATCGGGGAGCGACCCTACCATTGGCGCCATCACGAGTACGGCCAGACTGGGCCGGAAAGGTCCGACTTCGCATACGTGGTTCAGGGCTTCTTGGCGACGATCACATCCTGCATCCAGGCAAATCTAGGCGTCTTCGATCGGGACTCCGGGATCACGTTCATCGGAGGATAAATCCACAGTCGATTCTCTGCGGTTGATGAGACTCCAGGCCATCGGTGTCGCCCGCTTCCGGTTCGAGCCGATCAGTACCGATTAGGCGTGGCTTCGAGGATGAATTGGTAGCCGAACAACGTCGGCCACACGGTGACCAGGAACTGGTCGAGCAGGCGGGCCGCGCGGGCCGGGGTGCCGTCGACCCCGAGGGCGTCGAGCGGGAGACCTACCGGCTCCATTCGCCGTACCGTGTAGCCGCTCCGTTCGACCAGCCTACGGATGCTCCGGCGGGTGAAGAAACGCAGGTGGGTGGCGTCCAGAATGCCCCGCTGGTCGTAGTCGAACATGCCGAGGGTGGCCCGGGTTCTCGGATACCAGTGGCCGATATTGGGTACGCAGAGCATGACTGAGCCTTCGGGGGTGAGCAGATTACGGCACTGCCGCAGCAGGTCCTCGGGCTTACCGAGGTGCTCGAGGACGTCGGCCATCAAGATGAGGTCGAATCCGGTGCCGACCTCAGGCGGGATGCCTTGTGAGAGGTCGGCCGTGTAGAAGGCACTCATCCGCTCGGCCACCTCGGGAAACTCGTGGACGTCGACGCCCGTCACGTGGTGGCCCATCCCCTGGAGTCGCTCGGCCAGGAGGCCGCTCGAGCAGCCGAGATCGAGGATCTTGGCCGGCGGCCGGGCGGCCAACAGCGTCGAGATGCGGCCATGCGAGCTGTCCTCGGAAGGCTTGAGCTGGTACTCCTCGGTGAGGCTGATCCGACTGCCGTCGCCGAAGCCGGCCTTTTGCAACCGGTAGGCGATGACGTCCTTGGTCACGTCGGCTGCGTAACCCATGCCGTCGACATAGCAGATCTCATCGCCGTAGTAGGTGGGGATCGGCACCTCGGCGATCCGCATGCCGGCGTCATGCAGCTGGATGATGATCTGGGTGTCGAAGTTGAAGCCGTCCGTGTTCTGTTCGAAAGGGATCTTCTTCAGCGCGTCGACCGAGTAGGCGCGGTAGCCCGAGTGGAACTCGGTGAGGTCGGTGCCGAGGGCGGCGTTCTCGAACGATGACAGGATCCGGTTGCCGACGTATTTGTACAGCGGCATGCCCCCCCGGCGGGCCGCCCCCTTGATCATGATGCGGGAGCCGAAGACGGCATCGGCCTCGCCCGCAAGAAGAGGCGCGAGCAGGTCGGGCATCGACTCGGGCGCGTACTGGCCGTCACCGTGGAGCATGACCACGATGTCGAGTCCGTGCTCGATGGCCAGGTTGTAGCCGGCCTTCTGGTTGCCCCCGTAGCCGAGATTCTTGGGCTGTCGGATGAGTGTGATCGGCAGATCGGAGGTCTGCTGGT
>DATBZS010000071.1:0-13156 GCA_036513075.1 Acidimicrobiales bacterium
CGGCCGCCGGCGCCAGGTAGCGGCGGACGACCGGTCCGGGGCCCTTCCACCCGGGGGCAGCCACCACGATGCTGAGTCCGACCAGAAAGACGAGCGACATCAGCACCAGCTCGGGTCGGATGAGGATGCCGAGCCCAATCACGAACGCGCACCAGACCGCGGAGACTCGGCGGCCCTCGGTGCGTACAAGGAGCCAGACGCTCAGACCGATCCAGCCGAAGACCATGCCCAACTCGAGGCCACCGGTCGAGAACTCCCACACGGCGGCCACGGAGCCGAAGACAAGGAGGCCGAGGGGAAGGACGACACCTTGTTCACGATCGGCAGCCAGGCGCTGGACCGCTCGTCCGGCCAACACCACTCCGAGTGCGGTCATGGCGATGCCCAACAGGACCGACATCCATTCGAATGACACCATGGGTAGGACCGTGTGAAGGATGGCCAACACGAACACCCACAGCGGATCCGTGTAGGCCTCAACCCGCTCGCCCACATTGAACACGGGTCCATGACCGGCCAGGATGTTGCCGATGATCCTGAAGTTGATGAAGGCATCCTCCTGGACCCATCGGTAGCTCCACGAGCCGAGGACGACCACGACCGCCGGCACCGCCAGGACCGTCCATGAGGCGGTCCGGACACGACGTTGACGGATCAGTTCGCGCCGGTCATGCCGCCTGTCGGTGATGTCCTCCGGGCTGGAATCGGGCAGTCCTGGCGACGTGAGTTCGGCCGAACGTGCCCCGGGGACGAATGCCACAGCCCGCAGGCTACCGGCAACGGTCCTGGTCACCCGTGCATCCGCGGTAACACATTCGGAGGTCTGCCAGGCCGGCTATTCGAGGATGCGGATACAGGTTCGATGCAGCACCACGTCCCGATAGGTACTGCGCCCCGGACGGGTCCCCGGTGGGCATTCCCACCATGTTCTCGGGTCGACCTGGTACTTCGGGCAGTCCAAGGTCTCGGTCCGTAACTGCCCGGCCACCGCGCCGACCTACCGGTATGCGGAGACTCGGGCGCTTGGGATCCGGATGGCCTACCGTTCATAGGTTCAACTGTCCACGATGTCTCGCGACATCACAAAGTGCGGGCGAGAGGATTTGAACCTCCACCCCCGAAGGGACCGGGACCTAAACCCGGCGCGTCTGCCAATTCCGCCACACCCGCGTGGCCGCCAGACTACCGAGCAGCGGACCCGGGCACGGGAGAGCCTCACGGGGACCTGGGGGACCCCTGGCTATAGTCACCCTGTGCCGACCTCGCCTTCCGCCCCGTCACCCGTGACCCCCGACGCTTCCGCCTCGACCGACGCCACCGACGTCGACACCGCCGCCGAAGTGGCTGACCGGATCCACTACCTGGACGAGGTAATGGCCGAGATCGACGCCGAGGTCCGGCGACGCCGGGCCTCCGGTGACCTCCCTGCCGGTCTCGAGCGGGAGCTCGATGAGCTGTTCCTCGAGTTCTCGCCCGTCGGGTTGCAGGGCCGGGCCCGACTGCGCGAGACGCTCTCCATCGTCGATGGGTCGGCCTACGTGGACATCGCCGTACCCACCGCCTCGAACAAAGCAGTGGGCAGCTACGTCAAGCGTCTCATCCGCAAGGGCCTCGGCTGGTACATGAATTTCGTCGTGGCCCAGATCGTGAAGTTCGCCTGGTCGGTGTCGCGCATGTTCCACGTGGTCGTCGACCACATCGAGGACCTCGAAGCCACGGTGGAAGCCCACCGATCGCCCGACCTGCCCACCTCGATCGTCCCGACCGCCCACAGCGGCAACACCTGGTGGGCACCGGCCGCCGCCGAAGCCCTGGCCGGCGTGACCGACCGGGTCGTCATCGGCGACTGCGGTGACGGCTCGCTGGTGGAGGCACTGCTTGCCACCGGTGTCGACGCCTACGGGGTGGATCCGTCAGACATCGCCCTGGAGCCGGCCCTCGACCGTGGGATCGATGTGCGGGCCGAAACGGTTCTCGGCCACCTCGACGTGGTGGCCGACGAGGCCCTCGGAGGGATCGTGCTGACCGGATCGGTCCAGTGGCTCCGCCCGAACGAGCGGGAGCGCCTGCTCGACCTGGTCTCGTCACGTGTCACGGTCGACGGCGTCGTGGTCCTCCACTCGGCCACACCTGAAGCCTGGGTGGCCACGGCATCGCCGGTCGTCCGGGACCTGGCACCCGGCCGCCCCCTCCATGCGGAGACCTGGGCCCACCTGCTCGGGATCCGCGGGTTCTCGGTGACCGCCACCGTGCGGGGTGGTGACGATCGCCGTCTCGCCCATGTGGGCGCGTCGGTCGACGACGCCGCCACCGTGAACGCCGCCATCGACACCATCAACAATCTGCTGCTCGGCCCGAACGAGTACCTCGTGGTCGCCACGCGGGAGCGGTGACCACCGTCCACCAGTTCGTGCCCGCACTCCTCCCGCGTGACGCGACGGGGGACCACACCCGTGCTCTGCGCGACGCCTTCCGGGCGGCCGGCTGGACGTCCGACATCTACGTCGAGGCGGCCCACGACGAACTGCAGGACGAGGCCATCTACTTCGAGAAGTACCCGGCCCGGGCGCGCCCGGGGGACGTACTGCTCTACCAGCTGGGAACGTCATCACCGGTGGCCGAGTTCCTCCTCGGCCGGGACGAGCCGCTGGTCCTCGACTACCACAACGTCACGCCCGAGTCGTTCTACGAAGGCTGGGAGGACCACACGGTGACCAAGGTGGCGCTGGCCCGCCAGCAGGTGGCCGCACTCGCCCCGAAGGCGGTGCTCGGCATCGCCGACTCGGCGTTCAACGCCCGGGAGCTCGATGCCTTGGGGTGCCCGGCCACCACCGTGTTGCCGATCCTGGTCGACCTGGACGCCGGGGTCGGTGTCAATGAGCGGGAACGGGCCCGACTCGCCGCCGACCATGGCGACGCCACCGTCCTCCTCTTCGTCGGGCGGATCTCGCCGAACAAGGCCCACGAGCGCCTCGTCGAGGCGTTGTACGTCTACCGACGGCTCTACGATCCGCGTGCCCGGCTCCACCTGGTTGGCCCGACGGTGACGCCGGCCTATGCCGAGGCCGTCCTGTCCTTCGCCCACGAGCTGGATCTGGCCGACGCCGTCTGCCACGGCGAAGGCCTGACCGCAGGTGAGTTGGCCGCCTGGTACGAGGACGCCGACGTGTTCGTGTGCCTGTCAGAGCACGAAGGGTTCTGCATCCCACTTCTCGAGGCGATGCGGGCAGGGACGCCGATCGTCGCACTCGACGCAGGGGCTGTGGGCGAGACGTTGGACGACGCCGGGATCCTTCTGCGGACGGCCCGCCCAGCAACCGTCGCCGCCGCCGTGGCCCGCATCCGCGGCGACGCCACACTGGCGTCGTGGCTGGTCGACGCCGGACACCGGCGCCTGGCCGACTTTGCAGCGCCGATCATCCGTCAGCGTTTCGTAGACGTTCTGGCCGCGGTGGCCGGCCCCGAGCGGGTGGTGGCGTGAAGCTCGTCTTCGTGACTCCGCGCTATGGCACCGAGGTGATCGGGGGTGCCGAGACGGCGGCCCGGATGCTCGCCGAACGCTTGTGTCAACGGCCCGGTTGGGAGGTGGAGGTCCTGACCAGCTGCGCGCTCGACCACCTCACCTGGGAGAACACCGAGCCCGCCGGGACGACGGTGGTCAACGGGGTGACCGTTCACCGCTTTGCGACCGCGTCGCCTCGGACCCTCGACTACTTTGCTCTCGACGGGGTGCTGCGGGTGGCCCCCGAAGTGGCGACCCTGGCCCAGTCCCGCAAGTGGATCGCCCTCAACGGCCCCATGTGCCCCGACCTGGTCGACGCGGTGGCCCGGACCGACGCCGACGTCATCGCCTGCTATCCGTATCTGTTCGCCACCACCGTGGACGCCATCGCTGTGTCGAAGGTGCCCGTGGTGCTCCACCCGGCGGCCCACGACGAGCCGGCCATCTACTTTTCCGCATTCCGGCGCAGCTTCCGCGACATCGACGGGATCGTGTACCACACCCGTGCCGAGCGGGACCTGATGGAGCATGTCTTCCACATCGGGGCCCGGCCCCAGGTGGTCCTCGGGCTGGGTGTGAACGATCCGGCCGGGGCCGGCCGCCGGGGAGCGGAGATCCTCGGCATCGGCGACCGCCCCTACCTCTGCTACCTGGGCCGGGTGGACGAGCACAAGGGCTGCGTGATGCTGGCCGACTACTTCGCCGAGTACAAGCAGCGGAACCCGTCGGACCTGGCTCTGGCGTTCGTCGGCCCCGTGTCGGCGAAGGCGCCCGACCACCCGGACATCGTGGTGACCGGCACGGTCAGCGAGGCCGACAAGTGGGACATCCTGGCTGATGCCCGGGTGATGGTCACCCCCTCGGCCTACGAGTCGTTCTCGCTGGTGGTGCTCGAGGCTTGGACGCTCGGCGTCCCGGTGTTGGTCAACGGGGCGTGTGCCGCCACCATGGAGCACTGCCAACGGTCAGGCGGCGGGCTCTGGTTTGACTCCTACCGGAGCTTCGAGGCCGCCGTCGACCGGCTGTCCCACGACGCCGGGTTGCGGGTCGCGCTCGGTCAGGCCGGGCGGCGTTACACCGCTCGCCACTACCTGTGGTCGTCGATCATCGACCGCTACACCACGTTCCTCGAGGACGTGGTGGCCCGGGGCCGGCGAGCGCCGATGCGAACGGCGCGGCTCGAGTTGCAGGCGGCAGGGACCGCCTACGTACGTGAGGGAGGCGGCGGTGACAGCTGAGGACGCTGGGAACACGGACGAAGTGACAGCTGAGGACGCCGGGAATGCGGACGAGGTGGGCCAGACAGTCGATCCACGGGCCGGGCTGCCGGCCGACGAGCGCGCCTTGCTTGAGGCTTTCGACCGGCTCCAGCCCCAGGGGACGGTGCGATGGGCTTTCGACGATGCCGTGCGACGCCTGATCGAGTCTCCGGATACTCATGGGCGCCCCGCCGGATGGGGCGGTCTACCCGCCGACCTCTGGGAACGGGGCCGTGGCACCAAGGCCAGCGAACGGGTCCTGGGTGACGTGGTCAAGATCGTCGCCCAGGACGTCACCGAGTACACCGACCGCGCGGTCAAGGAGGCGTTGACTCTGTCGGCCGACGCCCTGACTGAACTCCGGGTGGCCGTGCGCGACGCCGTCCAGTTCTTGTCGGCCCGAGTCGAGCTGCTCGAATCGTCAACGGACCCGTTGGGGCTTCAGGCAGCGGCGCTCGACCTGCCCGTGGTCGACGTGTCGGCGTGGGTGGACGCCGCCCCCGGGTGGGCGTCGAGGCGCGCCGACCTGCCGGTGCTGGTGGGAGAGCTGAGCGACGACGCCCTCGTGTCCGCCTTGGCCGGTAGTGGGGCGACGGTCGATGGCGTGGACCCAAGGGGCGCAGTCGTCTGGGCGGCGGACGCCGCCTTCGACGTCGGCAGCGGCCCAATCGACATCACCTTCGCCGAAGTGATCGACCATCTCCGTACGCTGCCCGAGTCGAGCCGGGGTTGTGTGATCCTTTCCGGCTCCGTGGACCGGACCGACCTGGCCGGAAAGGTCGCCCTGGTCGACGAGGCCCGCCGGGTGGTGGCGCCGGGCGGGAACGTCGTCCTGCTGGTAACCGACCAGGCCGCGTGGGACGCGTCCCTGGACCCGGTAGTGCGCGATCTTCTGCCGGGCCGGCCCTTGCACCCCGAGACGTGGCGGACGGTGCTCGCCCTCCGCGGACTGGACGAGAGTGCGTGGCTCCGTCCTGCCGCCGGGAGTGTGCACGCGGTGGTGGCCGAGGTCGTGCGATGAGCGGCATCCACCTGTTTGTGCCCATGCTCCACGTGCGTGACGCGGTGGGTGAACACACCCGGACCCTGCGCGACCTCCTGGTGGCCGACGGTGTCGAGTGCCGGATCTACATCGAGACACCCGACGAGGACACCGTCGACGAGACCCGGCCGTACCTCGAGTACGAGGACGACGCCTTGCCGGGCGACGTGCTCGTCTACCAGATGGCCACCCGGTCGACCATGGTCAAGTGGCTACGGGACCGGCCCGAGCCGGTCGTCGTGAACTACCACAGCCTCACTCCGTTCACGTACTTCGCGCCGTGGAACAATTGGATCGCCCGCCACCAGGTGGAGGCCACCCTGGAGCTGCGGGCCCTGTCGTCGACGGCGGCGCTCGGCATCGGGGTGTCGGAGTTCGACGCCGGCGAGTTGCGGGCGAGCGGCTACCAGGAGGTGGCCGTGATCCCGGTGGCCAACGTGCGGTTCCCACCCACGCCGGCCGACCCCGCCACTGTGGCCGCGCTGGCCCGACGGGCGGGGGACGGACCTCGGTGGCTGTCCGTGGGTCGCCTGGCGCCAAACAAGGCCCACGAGGACACCATTGCCGCCCTGTTCGTGGCTCGGGCCACCACATCACCCGGGGCCCGGCTGACCATTGTCGGCTCGCCGACCGAGCCGAACTACGCCCGGGCGTTGCAGCGCTACGCCACCCGGCTCGGGATCGCCCGATCAGTCGACTTCGTGTCCCGGATCAGCGACGCCGAGCTGTCCGCCCACTATGCCTCGGCCGACGTCCTGGTGATGCTGTCCGAGCACGAGGGATTCGGTGTCCCCCTGGTCGAGGCCATGTCGCACGGTCTGCCGGTTGTGGCCTACGCGTCGGGGGCGGTGCCCGAGGTGGTCGGCGACGCCGGTGTCCTGTTGGAGGCCAAGGGCCCTCGGCGGGTGGCCGAAATGGTGGCAGCCCTGCTGGGCGACGAGGCCCGGCGCGAGGTGCTCGTGGCCCGTGGGCGGTCGCGTCCTCACGAGCTCGGCCTGGAACGGTCCGGATCGGACCTGATGGCGGCGCTGCGGGCCATAGCGGACAGGTCGTCAGGCGTCACGGGCGGGTCCAACCAGGCCAGCCCCCTGCGTCCGGGGGCACCCCTGAGCCACTAGGCTCATCCCTCATGGATTCCCCTTTCGACGCGCGCTCGTTCACCTTCTCCACAGGCACCGCCGGCACCCCGGAGATGAAGTCGGGAGCCGATGTCGGGCCGAGCTCGGACATCTTCCAGCGCCTGCTCAAGGAGCGGATCGTGTTCATCGGGTCAGCCATCGACCAGAACACCGCCAACCTGGTCTGCTCGCAGCTGATCCTGCTCGAGGCCGAGAACCAGGAGCGTGACATCTCGGTGTACATCAACTCGCCCGGCGGCTCGGTCACCGACGGGTTGGCCATCTACGACACCATGCAGTACGTCCGGTGCGACGTGCGCACCATCTGCGTGGGCCTCGCCGCCTCGATGGGGCAGTTCCTGCTGTGTGCCGGCACCCCCGGCAAGCGGTTCGCCCTGCCCCACAGCCGGATCCTGATGCACCAGCCCTCGGGTGGCATGCAGGGCCAGGCCTCCGACATCGCCATCCAGGCCGAGCAGATCATCTACTTGAAGCGGATGCTGGCCGAGCGCATCGCTTTCCACACCGGCCAGCCGGTCGAGCGGATCGAGGCCGACTCGGACCGCGATCGCTGGTTCACCGCCGAGGAGGCCCGGGAGTACGGCTTCATCGACGAGGTGATCCAGAAGGACGCCATGCAGGTCCCGGCGACCGGGTCGGGGTCCGCCACCTGATGAGCCTCGGTATCGATGAGCCGGCCGCGGCCGACTCCGAGCCCGAGCGACCCACGGTCATCGGCGGGAGCACCCGCTTCGTCCCCGGGCAGAGCAATGACCGGATCACCATCGTCAACGGAAAGGTCCAGCTGGGCCAGCGCCTGATCGACCTGTGGCGGAACCGGGACCTCCTGATCCTGCTGACTCGGACCGAGCTGAAGGTCAAGTACAAGGAGTCGGTACTCGGTTACGCCTGGTCGATGCTCAATCCAGCGCTTGTGCTGGCCATCTACTACGCCGTCTTCAAGATCATCGCCCGGACCCAGCAGCCGCAATTCGCGATCTGGTTGTTCTGCGGCCTCCTGGCGTGGAACCTCTTCAACAACTCCGCGATGGGCTCTACGACGGTGGTGGTGGGCAAGGCCGGCATCATCAAGAAGGTGGCCTTTCCCCGCGAGCTGCTGGCCATGTCGACCGTGGGGGTCGCGCTCGTCCTCTTCGCTATTCAGTTGGTGGTGCTCGTGGTCTTCCTGGTGGGATTCCAGGTCACTCCGGCCTGGTCCTACGTTCCCTTGCTGCCCTTGGCGTTGGTGGCGCTCATGGTCTTCACCGCAGCCGTGTCGATCTTCCTGTCTGCCGTCAACGTCTATCTGCGGGACACCCAGCATCTGACCGAAGTGTTACTCATGGCCTGGTTCTGGGGGACGCCCATCGTCTACACCTACGGTCAGATCTCGCAGACGGTCACCACCCATCCGGCGTTTCTCTGGGTCAAATATGCCTACCTGTGCAACCCGGTCACCCCAGTGGTCATGACCTTCCAACGGGCGATCTACGGCAAGACGTCGTACATCGCCGCCAAGAACAATTCCAGCCATGCAGTCACCCACGTCCTTCCCAACTGGGGAGTAGGGACGTATGCCGGTCTGCTCGGGGTCGTCCTCGCGGTCGGCATCGGCCTCTTCCTGCTCGCGTTGATCGTCTTCGGCCGGCTCGAGGGCAACTTCGCTGAGGAGCTCTAAGCAGTGACTACTGCCATCGAAGTCAAGGACATCTCCAAGCAGTTTCGGCTCTATACCGAAAAGCAGACCTCATTGAAGGAGCGGATCATCAAGGGCGGCAAGATGCCCTTCACGCCGTTCTGGGCGCTTCGGGACATCAACGTAGACATCAACCAGGGTGAGACGTTCGGCATCCTCGGACGCAATGGCTGTGGCAAGTCGACCCTGCTCAAGTGCATCGCCGGGATCCTCAAGCCGACATCGGGCGAGATCCGGGTGCGGGGCAGCCTGGCCGCCATGCTGGAGCTGGGCGCCGGGTTCCAGCCGGACCTGTCGGGCCGGGACAACATCTTCCTCAACGGGTCGCTGCTCGGGCTGTCCCACGCCGACATCGAGAAGCGTTACGACGCCATCGTGGCCTTCGCCGAACTCGAGGACTTCATCGACAACCAGGTGAAGTTCTACTCGTCGGGCATGTACGTCCGGCTCGGATTCGCGGTGGCTGTCAACGTTGAGCCCGACGTACTGCTGGTCGACGAGGTCCTGGCCGTCGGCGACGCCTCGTTCCAGCGGAAGTGCCTCGACCACGTCAAGAAGTTCCAACGGGAGGGGCGCACCATCGTGGTGGTCAGCCACGCCACCGACGTCATCCGTCAGAACTGTTCGCGGGTCATGGTCATGAACCACGGCCAGATGATCACCGTCGACGAGCCGGGTGAGGGCATCCGGGTGTTCCTGGCCGACCTGCTCGGCGTGGGGACCCTCGAACATTCCGAGTCCGGTGGGATCGAGGGCAACGTCCTCGCCATCGGCACTGTCCACGCCGAACACGGCGGCAGCGGCGAACGGATGCACCTCTACCCCGGCGAGTCGCTCACCGTGACCGCCGACCTCGACAGCCTGGCTCCTGTGCCCAACGCCATGGCCACCATCGCCATCCACGACGACCGCAACGAGCTGGTCTTCGCTTCCGACCCCGACGACCCGATGTGCGCCATCGATGTCCCCGAGGGCGGTGGCATCGTCCGCTTCCACTTCCCCGAGGTTCCACTGCTCGACGGCACCTATTCGGTGAGCGTCGGCGTGCGCAGTGCCACCGAGACTGCCATCTTCGACTGGAAGGACCAGGTCACCAAGTTCGAGGTGGTCAACCCCGGCCGGGCGACCGGCCGGGTGCGCCTGCTACCTGACATCAGCTTCCGGCTGCGCGGTCTCGGCCACACCGGCGAGGTGCCGGCGGTCGGTGCCGAATTCGCGCCACTGGCTGGCTGGGAGGAGTCGACGGCGTGACCGTCAGCCGGATCGACCAGGTGATCCCCACGCTGGCCAGCCGGGACGCCATCGGTGGGCATGTGCTGCAGCTCCGGGACCTACTGCGTTCCCGTGGCTACGACTCGGACGTCTACTACGGCAACGCCAGCCCTGATCGCATCGACGAGGGCTTCCCGATCACCCGCATCGGTGACCGGGCGGCCGCCGGGCGGGTGCTGCTCTACCAGCTCTCCATCGGCAGTGGCGCGGCCGACATCTTCCGTGACCGGCCCGAGCGGAAGTTCGTGAACTATCACAACATCACCCCGGCCGACCTGCTCGAGGCGTGGCTCCCGGCGGTCGGCGAGGAGGTCCGGTGGGGGAGGGCCCAGCTGAAGGACCTGGCCAAAGTGACCGAGTTCGCCATCGCCGATTCCGTCTTCAACGAGCGCGAGCTCCGCGACGCCGGTTACCCGTCGACGACCACCGTCCCCCTGCTCATCGATCCCGAAGACTTCACCGGCTCGCCCGACCCGAAACTTGCCGCCCGTCTCGCCGACCTGCGGGCCGGCGGCGGGGCCGACCTGTTGTTCGTGGGCAAAGTCTCGCCCCACAAGGGCCAGCACGATCTGGTCAAGGCCCTGGCCGCCTACCGCCGCCTCTACGACTCCAAGGCCCGCCTGCACATCGTCGGCAGCGCCATCTCCGAGGAGTATCAGAAGGCGGTGGAACGGTTCGCCGAGGAGCTCGGCCTGGCCGACGCAGTGGAGTTCGCCGGGTCGGTGAACCACGAGGAGCTCATCGCCTACTACGACGGCTGCGACATCTTCTTGTGCCTGTCCAACCACGAAGGATTCTGTGTGCCGCTCCTCGAGTCGATGTACCACCGGCTCCCGATCGTGTCGTACCAGTTCACCGCTGTCCCCGAAACGGTGGCTCAGGCCGGGCTGATCCTGCCCGACAAGGAGCCCGCCCGGGTGGCCGCCGCCATCCACCGGGTGGTCGAAGACAGTGGCCTGCGCATCGAACTGGCCGCTGCCGCCGACGAGCGGGTCGCCTGGTTCGCCCTTCCGAGGGTCCAGGACGGCTTCTTTGCAGCCCTCGAGGCCGCCTGCGCGGCGTGAGGCCGCCCGGCCCGTCCCGCCATTTCGCATGAGGATCGCCTTCGTCGTCCCCCGCTACGGTCCGGCCATCATCGGCGGGGCCGAGACGGCGGCCCGACTCCTGGCCGAGCACCTGGTGGCGCTCAAGGGCTGGGAGGTCGACGTGTTGACCACCTGTGCCGAGGACTTCGTCACCTGGGACGACATCTACGAGCCGGGAGAGGAGTGGATCGGCGGGGTGCGGGTCGAGCGCCACCTCTCGGCCGCCGGGCGCGAGCCCTCGTTCCACCCGCTGTCGGCGGCGCTCCTCGCCGATCCGGTGTCGGCGACGGTTGAGGAGGCCGAGCGCTGGCTCGACCTGCAGGGCCCGGTCGCCCCGGCACTAGCCACAGCGGCTGCGTCCTGGGACGGCGACGCCATGGTGTTCTACCCCTACCTCTACTGGCCCACGGTCCGTGTCATCGATCAGGTGGCCGTGCCCACCGTCCTGCATCCGGCCGCCCACGACGAGCCTGCCCTCCGCCTGCCGATCTTTCCCGAGGTGTTCGCCGCGGCGGACGCGCTGGTGTTCCAGACCGAGGCCGAACGCCACCTGGTGGAGGGGATGTTCGCCGTGGCCAGCCACCATCAGCTGCTGCTCGGCCTCGGCGTCGACGACCCCGACGACCGGGCGCACCCCGATCACCGGGACCGGGACGGGCATCCGTCGCCGATGCCCGACACCCCCTATCTGATGTGCCTCGGCCGGATCGACGATCACAAAGGAACCACGCTCCTGGCCTCGTACTTCGCCCGCTACAAGGAGCGCCACCCCGGCCCGTTGCGACTGGTGTTGGCAGGGCCGGTCGTCGAGGCTCCTGCGGCCCACCCGGACATCGACGTGGTCGGCCCGGTGACCGAGGACGACAAGTGGGACCTCCTCGGCGGGGCAACGGCACTGGTGAGCCCGTCGCCGTGGGAGGCCTTCTCACTCGTCGTAGCCGAGGCGTGGAGCGCCAGGACCCCGGTGCTGGTCAACGCCGGATGCGCCGCCACGGTCGAGCACTGCCGGCGGTCCGGCGGCGGCTTGCGCTTCGACGGCTACGGCGAGTTCGAGGTGGCCGTCGACCGGCTGGTCGCCGACGGCAGCTTCGGGACCGGCCTCGGGAAACGGGGGCGGGCCTACGTGGATGCCCGGTTCCGGTGGCCGTTGGTTATCGACCGCTACGCGTCGTTCGTGACCTCGGTGGTGGCCCGAGGGGGGCGCACGGCCGGACGCCCGGCCGGACGCACGGCGGGACGCAGGACACCGACGACCTGACCGGGTACGACAGACAAGCGGGACCGCTCAGCCGACAATGCCCGCACCCAACGGGCGGGGGCCGGGGACGACCGTGACGTGCACGCCGAGGATCGAGGACCCGGGGGCGATTCGGAACACCAGGTAGTCACCGATCCGCGGCGCGTGGCGCAGCCAGGTGACCTTGCCGGTGCCGGCCAGCTGGCGGAGCCCGGGCAAGTTGGGGGCGGCGACGAGGTAGACCCATCCTCCCGGGGCCACCGGCACCGTCGACTGATCCTGGTAGTAGAGCGAGCCGCCCTGCTCGGTGTAGGCAGCTGATCCTGGAGCGACCAGCGTGACCCGTTTGCTCGGCAGCGACCAACCGGCGTTCCGGTAGAACTCGGTCCCGCCGTCCACCGAGTCGATCACCACGACGTCGCGCCGGGCGTCGACCAGGGGGCCGAGCCGGGCCAGCGCCTCGTCCATGGCATCGGCCGAACGGATGGCCGCCCGGGTGTTCGGATAGGGGGCCTGGTAGCGGGCCTGGGTCAGCCACGGGCCGTGCTCGCCCTGGTGGGCCGGCACGGGCAGGACTGCCGCGGCGGTGAGGAACCGGTCGGCGCCGAACATGGCGATGGCCAAGACCGCGATCGAGGCCACCACTCCCCAGACCAGGACACCCTTCGACCGGTGGACCGGTGCACTGCTGCGGTTCGGGTTGGTGCGGAGGAGGGCCGCCGGCACGAGCAGCAGGGCGATCACCGCGCCGGGAAGGTAGGCCAGCAGGTAGCCGCCCTTGGCGAACTGCACGAGGGCCACCACGGCCATGGGGGGCACGGTGGCGGCCAGGAGGATCACGGTGCGCGACTGGTACCACGGACGCGCCCAGTCGGCCCAGCGGCGTCGCCGGTGGGCGGGCACGCCGGCCGTGGGCGCGGCTCCCGGAGTGGTGGCGGGGGGGGC
>DATBZS010000072.1:0-50643 GCA_036513075.1 Acidimicrobiales bacterium
TGGCTCGAGGACCAGGCCGCCTCCGGACACTGACCGTGCCGTCTCCTGCCCGGACGGGAATGAGACGGCACGGGCGGCGGTTGACCTAGCGTGTCCGTTCGTACAAACCAGTCGGGCCCAGACCGGGTCCAGGAAGAACAGGGATCATGAGTGAGAAGATCGCAAACCTGAGCGACGCTAGCTTTGACGAGCATGTCAAGTCCTCGGAAGTTCCGGTGCTGGTGGACTTCTGGGCGGAGTGGTGCGGCCCGTGCAAGATGATCGCTCCGGTACTCGAGGAGATCGCAGACGAGCAAGAGGGCAAGCTCGAGGTGGTCAAGCTCAACATCGACGACAACCTCGACGTCACCCGTCGGTTCGACGTCATGAGCATCCCCACGCTGATCCTGTTCAAGGACGGCGAGCCGGCGATGCGCATCGTGGGTGCCAAGGGCAAGGGCCAGCTGCTCCAGGAGCTCTCGGCGCACCTTTGAGCGCCGCGGCGGCCGCGGTGAGGCCGCCCTGGCGGTCGACGGTCCCGATGTGGGCCGGTCCGCGCCGTTGAGTCCCGACCGCGAGATCCACCTCGGGCTGGGCGACACGGGCCAAGCCGTTACCGACGTGCAGCGTCGCCTCGGCGAACTGGGGTTCTCCCCCGGCGTCGATCCCGAGGGCACCTATCGCGAAGGTACCCGGGCCGCCGTCGAAGGATTCCAGTACCGCCGGGGGTTGCGGGTCGACGGCGTCTGCGGGCGCCAGACCTGGTCGGCCCTGGTGGAAGCCGGGCGGCACCTGGGCGACCGCTTCCTCTACCGGCGCTCCCCCATGCTGCGGGGCGACGACGTCGCCGAGCTCCAGCAACGTCTCAGCGCGCTGGGCTTCGACACCGGCCGGGTCGACGGCATCTTCGGTGACCTGACGAGCACAGCCCTCGGCGAGTTCCAGCGCAACGCCGGCCTGCCCGTCGACGGGATCGCCGGGGGGGCCACGGTGTCGGAGTTGCTGCGGTTCGGGTCGCGCCACGGCGGTTCCGAGCTGGTCTCGGCCGTGCGTGACCGGGAACAGCTCCGTCAGGCGCCCCGCACCCTGGACGGGCGCCGCGTGTCCCTCGGTGAGGAGGGCGGGCTGGGGTCGACCGTGGGAGCGGTGCGCCGGCTGCTGGCCAGCCAGGGCGCGCTGGTGACCACCCACCACCACCCCGAGGGGTCCATCCAGGCGTCCGAGGCCAACGCCGCCCGAGCCGAAGTGTTCGTCGGCATCCGGCTGGGCTCGGCGCCGGGCTGCTCGGCGTCCTACTACTCCGGCTACCGCTACTCGTCCCCTGGCGGGAGGCGCCTGGCCGAGCTCATCCACGTGGCGCTGGCCACGACGCTGGCCGTCCCCGACCTCGGGAGCCGCGGGATGTCGCTCGCCCTCCTGCGGGAGACCCGCATGCCAGCGGTGATCTGTGAGGTCAATCCGGCCAGCGTGATGGTCGAGCGTTCGGCGGTCATCGCACGTGCCTTGCTCGACTCACTGGCCGAGTGGGTGGACACCGCCTGGGAGTGAGGTCTTCCCAGGGGTCCGTTCCGCAGTCGACCTCTACTTGACCTCGGGTCCCCAGGGGTAATCCACAACCTCATGCACAGGTTGTGGACGAAGCTCTACTTTGGGTTCAGGGATGTGAACTATCACGTATAGTAGTCAGTTGTCCTGGACTTATGGTGATTATGTCAGTTAACCTCACGTAGCGTGAGCCTCACTATTCAGTGGATGTCTCCACACCACCGACCATCAGCTTGTAGATCCGCTCGAGGTCCTCGAGGGTGGCGAACTCCACCACCACCTTGCCCCGCTTGGACGACATGTCTACCTTCACCCGGGTGTTGAGGTGGCTCGACAGCAGTTCCTCAAGTTCGAGGATTCCTGGAGGCGGTAGCTGACGCGACCCGGACGTCCCACCGGTCTGACCCTCGACGCCGCGGACCGATGGGACCAGGGCAGGTCCGACGTGACCGGTGCCGTTGGTCCCGCCCGACGCTCCCCCGCCGTCCACGCCCACCAGGTCGCGCACAACGCCGTTGGCCTCGTCGTTGTGGGCACGGACCAGGTCCTCGATGGTCCGCACGGACATACTGTCGGACACCACCTGTCGGGCAAGCACCTCCTGGTAGCCGCGGTCGGGTGTGCCGAGCAGTGCCCGGGCGTGGCCGGGGCTGATCTGGCCCTCGGCGAGGAGACGCTGCACCCCGGACGGCAGCTGCAGAAGCCGCAGGATGTTAGTGACCGCAGTCCGACTCTTCCCCACCCGGGTCGCCACCTGGTCGTGCGTGAACCCGAACTCCTCGATCAACTGTTGGTAGGCGGCCGCCTCCTCCAGCACGTTGAGGTCCTGCCGGTGGAGGTTCTCCACCAGTGCCTGCTCGAGACTGTGGGTGTCATCGGACGTCTGGATGAGGACCGGGATGGTGTGGAGACCGGCGCGACGCGAGGCACGCCAGCGGCGCTCGCCAGCAATGAGCTCGAACTCGTCGGAGGACTCTCCGCCGATCCGACGCACCAGCACCGGCTGGAGTACCCCGAGCTCCTTGATGGAGGCGGCGAGCGACGACATCGTCTCCTCGTCGAAATTCACCCGGGGCTGACGGGGGTTCGGCTTGATATTGGCGATCGGGACCTCACGGAGCGCAGACGTGCGATCGCCCGTGACCTCGGTGGGGATGAGGGCGCTCAGGCCTTTCCCCAGCCCGCTACGACGTGCCACCGCTGACCTCCTTGGCTAGTTCCCTGTAGGCAATCGCCCCGCGGGACGCGGGGTCGAACGCTGTGATCGGTTGACCGAACGACGGTGCCTCGGAAAGCCGTACCGTCCGGGGGATCACGATCCGGCAGACCTTGTTGCCGAAGTGGTCGCGGACCTCAGTGGCAACCTGGTCAGACAACTTGGTCCGGGCGTCGTACATGGTCAGGACGATGGTCGAGATGTCGAGGCGTGGGTTGAGGTTGGACGCCACGAGGTGCACGTTTCGCATGAGCTGGCTCAAACCCTCGAGTGCGTAGTACTCGCACTGGATCGGGACCAGCACCTCGTCGGCGGCGGCCAGGGCATTCACGGTGATGAGTCCGAGAGACGGGGGACAGTCGATGAGGACATAGTCGAAGTCGTCGATGACTGTCTCGATGGCCCGCTTCAACTTGAGCTCCCGACTGAATGCCGGTACGAGCTCGATCTCGGCGCCGGCCAGTGCGATGGTGGCTGGGGCCACGAAGAGGTTCTTCATGCTGGTCGGCTCGACGCAGTCCTCCAGCGAGGAGTCGCGCATCAGAACGTCGTACATCGAGAGCTCGAAGTTGCGAGCGTCGATGCCCAGTCCGGTGGTGGCATTGCCCTGAGGATCGAGGTCGATGACAAGGACCCGGAACCCGAGCTCGGCGAGGGCGGCACCCAGGTTGACGGACGTCGTGGTCTTGCCGACGCCGCCCTTCTGGTTCGCCACGGCGAGGACTCGGGGGAGCGGGTTACCCGACGCGGCCTGTGGCTCCCGGGCGGCCGGGGCGGCCGGGGCGTCCTGATTGACGGACTTCGGAACGGGGGTCGACTTCGGCTCCTTCTCCGCCACGTTCTCGGTCACTCCAGAGGACTTACCAGAGGCAGGAGTGGCGGAGGCCTTGACAGCGGGAGTCACAACCGCGGGCTCCTCCGGTGCCGGAGGTTCGGGCCTCGCTGACGGCTGGGACGTACCCGTATCGGCGTCGGACCCGTCGGTTGGCGGGTCGGCGGTGGCAGCGGTGGGGGAGTCGGTCGATTCACCGGTAGGGGAGTCCGACGATGTCTCTTCGCCTTCAGCGGCACCTCCCCCGGTTACCGAAGGGTCATCCTGAACTTTCTTCTCCGAACCGGAGGAGTCCAGCAACTTGACAGCCCCTTGGCCTCCAGGTGATGCCTCCTGTGCCGATGCGGCGGAGGTGGGGCTCTGAGGGGATGGCCGGTTCCGACCACGACGTCGGCCGCGCATTATCGTCTCCTCGAGTAGGCAGGGTGCAAGGCCTCATACTCCCCTGCCCTGACCCTCACGTCAAGCATCACCGCCAAATGTTTCACGTGAAACACGACAGCCCGGATTTCCGGGCGATCGGGACCACCGAGACCGCCCCGTAGCGGCTCGGATCGAGCCGCTACCTCAGGCCGAGATGTTGGCAGTGCCATTCGCGGGCCGGTTCACATCCTTCGGTCCGGACAAGGGACAGGGCCGTCAGGTGCCAAGCCATCGCGGTTTGGCGCACGAATCCGCCTTCCATTTCGGTCTCCTGGTACGGCATCACCAAGGAGGTCCAGTGGTCGACGATGGCTCGGGGCCGTCATGCACCACCGAAGAATCCCGTTGGATCACCTTGATCGGCACCACCACCCGCGCGAGACGGCTGTGACTCGCCGCCACCTGCCCTGCTGCGGCACACCGCGGTGAGGGTGGGACACCGATACCCCAGAAACGCTTCCCTGACCGGCGGATCTGCATGTCATTACGTTCTCGGCGCACTCACGTTCTCCGCCTGGACGGCCCACTCCGAAGGTGCCCGCCGGCTCCAATGGTCCTTGCCGAACCCGCTCCTCCACACCAGCCCCCTACGCGCGGTGTCCCTACGCTGGCCATCAGCGCCAGTTGAGCGACCGCCAGGACATCCGGGGGCATACCCCTCGGGCTCCCAAACCAGGGCCATACAGTCTATCGAGCCTCACCTTTGCTCAACTGACACGTCTGAGCTCTCCGAAGTTCCTACCGCCACCACTACCGGCAACACGCCCGAGCCTCCGTCAAAGCCCGGATCGGCGTCTCTGGGCGGAGTTGTTGTGGGCCCCTCCCTGATCCGATCTCCGAACCCGTCGGCCTTGGCGGCACCGATCCAGAGCGAGCTCCTTCATCCAGTACGGGAACGTCGTCGGACCGTCACGTCCCGATCACTGCCAGCGCGAGGGTCCCGGCGAAGGCCACTGGTCCAAACCCTCGACAATGTTTCACGTGAAACATGAGGGATGCCACTTCCCTCCCCCGGAGCCGTCCGTCCGGAGCCGTCGTTCAAAAGAGTGGACGCTTAACCGGGATGCCGACCCGCCGCGGGTACTGCTCATCCAGCGCTTCGGCTTTCGTCAGAACCTGGTAGCCGAATCGCCCGACCGGCCGCAGAGTCGCCACTGGGGCCAGTCCCAGGCGCTGCAGACCTGCTCTCGGCCAACGGTCCTCGAGGTCGGTGTCCGGTGGCTCCGAGATCACCATCGCACCGCCGACCGCCAGGAACGACGAGCCACACTCGGCGGTAGCGGCAGGGGGACCGAAGGATCGGGAGGTGACAGCATCGAACTGCTCCCGCAGCGTTCCATCCCGACCGAGATCCTCGGCGCGCCCCCGGACCACTTCGCAGCGGGCACCCCCGACCCAGCTGTCGACCACCTCCTGGAGAAAGGTCGTGCGACGCTCGTTGGCATCCATGAGCACAACCCGGGTGCCTGGCCAGGACGAGGCCAGAACCAGCCCGGGAATCCCGCCCCCGGTGCCCAGGTCGATGACGCTGGCTGGCGGACCCACTGACTCCGACTCGAGTATCGCCACGAATCCGAGTGCGTGCTCGATCTGATCGCTGATGGGCATGCTGCCGAGGAAGCCCAGTTCGAAGGACCGTTGATAGAAGACGTCGAGCGCCGGATCTACCATTTTTCGCAGCGAGTCCATCCCGTCGGGGGTCACTTCTTCACCTGTCACAGTCCCACTCTGCCACGGTGGCGGACCGCATGGTCGAGGTTCAGGGTTCGATGGGACGCTCCCACCGTGAGGCCCGACGGGGTCCAGACGCGACTGTGGCACCGGGTGGATCCCCGGTGCCACAGCGGACTGCCAGACGTACTGCCGGTGAGACTAATCAGGCCGGAGCGATCACCACGTAGCGGGTCGGCTCGATCCCGTCCGAGCGGGTATCCACACCCTCGATCTCGTTGACCGTGTCGTGGATCACTTTGCGGTCGGCGGGGGACATCGGCTCGAGGGCCCTCTCGGCGCCCGAGCTCTTTACCTCTTCGGCGATTCCCTCGGCGAACCGACGGAGGGCGGCATTCCGCTTCTCCCGGTAACCACCGACATCGACCAGAATCCGGTCGGTACGATTTTCGGATTGGCGCTGGACGTAGGTGCGCGTGAGGTCCTGGACGGCAGAGAGGGTGGCCCCACGAGGACCGACCAACAGACCGAGGTCGTCTCCGGTGGCGGCGATCTGCACGGTCTCCTCGTCCAGCTCCGTAAAGGAGACAGTCGCATCGAGTCCGAACTCCTGGACGAGCCCGGACAGGAACTGCTGTGCCGCCTCACCCTGCTGTTCCAGCGTCAATGACTCTTCCATGTTGTCCTCACGATCTCCGGACGCTCGTCCGGATGCTTGCTTGCCCTGTTGCTTCGATTGATTGCCCCCGGATGAGCTCCCACCCCGGGAGCGGCTGCGGCCCTTAGGACCGCCTGTCCCGCTGGAGCCACCGCTTGCGGAGTCATCGGTAGGCGCCCCGTCTGTCGGCTCCTCGGTGGCGCCGCCATCCTGGCGTCCTCCGCCCTTGCCACCCTTGGCACCCGACCCATTGGACCGCGACCGGTCGCCGCCCTCGCGCTTACGTTCCGGCCGCGGGCGACGGGTCCGCTTAGGCGGAGGGGTCACGGGCCTGACGCGGGCCTGGACCCGTGCCTCACCCCGCAGCCGACCGAACAGGCCGGCTTTCGGCTCACTCAGGACCACGAACTCTGCATCGTCCTCGGCGACCCCGAGCATGTCGAGCACCGTCTCCTTCGCCTCGGCGAGGGACTTTCCGCTGGCTTCCACCCACTCCACGTGTCAGCGCGCCTTTCTCTCTTTTTTGGCCTTGGACCGGGGATGCTGCTTCTTCTCAGCGCTCTCGGATCCGGACCCATTGTCGGAATTTGCTTTGCTCCCGTTGGCCGACGGGGAGGACCCGTTGGTCCCCGACCCACCGGAGCCCTTGGCTGCGCCGCTCTTGGCACCGCCTCCCGTCTCCTTGGCTTTGGGCAGCGGATGCTCGGTGGTCTCGATGCCATCGTCCTTCGACGCAGACAGGGTCCGCTGCTTACCGGAGGAGCGCGGGGCCGGTGCATTGGGCCCGGGCACCATGCCCCGGCGAAAGAGGACTTCTTGCGTGCCGATCCGGATGGCGCTCGAAACGATGAAATAGACGTTCAGAATTGCCGCCACATTTAGGTAAATGAAGCCGAAGATTAGTGGCATGTATTTCTGCAGCATGGCCGCCTGCGGATTTGCCTGCGCCGCCTGCGGGTTCCGAGCATTGAGCCGCGACATCTGCAGGTACTGCAAGCCGACGGCGCCGAGGACCAGGAGCGCAAAGGGGATATACGCCCACGGCGACGCGTGATGCGTGAGGAGCTTCTCCGCGAAGTTCATACCCCCGGACAGAAGCTTGCCGTGGGAAATTACGATGTCCTCGTACATCTTCGAGGTATTTGGAATGTAGCGAGGAGCGGCACATGCGCTGACGTGGCACGTGCTGTGACCGTTGATGTTCACCGCTCCGGTACTCGTGAAGGAGTACGGAAGTTGGGCACCCTTGCCGACCGTGGTCGTAATACCCCGGATGACGCTGTACAGCATGAAGAAGAACGGCATCTGCAATAACATTGGAAGGCACCCGGAAGCCGGGTTGACTTTGTGCTCTTTATAGAGCTTCATCATTTCTTCGTTGAGCTGCACCCGGTTTTCCGGGCCCTTGTACTTCTGCTGCAGCTTCTTCATCTCCGGTCCGAGCGCCTGCATGGCTGCCATGTTCTTGGTGCTCTTGACCGTCAGCGGCGTGAGGGCCGCCATCACGACGATGGTGAGCAGTGCCACAGCCACCGGGTAACTCGGGATGATGGAGTAGAAGAAGGCCATGATCCCGGCGATCAGCTTCAGGATCGGCTGGAAGATGCCGCCGATGGCGTGGGTGAGCGAGCTCATGAGGTACTCCGTTCGGGGACGGGGTCGATGCCGTGGCCGCCCCAGGGACCGCAACGGGCGATACGCCTGACGGCCAGGAGGGAGCCTCGGGCCGCCCCGTGGCGGTCGATGGCCTCGGCGGCATATTCCGAGCAAGTGGGCAGATAGCGACAGCCGGTCGGGCGGCCGGCCCGCGCCGCCTGGTAACCGTGGATGAGCGAGGTCAGGACACGGGAGGTCACCGGGGTGCGATCCGGACGAGCGCCCGCCGTGTGATCGTGAGAGTGATCATGCCGCACATCCCCTTCGACCAGGGGATTCGTGCGCGACTTAAGGTCGACCGCGTTCATCGGTCCACCTGTGGCGGCGTCCGGCTCGTCGCCTTCTCCAGCGCTTGGCTCATGGCCACCTTCAATTCGTTGAACTCGAGTGCGGGAGCGTCGTAACCGCTACGCACGACGTAAGCACCGATCGCCAGCTCAGAGGCCCGTTCGGACACGATCGCCCGCATCCGGCGACGCAGTAGGTTGCGCTGCACGGCGTTCCCGACCTTCCGGTTGACCGCGTAGGCCACCTGGGGTCGGTCCCAGTCGGGTCGTCCTACGAACGACACCGACACCGGCCCGCTGCGTCCTCTCGACGTGCTCCGCCTCAGCTCGGCGAAGGTCTCGCGAGATCGCACCGGGCCCACACCGGGCCGGCGTGACCGACCGGTGGGACCAGTGGTCACACCGACAGGCGCTTGCGTCCCTTCGCCCGGCGCGAGCGGATGACCGCCTGCCCAGCCTTGGTCGACATCCGCTTGCGGAAACCGTGTGTCTTGGCGCGTTTGCGCACGTTGGGTTGATAGGTCCGCTTCATCCATCCACATCCTTCCTCGCCCTGAACCGCGGACATGGTGTCCCGATCGGCAGGGGCCCGGTCACGGGGGACTGGGCATTCGACGTACATGCTACGCCGAAACCCACCCTGCGCTCTAGTCGGTGCCCGTAGGCGCCGTGGTCGGGCACGGTGTACCGTTCCGAACCAGACACGCTACCGGGTACGTCGGTCGGGACCGGTGACCTGCCCCAGCGTGCGTAGACCAGATCTCAGTGAACAGGCAGTGACAGCGCCCCTCCGCCACTCCGGCGAGGAGGCACCTTCAGATGGTGCTCGTCCACAGCTGTGGATATCTTTGTGGACCAATTGCGCAGTCAAAGGGCGGAGGCCCCAGTGAACGACACCGAAGACTTGTGGATATCGTGCGCCGACGCCCTTCGCGAGCAGGTCTCGGACGCGATCTGGCAGGCCTACCTGTCCGGCATCACCCCCGTCTCCATCAAGGAGCACGAGATCGTCCTCGGGGTGCCCAACAAGTTGATCCGGGATCGGGTCGAGTCGCGATTCCTCGGTCTCATCCAGGACACGGTGACCGGCACGCTCGGACGTGATCTCGTGGTCCAGCTCGCGGTGGTGGCCCCTGACGAAGAGCGCGATCGGGCCGTGGCCGCCATCGACCTCGTCGACGACGTCCGTCCTGTGCCCACCGTGGCCGCCCGTGCCGCCGGGGGGCCCGGCATCGGAGCCTCCCCGGTGCTCGACCCGCGCTACACGTTCGAGACGTTCGTCATCGCCTCGTCCAACCGGTTCGCGCACGCCGCGGCCCAGTCGGTGGCCGAGTCCCCGGCCCGTTCCTACAACCCGTTGTTCATTTACGGGGACGCCGGGCTCGGTAAGACGCACCTCCTCCACGCCATCGGGAACTACGTGTTGGAGAATTTCAGCGGCCGCAACGTGCGCTACGTCACCACCGAGACCTACATGAACGAGTTCGTGGACGCCATCCGCCACAGCTCGACGACCGCCTTCAAACGCCGCTACCGAGAGTGCGACGTCCTGCTGATCGATGATGTCCAGTTTATGGAGCGCAAGGAGTCCCTCCAGGAAGAGTTCTTCCACACCTTCAACTCCCTCTACGGGGCGTCCAAGCAGATCGTTCTGACCTCCGACCGACCGCCGAAGTCGATCGCCACCCTCGAGGACCGTCTGCGCAGCCGGTTCCTGTCAGGGCTCATCACCGAGGTCCAGCCGCCCGAGCTCGAGACCCGGCTCGCCATCCTCCAGACCAAAGCCGAGCACGAACAGGTCGCCGTGCCCGACGAGGTCCTCGAGTTCATCGCCACGCACGTCAAGGAGAACATCCGAGAGCTCGAGGGGGCGCTCATCCGGGTGACCGCCTTCGCCAGCCTAAACCACCAGCCGATGAGTCGGGCCCTGGCCGAGGAGGTCCTATCGGACATCGTTTCGGCCGACCAACCCCGGCGCATCACGCCTCAGGTCATCCTCGACGCCACGTCCGAGACGTTCGGGTTCTCGGTGGAGGAGCTGTGCGGCCCCAACCGTCGTCGCCCGTTGGTGACAGCACGGCAGGTCAGCATGTATGTGTTCCGGGAGCTGACCGACTTCAGCTACCCGGCCATCGGCCGCGAGTTCGGCGGCCGCGACCACTCGACGGTGATGCATGCCGTCGAGAAGATCGGCGGCCTAATGAAGGAGCGCCACCAGATCTACAACCAGGTCACCGACCTGATCGTCCGCATCAAGAGCGGGTCGTGACGGTTGTGGTGTTTCCAGAGCTTGTGCTCAACCTGTGGAAATCTATGGCCGGATCTGGGGTAATTCTGTGAACTCCGGTGAACTTATCCATAACAGGACACCCCACGGACATCGGACGGCAACGCACTGGGACATTCCGGGGACGGACAGTGGACAACCGCATACCCTCCGAACTGGGAGAACAGCGGTCCGTCCGCAATCCACACCCCCTATTACCATCACTAGAAATTTCTAATTAACTAACTGAGAAGCAATGCGAGAAAGGACTTCTTCGTGAAGTTTCGATGTGAGCGGGACTCGTTGGTGGAGGTGTTGGCGACGGCCGGACGGGCTGTCGGCACGCGCTCATCCGCGCAGATGGTCCTGAGCGGTGTGCGGATCGAGTCCGTGGGCAACCACCTGTCGGTGATCGGTACCGACCTCGACCTCACGGTCCACGTGTCGGCTGAGGCCATCGGGATCACCGACGGTGTCTGCGTCGCCCCGGCGAAGCTCCTGGCGGACATCGTGCGGTCGCTGGAGCCCGGGGCGGTGACGATCGAATCAGAGGGCGAGAAGGTCGAGATCGGGGCGGCCCGGTCCCGTTTCAGTCTCCGGACGTTCCCGGTGGCCGACTTCCCGTCCCTCCCTGAGCCCCCCGACCCAGCCACGTTCCTGCCGGCGTCCGGATTGGCCAGCGCATTGCGACAGGTGGTCCGTGCCGCCTCAGGAGACGACGCCCGCCCGTTGCTGACCGGCGTGCTCATCGCCCCCGAAGGCACGGGGGTCCGATTGGTGGCTACCGACTCCTACCGACTCGCCCTGCGGGACATCGGGGGTAGCGACGCCTTCGTCGGGACGTCGCAGATCCTGGTGCCGGCACGGGCCCTGGCCGAACTGCAGCGCCTGTCGGCCGTCGGTTCCGGCAAGAGCTCCGACGGTGGGGGCGAGGGCGACGCGGCCGACGAGGCCACGGTCGGTCTGTCGATCGGGGACCATGACGTCACCTTCACGGCTGGCGACGTCAAAGTCAGCACGCGCCTGCTCGACGGGACCTATCCGGACTACCGCCAGCTGATTCCGGCCGAGTACCCCAACCGGCTGCACGTGGGCAAGGACTCGCTGCTCGACGCCCTGCGCCGCGTGCGCCTGTTGGTCCGCGACAACACGACTCCGGTCCGACTGTCGATGCGTCACGGCGGAGTGGACCTCACCGTCGTGTCCCAGGAGGTCGGTGACGCCAGCGAGACGGTGGACGCCGACTTCGAGGGCGAGGACCTGACGATCGCCTTCAACCCGACGTACCTCATCGACGGGGTCGAGGCCGTGTCCGGGGACGAGGTGTTACTCGAGACGGTGGACGCCACCAAGCCGGCCACCGTGCGGGCCGCAGAGGAGACCGATTTCCGGTACCTCCTGATGCCCGTGCGCGTGTCCTGATCCAGCCCGGGCGCCGGTAGCCCCGTGCACCTCGTCTCACTGGCCGTCACCGATTTCCGCAACCTGGCCAGCACCGTCATCGAGCTCGACCCGGAGGGGACCACGGTCATCACCGGCCTCAATGGTGCGGGCAAGACGAGCCTGCTCGAGGCCACCGCCTACCTGGCGACACTCCAGTCGTTCCGGGGCTCGCCCAAAGAGGCACTGGTGCGTCGGGGAACAGAGCGGGCCATCCTGCGGGCCGAGACCCGCGTCGAGGACCGGACGCTGACCATCGAGGCGGAGATCCAGGCCACGGGGCGCTCTCGGACCCAGGTGAACCGGCAGGCCGTGCGGCGACGCGGCGACCTCCATGAAGCGCTGCGTGTGACGGTGTTCTCCCCCGAGGACATCGGGGTGGTCCGGGCCGGACCCGCTGACCGACGTCGGTTCCTCGACGAGACCTTGGCCGTGGTCGATCCGAAGGCCGCGCGATCGGCCGAGGAGGTCGAGAAGGTACTCCGTCAGCGGGCCGCACTGCTGCGTGGGGCCGGCCGGACGCTCCGGGCCGAGACGGCCGCCACGCTCGACGTGTGGGACTCGCGACTCGACGAGTCGGGTTCCCGCCTGGTCGAGGCCCGGGAGCAGCTGGTCGGGCAGTTGGCACCCCTGGTGACCGAGCACTATGCCCGGCTGGCCGGCGAGCACACCGAGGTCGGCATGGCCTACGTCCGCTCGTGGACCGGCCCGTTGCTCGAGGCCCTGGCCAGCGCCCGCGACAAGGACGTCCAACGGGGAGTCTCGACAGTCGGGCCCCACCGTGACGAGCTCGAGCTCACGCTGACGGGGTTGCCGTCGAGGACCCATGCGTCCCAGGGCGAGCAGCGGTCGTTGGCGTTGGCGTTACAGCTTGCCGCCCACCAGCTGGCCACCGAGCGACTCGGCTCGGCGCCGGTGCTCCTGCTCGACGACGTGTTCTCCGAGCTGGACCCGTTGCGGTCGCGTGCGCTGCTCCAGGGTCTTCCGCCGGGCCAGGCCATGCTCACCACGGCCCAGCCGGCCCCGCCCGAGGTCGCCGCAGCCAAGGTCTACGCCGTGGCTGAGGGCGGCCATGTCGTGGCCACGGGGGGGACGGTGTGAGTCCCGAGCCGCACCACCGGCGGGACTCGGAGCCCCGGCCGCTCGACGGTTCCCTGGACGCCCTGTCCAAACGGCTGGGCCTGGAGGGCGCGGTGGGCGTCGGACGGCTGTTCGCCGGCTGGCCGGAGATCGTCGGCGAGGCCATGGCCGAGCACGTCCGACCCGTTCGGATCGACCGATCAGCCCTGGTGGTGGCCGTCGATCACCCGGCGTGGGCCACCCAGGTCCGCCGCCTCGGGGACACCCTGCTCGACCGGGTGGCGGACTATGTGGGGGTGGAGCGCCCCCAGCGCCTGGACGTCCGGGTCGAGCGCTGAGACGGCCCCTCGCGGGGCCGAACCATCGGCCCGACGCGAGACACCGGGGGGCTACACTGTGTCATTGGAACTGGAGGAGATCCGAGGGCCCGGAGGTGCGTTGCGCACGACCGGGAATTCGTCGGGACACCGGTTCCCACCCGCTAGAACACTGCGAAAGGGCGCGCCTGTGGCGCTGAAGCCGGAGAAGGAACGAACCGTGGCGAAACCCACTTACGACGCGGGTGATATCACCGTCCTCGAAGGTCTGGACCCGGTCCGGAAGCGACCCGGGATGTACATCGGTTCCACGGGCCCGACGGGCCTCCACCACTTGGTGTGGGAGGTCGTCGACAATGCCGTCGACGAGGCCATGGCCGGCTACTGCACCCAGATCGACGTGACCCTCTTGGCCGACGGCGGGGTGCGGGTGGCCGACGACGGCCGAGGCTTCCCCACCGGCCCGATGAAGGGTCAGAACGGCAAGTCGGCCGCCGAGGTGGTCCTGACCGTGCTCCACGCCGGCGGCAAATTCGGCGAAGGCGGCGGCTACAAGGTGTCCGGTGGGCTCCACGGGGTAGGCATCTCGGTGGTCAACGCGCTGTCCGCCCGACTGCTCCTGGAGATCGATCGGGACGGCGACCACCACGTCCTCGAGTTCAAGGACGGCGGCAAGCCCGTCGGCAAGCTCGAGGTCACCGGGAAGGCTCCACGGGGTAGGACCGGCTCGACCGTCACGTTCTGGCCCGACGCCTCCATCTTCGAGGAGATCGAGTTCCGGGCCCAGACGGTGATGGAGCGCCTGCAGGTGATGGCGTTCCTCAACAAGGGCCTCGAGATCCGCTTCGTGGACGAGCGGCCCGACGGCAAGATGTCCCAGAACTTCAAGTACAAGGACGGCATCGTCGACTTCGTCCGCCACCTGAATGCGTCCAAGGAGGCGCTGTTCCGCAAGGTGAGTTCGCTGGAGCAGCACGAAGAGACCATGGAGGTGGAGCTTGCCCTCCAGTGGAACACCGGGTTCTACGAGAGCATCCACTCGTTCGCCAACGGCATCTCCACCATCGACGGTGGCATGCACGAGGAGGGGTTCAAGAAGTCCCTCACCAACGTGGCCAACAAGTATGCCCGAGCCAAGGGCACGCTCAAGGAGAAGGACGAGAATCTGCGGGGGGAGGACATCCGCGAGGGCCTGACTGCCATCATCTCGGTCCGGCTCCAGGACCCGCAGTTCGAGGGTCAGACCAAGGCGAAGCTCGGGAACGTACCGGTTCGTTCGCTCGTTGAGCGGGCCACCAACGAGAAGCTGGCCGATTGGTTCGAGGAGAACCCCCGCGAAGCCGGCCAGATCATCCAGAAGTCCATGTCCGCGGCCCGGGCCCGTGTGGCCGCCCAGTCGGCGCGCGACCTGACCCGACGAAAGTCGTCCCTGGATGGAGCCGGCCTGCCCGGCAAGCTGGTCGACTGCTCGTCGCGCGATCCCCGGGAGAGCGAGCTGTTCATCGTCGAGGGGAACTCGGCCGGCGGTTCGGCCAAGGACGCCCGGAACCCCAAGACCCAGGCCATCCTGCCCATCCGAGGCAAGATCCTGAACGTCGAGCGGGCCCGCATCGACAAGATGCTCAAGAACACCGAGATCCAGGCGCTCATCGCCGCCATCGGCGCCGGTCTGGCCGAGGACTTCGACGTCACCAAGGCCCGCTACCACAAGATCATCATCCTGGCCGATGCCGACGTGGACGGGTCGCACATCCGGACCCTGCTGCTCACCTTCTTCTTCCGTCAAATGAAGCAGCTGGTGGAGGGGGGCTTCGTCTACGTGGCCCAACCACCTCTGTACTCCACACTGGTGGGCAAGGAGAAGATCTACCTGAAGGACGATGCGGCCAAGGCCGCCTTCCTGGCGGAAAAGCCTGACCACAAGAACGACTTCCAGCGCCTGAAGGGCCTTGGGGAGATGGACTTCGGCGAGCTCAAGGAGACCACCATGGACCCCGGCCGACGGTCGCTGCTCCAGGTGGCGGTCGAGCAGGCGGCCGTAGCCGACGAAGTGTGTTCGGTGTTGATGGGTGAGGACGTTGAGCTTCGGCGGCATTTCATCCAGACCAATGCGAAAGACGTGCGCTTCCTCGACATCTGAGGAAGCAGACGGGCGTGGCAGCTGGTCGTGCCGGCCCGGGACAAGTGATCGAGTGACACGGAGAAGGACACCGCATGCCAGAAGGTGACAACGACGGGCGGGGGATCGACACCGACAACGACGTTTCGGGCTTCATCGAGCCCATCGAGATCCAAGAGGAGATGGAGCGCTCGTTCCTCGAGTACTCGATGTCGGTCATCGTGTCGAGGGCTCTCCCCGACGTGCGTGACGGGCTGAAGCCGGTCCATCGCCGGATCCTCTACTCCATGTACGACCAGCGGCTGCTACCCGACCGCCCCCATACCAAGTGCGCCAAGGTGGTCGGGGACGTCATGGGTTCGTACCACCCTCACGGTGACTCCTCCATCTACGAGGCCCTGGCCCGCATGGTCCAGCCGTTCTCCATGCGCCACCCGCTGGTCGACGGTCACGGCAACTTCGGCGGCACGGGACCGGACGAGGGCCCGGCAGCCATGCGCTACACGGAGTGCCGACTGGGTTCTCTGGCTCTGGAGCTGATGGCCGGAATCGACCAGGAGACGGTCGACTTCACCCCCAACTACGACGCCACCTCCGAGGAGCCGACGGTTCTTCCGTCGCGGTTCCCGAACATCCTGGTCAACGGGTCACAGGGTATCGCCGTCGGGATGGCCACCAACATCCCGCCGCACAACCTGGGTGAGGTCATCGACGCCACCGTCCATCTCCTCGAGCACCCCGACGCCACGTCCGACGACCTGATGGCATTCGTCAAGGGACCCGACTTTCCGACCGGGGCTCTCATCCTCGGTCGTCAGGGCATCCTCGACGCCCTGCGCACCGGCCGGGGATCGATCAAGTTGCGGGCTGTGGCCGAGATCGACGAGGGCCGGGACGGGGCCACCCGCATCGTGGTGACCGAGATGCCGTACCAGACGTCGGTGGCCACGGTCGAGAAGAAGATCTCTGAACTGGTTCGCACGGGCGATATCGATGGGATCGCCGAGGCCCAGGACGACTCGTCGGGCGGTAAGACACGCCTGGTCATCCGGCTGAAGCGCGACGCCAACGCCAACGTGGTCCTGAACAACCTGTTCAAGCAGACGCCGCTGCAGACGACCTTCAGCGTCAACGCGGTGGCCCTCGTCGACGGCGTACCCCGCACCCTCAACCTGGCCCAGATGCTGACCCACTACGTGGCCCACCAGGTCGAGGTGGTCACCCGCCGGTCCGAGTTCCTTCTGGCCAAGGCCAAGGCCCGGGCCCACGTGGTCGAGGGCCTGCTCAAGGCCATCGACATGCTCGACGCGGTGATCGCCGCCATCCGTGGTTCGGACGACCGACCGGCAGCACTCGAGGCCCTACGGGCCACACCGTTCGATTTCTCGGAGGAGCAGGCCAACCACATCCTCGACATGACGCTGTCGCGGCTGACCCGCCTGGGTCGGTCCAACCTCGAAGAGGAGATGGCCAAGCTCCTCGAGGAGATCGCCGAGCTGGAGTCGATCCTCAACGACCCGGCCACGCTGCGGGGAGTCATCGCCACCGAGATCCTCGAGATCCGGGAGAAGTTCGCCAACGACCGCCGCACGCTGATCACCCACGACCCGGGTGACATGAACGTGGAGGATCTGGTCGAGGACGAGGAGCTCGTCGTCACTATGAGCCGGGCCGGCTACGTGAAGGCCGTGTCGGCGGACGCCTTCCGCACCCAGGCCCGCGGGGGTCGCGGCGTCCAGGGGGCGAAGCTGAAAGAAGAGGACCTGATCGACGACGTGGTCCACACGTCGGCGCACGCCCACCTCCTGCTGTTCTCCAACCGAGGCCGGGTGTTCCGGCTACGGGCCCTCGAGATCCCGATGAAGGAACGCACGGCGCGGGGGACGGCCATCGTCAACCTGCTGCCTCTCGCACCGAGCGAGACCATCCAGGCCATCATCGGGACCCGCGATTTTCCGGCCGATAACTTCCTGGTCTTCTCCACCAAGTTGGGCCAGATCAAGAAGACGGCCTTCAGCGAGTACGACAAGTCGCGTCGCGAGGGCTTCATCGCCATCAACCTGCGCGATGGCGATGAGCTCGTCCGGGTGGTCGAGACCCACGGCGACGACGACGTGTTCATCGTCACTTCGTCGGGGATGACCATCCGGTTCTCCGAGCAGGACGTCCGGGCCATGGGTCGCGACGCGGCGGGTGTGCGGGGCGTGCGGCTCAAGCCGGAGGACGTGGTGGTGTCCTGCGACATCGCCCGCGATGAGGCCGACATCCTGATCGTGACCGATGCCGGCTACGGCAAGCGGACCAAGGTGGACCGGTTCAACCGGCAGGCCCGGGGCGGCCAAGGGGTCCGGGGCATCAAGCTCACGGCCAAGCGCGGCAGGGTGGTGGCCGCCTTCATGGCCGGCCTCGACGACGAGCTCCTGCTCATCTCGACCTCCGGCGTGGTCATCAGGACCTCCGTCCGGGAGATCGCCAGCCAGGGGCGGGACGCCACCGGCGTCCGGGTGATGAACCTGGGGGAGGGTGACGCCGTGGCCGCCGTGGCACCGGTGGCCGGCGAGTCGGCCTCCGACGGCTGACCTGGACAGGGCGCGCCGGAGGGCACCGAGGCTGGCCATCGACTTCGGGTGTTTCGGCGCGGTGGTGTAGCGTGAGCAACCGGTTTGCGGGGCTATAGCTCAGTTGGTTAGAGCGCAGCACTGATAATGCTGAGGTCACAAGTTCGATTCTTGTTAGCCCCACCACTGCATCCCGGCAACACCACACGGGTAGTGTCCTCGGGTGGCCCGCCCGCCGAAGCTCATCCTTTTCGACCTGGGTGGCGTGCTGATCGAGCTGCGGGGCGTCGCCACCATGGCCGAGTTGTCCGGCATCGACGACGAAGGTGAGTTGTGGCGCCGTTGGCTGGACTGTCGATGGGTCCGGATATTCGAATCCGGTGGATGCACCCCCGGCGACTTCGCCCGCGGTGTGGTGGACAACTGGCAGCTGCCGATCGGCCCCGACGAATTCCTCGAGATGTTCGTGACGTGGCCTACCGGGCCGATCGACGGTGCAGAGGACCTGGTGCGCGAGGTCGCCGCCGTGATGCCCGTGGGATGCCTCTCCAACACCAACGAGCTCCACTGGGACGCCAACACCGAGCACTGGCCGCTGATCGCACCGTTCCGCCACCGGTTCGTGTCCCACAAAATGGGCCGGGTGAAACCCGACATAGACGCCTTCGCGTGGGTGGTCGATGCCGTAGAAGTGGCACCGGCCAGCGTGCTCTTCCTCGACGACATCGACATGAACGTCGAGGGGGCCCGGACGGCCGGCTTCTGTGCCGAACGGGTCAGTGGTGTCGAAGGAGCCCGCCGGGCGCTCGAGGCCCACGGGATCCTCTGAGGCAACCGTAAGATGGTCACGAGGTTGCGAGCCACTCCCAAAACCGGCTGCAGCGACTTGCGGCTGTCGAGTGGCTACGAGTGGGTGTAGATGCCCTTGGCAGCACTGCTCATGATCGCTCCTTGTACAAGTGGGCGAAGTGGGGCCACAGCCGGAGGTCGATCTCGGGATAGCGAGCGGCCAGTCGGACCACGTCGGGCTCGTACAGTTCGGACATGAGCCCTTGAAGGCGCGGGTTGAGTTCCCGCTTGGCCTCGGTCTCATTGACCTTGGCCAGAAGTTTCGCGGGTCGGTAGGTGTCGTCGAGGCCGAGGAACCGGTAGGTGGAGGCTAGGTGGGTGGCCGGGTCGGCCACGCACGCTTCGTACTGGAGCATCAGCAGCCGCGACCGGTCGTAGACGTCCTCCCACGGCTCCATCTCGGCCGAATAGAAACCGCGGACGAGCCCCCGGTACCGGACGCCGTTCAGGTTCTTCTTCGCCATCCGCCGGGAGATGTCGGAGTGGTAGCGCTCGATGGGATCGCGCAGCATGACGAGGAATTTGGCGTCCGGCGTCACCCGCTGGAGGATGTCAGGCAGCAGGTACCAGAACAGGTATGAGGGGGTCCACTCACCCGTAACGGCGCTTGCCGGCTTGGGAAACCAGTCCCAGTAGACGCGCAGGTCTTCGTCGGATACTCCGTGCTCCTTGTACTGGCGAAAGAAGGTCCGGTTGAAGAAGATCAGTTCCTTGCGGACCGGGCCCTGCACGTCGGGGTGGGCCAGGATCAGGCTGAACCACCATGAGGTCCCGCACTTCGGGACGCCGAGGCCGATGAAGTCCGGCGGACCGATCTGCATGCCCGGAGGGCACAACGGTGCTGCCGGGGGCCGGCCGGTCTCCCACGCGGCGTAGCTTCCCCGGCGATGCAGGATCCTGGTCTGCATGCCATGGGGGAGAGACTGGAACGCGGTGCGAGCCGACGCGGCGAGGTCCATCACCAGCCTGTCTCTCCGACGATCGACACGAGCAGGCACCGTACTACAGCGCTCCTCAGGATCAGCCGGGACGGATCGTCACGGGAGTAGCTCCCACTGTGACCAGCCGTCCGGTCGACATCGGATCAGTCGGTGGGTTCGCCCACCCGAGTCGGGCAACTGCGGCGCAGGTGGGCGCTCCACGGCAACGGACCGACGGTCCCGCACCCGCCGGCCGCACTATCTCCGCCCGGTTCCACCGGAAGGTGGCCGATACCCGCCGACCCGGCGACAGACTGCCGGCCTCACAACAGGCTGGGCACCACGGCTTCGACCACACTCGGCCCCGGGGTGGCGAGCGCCCGGGCCAGCTCGTCGCTGAACTGCTCGGATGTCTCGGCCCGTGCCGCGTGCAGTCCGAGACCCGTCGCCAGGTGGACGAAGTCGATGTCGGGGCGCCCGATGTCGAGCATCTCCCGGGCCCGGGGGCCTGGTTCCTCCACGCCCACCCGGTCGAGTTCCATGTTGAGCACCGCGTAGGAGTGGTTGTTGAGAATGACGGTGGTGACGTCGAGACCCTCGCGGGCCATGGTCCACCAGGACTGCAGGGTGTAGAGCGCGCTGCCGTCGGCCTCCAGGGCGACGACCCGCCGGTCACGGGCGGCGATCGAAGCGCCCACTGCCACCGGGAGTCCCTGGCCGATGGCACCTCCGGTCAGCGTGAGCCAGTCGTGGGGCGGGGCCCCGGCAGTCGCACCCGGAGCGAACAGGCCCGAGGTGTTCCCCTCGTCGGAGACGATCGCCTCCTCAGGAAGCAGGGCGCCCAGGGCCTGGCACACCGTCTGCGCGGTGAGTGGCCCCGACGGGAGCCCCGGCCGATCGGTCCCCTGACGTGCACCGCTCCCGGCCACGGCACCGACCAGGTCGGACAACGCGGCCACGGCTTCGGCCAGCTCGTCTGCCGGCCCGGCCACGGCGTGCACGGTGCAGCCGTCGGGAACCAGGTCGCTCGGCTTACCGGGGTAGGCGAAGAACGAGACGGGCGACTTGGCATCGAGGAGGATCAGGTGGCGGATCCCGTCGAGGCGCATCATGGCGAACTCGGCCAGGTAACCGAGGCGTTCGACGGGTGGCCGGCCGGCGCCGCGGGCGAGCCGGGCCGGAAAGGTTTCGCACAACAGCTCCGCCCCGGTGATGGCGGACAGCGCGGCCACCGCATCGAGCAGAGGTCCCGAACAGGCCCGGCCGCCGATGAACAGCGCACAGCGCTCACCCGAGCGCAGCGCCGCGGCCGCAGCCGTTACCACCGAGGCGTCGGGTGAGAGGCCACGACCGGGTCCGGTGCCGGTCCCATCGGCGGGCGGGGCCACCACGCCGCCCTCCGACCACGAGACGTCGGCTGGCAGGATCAACGTGGCCACCGAACCGGGCGGCCCATAGGCCGCTGCCAGCGCGTCCCGGGCGTCGCATCCGAGTGAGGCGGTGTCCTCGGTGGTGCGGACGAAGGTGGAGACGTTGCGGGCCACCGTCTCGATGTCGGACTGGAGCTGGGCGTCGTAGCGCCGGTGGCTGATGGCGTGGTCGCCGACGATATTGAGGATGGGACTGTGGGCCCGACGGGCGTTGTGGAGGTTGGCCAGCCCGTTGCCCAGGCCGGGGCCGAGGTGGAGCAGGGTGGCGGCCGCCCGCCCGGCGATCCTCGCGTAGCCGTCGGCGGCACCGGTGGCCACCCCCTCGAACAGGGCCAGCACCGCCCGCATCTCGGGCACGTCGTCGAGGGCGGCCACGAAGTGCATCTCCGAAGTGCCCGGATTCATGATGCAGGTGTCGACCCCGTGTCCGACCAGGGTGCGGATGAGTGAGTGGGCGCCGTTCATGGACGGGCTCCTTCCGATGGGGCGTGCGAAGGGGTGGGGCGGAAGATTGTGCCCGGGTTGAGGATGCCCGCAGGGTCGAAGGCCGACTTGATCCGGCGCATGAGGTCGAGCTTGACCGGGTCCTCGAGGTCGGAGAACGTGGCCAGCTTGGCCGTGCCGATGCCATGCTCGCCCGAGACGGCCCCGCCGAGGGCGACGCCGGCGGCCAGCATGTCGTGGACCAGGCGGTGGCGCACGTCGGGGTCGGGTTGAAACACCGAAAGATGGACGTTGCCGTCACCCGCGTGGCCACATCCCACGACCAGGGACCCGGTGGCGGCGGCCAGGTCGCCCACGTCAGCCAGGTAGACGGGTATCGAGGCCCGAGGCACCACCACATCGACGATGTCGTCGGCCCCGGCCGCTTTGGAGGCCCAGAAGGCATGCTCTCGGGCGGCGATGAGCTGGTGCCCGGCCTGGTCGGGCAGGACGTAGACCTCCAGTGCACCGAGTGCGGCCAACTGGGTGGCCAGTGCCTCGGTGTCCTCCTCGAGGCGGTCCACATGGTGGCTCTCGAGGACGATCACCAGGTAGGCCGAGGCGGCGGCCCGCACGTCCTCGGGGACGCCCAGGTCGATGCCGGCGTTGGCCGTGATCCCAGCCATCGAGATCATGTCGATGTACTCGACGAGCAGCGGGCCGATGCCGCTGGCCACGACGGGCGGGACGGCCCCGGCGACCTGTTCGACAGTGGCGAACGGCGCCAACACCGTGGTCTGATGCTCGGGCCGGGGGTGGAGGCGCAGGATGGCCCGGGTGACCAGGGCGAGGGTGCCCTCGGAGCCGATGATCAGCTGGGTCAGGTCGTAGCCGCTGGTCGCCTTCACGAACCGGCCGCCGGTGGTGATGACCTCACCGGTCCCGAGGACCGCCTCGAGGCCGAGAACGTGGTGGCGGGTGACCCCGTACTTGACCGCCCGCATGCCCCCGGCATTGGTGGCTACGTTGCCCCCCAGGCTGGCCGACTGCTCGCCCGGGAAGACCGGGTACACGAACCCGTACGGCGCCAGCGCGGCGTCGAGATCGGCCAGGGTGACCCCGGGCTCGACCACCGCCACCTGGTTGGCCACATCGATCTCGAGGATGGCGGCCATCCGGTCGAAGGAGACCACGATGCCGCCGTCGACCGGTACCGACGCACCGGACAGCCCGGTGCCCGAACCGCGGGCCGTGACCGGGACGCCCAGCTCCGCCGCCACCCGGACCACGGCCGCCACCTCGTCGGTCGTGGCCGGCCGGGCCACGGCCAACGGTCGCACCGGCTCGATCCCGAGCGCCTCGTCGTGGCACCAGTCATCGGACACCGCGTCGCGGACCTCGACATTTGGCGCGCCGCAGATGGCGACCAGCCGGTCTTCGATCATCGCCAGCCCAAATCGTTGTCCATCCTCAACAACCCTCCCCGGAGCACGTCTCGACACGCTAACCCGTGGGGTCGGACCGACCTGGGGCCGGCTCCGGTCGGGTGGCATACCTCAGTCGAGGTGGTCGGACGGGAGCCGAATGGGAGTTTCCCGAACCGGTCGGTAGGCTTTACGCCGTGCCAGCTGGGATCGTGACGCGGTAATGCCGGGCATGCCGGGGGCGCACCACCTCGGGTTCACGCTCCATAACGTGCTCACCTCGTGGGACACCAGTCCGTTCGCGCTGCTCACATTGGTGACCTGTATCGTCGTGGGTGCCTGGTACGTGCAGGCGGTGTGGGCGCTGTCCGGCAGGGGCCGGTCGTGGAGCCCCATGCGGACGGTGTCGTTCCTGACCGGCCTGGTCATGATCGACCTGGCCCTGCAGAGCCCGGTCGCCTCGTTCACCATGGAGTACTTCGAGGCCCACATGATCCAGCACCTGCTGTTGATGGTCACGGCCCCGCCGCTGCTCGCCCTCGGGGCGCCCATGACCGTGGCCCTGCAGACCTCGAGCCGGTCGGTCAAGGTCCGCCTGCTCCGGGTCCTCAACTCGAAGGTGTTCAGGTGGTGGAGCCACCCGGTGCCCACGGCGATCGTCTACTACTTCGCCATGTTCGCGTTCTTCCTCACGTCGGCGGTGACGGTGGCCATGGACCACATGTGGCTGATGGATCTCATCAACGTCGCCTTCCTGGTGGCGGCGCTCCACTTCTGGTGGCCCATCGTGGGCGTGGACCACATCCCCCACTGGCCGATGGGTCACGGGGCGAAGATGCTGGCCCTGCTGATCGGGGTGCCGGTCGAGTCGTTCCTGGCGCTCGCCCTGCTGACCTCGGCCCGTCCGGTGGCTTCGATGTACTCGTTGCAGAGCACCCACACCGGAGCCGGGATCCTGTGGGTCGGGGCGGAAGCCTTCACCTTCCTGGCGCTGATCCCGGTATTTATCCAGTGGCTGCGGTTCGAGGGCCGCCGGACGGCCCGCATCGACGCCGACCTCGACGCCGCCTATGCGGAGGCGGGGACCACGTTGACCCCGGTCGGCCCCGAGCACGACCCGAAAAGCGCCAGCGGCTGACGGTCCAGACGGGGGACGGAGAGGACCGGCTCAGGCCGGGGCGAAGGTGTAGGTGAAGGGGACCACCTTGGGGACGTCCGTGAAAGCGTTCTTCCCCTTGATGGTGACGGCGACGATGACGGCCGAGGATCCGACCTCGACGGTCATGGTCCCTTTGGCCGGGTAGGTGAGCACCTTGTCGCCGTCCTGGACGCCACTCACCAGCGGAATCGGCGAGGAGGAGCTGGTCACCTGGACCCAACAGCGCCCAGACGTCGCCACCACCACGTCGAATTTCGAGGTGGCCACCGTGTAGGAGGCGCCCGACGACGTGGTGCCGGCCGGCTGCACGGGGAACGTCTGGTGGGTGACAGGCGTCGTGGTGCCGGTCGGTGACGCCGCAGATCCGCCGGTGGCCGAGCCGGCAGGAACCACCCGGAGGATGTGGGCATTGGCCAGCACGGTCGGTTCGGCCGACAGCATGACCCAGCCGGCGGCCACGACCAGGACTAGGCCGGCGGCGATCCAGGTCAGCACCTTCAGCCACGTCGGGGCCTTCATGCGGCGCCGGGCCTTGGCCACCGAGCGTCGGCTCTTGCGTAGGTCTCCCCGGGGCACGACCGGGAACGTTCCCGTGGGGGGACCGGTCGACACCTTGTAGTCGTAGTTGCCCGACGCGCCTGACGCCGAGGTCACACGTCCGCCGACCTGAGGTACTTCGCCTGTCTCGGTGAAGGCCCGCAGGTGGTCGGGCCCGGTGGTCACGGCGGCCACGACGCTGGTGAGCGCCGCCGAGGACACGGAGGCCACGCCGTCTACGTCGTCGGCCAGGCGCTGGGCCACGAACTCGGTGGCCAGAGCGTCGCCGTCCAGGCCGAGCAGGGTGGCGTAGCGCCGGAGGGTGGAGACGGCCAGCACCTCGTCGGGCAATGCCCCGTAGTCGTCGTGCTCCAGAGCCTCGATCTGGGTGATCGGGCGGCTGAGGCGGTCGTGGACGGTGAGCAGGTCGAGGCCGCGGTCCACCCGCGCCCGGCGGAGGCGCGCCCCGACCGAACCGGCCGGGTCCTCCAGCCGCTGGTCTTGACCGTCGCCGCCGCGGTGGCGGGTCGTTCCGCCTCGTGGCCGGATCACCTGGAATCTCCTGACGTGTGCCTCCACCCAGCGTACCTGGTGCCGTGCACGATCCGACTGACGAGAGGGCGCCCCGGGGTGCAGACGGAATGTTGTGTGCACAACTACTGTTGTACAGGTCGAGACGCGACCCGCGGCTGCACGCCGGGAGTCGCACCAGGAAGACGTAAGGAGCTCGACCATGCCTGCTGTGACCGTCGACGACGTGCTGACCCTTCCCCGGTTAGGACGACCCGACTCTGCCGCGACCGCGGGACGGCCGGTCCTCGGGGTGACAACTGCTCCGGGCGGCCTCGAAGGCGAGGGCTTCCCGGTGCGCCGGGCCTTCGCCGGGGTGGACCGCGCCCTCCTCGACCCCTTCGTCCACATGGACCAGATGGGGGAGATCGAGTACGCGCCGGGCGAACCCAAGGGCACACCGTGGCACCCCCACCGTGGGTTCGAGACGGTGACCTACATGATCGACGGCACCTTCCGGCACATGGACTCGATCGGTGGCGGCGGCCTCATCACCAACGGCGGCACCCAGTGGATGACCGCCGGCTCCGGAATCCTCCACATCGAGGCGCCTCCCCACGAGCTGGTGGTGTCAGGCGGACTGTTCCACGGCATCCAGCTGTGGGTGAACCTGCCGCAGTCGGCCAAGATGATCGACCCCGCCTACCAGGACATCGGGCCCGAGCGCGTGGCACTGCTGACCACGCCCGACGGGGGCGCGCTGCTACGCCTGGTCGCCGGCACGCTCGACGGGCACGCCGGCCCGGGCTCGACCCATTCGCCCATGGCCATGGTGCACGCCACGGTGGCCGCCGGCGCCACGGCGACGCTGCCGTGGGACCCGGCGTTCAACGCCCTCGCGTACGTGCTGTCAGGTGACGGCACAGCCGGCGAGGAGCGGCGGCCGGTCACGACCGGGCAACTGGCCGTCTTCGGTGCTGGCGACTCGCTCACCGTCGCCGCATCGTCGACGCCGTCGGAGCGTACGCCGGAGCTCGACATCCTGATCCTGGGAGGCAAGCCCATCGGCGAGCCGGTGTACCAGTACGGGCCGTTCGTGATGAACACCCGGGCCGAAGTGGCCCAGGCGTTCGACGACTTCGAGGCCGGGAAGATGGGCCGGATCCCTGACCACTACTCGGGCTTCTAGCCGTCCACCCGGTCTCCTCTGCGGCGTCCGTGCCTGATACGACCACGCTGCTGCTCCCTGATGCAGAACAGAGCGGTTCGGTTCACTTCGGAGCAGGGAAAACGTCCGCCCGATGGCGCAGTCTCGCGAGAGTCCTCGCTGACCAGGGACGACGCAGGCTCGGTCAGTGGCCGGGCCCTCCAGTCGCGGTACACGAACGGGGGTCCCAGGGTTGCAACGGGGTCACCGCCGGGGTGGGGGGCTGGAACGCTCCGGAGGAGGGAGCGGTCGTCGTCGTCGAGGACGGGGTGGTCGACGTCGGGGCCGCCGTGGTGGTGGTGGCGGCTGCCGGAGGCGGATTGACGGTGAATTGGCTGCCGGTCACCACGGTGACCTGGGCCCCGTCCGTCGTGGGGCCGAGCGCGGTGATCACGGCGCCGGACATCGACCTGGCCACGGCCTGGGCGGCCGCCTGGTCGGCATGGGTCTTCTGGGCGAAGTACACGACGGTTTCGGCCTGGGTGCCGACCGGGGTGGAGTCGCCGAGTCCCACCATCTTGAATCCCAGGGCACCGAGGGCGGTGCTGGTGTCGGTGGCCTGGTTGGTGACCCCGCTTCCGTTGAGCACCGACACCGTCACCGTGGGCGGGGCGGGAAGTGGCAGTCCAGTCATCGTGTCGGTGGTGGCGTCGATCCCCAGGAACTGGTCGATCACCTGATTGTCCTGGCTGTTCGACGGGAACTCGATATCTCCGTAGGAGCCGCCCTTGTAGAGATACGAACCGAACTGGTCGACCTGCACCGGGAGGGTCAGCTGCGGGGCCGAGTTGGCGTTCACCCCATGGAAGTCGAGGACCATGCTGACCATGTCCGAAGTCGAGAACTGTTTGTCCACATTGAGCTGGGGAGCCACCGAGCTGATGAGCTGGCCGTCGGTGATCGGGTTGGACAGGCCGTTCGTCGACACCGCGGTGGCCAGTACCCGCAGGAACTCGTGGTCCCGCCGGATCCGGGCGAGGTCACTCTGATTCTCGAAGGGCCAGTAATTGGGGTCCGTCGTGGTCACGCCGGGAGGCTTGTACTGCAGATGCCGGGCCCGGACCACCTGCAGGGCGTGCACCCCATTGAGGTCGATGCACCCGGTGGTGAACACCTGGAGGCCCGAATAGGCGTCGAACACCGGCTCCGGGAAGTACATCTTGACCCCGCCCAGCGCGTCGACGACGTTGGCGAAGGTGTCGAAGTTCAGAACGACATAGTGCTGAATTGGGATACCGAGGTTCTCGTTGATGGCTGCCACGAGCTGGCTGGGTCCCTCATAGAGGGCGGCGTCGATCTTGTTGGCACCCTCGGCCCGGGCGTTGGGGACGAAGAGGTCGCGGGGCACCGAGAGGATCGACAATTTGCGGGTGTTGGGGTTGAGGTGGAGGATCATTACCACGTCGCTGTTCACCCCGTTGACCCCCTGCGAGCAGAGGCCGTAGGCGGCGTTCTGCACCTTCAGCGCGCACCGGTCGGTGGATCCGACCAGGAGGATGTTCTCGGTGCCGGCGTCGGCCCCGGTCGTCGGAACGTCGACCAGGCCCCTGACGCCGAACCGGTGGATCTGACTATCGAGGTACCAGGCGTACCCGGCGGTCCCGCCGACTGCCACCACGAAGAGGACGCCCACCGTGCCGAGCACCCACCACAACTTCCGGTGCCGCGACCGTCCGCGTCTGCCGTGCCGACCGTGCTTGCCGTTCGCCCGGGCGACCTCGTCACCGAGGGCGCGCAGGCCGCCCTCGTCGAAGGTGGAGGAGGCGCCGGAGGCGGCCCGCCGACCCGTCGGGGTCCGGGGAGGGTCGAGTCCGGGACCCTCTGGACCGCTGGAAGCCATAGCCGAGCAGGTTACCGAGGACGGCCGCCCTAGTGGTGTCAGGTGAGTATTACCCCAGGTCAGACGGGGTGTCGGTCCGCCTCCGGCGTGACGACCTCGAAGTCGGCCGACCGGATCCGGAGGGTGTCCCACCAGTAGCGGACGGTCCAGGTGGGCCAATTGTTGGTGATGCGTCCGGTTGCGTCCTTGTACCAGCTGGTACAGCTGGCCGACCACGCTGTCTCGCCCATCTGGCGTTGGGTGCGGCGGTCGTCGCGGTCGTAGGCGACCCGGCGGACACCGACCGCAGCCGTGGCCGACCCTGTCGTTCGCCGGGTCTGGGCGGCCAGGGCCTGCAGCACCAGGTTGAGCTGGCGCTCGACCATGAAGAGGATGGAGTTGTGTCCGAGGTTGGTATTCGGTCCGTAGAGCACGTAGCAGTTGGGGAACCCGGCCACCGCGGCGCCCAGGTAGGCATGGGCCCCCTCCTTCCAGGCTTCGGACAGGCACCGACCACCGACCCCGGACACCGGGATGTGGGACAGGAAGTCGGTGGTGACGAAGCCCGTTCCATAGATGAGGACGTCGGCCGGATAGCGGGCGCTGTCGGCGGTGACCACGGCGTCGGCCTCGACCCGGGCCACCGGTGAGTCGACGACCTCCACATCGGGTCGGAGCAGGGTCGGGTACCAATCGTTGGAGATGAGGACCCGCTTGCACCCGACCGGGTAGTCGGGAACCACGGCGTGCTCGGGCAGTCGTTCGTTCACGACCCCGTCCCTGATGCCCTTGGCGAACATCTTCTGGATCTGCCGGCCGGCAACGCTATCCCGGCGGAACCACAGCCAGCGCATCTCGAGTGTCCAGTAGATCCACCATCGGTAGGCCCACCGGAGCGGGGCGATGCGCTCGAGGGCCCGACGGGTACCCGCCGTGTAGGGATGGTCCTTCTTCGGACCGACATAGTTGGGACTGCGCTGGAAGATGGTGGTGCTGGCCGCCGCCTCAGCCACCGGGGGCACGAACTGGATGGCGCTGGCTCCGGAACCGACCACGGCGACCCGCTTGCCGGCCAGGTCCACGGAGTGGTCCCATCGGGCCGAGTGCCACGAGGGCCCGGCAAAGGAATCGACACCCTCGACTTCGGGGATGTGGGGCCGGTTGAGCTGACCGCAGGCGAACACCACGGTGTCGGCCTCGATCTCCTCGTCGCCCGACGCGGTGTGGAGGGCGAGCCGCCAGGTGCCGGTTGCCTCGTCGTAGCGCGCCGAGCGCACGGTTGTGCCGGTACGGAGGTGGGGAGCCAGGTGGTAGCGGTCGACCAGGTCTTCGGCGTACGTGAGGATCTCGGGCTGTTCGGCGAACCGCCGCGACCAGTTCGTCTTCGGCGCGAACGAGAAGGAGTAGAGATGGGACGGGACGTCGCATGCCGCGCCCGGGTAGACGTTGTCCCGCCAGGTGCCACCCACGCCGTCGGACTGCTCGATGACGGTGAAGCTGCGGACACCGGCCCGCACCAGCTGGATGGCGGTGGCCAGGCCGGACAGTCCACCCCCCACGATGGCCACGGTGGGCGTCGGGCGTCCCTCGACCCGGGCGCGTCGCACCTCCCGATCGAACGCCTTGTGACCGATGTCGAGTGCCATGACTCCCCTTCGCCCGCGATGTCCGACACCGCGGCGATGCGGGACGACGATACCGGTGCCGCCGAGCGGTTGCCGGAGGTCGGCGACCGCCGCCGCGGGACGGGCCGCGGGCCACGCTCGGACTGCTCCCGGTTGGGCGACCGACGGTCGCTCCGGTCGTGCCGCTGCGGTGCAAATAATCTAGACACAACAGGGCCCGGGTGTTACGTTCCACCTAATCACGAGGGGCACGAGACCGCAGTTCCGCTTCACCGTTCGCAGGTAACGACGAGAAACGAGGACGCCCGTGCCCGAGGGAATTGAGCCACTCGAGATCAACCCCGAACACCTCGGTGTGCGTACCGACGAGGAGATGCTCGCCGAGCTCGGCTACAAACAGGAACTGAGCCGCTCCTGGTCCGGTTTCTCCAACTTCGCCATTTCGTTCTCGATCATCTCGATCCTGGCCGGTTGCTTCACCACCTTCTCCAGTGGCTGGAACGGCGGCGGTCCCGCCGCCATCGCCTGGGGATGGCCGATCCTCGCCGCGCTGATCCTTTGCATCGGGCTCTGCCTGGCCGAACTGGTCTCGGCGTACCCGACGTCGGGAGGCATCTACTGGTGGGCATCCAAGTTGGGCGGCCCGAAGGCCGGGTACTACACGGGATGGCTCAATCTGATCGGACTCCTGGCAATCGTTGCCTCGGTCGCCTACGGCTGTGCCACCTTCCTCGACCTGACGCTCGGCTTCTTCACGACCAGCTGGCACTCCGGCAGCCTGAACACCATCTTCCTGTTCTTCATCGCCATTCTGGTGATCGCCGCCGTGGTGAACATCTTCTCGAGCAACCTGCTCGCCATGGTCAACAACGTTTCGGTGTGGTGGCACGTGTTCGGCGCCGCCGCGATCGTCCTGATCCTGATCTTCATTCCTGACCACCACGCCAGCATCTCGTCGGTATTCACGTCCCGGGTCAACAACACTGGCTTCTTCGGCGGCAGGACCAGCGGGGTCGGCTTCATCTTCATCGTCCTTCCCATCGGTGGCCTGCTCACCCAGTACACCATCACCGGGTACGACGCCTCGGCCCACCTCTCGGAGGAGACGCACTCGGCGGCAGACACGGCGGCCAAGGGCATGTGGAGGTCGATCTTCTACTCGGCCATCGGCGGATGGATCCTCCTGCTGGCATTCCTGTTCGCCGTACAGGACCCGTCCAAGGTGACCGCCGGCGGTGGTGGCGTGTTCCTCATCTTCGAACAGGCGCTCTCCTCCAAATGGGGTGCCACGGTGCTGTTGATCTCCACCCTCGGGCAGTTCTTCTGCACCATGGCCTGTATGACCAGCTGCTCCCGGATGCTCTTCGCCTTCAGCCGGGACGGCGCGGTACCCGGGCACAAGCACTGGTCGCGGTTGAGCGGCCGCCGGGTGCCGGTCGCTGGCGTAATCCTCACCGCCATCATCGGCATCATCATCACCTCGCCGGCCCTCATCCCGGTCGACATCGCCGGTGCTCCCGTGCCGATCGCCTTCTATGCCGTGGTCTCGATCGGCGTCATCGGCCTCTACTGGTGCTTCTCCATACCGATCTGGCACCGCTGGCGGCTGGGCGAGCAGTTCAAGGCCGGAGGGTGGAGCGTGGGGGCCAAGTACAAGTGGCTCTGCGTCATCGCCCTGATCGACGTGGTGCTGGTCACCGTCATGGCATTCATGCCCACGTCGAATCTCGGCGTGCCGTGGACGAACGGGTTCGCACTGAAGTACGTGAACTACACCATCATCGTGGTGCCGATCGCCATGATCGCCCTGTGGATCTACTGGCACGTATCGGTGAAGAACTGGTTCACCGGTCCCCGCCAGACCGTCAACATGTCCGACGAGGAGCTCGCCAAGGGCATCTGACGCCGACGAACCGACCCGGTCACCGCGGCGAAGGGTCGTCCCGTGCCAAACGCAGCGCCCCGACTCCGGTCGGGGCGCTGTGCTGTTCCGGGACCGGCGGGAGGCTCAGGCGATGCCGGTCTGCAGCGCGATCTTGATCCGGTCGGGACGGAAGATGTCCCGGGCGAACTCCACGGCCAGGCCCGCCGCGGTATAGGCCGTGCGGGTGATCAGCATCAATGCCGTCCCGGTCTCCACCTGCAGCAGATCCGCTTCATCGGCCCGGGCGATGACAGGCTCCAACGACTCGGTGGCCGACGTGGGGCGCTGCCCGTAGTCGCGGGCCATCACGGCATAGAGCGAGCCGGACAATCCGTGGTCCAGCAGGTCGGGGAAGGGCCCGACCGGGAAGTGCGACCGTTCGATGGCCAGCGGCTCCCGTCTGGCGGTGCGCACCCGCACGATCTCGTGGACCGGCGTACCGCGCTGTACCGACAGGGCGGCAGCCACCTTGGCATTGGCCCCCACGGTGGCAGCGGACACCACCCGGGCCCCGGCCCGCAGATTGGCCCGGCGCATCTGCTCGGTGAACCCGGCCATCCCGGTCAGGTCGCACTCGATCCGGGGCTCGCGAACGAAGGTGCCCCCGAGGCGCCCCGACTTGCGCTCGACCGTCCCCTTCCCCTCGAGGGTGGCGAGGGCCTGGCGGAGGGTCATCCGACTCACGCCGAGAGACGCCGCGAAGGAATCCTCGCGGGGGAGTCGGTCGCCCGGGACGAGGTCGCCACGACCCATCAGCTCGGTCAGCCAGCGGGCGATGCCGGCGTGGGCCGTTGTCCCGTCCGGGGTGGGGAACGAGGGCGCTGCCGCCAGCCAGTCGAGTTGCAGGTCCGCATGGCTCACCGGGTCGATGCTACCGGCTGCCCTGGTCAACACCGGTGTCGATTAGGTCCTGTCTAGACCTTGAGGCCCCGAATGGCCGGCGCTACAGTCGGCCCACCGGCGCCGTGTCGGACGAGGACCCGGGGCGCAGGGGAGCGGAAATGGAAGGATCCGAGGTGGGCATACCGGTGACGGATGCCGGGCCGGTGATCCCCCGATCGCTGTGTGACCGGGTCGACGTTCTTCGGGACCGCGCCCTCGAGGTGACCGAGCTGGCCGGTGGCCTGACCAATCGGAACTACAAGGTGGCGACGGGTGACGGGACCTACGTGGTCCGCATCTCCAGCGGGGCCACCGGTGTGTTGGCCATCGACCGGGACAACGAGTACCGCAACTCGGTGATCGCCGCCGAGTCGGGTGTGGGCGCACCTGTCTGCGCCTACGTGCCCGAGGAGTCGGCCCTGGTGATCGGCTTCCTGGAGGGACGGACCTTCAGCGACGACGACTTCGGGCGTCCCGGGGTGGTCGAGCGGGTGGCGGCGTCGTGCCGGCTGCTCCACGACGGGGGGCGCTTCGTCAACGACTTCGACATGTTCGACATCCAGCGCGGCTACCTGTCCATCATCGTGGAGCACGGCTTCCGCCTGCCTGACGGCTATCTCGACTTCGCAGCCGACGCGGAGAGGATCCGGGGGGCACTGGCGGTGCGGAGCGAGCCCACGGTCGCCTGCAACAACGACTTGCTGGCCGGCAACTTCATCGACGGCGGGGACCGGATCCACCTCATCGACTACGAGTACTCGGGCAACAACGACGCCTGCTTCGAGCTGGGCAATATCTGGAGCGAGTGCCACCTCGACGACGATCAACTCGACTACCTGGTCACCTCGTACTACGGGGCGCGGCGGGTGGACAAGGTCGCCCGTGCCCGGCTGTGGGGCCTCATGTCACAGTACGGCTGGACACTGTGGGCCTCGATCCAGGAGGCGACCAGCAACATCGACTTCGCCTTCTGGTCGTGGGGGATGGAGAAGTACGAGCGGGCCGTCGCCACCTTCCGCGGCCCCCTGTTGGACGACTTGATCGACGACGTCCAACAGGATCGCTGAGCAATAGACCACGAGCAAGGACGGACGCACATGGGTACGGAAATCGAGCTGCCGAGCCGGGCGCAGGTGGTCATCATCGGCGGGGGGATAGTCGGCACCAGCGTGGCCTACCACCTGACCCACCTGGGCTGGTCCGACGTCGTGGTGGTCGAGCAGGGCCAGCTGTCGTCTGGCACCACCTGGCACGCAGCCGGCCTGCTCGGCCAGCTCCGCGCCACCGAGGGCGGCACCCGGCTGGTCCAGTACTCGGCCCAGCTCTACTCCGAGCTGGAGGAGGAGACAGGACTGGCTACCGGGTTCAAGCGGTGCGGCGGGGTGACGGTGGCCCGCACGGAGGAACGGATGGTGCAGCTCCGACGCACTGCGGCCACCGCCGAGGTCTATGACCTCGAGTGTGAGCTGATCACGCCGGACCGGGCCAAGGACCTCTACCCGGTGCTCGCCACCGAGGATCTGGTCGGTGCCATCTGGCTGCCCGGTGACGGGACGGCCAACCCGGTCGACGTCACCGCGTCACTGACCCGGGGCGCCCGGGACAAGGGGGCGAGGGTGTTCGAGCGGACCCGGGTGCTGGCGATCGACCAGGCTGGTGGACAGGTCACCGCAGTTGTCACCGACCAGGGCCGGATCGAGGCCGAGGTGGTGGTGAACTGCGCCGGGCAGTGGGCGAAGTCCGTCGGGGCCCTGGCCGGGGTCAACGTCCCCCTGCACTCGGCCGAGCACTTCTACGTGGTGTCCGAGCAGATCGAGGGCATCCATGCGAACCTGCCCATCCTGCGGGACCCCGACGGATACACCTACTTCAAGGAGGAGGTCGGTGGCCTGGTCATCGGGGGCTTCGAGCCCGAAGCCAAGCCCTGGGTGGCTCCCGACCGGCTGCCCTACCCGTTCGAGTTCCAGCTCCTCGACGAGGACTGGGACCACTTCTCCATCCTCATGGAGAGTGCGCTGGTCCGCATCCCCGCGCTCCACCACACGGGCATCCGGAAGTTCTACAACGGCCCCGAGAGCTTCACCCCGGACAACCAGTTCATTATCGGTGAGGCGCCCGAGCTCCGGAACTTCTTCGTCGGTGCCGGGTTCAACTCGGTGGGCATCGCCTCGGCCGGCGGCGCCGGACGGGCCCTGGCCGAGTGGATCGTCGCCGGCGAGGCAACTGTCGACCTGGTGGCCCAGGACATCCGGCGGTTCGCCCCTTTCAACGGGAACAACCAGTGGCTCCATGACCGGGTGGCCGAGATCCTCGGGCTCCACTATGAAATCCCGTGGCCCAACCGGGAGCTGGTCACGGCCCGGCCCTTCCGGCGGTCACCCGTGTACCACCTGCTTGAGGAGGCTGGCGCCCTGTTCGGGTCGAAGATGGGGTGGGAGCGGGCCAACGTGTTCGCCCCGGCCGGCGCGGAGCCGACGCTCGACTACACCTGGGACAAGCCGGACTGGCTGGCCTGGTCGATCGAGGAGCAGCACCGGACACGGTCGTCGTGCACCGTGTTCGACGAGACGTCGTTCGGCAAGCTCCACATCTCCGGCCGCGACGCCGCGGCCGTGCTCCAGCGCCTGTGCACGGCTGACGTAGCCGTGCCAATCGGCCGGTCGGTCTACACCGGCATGCTGAATCGCCGCGGCGGGTACGAGGCCGACGTGACGGTCACCCGGCTCGCCTACGACCGGTACCTCCTGGTGACCGGCTCGGCGTCGGTGGTGCGGGACCAGTCCTGGATCGAGCGGCACCGGGGGCCCGACGAGCACGTGGCCGTGGTCGATGTCTCGTCGTCGTACGCCGTCTACGGGGTCATGGGACCCGGCTCGCGGGACCTGCTGGGCCGGCTCACCCGATCGGATCTGTCCGACGGGGCATTCCCATTCGCCACCAGCCGGGAGATCGACCTCGGGCACTCGACGGTACGGGCCACCCGGATCACCTACGTCGGCGAGCTCGGATGGGAGCTCTACGTGCCCACAGAGTTCGCGGTGGGCGTCTACGAGGACCTGTTCGACGCCGGGACGGACCTGGGGTTGTCCGGTGCCGGCTACTACACCATCAATTCGTTGCGGCTGGACAAGGGGTACCGGGCCTTCGGGTCCGACCTCACCCCCGACCACAACCCGGTGGAGGCCGGCCTGCGGTTCACCTGCAAGCTGGGCACCGACATCGACTTCGTCGGCCGGGACGCCGTCGAGCGGGCGGTGACCGAAGGCCCCCGGCGCCGGCTGGTCTCGTTCCGCGTCGACGACCCCGACCCGATGATGTGGGGCGGCGAACTGGTCCTCCGCGACGGCCAGGTAGCCGGACAGGTCACCTCGGCGGCGTGGTCCGCCACGCTCGGCGCTTGCGTCGGGCTCGCCTACGTGTGGCGACGGGACCGGCAGCCGGTCAGCACCGGGTACCTGACCTCGGCGCGGTACGAAGTCAACGTGGGCGGCCGGGTGCATGCGGCCACCGTGGGGCTCAAAGCCCCCTACGATCCGACCAACGAGCGCATCCGATCGTGACCGGGATGGCTCGGGTGGCTTGCCCCGGCCCCGCCGGGTCACCAGACTCGACAGGGTGACGGGCATCCCCTCTGAACCGGCGTCCCCCGATCCGACCGGGTCGGGTGTCTGCTACCCGGGGTCCGGTGACGTCCCGGCGCCTCGCCCCCGGCTGGCCCGGGCCCGGGCGGCGTTCTCCCGCGGGCTGCGGACGCTGCTGGCTCCCGACGGTCTCCCGAAGGGGGCCTCGGTCGAACTCGAGGCCGCCTTGGGAGACATCGGGCGGGAGGCTCTGACCCCGGGGCCCGGACGCCTGCGGCGGGTGCGCGCCGAGGTCGCGGCGGCCCCGCCCCGGATGCTCGACTGGATGTCGACCCAGGTGATCGAGCACCCGGCCGTGGTCTACGACGTGGCCGGGGTCGAGGCACTGTCCTCCCGCCAGACCAAGTCGATCCAGACGGCGGTCGGCGCCTTGCAGCTGGCCCTGGTCGCTGCGGCCTCGGCCTCGACCCTGGAGGGCGGTCCGTTCCTGGCACTGGCCATCGACGGCGTGGTGGGCCAGGTGGCGGCCGTCGTCCACGGGGTCTGTGACTGGTACAACGCCGGGTCCTACGTGGTCCGCCGGCTCCACGGCGAGGGGCTGGGTGCTGACGTGGGGGAGATCCGGCGTCTGACGAATGCCGCGTTGATGTCGAGGGGGAAGGTGGTCGACGAGCGCATGCTGGCCCGCTCCACCGAGTTCCGGCTCATCCGGCGATGGTCGGGGAACGGCCTGGTGGACGCCCTGCCCTTCGGATCGTCGCTCGGCAAGGCGTCGGTCAGGGCCGCCGAGCGGATCGATCGGACCGACCTGGCCGGTCTGCTCGCCGTGCTGCGGGCCGAACCGTCGGTGGGCTAGCGGCGGGGTGCCGACACCGGCCGGGCTACAGGACCTTGGCCAGGAAGGAACGGGTGCGCTCGTGCTGCGGGTCGGTCAGGACCTCGGAGGGGTCGCCCTGCTCGACGACGACGCCGCCGTCCATGAAGACGACGGTGTCACCCACCTCACGGGCGAATCCCATCTCGTGGGTGACCACGATCATGGTCATGCCGTCGGCGGCCAGGTCCCGCATGACGTCGAGCACGTCGCCCACCAGCTCGGGGTCGAGCGCGGAGGTCGGCTCGTCGAAGAGCATCAGCTTGGGATCCATGGCCAGTGCCCGGGCGATGGCCACCCGCTGCTGCTGGCCACCGGACAGCTGGTTCGGATAGCTGTCCACCTTGTCGGCCAGGCCGACCCGGGCCAACAGGTCACGGGCGCGGTCCTTGGAGGATCCTGATGACGCCTTCTTGACCCACACCGGTCCGGAGACGACGTTGTCCAGCACGCTCATGTGGGGGAAGAGGTTGAAGCGCTGGAACACCATGCCGATCTCGGCCCGCTTGGCACAGACCTCCCGGTCCTTGAGCTCGTAGAGCTTGTCCCCGCTCTGGCGGTAGCCGACGAGTTCGCCGTCGACGTCCAGCTCACCGCCGTCGATATTCTCCAGGTGGTTGATGCAGCGTAGGAAGGTGCTCTTGCCCGACCCGGACGGACCGATCAGGCACAACACCTCGCCCCGACCGACCAACATGTCGATGCCTTTCAGGACCTCCAGGCGTCCGTAGGACTTGCGGACCTTGCGCGCATCGATCATGGGTACGGAGCCGCGCCCGGTGGCGGCGGGACGTTCGGACGGCGGCGGGACATCAGTCATGAGGGGCCACCCAGGGCGCCTCGGCCAGGGCGGGCACCGGTGTGGTGCGGGTGGGGCCGAGCGCCTGCCGCAGGCGCTGGAACGGAGTGGGTGGGAGTTGCCGGGACGCCCCGCGGGCGTAGTACCGCTCGATGTAGTACTGCCCGACGGTCAGTACCGAGGTGAAGAACAGGTACCACAGGCTGGCTACGAGGAGCAGGGGCACGACCTCGTACGTCCTGCTGGCGATGTTCTGGGTCTCCTGGAAGAGATCGGCCACGGCGATCGTGGAGACCAGGGAGGTCGTTTTGAGCATCGAGATGGTCTCATTGCCGGTCGGCGGGATGATGATCCGCATCGCCTGGGGCAGCACGATCCGGCGCATGGTCTGCAGCTTGCTCAGTCCGATCGACTGGGCCGCCTCGGTCTGGCCCTCGTCGACCGAGATGATGCCGGCCCGGACGATCTCGGCCATGTAGGCGCCCTCGTTGAGGCTCAGACCCAGTGCGCCGGCCACGAATGCCGTGATGAGGGTGTTCGAGTTGAACGTGACCAGTGCCGGCCCGAACGGGACACCCAGCGTGACGTTCACGTAGAGATAGGCGATGCCGATGTACCAGAAGAACAACTGGACGAGCACCGGTGTGCCCCGGAAGAACCAGATGTAGAGCCATGCCGCTCCCGACAGGAGCGGGTTGGGCGAGAGCCGCAGGACGGCGAGCACGACGCCGATGGTGATTCCGGCCACCATGGCGATGACCGTCAGCTCCAGGGTGATCACGATGCCACGGAGCACCGGCCCGGTGAACAGGTAGTGGCTGACCACACCCCACTGGAAGCGGCCTTCCCGTGTCCCACCCCGCACCCGGTACGAGAACAGGAGGCTGTTGACGAGCATCGCCAACAGCACCAGGATGACGACGCCTGTCACCCACCGCCACGGGTGACGGACGGGAACAACGGTCAGGGCGGACGGATCCCGACCGGGCCGCTCGTCATCTGCGGGAGGCTGTCCGGGAGCGTCCGTCATGGGTCAACCCGGTGGTCCGGAACGCTCTCAGCTGGTTGCGCCGTTGACCGTGGCCGTGGTGATGGCTCCGGCCTGCACGCCCCATTTGGCCAGGATCTGGTGGTAGACGCCGTTGGAGATCAGCAGGTTGACGGCGGCGGCCACCGGGGCGGACATGCCGTTCCCCTTAGGAAGGGCCAGGCCGTAGGGGGCGACGGCGAGCGGCGGCCCGCTGTTCTGGAACACGCCGTTCGAGGTGGCGACGATGTAGGCAGCCACTGGTGAGTCGGCGAAGCCGGCATCAGCCCGTCCGCTGGACACTGCCACGTTGGCCTCGGTCTGGGTGCTGAACACCAGGACATTCGCCTTGGGCTGGCCGGCGGCAACGCACTTGGCCGCCTGGGTCTTGGCGTCGGTCTCCTCGGTTGTGCCGGACTCGACGGCGATCGAATGTCCGCAGATGACGCTGATGTCGGTGAAGTTCAACGAGCTGCCTGTCTTCACGTAGAACGACTCGCCGGCGCTGAAGTAGTCGACGAAGTCGACCTGGCCCTGGCGGGCCTTGGTGTCGGTGAACGACGAGGCGCCCATGCCGTACTTACCGGAGACGATGGCCGGGATGATCGTGTCGAAGGTGGCGTTGACCAGCTTGGCCTTCAGGCCCAGCGTCTGGGTGATGGCGTTGGTCAGGTCGGCGTCCATGCCGACGATGGTGCTGCCGTCCGAGGCGATGAACTCGTTCGGCGGGTAGGTGGCGTCCATGGCCACGTTCAGGGTGCCGGCAGTGTGGATGGCGGACGGGACAGTGGCGGCGATCGCCGTGTTGGCCGGCTGGGTCGGGATGACCGTGGTCGGGATCGGGGGTGCGGTCGTCGAGGTTGACGCCGCGGTCGTGGTCGTAGAGCTACTCGAGTTGCTCGAGCACGCCGAGGCCATGACGGCCAGCGCTCCGAGGACTACGGCCACAGAGGCCTTCTTCACTCCGCGGGTCGGCGTGCGCACCGGTGAACCTCCAGGTCGTCAAGGTTGTGGGATCGAGTCGCCCAAGTGTGCCACGCCGGCCAGAACCGTGTGTAGTCCACGCGAACACGTCACCGGCGCGCCAGAGCCCCGGTCACACATGGCGAACAGGGCTCTGGAAGTCGTGCGTGACCGGGCTACGCCGGGACCGGCACCGTGGCGTCACCCGTGGTCCGCAGTGGCGGGCTACCCGAAGGGTTGCCAGCTTCCTGCTCGACCTCTCGGTAGTGCTGCCGCCAGATCAACCGGTAGAGGCGTGTCCACCGGGGGATCGACCGTAGACCCGGAATGAAGGGCAGTAGGGCCAGTAGCGCCGTCAGGATGATCATGATGGAGAAGACCATGATGTCGGCGTTGTCCGAGCTACCGATCGGACCGACCTGGTACCAGAGCGTGTACAACCACAACCACGCCTGGCCGGGATAGCTGCCCGTCTCGTTCATCATCCCCCACTGATCACCCGACAGGTGCTGGGCGGCGCCGAGGCTGGCGAAGTAGTCACCGTCGGCGATGAAGAGGAGTGGCTTGGTGTAGTCGGTCCCGTAGAACTGCCGGGAGCTGAGCAGCGCCCCGTCGAGGGCCCCGCTTCGGGCCATGGCGGTCTCGGCGGCGACGATCGCGGCCACCGGGCCGTAGTCGCCCGCCGGGACGATCAGCTTGCCGTTCGTGAATTTGGCATCAGCCACCGCCTTCTCGTAGGCAGTCGTCCAGGTGGCCTGTTGATCCGCGGTGGCCGACTTGTACTCGCCCACGGCGGCCTGAACGGCCGGCTGGTTCGGCAAGGTGCTCAGGGGACCGAGGACGTAGTCGTTGGCCGTGTCGATCGGGTGGTGTACGCCTAGCCACGTGGCGGGGTTGATCGGACCGAGTTTGCCGGCGGTCGTGCCGTTGAGGTTGTAGGGAGGGCCGTACGTGCCGGTACCGCTGGTGCCGTCGAGCTCGGTGGCGGTCGTGGACGCAAATCCGACGGCGTCGGCCGTGGACCAGGACTTGAGCGTCACCGGTGTGTCGTCCGGCGAGCCGAATATGACGGCGAGTCCGCCGACGAGGATGCAGACCACGACGAAGGCGATCAGGAACTCCTTGGCGAGGTCGTAGGGCTCGTACCGGCCCTTCCAGGCGACGGCGTCCCGGTCCACCTTGAATCTGCGGGCCGTTCGGGTCGGCACGTCGGCGCTCATGCCCGGACCTCCGCTCCGGTCGCCACCGGGGTGCCGGAGTCGCCACCGGGTGACTCCCCCTTGGCGGGAAACGGGGTCACGACGCCCCGGAGCCGGACCATCAGCACGTGGATGCCGACGATGACGACGATGCACAGAGGCAACAGCACGATGTGCCACATGATCATCTGGCCGAAGTTGGTGACGTTGAAGATCGCACCGGCCCCGGTCGAGTTGATCCCGTCCTTGGCCTGAGTGCTGATCCACTGGGAATCGAAGTTCTGTTGCGACAGGTAGCCGGTGAATGCCGCACCCACCGTGACCAGGAACGAGACGACCCCGGTGATCCAGGTGGCCTTGCGCTTGCCCCGCCATGCGGCCATGAAGAACTTGCCCCACAGGTGGATCACCATGGAGAACATGAAGACCTCGACGGACCAGAGGTGCAGGGAGTTGACGAACAGCCCGGTCGGCGACACATGCCACCAGTTCGGACCGAAGACGGCCAGGACCAGTCCGGTGCCGATCACCACGATCAGCGCGGCGACGGTGGCGACCCCGAACACGTAGATCCAGGAGGCCACGTAGGCGGGCTGCCGGTCGGGGAGGAGCTTCTGGGGCGGCAGGGCGTCGACGGCTGCGGTCCGGATCTTGGCCGTCCACTGGTCGGCGTCCTCGGGCCGGTCCGCCGCCTTGTCCAGGTCGGCCTGGTCTGGCCGCTCGGTCTTCGGGTCGACGATGGTCATCGGCCGTCGCCCTTGTGGCTCTTGAAGGGGATCAGGATCGCCGCCAGGAACACGACGATCATCAACACGATGACCAGAAGGTTGGCGTACGACATCTGGACGAATCCCCAGTGGATGTAGTGACCCGGACGGTTCAAGTCGATGAGACTCCCGAACAGGGTCCCGAGCACGAGTGCGACGGCTGGCATGGTGTGACCTCCTGGGGTGAGGTTACGGAGATCCACAGGGTGCCCCCAGGGCCGAAAGTCCCTTGCCATGCGGTCGGTCGACCGGTTCCCGACCCGTGGACAGGCTGCCGGGGGTCTCGTGACGAGGGATCGCCCTCCTTCGGGCCTGATACTGCCGGTGGGTAGGTTGGGCGGGTGACCTACCCCGGACCACACGTATTGGGCAGGAGCGTGGTGGTCCGCCCCGGGGGGGAGGTGCCCAGTGCCTGGGCCGACGCTCCCCGGATCATCGTGGGCCCCGGCGCCCTGGACGCGCCGGTTGCCGTGGTGGAGGCCCTACATGCAGCTTGGTCATGCCGCCGACCCGTCGTGGTGGAGCTGGGTGTGGATCCCGACGATCTGCGGGCTCCCGAGCGGTACGTCGGGCCGGTCCACGCACTCACCCCCCGATTCACCTTCTGGCGCGAGCGGCTCCAGTTCCTGGTCTGGGCCAACGCCTACGACGCCCGGGACGGCGATCCGGTGTGGTGGCACGGCCGCAAGCTGGCCCGCCGGCTGGCCGACGAAGGGGTGGACGAGGCCGGCCCGGCTGACGTGGTGCGCCCGGACGGCTCGCCCCTGTGGGTGGACGGCGGTCCGCCGGACCCACCCGATACAGACGACGGGCTCGGCGTGGTCCACCGGTGGACGGCCGAGGCCGGTCGGCTCGCCACCTCGATCCGTCGACCGCCCGAGGCTGACCTGGCACCGGACCAGTTGGCCGCCGTGGACCACGCCTCGGGCCCGGCCCGGGTGATCGCCCCGGCCGGTTCGGGCAAGACCCGGGTGCTGACCGAGCGGCTGCGTCTCCTGGTCCGACGGGGCTCCCACCCGGGAGTCATCACCGCTCTGGCGTACAACACGCGGGCCGCTGAGGAGATGCGGGAGCGTGCCGCCGACGTGCTCGGCCCCGACGGCCCACACGTGCGCACCCTGAACAGCCTGGCTCTGTGGATATGCAACTCCTTCGGACCCACCGGGCCGGTCCGGGTGGTTGACGAGATGGGCGTCCGCGAGCTGATCGGCGAGCTGTTCGAGGTCAAACGCCAGGCCAACACCGACACCACCGCGCCCTTCCTGGCTGCGCTGTCGCTCGTCCGCCTCGGCCTGGTGTCGCCGTTGGCCGCCGAGGAGGCGTACCCCGACGCGTCGGGGGTCGCCGAGGGGTTCGACGGGTATCGGGCGACGCTCGCCGACCGGGGCCTCGTCGACTTCGACGAGCAGATCTACCGGGCCGTCGAGATCCTGGCCGCCGACCCGGTGGCCCGGGCGGCCGCCCAGGCCCGGTGCCGACGAATGCTGGTCGACGAGTTCCAGGATCTGACGCCGGCCCACCTCCTTCTCATCCGCCTCCTGGTGGCGCCGGGCTTCGACTGCTTCGGGGTGGGCGACGACGACCAGGTCATCTACGGCTACTCGGGGGCCACACCGGAGTTCCTGATCGACTTCGCCGAATACTTCCCGGGGGCGACGGACCACCCGCTCGAGGTGAACTACCGGTGTCCGCCGGCGGTCGTCGCCGCCGCTCGCCACCTGCTCACGTACAACCACGAACGGGTGGCCAAGACCATCCGCAGCCCCGAGGGGCGGACCGACCCGGCACCGATGACGGCGGGACCGTTGGCCGGAGTGGGCCCGCTGGTTGTCGAGCTGGGCACGGCCGATGCCCTGGCCGGTATGGCCGTCGACGTGATCGAGGCCTGGCGATCCGGCAGGGTCGACCTGTCCGACATCGCCGTCCTGGCCCGGGTCAACTCGGCCCTCCTGCCCGTCCAGGTGGCCTGCTTGGAATCGGATGTACCGTGCACCACGCCGCTCACCACGCAGGTGCTGGCCCGCACCGGGATCCGCACGGCTTTCGCCTACCTGCGCATCGGCAGCGACCCCGGCGCCATCCGTCGTGAGGATGTGCGCGACACCATCCGACGGCCATCGCGGGGGATCGCACCCATGGTCGTCGACATGATCACCAAGCAGCGGACCACCTCGATCGCCGACCTCCGTCGGCTGGCGGCGCGGCTGTCGGGGCGGGACGTGCCCAAGATCGAGGCCTACGCCGACGACCTCGAGGTGGTGGCCGAGGCGGCCAACCGGTCGACCGTCGACGCCCTGCGGGCCATCCGGGAGGGGATTGGCCTCGACGCCACCCTCGACACCCTCGACGCCTCGCGGGCCGGAGCCGACCGCTCCACCCACGCCGACGACCTGGCCGCATTGGAGTCGGTGGCACTGTTCCACCCGGACGCCGCCAGTTTCGCCCACTGGCTCCGGGAGGTCCTGAGCCGGCCGGCGGCCACGGGGCCCGGCGTCGAGTTGTCGACCATCCACCGGATCAAGGGCAAGGAGTGGGGCCACGTCGTGATCTTCGGAGCGTCGGCGGGCCTGTTCCCCCACCGGTTGAGCGACGATGTCGAGGGCGAGCGCCGGGTGTTCCACGTGGCGCTCACCCGGGCCGGCACCCAGGCCGTCGTGCTGGCCGACCGAGCCGCACCTTCGACCTTTCTCGCCGAACTCGACGGGACGGCCGTCCAGACACCGGCCCCGGTTCCCGGGATGCAACGGCCGGCCCCGACGTCCCGCGCCGAGCGGCGCCGGGGAGCTGGCGCGCGTGGGCCGGCACCGGGCTCGGGCGGTCCTGGTCAGGCGGCGCTGCGGGCGTGGCGCTCGTCGGTGGCCCGCAAGGACGGCGTGCCTGCCTACGTGGTGCTCAATGACAAAGAGTTGATCGGGATCGCCGAGCGCCACCCGACGACCTTGGCCGAGCTGGGAACGTGCCGGGGCATGGGCCCGATCCGACTGGAGCGGTGGGGCGATGAGATCCTCGGTGTCGTGGAAGCCGCAGACGAGTCGGCGGACGCCCCCTGACCTGAGCGGGCCCTGGGGTGCCCGCTTACTGTGGCCGTGATCCCAAGCACCCGGAGGCATCCCCATGGAACTCGGCATCCACTTCGTCAACTTCGACCTTCCGGGGGCCCCGGGCTCCATCGGCCCGGTCCTGGCCGACACCGCCCGCGCCGCCGAGGACGGCGGCTGTGCGACCTTCACCCTGATGGACCACTACTTCCAGATGGAGGAGTTCGCCGACCGGCACGACCCGATGCTCGAGGGCTACACGGCGCTCGGGTTCGTAGCCGGCCGGACCGAGCGGATGACTCTCGGTCTCCTGGTGACGGGCGTCACCTACCGTCACCCGGGCCTGTTGGCCAAGATCGTCACCACGCTCGACGTCGTGTCGGGCGGCCGGGCCCAGCTCGGGATCGGCGCCGCCTGGTACGAGCGGGAACACCTCGGTCTCGGCGTCCCCTTCCCCCCACTCGCCGAGCGGTTCGAGCGGCTGGAGGAGACGCTCCAGATCTGCCATCAGATGTGGAGCGACGACGAAGGTCCCTACGAGGGATCCCACTACCACCTGGCCGAGACGATCTGCTCGCCCCGCCCGGTCCGCAGCCCGCGTCCGCGGATCCTGGTGGGTGGGAGCGGCGAGCAGAAGACCCTGCGGCTTGTCGCCCGCTACGCCGACGCCTGCAACCTCTTCGCGGCGGAGCCGGACGAGGTGGCCCACAAGCTCGAGGTGCTCGACCGGCACTGCGCCGACGAGCAGCGGGACCCCGAGGACATCGTCCGCACCATCCTCGCCATGACTGACCCGCTGGCTGACGTCGACGGGTTCCTGGCCTCCATGGAGAAGTATGCGGCGCTCGGCATCCAGATGGTCGACGTGATGCCGCTCGCCGAGGACCCGATCGCCTATGTCACCCGACTGGGTGAAGAGGTCGTACCCCGACTGGCCGAGATCGGGGCCTGATCCGACGGTCGCCCGTCGTCCGTGCCGGCGAGGTCGGCTCAGGAGGGTGACGCAGTGAAGCGGAGGGGGAGCCGGGCCGGCCCCCAGATGCCGAAGCTCGTGGGCTTCCATTCGACGGGACCGTCGGTGGCGAGCCCGGGCAGCCGTCGGGAGAGGAGCACCAGGGACTCCTGCAACTCGGCCCGGGCCAGAGCGGCGCCCATGCAGTGGTGGATGCCGGAACCGAACGTCATCTGCTGGGTCTTGCGCTCCCGGGTGATGTCGAAGCTGTCGGGCACCTCCCATGTGCCCGGGTCCCGGTTGGCCCCGGCCAGCGACACGAAGATCAACGTCCCTTTGGGGAAGAGCACGTCACGGAAGACCAGGTCCTCGGGCGCGAACCGGACGGTCCCGCGCACGGCCCCCAGGTAGCGCATGGCCTCCTCGACCGCCCGGGGAGCCAGGTCCGGCTGCTCGCCCAGCAGAGCCCACTGCTCGGGGTACTCGGCGAACAGGGCGAGGGCGCAGGCCAGCTGGTTGCGGGTGGTGTCGGTCCCGGCCATGAGCACGGCGACAGCCAGGGAGACCAGCTCGTCGGTGGACAGTCGGTCGCCCTCCTCCTCGATGGCGATGAGGACACTCAGCAGGTCGTCGCCGGGTGAGACCCGGCGCTCGGCGATGAGGTCGGCCAGATAGTCCTCGAGGGCGGCACTGGCTGCCTCGATGAGGGGCAGGTCCTCGGCCAGGTTTTGGTTGAAGATCCGGAAGATGTCGGTGGCCCACGCCGAGAACTGGCGCCAGTCCTCCTTCGGCGCGCCGAGGAGCTCGCAGATGATCGGGATCGGGTAGGGCTCGCACAGGTCGACGACCACCTCACACCGGCCCACCGGGGCGAAGGCGTCGACCAGGCCGCCCACCACTTCGCGCATGAACGGGCGGAGCCGGTCGGCGGCCGCGGGGGTGAAGGCGGGGGCCACCAGCCGTCTGAGCCGGGCGTGGTCCTCACCTTCCATGGACAGGATCGACTGGCGGCGCGCCTCCCCCGAGTCGTCGGGCTCCATGCCGTTCATCTGACGGAGCAGAGACAGTGCATTGTGGAACCGCTTGTCCCGGAGGAGGGACACGCAGTCCTCCTGACGGCTGAGGGAGAACCCGAGCGGGCTACGGGCCAGCCAGTGGTGGCTGCGGGCTTCGGCAATGGCGTCCAGTGCCTCGTCGCGCGCCAGGCCGACGGTGTCGACGTCGGGCAGGTCGAGCTCGTACACGGATGTCACCATGGGACACACTCCCGTCGCGGAAGGAACGGGTCCAAGCTAACCCGGGTGGTGGCGTCCGGTGATCGCTAGGGTGCCGGGCATGGACGCACTCGCCACCGCACGGGCCACCGCCGCCCCGCTGAACGACCTGGGATCCGCCTTCTACTTCTCTCCCCAGGCCGCGGCCCGGGCCGAGGCGATCGGGCTCGACGTCTTCCTTCTCTATGCCGGGGGCCGGGGCGGGATACTCGGTGACCGGACATCGGCCGAAGTGGACGAGGAGTTCTTTTTCTTCAAGCCCGGGATGATCACCTTGATGGTCGAGGCAGCTCGGGCCTCGGCCGATCCTGCTGCCATCGCGGAAGCCCATCTGGGCGCGGCCGACGACTACGCGCAGGCCACGTTCGGCGGCATCGATCCGGCGGCGATGGCGGGCTTCGACGCCGCGGCCCACGTCGTCGTCGACACGTTGCCGTCGGGATCATGGCCGTTGGTTGACGGCTACAGGGCAGCTGCCCTGCCGGCCGACCCGGTGGCTTCCGCTTACCGTCAAGCCGTCATCCTGCGGGAGCTCCGCGGCGGTGTGCACCTGGATGCCGTCGTGGCCGCCGGACTGACAGCCGCCGTCGCCTGCCAGTTCGACCGGGGGGACGATTACTACGCGCTCCACGGCTTCAGTGACGAAGACCGGGTGCCCGAGATCCCCGAGCTGCTCGCCACCCGGGCCGCCGCCGAGGAGGCCACCGACGTGGCCATGGCTGAGCTCTTCGCGGATCTCGACACCGGCCAGCGGTCCGACCTGGCGGCCGGGGCGGGGGCGCTGTTCGCAGCGATGACCGAGCCCGTCCCGGTCAACTGAGGTCCGTGGCTCGCCCTCCTGTACCACTCGGGTAGGCGACGAACCGGTCCGCCGTGGGCACGTCTTCGCCCGCCCACCGGTAGGCCACCAGGGACTCGCCGGGTCGCACCGCGCTGTAGTCGACGCACACCGCCCGGCTCGACGCCGGCTGCGGGGTCCCCTGGAACCAGTAGTGGCCGAAGAACACCGGGACGGAGTCGGTGTAGCGGTACTCGTCGGCGTGGTCGGACGGTACATCGGGCAGGCCGGGGTAGGGGCCCCCGTCGAGGGACCTCGATCCGCCCGGGATGATGGCCACGTCCGGAAGTGAGGTCGCCGTTTCGTCCCACCACCTGATCCGTGCCGCCCAGCGGGGGGCCTCCTCGGGGTCGAGAAAGGCCAGCTCCTCGCCCAGTCGCACTTCGGGGCCCTTCAGCACCACTTCGATGGCGTCGAACGCCTCCGAATACCGGGTGTTGGCCGCGACGACGAACTCGTTGCTCATCGGGGCGCCGGGCGTCGACCACTTGTCGAGGACGGCCAGCGATGCGGGGTGCCAGCAGGCGTGGGCGATGCGCACTCCGCCGAGGTCGAGGTAGAGCGGGAGCGTCCGGAACCACTCGACGGTGGCGGCGTGCAACGCCGAACCTTCGCCCACCTGGGCGAGGAACGCCGCGTGGTGGTGCCGGTTGTGGGCGCCGCGTTGGCCGCGGTGGGTGCGCATGAACTCGCCGGGCAGGTCGGGGTGGGGCGTCACCCAGGCGATGGCGTTGAATTCGTGGTTCCCCATCACCACCCTGGCTGTGCCGGCCTCGACCATGGCCCGGACCAGTTCGAGCACCCGGACCTGGTCATCTCCCCGGTCGATCAGGTCGCCGACGAAGACGACCTGGTGTCCGTCGAGCCGGTAGGCCCCGTCGACCTCGATGTAGCCGAGTGTCCGGAGCAGGCCCTCGAGCTTGACGGCCGTCCCGTGAACGTCGCCGATGATGTCGTAGGCGGTCATCGGTGCGGCTTCCTCTCGTCTTGGGTCTGCCCGGTAGGTCTGCCCGACACGGGCGCGTGCACCCAGTACTCGTTGCTGGGGCCGGGGCACCATCAGACTGATCTGGCGACCCGATCTGGCACATCGGCCCCTGCACTGGCCGGGCCACTGATGGCCTGCACAGTCTACGGGTGGGCTGCGACGCACGGACCGGCTCCGGCCAGGTCGTCGTCCGGCCCGTGCTGTCGGGCCAGCGCCGAAGCGGAGGTCTGCGGGTCGGCCCGCTCAATCCTCCATGAGGTGGAACGCGTGGCGGCGGCCGTAATCGGCGACGAGTGCGATCCACAGTTTGAAGACGCTGTCGACCAGGTCCTCCTGGTCGGCCCCTACGTAGACCGGGCGGAGCCCGACTCCGGCCACGACGGTCTCGACGATGGCGCGGTCGTCGCCCGGCGCCGAGAAGTACATGTCGGCGACCCCCGCGGCAAAGCGCGGATGGGCCATGACCTCACCGCTCAGTGTGTTGAAGGCCCGTGCGTAGCGGATGTCGTCCGGTAGGTCGGAACGGCAATTGGACACCGCTGCTCCCATGCGGTTTGTGGCGTCGATGATCAGGTGACCGGAGAGCAGGCCGCCATGGTCGGCGACCAGCTCGCTCACGGCCGTCCCGGGCACGGCCAGGATCACTGCTTCGGCCCCCACCAGGGCCTCCGGGATCGACACCACGACGGCGTCGGGGCCGTCGGTCACGTCATCGTCGTCCGGGTGCCGGGACCCGAACCGGACGACGTGGCCGGCGTCGGTAAGGGCATTGCCGAGGATGCCCCCGATGAATCCGGTGCCTAGCACGGCGATCTCCATGGCCTTGCTCCTGTCGCTCGGACCGGCACGAGACCGCCGGTAGTGGGTCAGCGGATGAGACCCAGCCCCTCCTGGCAGTGGGGGCCGCCCCAGTGCTCGATGATCTTGCCGTCCCGCATCCTCAGGATGGCGGTCCCGTTGATGACCACCGGTCCACCCGACGCCGGCACGTCGTAGAACGGGGCCCCGGTGTGGGTACCCTCGACCGTCCAGTTGGAGACGACCAGGTCGCCCTGCTCGATCAGCAGGTTGACGGTGAACACCATGTCCGGAAACGCGGCACGGGCGGTCTCCCACCACTTCTGCTCCTCGCCACGCACGTCGGTACCGACCTTGTCCGGGCTGACCCGGGTGGTGACGTGGCTGTGGAACTCCGGTGCCCAGAAGGCGAAGACAGCCTCACTGTCTTCCCGCTCCATGGCGGCGCTGTACTCCGCCAGGGTCCTCAGATTGTCGGACACACTGCCTCCTCGCGCTGTTGGAGAACCCTAGTCACGACGGGTGTCGGCGGCACGGGTGGTCGGCCGGCGGCCGGACCGGACGGCCGCTGGAACCGCCGAGGGTACGACGGGAACTCGGTCGAACACCCCTTGTGCGATACGTGACCGGACCGCAACGAAGGAGGAAATCGCGTTACAAGGCCGTAACAGCCTCTTTCCCGTGCCGCCGAACGGCGCGAGGCTTGGGTGATGGGCGAGCTGTTCGAGATCCCGCCGACAGTGGAGGCCGGCCGGGTCGGGGCGGTGACCGACCGGACCGGCGGCTCCC
>DATBZS010000073.1:0-49053 GCA_036513075.1 Acidimicrobiales bacterium
CCGCCGAGCGCGTAGAAGACGTCCTCGTGGCGCCAGACCACGCCCTTGGGCATCCCCGTGGTCCCGCCGGTGTAGAGGATGTAGTAGTCGTCGTTCGACCGGGGACCGAAGTCCCGCAGGGGTGATCCCTGGGCCATGGCCTCCTCGAAGGGGACGGTGCCCTCGCCGAGGGATACCCCGGAGCCGTCCTCGATGCCGATGACCAGCCTGAGGTCGGGCAGCTCGGGGAGCAGGTCGGTCACCTGGGGTGAGAACTCGGCGGCGTGCACCAGGGCGACGAGGTCGGCGTTGGTGAAGAGGTAGCGGAGTTCCTCTTTCACGTAGCGGTAGTTGATGTTGATCCACACCGCCCGCAGTTTGAACACGGCCCAGGCCGCCTCGACCCATTCGACGCTGTTGAGGGCGTAGATGCCAACGTGGTCGCCGGGCACGATGCCCTGGGCGGCCAGGTAGTGGGCCAGTCGATTGGCCCGCTCCTCCATCTGGGCGTAGGTGCGGCGCTCGCCCGCGGCCACGAGGTACTCCCGGTCCCCGAAGGCGTCGACGGCGGCCTCGAACATATCGGCGAGATTGAAGGTGCTCATCGGCCAGATAGTAGAACAGGTTTCTGTTGTGGCAAGGGGCGACCGGGGTGCCGGCCCGGTCCAGGCGCACCGACGCCGTTCCGGGACGCTCCGTGGAGGCCCGAGGGGGTCGGACCGGAGTCTCAGCTGCTGTGGTCGGAGGGCGGGCGGTCGCCCGGGAGGGCCAGGTCGGAGGGGCTGCGCAGCTCGGCGGGGTGCTGGAGCTCGGCCAGGCTCTCCCGGACCGTGCGGACCACGCCATCCTCGTCCAGTCCCAGGCGGGCCAGGATCCGGTCCGGCTTGCCCTGGGCCAGGAACGCACGGGGCACGCCCCGGTGCACGATGGGGGGGCAGGCGCCGAGGGGCAGCGACGCCCGGAGCGCGTCGCCCAGGAACATGCCGGCCCCGCCGTGGCGCACCCCGTCCTCCAGGGTGACCATCAGCGCGTGGCGCCCGGCGTCGGCCAACATGGCCGGGTCGGGGTAGGAGACCACACGGGGGTCCCAGACCGTCACGTCGATCCCCTCGGCATCGAGCCGGGCCGCGGCGGACTCCGCGGCACCGAGCATCTTGCCGATGGCCAGGACGCAGACGGAGCCGTCGCCCTTCCGGACGAGCCTCGCCTCGAGCCCTGACCCGACTGCGCCCAGTAGGACCGCCGGCGCCGGCGTCTTCGGGAAGCGGATGACCGACGGGCCGTCGAGGGTGAGCGCGGTGGCCAGCATGGCCTCGACCTCGGGAGCCGATGATGGGGCGAAGACGGTCATGCCGGGGATCGACAGGCACAGCGCCATGTCCAGCACGCCGTGGTGGCTCGGACCGTCGTCGCCGGTGATGCCGGCCCGGTCGAGGACCAGGACGACCGGGACTTTGTGGAGGCCGACGTCGAGGTTGGCCTGGTCGAAGGCGCGGGAGAAGAAGGTGGAGTAGACGGCCACGACCGGGCGTAAGCCGGCCATGGCCATGCCGGCCGCCGCGGTGACGGCATGCTGCTCGGCGATGCCGACGTCGACGAATCGGTCCGGGAAGCGCGCCTCGAACGGGAGCAGGCCGGTGGGGCCGGGCATCGCCGCCGTGATGGCCACGATGCGGGGATCGGCCTCGGCGTGGATCAGCAGGGCCCGGGTGAAGGCGTGGGTGTAGGTGGTGACGGGCACGTCCGGTGCGATGTCGGTGCCACCCACCGACAACGAGGCGTTCTGCAACACCGGAACGGGGGTCGTGGTCGATCGTGCGTCGGGTCCGTCGAGAGCCGGCTGCATCTTCAGCTGAGGAGCCTGGACCTTGACGTCGTGGAGCCGCTGGACGTCGTCGTCCTCGGCCGGCGCATAGCCGCGCCCCTTCTGGGTGAGGACGTGGACGACGATCGGCCCCGGCCACTCGGCCGCGTTGGTCAGGGCCTGCTCGACGCCGGCGATGTCGTGACCGTCGATCGGACCCACGTAGCGGATACCGAGTGCCTCGAAGAAGGTGTGCGGCGTCACCACCTCGCGCAGGGCACTGGTCAGCCCGTGGATGCCGGAGTAGGCGAACTCGCCGACTCCCGGTAGCTCGCGCAGTATGTGGCGTAGGCGCTGCCGGGCCTGCACGTAGGCCGGGCTCAGGCGCAGGTGAGTGAGGCTGAGTGACAGCTGGGACACCGTCGGTGCATAGGACCGGCCGTTGTCGTTGAGGACGATCACCACCCGCTTGCCCGAGTGGCCGAGGTTGTTCAGGGCCTCGTAGGCCATGCCGCCGGTCAGGGCACCATCCCCGACCACCGCCACCACCCTTCGGTCCTTGCCCTGGAGCTCGAGGGCACTGGCCATGCCGTGGGCGTAGCTGAGGATGGTTGATGCGTGGCTGTTCTCGACCCAGTCGTGTTCGGACTCGGTCCGGCTCGGGTACCCGGACAGCCCGTCCTCCTGGCGCAGGTGGGTGAAGGCGTCACGGCGGCCGGTGACCAGCTTGTGCACGTAAGCCTGGTGCCCGGTGTCCCACAGCAGCACGTCGCGTGGGGAGTCGAAGGTCCGGTGGATGGCCAGCGTCAGCTCGACCACGCCCAGGTTCGAGCCGAGGTGCCCTCCGGTGGCCGTGACGGCTTCGACGATGAACTCCCGGATTTCCTGTGAGAGCAGGTCGAGCTCGTCGGGGGTCAAGGTCCGGAGGTCGGCCGGGCTGTCGATGTGTTCGAGGATCATGTCAGGTGGTGCCTTCCGGGTCAGGCTACCAGCGCCCCCCCCGACACGGCTTCATCGAATGTCCGTCCTGACCTGCCGGTGCGACCGAGGCGGACCCCTCAGCGGACGTTGGCGAGGAAGCTCTCGCGGTCGACGATGACCCGGACCAATTTGCCGGCGCCCACCAGCCCGGCAGATTCGGATACCGACAGGGTGAACACCAGCCGGCGCCCCTCGATCCGGTCCAACGTGGCCTCCGCCCACACCGTCCCGCCGACCCCTACCGGCACCAGGTGGTCGAACTGGACCCGCTTGGCCACCGACGTGCCACCGGCCGGCAGGTGGCCGTCGATGGCCAGGCAGCTGGCCTCCTCGCACAGGGCGACCAGGCGGGGGGTGGCGAGTACGGGCACGGAGCCGGTCCGGAAGGCCTCGGCGGTGTCCGCCTCGGTCACCTCGAGCTCGATGCGCGCTGACAGACCGGTGCGGGGGGCCACGCCGGTACGATACGCGACAGATACTGACATCGGCCAACGGGCGCCGGGCAGTGGAGCGAGGAGACTGTAGTGATCGATACCCCCGTGCTGGAGCGGGTGCTGGCAGAGGCGTTGCGCAACGGGGGCGAGTTCGCCGAGGTGTTTGCCGAGGACCGGTCCAACTCATCGGCCATGCTCGACGACGGACGGGTCGAGGAGCTGTCGTCGGGGCGGGAGCGGGGGGCAGGCATCCGGGTGGTCACCGGGGACACCACCGGGTTCGCCCACACGGCCGACCTGTCCGAGCGGGGCCTCCTGCGAGCCGCCGAAGCGGCATCTGCGGTGGCCCGCAGTGGCGGCGGCACGCGGGCGGTGGATGTCGGTCGCCTGGCCGGATCGGCCGAGCCCGTCAGCCGGGGCGACCGCCGCCCGCCGGCCACCGGAGCCAAGTCCGACGCGCTCGAGCTCCTCCAGAGGGCCGACGAGGCGGCCCGGGACTCGGGCGACGCCGTCAGCCAGGTCCAGGCCGGCTTCGGGACGTCGCGCCGTCGGGTGCTGATCGCCAACTCCGATGGCCTGCTGGCCGGCGACGAGCAGGCGCGGACCCGATTCACGGTGTCGTGTGTGGCACTCGGCGACACCGGAATGCAGACCGGGTACGAGACCGCCGCCCGCACCCTCGGCTTCGAGCTGTTCGAGGAGGTGTCGGTCGAGGAGCTGGCCCGCACGGCCGCCGCCCAGGCCCTGGCCAAGCTGTCGGCCCGCCCGGCACCGTCGGGTGAGCTGCCGGTGGTGCTGGCCGGGGGCAGCGGCGGCATCCTGTTCCATGAGGCCTGCGGCCATGGGCTCGAGGCCGACCACATCGTCAAGGACGCCTCGGTCTACACCGGCAAGGTCGGCCAGCTGGTGGCCAGCCCGCTGGTCACGCTGGTCGACGACGGCACCGTGGGGTCCGAGTGGGGCACGTTCGGGGTCGACGACGAGGGCCGCCCGGCCCAGCGCAACGTCCTGATCGAGAACGGTGTCCTGACCGACTACCTGTGGGACTACCTGAGGGCCCGCAAGGAGGGGCGGGTTTCGTCGGGCAACGGCCGGCGCCAGTCCTACCGCGACCTGCCGATGGTCCGGATGACCAACACGTTCCTGCTCCCGGGGGAGGACGACGCCGAGGAGATCGTGGCCCAGACACCCCGCGGCGTCTACGTGGCCAAGCTCGGGGGCGGCCAGGTGAACACCACCACCGGCGACTTCGTCTTCGGCATGACGATGGCCTACCTGATCGAGGACGGCAAGATCACCGAGCCGCTGAGGGACGCCAACCTGATCGGCAACGGTCCCGAGATCCTCAAGCGCATCGACGCGGTGGGCACCGACTTCTCCATGACGCCCGGCACCTGCGGTAAGGACGGCCAGAGTGTGTCGGTCGGTTGCGGGCAGGCGACCATGCGCCTCACCGGCGTGACCATCGGGGGGACGGCCGAGTGAGCACCGCCACCGAGGAGACGACGAGCGGCACCGAGGACCTGGTGGGACTGGCTGAGCGCGTTGCCGGCTGGGCCGCCCCGGGCGAGGACGTCGAGGTGTACGTCGCCCGCGGCACCGAGACGGAGGTCCGCGCCTACGACGGCGAGGTCGAGTCACTGACGTCGGCCACCTCCGCCGGCATCGGCATCCGGGTCGTCGTCGACCACCGGCTCGGATTTGCCTGGGCCGGCTCGCTCGACGAGTCCGTCCTGGGTGAGGCACTGGAAGAGGCCCGGGACAACGCCCGGTTCGCCACGGCCGACGAGCACGTGCAGCTGGCGGCGCCTGATGGCGTCGAGGCCGTGCCGGTCGAGCTGTGGGATTCCGGTCTGGCCGGCGTGGCGACCGCGGCCAAGGTTGAACTGGCCCTGGCGCTGGAGGCCATGGCCCGCGGGTCCGACCCGAGGATCCGCCAGGTGGACTCGGCCGACTACGGCGACGTGTCGGCGGAGGCGGCCCTGGTCTCGACCACCGGCATCCGGTCGTCGACCCGCAAGACGTCGGGCTACCTGTCGGTCGGAGTGATCGCCGGCGAGGGAGACGGCAGCCAGACCGGTGGCGGCTACAGCGTGGGCCGCGGCTTCGACGGTCTCGACCCCGAACAGGCCTGCCAGGACGCGGTCACCCGTGCGGTGCGTCTGCTGGGTGCGACCAAGGGCCCGTCAGGCCGGTCCACGGTGGTCTTCGACCGCCGTATGGCCACCACGCTGCTGAGCATCGTGTCCTCGGCACTGTCCGGCGAGGCGGTGGCCAAAGGCCGGTCCTTCTTTGCCGGGCGGATCGGCGAACTGATCGGCCACCCGGGCCTCACCCTGGTCGACGACCCCACCGACCCGCGGGCCTACGGGGCGGCCGCCTACGACGCCGAGGGCCTGGCCTGTCGGCGCAACGTCCTTGTCGACTCCGGCGTGCTGCGGGGGTTCCTGTACGACACGGTGTCCGGCTCACGGGCGGGCGTTGCCTCCACCGGCTCGGCCGTGCGCGGGGGGTACGCCGGGACCCCGGGTCCGGGATGCCGCGCCCTCACGCTCGCCCCCGGTCCGGAGGGCTACGACGAGGACGGAGTCCTGGCCGCCGTGGGGGAGGGACTCTTCGTGCAGTCGATGACCGGGGTCCACTCCGGGGTCAACCCCGTCAGCGGCGACTTCTCGGTGGGTGCCGAAGGCCTGATGATCCGGGACGGGAAGCTGGCCGAGCCGGTCCGGGAGATCACCGTGGCCTCGACCCTCCAGCGCATGCTGCTCTCGCTGGTGGCCGTGGGTGCCGACGTCGAGTGGCTCCCGAGCATCGCCGCCGGCCAGACGGTGGCCATCGGGGACATGCAGATCAGCGGGATCTAACGGAGCTGACTGACCCGGTTCAGGTGGTCGTCTGCTTCTGCTGGGCGGCCGTGGCCTTGGAGCAGGCGGCGAGGGCGTTCGGGGTCGACGTGTAGTAGATCGAGCCGGTGATGTTCAGGTTGTAGGGGCCGCTGCTGGGCGAGGTCGCCTTACCACCGACCCAGAGCGGCGACCCGCCGGCGTTGGCCGTCCCACTGGCCGGTGCGCTCGATGAACTGCCGCCCGAGGAAGCGCCAGACGTCGTGCTGGACGACGCGGCCCCGTAGGCCAGTAGGAACTTCTGGATCACGAAGAGCCGGGGGAAGCTGTCGAGGCCATTGATGAACGACGTCATCTGTCCGTAGTTCCCCTGGACGGCGAGGGTGGTCGGTACGGCGGTGACGCCGGCAGTGGAACCGGCGCCGGGAGTCGTCGCGACAGCCCCGGCGGCTGTGGCTGTGGCCGGCGCGAACCCGCTGAACTGGGCGAGTGTCACCCCCGACGATGCGGCGAGGACGTTGAACTGACTCTCGAAGCTCGACTCCTGCGCGTCGATATCGGTGGGGGTCTGGACCGACGGAATCTGAGTGCTGATCTTTTGGAGGTCGGCGCAGTTCGTCGATAGTTTCATTCCCTCGGATTGCAGTGCCGACAGTCGCGCCTGGATCGAGCTCTCTTGGGACTGCAGTGCCAGGCCCTGGGCTTGGAGCGACGCCAGCTTGGAGTTCTGCGGGGAGATCAGCGCCACCCACAGGATGAGGACGACGACCAAGGCTCCACCTGCGAAGAGGAGTGGCATGCGGTACTCGCGGACCTGGTTCATTTGAGGCTCGCATTCTTGCTGAGGCTGGCGTTCGGGGTGATCGAGATATCGAAGGGGAAGGAGATGGTCGAATCTGGGTTGACCGTCGTCGCACCCTGCAGCGGATTGGCGAAGAACTGCGAACCGGAGATGGCATTGATCCACGCCTCGGAGATGGACAGGCTCGGCCCCGGACCGTCCACGGTGAGGTTGATCGATCCGATGGCCGCCGATTGCGTGCCGGTGGCAGTGCCCGTGGGAGCACCCGCCGCCGGTGCGGTGGTACCGGTCACTATCTGGCTGCCGTTGTACGACTGCACGGAGGCGTTTGTCGGCGTGATCGCGATCAGGCTGCTGAGCGCCAGGGGCCAGTCGACGGCGGAGTTGAGTACGGATGCACGCCGGGCGACGCCCTTGGTATAAGCATCATTGGCCGCCACCACCAGGTCGTATTTCGGGATTTGGGCGTTGAGCGAAGTGATGTTCGTCTGCAGGGCGTCCACGTTGTTCTGCTCGTTGTGGACCTGGTCGAACTTCCAACCCCCGAACACCAACAACAGGGCGATCACGGCGATCGATCCCATGAGGGTCTGGTGCTGGATCCTTTTGATCCGGGACTTCTGGGCCACCTCGGGCGGCAGGAGGTTGAACTTCTTGACTGCCTTGTCCGGTTCCGGAAGGGCGAGGCCGATGGGAGAGCTGAGGACGGGAGCCACCATGTCGATCTGCTCCTGCGACAGTCCGAGCTTCGAGACATCGACCCGCTCCAGCGGTGACCGCACCTGTACAGGGATGCGGACCTGGGACTCAAGCATGGGCAGGAGTCCATGGAGCTCGGAGCCACCGCCCGTGACCAGCACCTGTGACACCGGCAGGCGGCCCGGCAGCGACGCGAAGTACTGGATGGAATTCCGGATTTCGTCGACCAGCTCAAGCATGCTCGGCTGCGCGACCCGGTCCGCAGCTAGGACCTGATGCGACTCCTCGCCAAACCGGTACTTGAGTGCCTCGGCATCGATGATCGGGATGTCCAGCGAAGCCGAAATGGCAGCCGTGGTGGCATTGCCACCCGAACCGATGGTGCGGACGAACTGGGGACGACCGTTCTGGTGGACGACGACCACGCTCAGGCCGGCGCCGATGGACACGATGGCTTCGGGCTGGTCGGATCCGTCGTAGCCACCGATGGCGCGGACGAGGGCGGACGACGTGAGGTCGACGCCCTCGACGGTCAGGCCGGCCCGCTCGACCGTCTCGATCACGCCATTCACGAGGTCGACGTGAGCCGCGGCCACGAGGACACGACGCATCTTGCCCCCCTCGTCATTGGTGTAATCCGAGAGGACCTGGCTGGAGAGGAGGGTCTGGTCAGGAGGAAAGGGGATGACCTCCTCCGATTGGAATCGCACCGCGCTGTCGACCTCGTCGTCGGGAACGTAGGGGAGGTCGATCTCCCGGGTGATGGCCCGAAGTCCGGCGATGCCGACGATCACCGAGGACTTGGTGAACTGCCCGTTCTTCCAGAGCTTCTCGATGGCCTCGGTCACCGAAGTCGTGTCCCGGATCTCGCCGTCGACCAGCGACCCAGGGGGAAGTCCAACCTGTCCATAGGTCAGCAGGACCGGAACGGATTTGGAGGTATCGATCTCGGCGGCGCGCACCGCGCTCGTACCGATGTCGAGCCCGACGACTATGCGTGCCAAGGGAATGCTCCGTTCGCGAGGGCAGTGTTGGCGTCGGGATCGCCATGGCAGTGGCAGGTGGACGTGTTCGCCACCGGACTCTCCATGGGTGCACTCATCTGTTGTCTCCGGTCCTCGATGTCACGTCACGGCATTTCGTGGTCCGGCATGGCCCGCCATGCGGGTCCCGGTCCTATGGTGACTATCGGAAGGGATCGGTGACACCTTGAGTTCCCCGGTGAAAGGGACGTGATGAGCCTCAGCCAAGCTGGGCGGCGAACGACCCGGTTTGGAGAATTCCCTGTCGCTCGAGCATCACCTTGAGGTCGTGGGGGTTGCTGGCCGTCGCCATGGCCTCGGCCAGCGTGATGCGTCCAGTGGCCATGAGGGAGGCGAGCGACTGGTCGAAGGTGACCATGCCGTAGTACGCACCGTCAGCCACGATCGACTCGATATCGCCGGTCAGCATGGGGTCGATGATGGCTTGCTGGATCCGACCGTTGACGACCAGCACCTCCAGGGCGGGCACGCGTCCGTCGCCGTCCGCGGTGGGGATCAGGCGCTGGCACACGATGCCCTTGAGGGAGCCGGCCAGACTGAGCCTGATCTGCGACTGTTGATGGGGTGGGAAGAAGTCCACGATGCGATTGACGGTCTCCGTCGAGTTAATGGTGTGGAGGGTCGAGAACACCAGGTGACCGGTCTCGGCCGCACCCAGGGCGGCGGCGACCGTCTCCTGGTCGCGCATCTCGCCCACCAGGATGACGTCGGGGTCCTGACGGAGAACCACCCGCATGGCCGACGCGAACGAGTCGGTGTCGAAGCCCACCTCACGCTGGTCGATTGCGGCCAGGTCGTCCTTGTGCATCACTTCGACCGGATCTTCGATGGTGACGATATGGCACGATCGGATGTGGTTGATGTGGTCGATCATGGCGGCCAGCGTGGTCGTCTTGCCGGAGCCGGTCGGGCCGGTCACGAGGACGAGGCCTCGCATCTCATCCGCCAGCTGGGTGACGACGGGGGGAAGACCGAGCTCTTCGGCAGTGGTTGCCGAGGACCGGACCCGGCGGATGGCCAGCGCGGCCGACGAACGTTGGTAGTAGGCGTTGATCCGGAATCGTCCGACGTCGGGGAGGCTGTAGGCGAAGTCGGCCTCGTGCTTGGTGCGGAAGGTCTCGCGGACTGCGTCAGTCATGATCGCCTCGGAGATTTGCATGGTCTCCGATGCGGTGAAGGCGGCCTCGCCCTCGACGGTCCGGAGCATCCCGGCGATTCGCATCCGGGGTGGTGCGCCGGCCTTGATGTGGAGATCGGAGCCATCAAGCTCACCGAGCTGCGTCAAGAGGCGGTCGAGATCAGCGACGTCCATTCCTACCACTGTAGCCGCCACTCTCAGCGGACAGGGAACTCCGGAGAGTGGCGGTCAGAAGTGCGACCCTGGAAACTCGACAGGCCCGGAATCGTCAGGTCGGCGAAGTCGACGTTCCCTTTGACGCCGGGGACGCAGACGCCGGGGCCTTGGATGGCGCGGCCGGAGTCGGAGACGAGGTGGCCGGTTTGTCCGCTGTGGGACTGCTGGGCGACGAGTCCGAGCCGCCTGAGCCTGAGTCTGAGCTTCCGGAATCAGTCGAGTCCGGGGTAGAGGCGGACGACTCGCTCGGCACGGTGGCGGAGCCATTGCCCGACCTACTGTCGGTCTTGTAGAACCCGCTGCCCTTGAACACGATGCCGACGCTTCCGAACACCTTGCGGACGGGCGAACTGCACGTCGGGCACTCGGTAAGTGGGTCGTCGGTGAAGGACTGGTAGACATCGAAGTTCTTCGCGCAGGTCTCGCAGCGGTATTCGTAGGTGGGCACGCGCGGGGTCCTTCCGGTGCGGGTAGGCGATCGGCTGGCAGTCTACCTGAGCGAGTGCCAATGCCGTCCCCGGGCCATGCGCTCCCGTAGACTGACGCGGTGAACGACGGGAGCCAGTTGTGACCGACCGGAGCTTGAGCCATCTGGACCCGTTCGGAGGCACGCGGATGGTCGACGTGTCGCCAAAGGAGGCCACCCTGCGGCGGGCCCTCGCCCGGTGCCAGGTGGCCATGAAGCCCGAGACCACCGCCCAGGTGGCCAACAATGCCATCACCAAGGGTGACGTCCTGGCGGCGGCCCGGGTGGCCGGCATCCAGGCCGCCAAGCGGACGGCCGATCTGGTCCCGATGTGCCACCCGCTGCTGGTCGGGTCCGTCCAGGTCGACTTCACCATCGGCGACGACTATGTCGAGGTCGAGGCGAAGGTGGAGACCGTCGACCGTACCGGCGTCGAGATGGAGGCGATGACGGCGTGCGCCATCGCCGCACTCACCGTCTACGACATGTGCAAGACGGCGGACCGCACCATGAGCATCGGCCAACTGATGTTGTGGGAGAAGACGGGCGGAAGCTCCGGCATGTGGAAGCGGGACCCCGCACTCTGAGTAGGCCTCGGTCCGAGGCCTGGCTCTGGATCAGCTGCGGACAGCGGAGCGCAGGTCGTGCAGCGACAACTCCGACGTCGCCTCGCCGCCGCACTGGGTGCAGTGTTCGACGTGACGCCAACTACGCAGCAGGCGGGTGCCTTCGGGGTTCAGCAGGACGACGAACGACTCAGACAGCGGGTCGATCTCGACGCCGTAGCAGGGCTGCCATTCCGTGGCCACCGGGGCAGACGTGCGGTGAGCGGACTTGACGACCCGTCGGAAGCGCGAGTTGGCCCGGTCGATCACCCACGTGCTGTGGCAGGACTCGATGATGATCTCTTCCACACCATCAGTATCCCATGGTTCCCTTGAGGCCCCCTGAATTTTTGATGTCGGTTCGGTGACAACTGAAAGTGGTCACGCAACCACCATCGGGCCGGACCGTGACCCATGCTGGTGTGCACCACGTGTTGACACTGGTGGGCACCTGGTGGTGCGCAACCCACGGTTACGCCGGGTTCGATGCCGCGACAGGCATCCTGGCCTCCACCGACGTTCCCTGTCCTGGCGTGGACCGGACGACGAGCCGACCGCCGGCCAGGCGGGCCCGTTCGTGCATCCCGGGGAGACCCAGCGAGTACCCGTCAAGGGAGTCGCGCACCTGGTGACGGGCGAAGCCGACTCCATCGTCCGCTACCCTCAGCCGGAGGGCACGGTCGTCGAATTCGAGGGTGACGGTCAAGTGGCCGGCCGAGGCGTGACGCTCGACATTGGTAACGGCCTCCTGGGCGATCCGGAAGACGGCGAGTTCGACTTCGGGGGGCAGGCGGCGTTCGGTTCCGGACACCTGGAACTCACCGGCCAGCCCCCCACGCCCGATGGCCTCGACGACCACCTGGTTGATGGAGGCCACCAGACCCAGGTCGTCCAGAATCGATGGACGGAGGCCTCGGGCGATGGAACGCAGTTCGGCCACCGTCTCCTCGACCGTGGTGCGCATGGATGCCAGTGGCGCCGACGGCGCGGTGACGGCGTCGGGCTTGGCATCGAGGGCGTCGATCTGGCGGCACAAGTGGATAAGGGCTTGCAGCGGTCCGTCGTGGAGTTCCTGGGCGATGTGGCGTCGCTCCTCCTCCTGTCCGAGGACCACCTGGTTGGCATAGGCCTCGAGGAGGTCGTGTCGCCGGGTCTCGGCGGTCACGTCCTCGAAGATCACCTGCATGCGTCGGTCGATCCCAATGGAGCCGACGAGGGTGGCTGTCGGCCGGTAGAGGACCGACTCGCCGTCCACGTCGAACGCCACCGGGGGCACCCGCTGCCCGGTTTCGGCGTCCGGGTCGCGCCGGTCCTCGGTCGGTGCCACGTTGAGACCTTCGCGTCGCCGGTCAGGCGGGATGTCCTCGGACAGGAGTTCCCCTAGGACCACGGCGGAGGCCTCAGCGCCGACCACGTCGACCAGGCGCCGGCCGGCAGCACCTGTCGCGGCACCGGCTCCGAAGGCACGGTCGGCGGACTGGTTCGCCTGGGTGACGAAGCCGTCGGCATTGACGATGAGGATCGGTGACCAGTTGGATTCGAAGATGTCCTGGTACAGGGCTTCGGCCCGAAGCCGTGCGGTGAGGGACGCGTCGGCCTGATGGCGCGACCTCAACTCGGAGGTTGTCCGCTGGCCGATGAGGAGCGCCAGGCCGAACAGCACCACCAACTGCAGCACCTCCGCCCACAGCGCCGAGGACTTGCCGCGACCCGAGGCATCGATGAAGCGAGGGATCGAAAGCACGGCGATCCAGGTGGCTGTGAACAGGCCGCCGGCCAGGCCGTAGTTGAGGGACGCTACGACGACCGGTACGACGAAGACGGCGAGTGTCGAGAACTCGACGCCGACCGATGCGGGATCGAGATGGAAGGCGAGGGTCAGTGCGAGGCGGATCAACGCGAGTGCCAGCACCACAAGCTGGAGGAGCCAGAAGCGTGAATCGGCCCAAGGGGCCAGGGAGGAAGTGGCCTGCGGGCGTCCGGGCGGCTCGACCGTGCTGGCGGTCATCACTCCGGGGTGCCAGGAGATCCGGCGGCCCGATCCGGTGCCGGTGGGTCAGTGGTCGGCTCCCGGGCGAACAACGAGTTGGCCAACGCATAGTGCACAAGTTCGGTACGGGATCCGATGCCCAGCTTCTCGAAGACGTGGTTGAGGTGACCTTCGACAGTGCGAGGGCTGATCCCCAGGTCACGGGCGATCACCTTGTTGGACATCCCCCGCGCCACCAGGCCCACGACGTCAGCCTCGCGTGAGGTGAGTTCCTCATAGGGCGATGTGTCCTGGTGGCCGGCGTCCTTCTCACCCCGTCCGATCGGACGGGCGCCGAGCCGGCCGGCGCCGGTGCAGGCAACCCGAAGTGCCTCGACGAGCTCATGGCTGGGCAGGGTCTTCAAGAGGTAGCCGGTAACTCCGGCCGCCATGGCGGCCCGCACGTAGTGGGGATCGTCGTACGCACTGAGGATGACCACCACGATGCCGGGATGGTCATCGACCAGCTGAGCGGCCAGGTCGATGCCGTTGCCGGTTGGTAGTCGGATGTCAGCGATGACCAGGTCCGGTCTGGATGCTGCCACCACGTCCCGTGCCGATTCTGCATCCGCGGCTTCACCCACCACGGTGAATCCCGAGGCGTCCTCCAGGATCTGGCGTGTGCCGGCGCGCAGGAGCTCATGGTCGTCGACGATGACGGTCCGGTAGGTCACGTCAGAAGCGGTCACGACCACCTGCACGATCTGGCCGCAGTCTGGCTGGCGCGCTCGGTGCCGCGGGGCCCATGACACCATCGTAGGTGGGTCATGCCGCCACACCGAGGGACACCGCCAGGGCGACGACGATCCCACTCACCAGGGGAACGGTGGCGATCACCGACATGCGGCGAACCGTTCGACCCACCGAGCCCCCTGCCTCATCGCGCCGCCGGTCCTGTCGGCTGATTACCACGCAGGCGAACGAAGCGAGGACCCAGGCGGCCAGTCCGGACACCGTGGGTCGCCATCCGAGGCCTCCCAGCCACAGACCGGCGAGCGGGAGTGCCGTGCGGCCGTGGTTCAGCGGAATCCGGCAGTCAGGGTCACGAGTCCGCAACATCCCGAAGATCAACGTACCGATGGCCAGTCCGACCAACGCCCACACGAGGGCGGAGCCGTGGCGGACCACCAGAAAGCCCGGCACGAGGAGTAGCGCCCCGAGTCCGGTGCCGACGGCCCCGACCGACAACGGGGAACGTTGGCCGCTGTACTCGATGAGGGCGATGCTGAGTGCGGTGGCCGCCAGCACGCAGTATCCGGCGGTCGGGAACTTGCCGTGCCATGCCCAGGCGACCAGGGCGAACATCACGGACGTCGTCGCCTCGACGAGTGGGTACCGCACCGAAATCCGCTCGTGGCACGTGTGGCAGCGGCCCCGCAGGAACAGCCACGACAGGAGCGGCACGTTCTCCCACCATGCCAGCTGGCGGTCACAGGTCGGACAGAACGAGCGGGGTGTCGACACCGAAAGATGGAGCGGCGTCCGGTACACGACGACATTGAGGAACGAGCCCACGAAGAGGCCGACGACGGCGGCCACCGGGATGACCAGGGCCTCGAGCGAGATCCCCGAGGTCGTCACGACCGGGTCCCGTGCAATTGAGGATGTGTGGGCCTGCGAGTGGAAGCAACCGTGCTGACCTGGGAGTTCGTGCCACTGTGTCTGGCGGGGACCCGCATGGTGGTGCCTCGTCGGTCGGTCGTCCGGAGTCGGTCACTCTAGTTGTCCGCGCTGCTCGTACCGCGGAGGCAACTGGTTCGGATCCGTGTCCTATCGGCCCGAAGGGTCCTGCCTGATGGGGTGGGGTGGGCGTCCTGACACCCGTGGGCCAGGTTCGGTCGCAGCGTTTCGACGATTCCCGTTCAATGTGGGCCCGGAGTCTGCCGATGACCCAGCCATGAGCGACGTCGAGGCCATCAGGTACATGGCAAACGAACGCGATCTTGAGTTCGTCGATCTCGATACATATGGGGTCGACCCAGCCGCGGGCGCCATCCTGCCCGCCGACCTGTCGCGCCACCACCACGTCGTGGCTGTCAAGCGTAAATTCGGTACCCCGGTGGTCGCCACGGCGGATCCCGACGACCTGTTCGCGCAGGATTCCGTCCGGGCCCTCCTCGGCCGGGACTTCATCTCGGTGGTTGCCGCCCCTGAACAGATCGACCGCTACATCGAGTTGATGTTCGGTGACGGCAGCGGTTGGCCGTCCGGGGTCAGCACCAATGGCAGTTCGCCGGAGGGGAACCCGACAGCTGACGCGCTCGACCAGGCGCTGGCCGAAGCATCGCAGGGTGCGGACGCACCGCCCCCGCTCATCCTGCCGAGCCTCGACGTCCCGGCCCCGCTGAGCATCCCCGGCGAGATGACCGACCTGACCGCGGCGCCCGCACCGCCTCCGCCCCTTGATCTCGGGGAGGAGGACCAGCTGGCCGCACTGGCCCGCTCGTTCGAGGACGAAGCGCCCACCGCCGCCGAGATCGATCCTGGTGCTCCCGCCGATTCGACATCGGACGCCGCCGATCTGGTCGCCGAGGCAGTCGCCACCTACCACGAGCTGCATCCCGAGGCCGCCGCCGGGTCGACGGACGAGGCGACTGCGTCGTTCCCGCCACTGGCCAAGGCCCTCGTTGACGGGGGCCGGGTGTCGCTCGAGGCGATGAGCACCGCCCTCGAAGAGTGCCGTCAGACTGGCCAGAGCATCGCCCGCATCCTCACCAACCAGAAACTGGTGTCCGAATCCGACCTCATGTGGGGCATGGCCGAGGAGATGGGTCTGCAGTTCGTCGACCTTGACACGGTGGGTGTGGACATGACCGTGGCCGGAGCCTTGCCCGAGTCGACCGCCCGCCACCACAACGTCATGGTCATCGCCAAAGACAACGGGGTCCCGGTGGTCGCCACGTCCAACCCCACCGACGTGTTCGCCATGGACGACCTGCGGACGATCATCGGAACCAACTTCATCGTCGTGGTGGCCACCAGGACGCAGATCAGTGCCTACATCAGCCGAGCCTTCAACAGCGGTGACGCCAGCGATATGGCTATGGAGGCGTCCCTCGGCATCGAGGTGAATCCCAACTCCCAGGACAGCGGTGTCGACGATATCCAGCAGATCACCGAGACCGCCCCCATCGTCCGGTACGTCAACCTCCTGATCCTCCAGGCGCTCAACGAGCGGGCCTCGGACGTCCACATCGAACCGACGGAACACGATCTCCGGATCCGGTACCGCATCGATGGTGTGCTCCACGACGTTTCCACCGGGCCCAAGACCATCGCCGCCGCCGTCACTACCCGTCTCAAGGTGATGGCCGACATGAACATCGCCGAGCACCGAGTACCGCAGGACGGGCGGATATCCCTCAACGTGGGCGCCAAGGGCATCGACCTGCGTATGGCCACACTTCCCACCATCTATGGGGAGAAGATCGTCATGCGGGTGCTCGACAAGTCGAGTGTGGTGCTCGGCTTCGCCGATTTGGGCTTCGACCTCGAGATGCTCGAGAAGTACGAGAATCTGTACACCAAGCCCTACGGCACCATCCTGGTGAGCGGGCCGACCGGATCGGGCAAGTCGACCACTCTCTACACCACCCTCACCGCGCTCAACTCCCCCGAAAAGAACATCATCACCGTGGAAGACCCGGTCGAACTGCCCCTGAAAGGCGTCAACCAGGTGCAGCTCAACGTCAAGGCCGGCCTTACCTTCGCGTCCGCGTTGCGGGCCATCCTGCGCTCGGACCCGGACATCGTCCTGGTCGGCGAGATCCGGGACCGGGAGACCGCCGGAATCGCCATCGAGGCGGCACTCACCGGTCACATGGTGCTGGCCACCCTCCACACCAACAGTGCGTCGGCCACGCCGATGCGCCTGATCGAAATGGGGATCGAACCGTTCCTCGTCACGTCGGCCCTGTCGGGTGTGGTGGCCCAGCGACTGGCCAGACGACTGTGCATGCACTGCAAGGAGCCATACGTCCCGACTGAACAGGACATCAACGCCGCGGGCTGGTCGATGGCCGAGGTGGACACGGCCGGGACCCTCCGCGAGGTCTACCGGTCCGTCGGCTGCTCGGCCTGTTCGCAGACCGGCTACCGGGGACGCCTCGCGCTCGCCGAGTTGATGCCCATGACCGAGGAGATCGAGCGCATGATCATCGAAGGAAGTTCTGTGGAAGAGATCCATCGCCAGGCTGTCAGCCAGGGGATGGTGCCGCTCCGCCAGGCGGGGCTCCGCAAGGCCATCGACGGGGAGACCACGCTCGAGGAAGTTCTGCGGGTGGTCGCATGACCGCCCTCACCCCCGACACCCGCCACGAGTGGACGTCCCGCCTGGCTCAAGCGCTCGTGCAGTCGGGCTATGAGACCGACGCCAACATCAAGCCCCTCCTCAACGAAGCGATCGCTACCAACAAGTCCCTCGCCTTCCTGCTCATCAGTCGGAACCTGGCTCTGCCGAGCGTGGTGGTGGGGACCCTGTCCCAACTGTCCAACATGCCTGCCGTCGACTTGGCCGCGTTCACCCCTCAACCTGAGGCGACCGCGGCCCTGCCGGCGCCGCTGGCCCAGGAGTACCAGGCCATGGCCCTCCAGTTCGAGGGCAATCTGCTGTCGGTGGCCTTTGCCGAGCCTCCCAACCCCCAGACGGTCGACGAGCTAGCGGGCCGCATCGGCTATCGGGTCCATCCGGTGCTGGGCGACCCGGTTCTGATCGCCCAGACGGCCGGTACCGGACTGGACGGCTCTTCGGGTGACGATACGTCGGACAAGCCGGCGGATAGTAGCAACCTCGACGACCTGCTGACGACCGGAATCGGCGCGCGGACCGATGACACGGTCCCCCTCCATATTGACGATCTGCTCCGCTATGCGGTGTCGGTCGGGGCGTCGGACCTCCACCTGACGGTGGCCATGCCGGGGACGATCCGGCTCAACGGTGCCATGCGTCCGATCGAGGGCTGCCCGCCGCTCTCCAACGACACCATCCAGGACATGATCTTCGGGATTCTGCCGGCGTCGCAACGGGAGCGGTTCGAGGCCGAGCACGAGCTCGACACCTCACACACCATTCCCGGCATCGGCCGGTTCCGGGTGAATGTCGCCCTGCAGCGGGGGACGATCACGGCTGCACTTCGGCCGATCCCGCACGAGATGCCGGTGTTCGCCAGTCTGGGTCTTCCTGACTCCATCCGGGCGTTCACCGACCTGCGCCGCGGCCTGGTCCTCGTGACCGGCCCGACTGGTTCGGGTAAATCGACCACCCTGGCGTCGCTGATCGACATCATCAACCGGACGAAGCCGATGCACATCGTCACCGTCGAGGACCCGATCGAGTTCCTCCACGACCACAAGCGGTCCATCATCACCCAGCGCGAGATCGGCGAGGACACCAACTCCTTCTCCGAGGCGCTACGCCGGGTGCTGCGTCAGGATCCCGACGTCATCCTCGTCGGCGAACTCCGCGACCTCGAGACCATCTCGATGGCGTTGACCGCTGCCGAGACGGGCCACCTGGTGTTCGGAACCCTGCACACCCAAGACGCCCCCCAGACCATCGACCGCGTCATCGACGTCTTCCCCACCCAACAGCAGGAACAGATCCGGGTGATGCTGGCTGCCACGCTCGAGGGCGTGGTTACCCAACAGCTGGTTCCCACGGCCGACGGAAACGGCCGCGCCCCATGCGCCGAGATCCTGGTCTGTACATCGGCGATCCGGAATCTCATCCGGCAGGCCAAGACCCACCAGATCTATTCGCTGATGCAGGTCGGTGGCTCATACGGCATGCAGACGATGGACCAGGGACTCGCCAACCTCGTCAAGGAGGGGGTCATCTCCGAGCCGATCGCCTATGACCGCTCCTCGAACGAGGAAGACCTCCGAAATCACCTCCATCATTAACGATCATCGAACATCTCGATAGACGAGGCGGAACACCGTGGCACTGACATTCGACTACAAGGTCCGAGACAAATCCGGCTCCCTCGTCGAGGGACAGTTGGACGGCGACAGCATGGCGCTGGTCGTTCGGCGCCTGCGCGAGATGGGTTACATGCCGATCTCGGTGACCCCGAAGTCAGCAGTCAACCTGAAGACGGAGATCAAGATCCCGGGTATCTCGGGACGGATCAAGCTCCGCGAGATCGCGGTCATGACCCGCCAGCTCTCGACGATGGTCGATTCTGGACTGTCGGTGGTCCGTTCGCTCGGAATACTTGGCGCCCAGGTGGAGAACCCGGAACTTGCGCGGATCATCACGGACGTTCGTACTGATCTCGAGCACGGCTCATCCTTCTCGGCGGCGTGCGCCAAGCACCCGAAGGCCTTTTCCAAGCTCTACTGCACGCTCATCCAGGCCGGCGAGATCGGCGGGAACCTGGACGATGTCCTGAACTCGCTGGCCGACACCATCGAGAAGCAGGCACAACTGAACAAGACGATCAAGTCGGCCATGACCTATCCGGCGGTGGTCATGGCGGTCATGGGCGTCATCTTTTCGGCCATGATCATCTTCATCGTCCCGGTGTTCCAGAACCTCTTCAAGACCCTGGGCGGCAAACTGCCGCTCCCGACGCAGATCCTGATCGATGTCTCCAATATCATTACCAGCGTTTGGGTCATCGCGGTCATCGCGGTCGTTGTCGGGACCATCGTCGGCATCAAGAAGTGGATCGCCACCGAGAACGGGCGCCGGATCTGGGACCGGTGGATGCTCAAGCCTCCGATCTTCGGCGAGCTGTTCCACAAGGTCGGGCTGGCCCGGGTCACCAACACGTTGGGCTCCCTGATCGGCTCAGGTGTCCCGATCCTCGAGGCCCTCGATATCAGCGCCGAGACAGCGGGAAACGTCACCATCGGTGCCGTCCTGCTCGAGGCCAAACAAGGTGTCCGCGAAGGTCGACCCCTGGCGGACCCGTTGCGGGAGCACGAGGACATCATTCCTGCGCTCATGGTCCAGATGATCGAGGTCGGAGAGCAGACCGGTGTCCTCGACGGGATGCTGAAGAAAGTCGCGGTCTTTTACGATCAGGAGGTCGAGGTGACGGTCAATAACCTGACCGCACTGCTCGAGCCGCTGTTGACCGTGGTCATGGGAGCGGGCGTCGGCATGATGGTCATCGCCCTCTACCTTCCGATGTTCGACTACATCAAACTGATCCACAACTGACAGGCGAATGTTCGAAAGAGCTTCGACTATCCGGCGGAACCGATCAAGTAACCGATCGGTCCTCAAGTCGAATGACAGAGGGGTCGATCAGAGATCATGAATGACCACAACATTGGCGACGGAGCGGACATCATGACCCAAGCGGCGACGGCGGATCCCCCGACTGCGACGACGGTAGGAGTTGATGCGACTCGCCGCGTGCTCGCGTGGTCTGGGACCAAGGGGTGGCGATCGACTCGTCCGTCGCTGACACCTAGGGTCGCTTGGCTCAGTGCTCGTGATGATGCCGGGTTCTCGATGGTCGAACTCATGGTCGTACTGCTGGTCATCGGGATCCTGCTGGCCATCGCGGTCCCGACGTTCCTCGGTACGACCAACGCCGCCGACGACCGGTCGGCCCAGTCCAATCTGAGCACCGCCTTGACCGATGCCAGGACACAGTTCGAGGCAGCCAGCCAGACCTACTTCATCGGCGGAGTACAGGACGCGGCGGGCTTTGTAAACGTGCTCACCGCCGCACAGTTGTCCCTCACGTTCCTCGTCGGCTCAGCGGGCACCACCGTCTACCAGGGTGGCTCGGCGGGCCCCACCGTCAACCAGGGTAGCTCGGGATCCCTCTCGGTCGTCTCGGTCAGTGTCTCCTCCGACGGGAACGGCCTGGTGCTGGGGGCCTATTCGTTGCCCGGCAACTGCTTCTACGTGGTGGACAATGCCGGCACCCTCAGTCCTGCGGCCCAAGGGTTCCCCCCGTACACAGGCACTACTCCCATCACCACGACCGCCACTCCGGTGCCGCCCGGCACGCACTCGATCGCCCTGCCCACTGCCACCGGTACCAACTACGTCGAGGTCAAGGGCGACCAGACAAAGTCCGACTGCAATGCCTATTCGCCGGAGGCGGCCGGACCGTCGACCACGGTGCAGTACCTGCGGGCCGGGTTTCCCAACTAGCGACCTGCCGATTGTCGATCGAGGAGCCGGCAGGGGCAACAGTGATCCGACGGAATTCTGGTTAGTTGCACCCAATCTGCAACCGCCCGAACATGCCGTATGAGGCGGGCGCTCCATGTCAGATTCGGTTACATCCGGTTCGTCCGCACGCTCTCCTGCCTGTGCGCATGTAGTTCTGGGTCGAATTCCTGATTCACCGTCGAGTTCTTCTTCGCGATCCTTGCCGATGGATATTCGTCAGGAATGTGGAAACAGCAACTCAAGTTGGCGAGATACCCGGACGATGGGTCTACCGGACGTCAATCATGGCGGCCATCCATTAATGCAGTACATACCGACTAGAGGAGAAAGCACATGATTTCATCCGTGATCAGTCGCCTGAATGACAGGCGTGATGCTGCGGCCGACCTGGGAGAGGATGCAGGGTTCACCCTCATCGAGCTCATGGTCGTCCTGCTCATCCTGGCCATCCTTCTCGCCATCGCCATCCCCACCTTCCTGGGCGTGACGGGCGGCGCGAACGACCGGTCGGCCCAGTCCAACCTGAATACCGCGCTGACGTCGCTGAAGACGGCGGCCACCCAGAGCAATCAGAGCTACACCGGCATCACCGCAGCCGCCATGTTGACCAACGAGCCCTCGCTCAAGTGGAGCCAGTCGGTGGTCGGTACGCCGGCCACGGTCAGCACTCAGGGTCCCGTGAGCTTCTACATCTCGGCTGACGGCAACGGCACCACCGTTGTGTCGTTCTCCAAGAACAAGGCGACCTGCTGGTGGGCCGTGGACAACCTGCAGGCTGTCGTCGACACCGTTGGACCCTACGGTGCCACCGCTGTCCCCGCAGGAGACGCTACCGACGTGCCGACTGGTGCCGGTACGTACTACGCCTCGAGCAAGTCGGTGGGAACACCTGCCGCTTGTGACCCGGCCATCCCGCCGACCGGTGCCTCCGCATGGGGTTCCAGCTTCCCGGCGGCCCCGTAGCACCCTAGGTTGCTCATTTGACTTGCTGAGCAGCGCATAGCAGTTTCACCGAGATGCCCCCTCTTCCGGGAGGGGGCATCTCGCCGTCCACGGGTCGGTCCCCGTTCGAGACGGTTCAAACTTCAGCGTCCGAAGTCGGGAAGCCGTTTGGCCCAGGCGGACCTGGAGGGTCCACGTGGGCCTTAACGATGGCGACTCGGATCAGATTGAGACTGACGATCCGATGACGCCGGTCCGGCTGACCCTCGTGAACAGCACGACCACGTTAAGTCTCGTGCCTGATCCTCCGATGAAAGAGGGTGCACCGAGAACTCGAGGCGAATGCGCAAGCCGCAACAGGTCGCGATGCAGTACTTGCAGACCGGCCCGTCCGGGGTACCCCATTCCTCCGCCGACGGGCCGTCCCGTTGGTCCTCGCCGCGGCGATGCTCGTCACAGGGATGCTGTTCGAGTTCTTCTGGATCCCTGTCGTGTACCACCACCAGCAGTGGTTCGCCCAGGTTGACATGTGGGGGATGCTCCGTGCGGCCCACTTCGTCGGCTGGGGATATCTCGGAGGGGTGTACACGACGGGCAACGGCGTGCTCGCCTTCCCAGGGATGCCGATACTCCTCGCGCCGGTCGCCATGCTCAGTGGTCGGCTCGGTCTGAGCGAGTCGATCAGCCCGGTCATGCTTGCGCACCCGACCGCGGTCTTCTTACTGCTTCCGACCGAGCTGATCTTGGCGGGCACGGTCCTGTTCGCCGCTGATGCGCTCGCCGAAGAGCTCGGGTCATCACGGGGACGCCGTACGGTCCTGTGCATTCTGCTGACCATCCTTGTGTGGCCCATGGTCGCCCTGTGGGGGCACGCGGAAGACGCCCTGGTGATGACCTTCGCGCTGTACGGCATGCGGGCGATGCTCCGCGGCCGTTGGGTGCGGACCGGGTGGTTGCTCGGGTTCGCAGTCGTCCTCCAGCCCTTGATGGCCTTGACGATCCCGCTGTTCCTGGCCGCTTCACCAGCAGGCCAGCGGATCCGCTTCGTCTGCCGGTGTGCGGCACTCTCCGTGGTCACGACTGGCGTCGCGTACCTGGGGAACCCGTCGGAGACCTACCGTGCACTGGTTACCCAGCCGGGCGAGCCGTCCCTCAACCATCCGACACCGTGGGTGGCGCTGGCGCCCCGCGTTCCGGATCCGCTGCCTCGGACCCACCAGGCAGCGCTCCCGACGGTGGGCCACCACATCGGGAGCTTCCACGCCGTGAATTGGTCCACCAACCCAGGGATCATCGTGTCGAACGGGCCGGGTCGGATGATCGATGTCGTCCTCGCCCTGCTCCTGGGTGTCTATGTGTGGCGTCGACCACAGGCGCCCGAGCGCCTGCTGTGGCTGGCCGGATTGGTCCTGGCGTCACGCTGCTTCTTCGAGGCCATCATGACTCCCTACTACCTGACGCCTCCGCTGATACTTCTGCTCGTCCTGGCTACACGTGCCAAGGGATGGCGGTTCCCGGTGACCCTGCTCGTGGCGGTCGTCGTCTCGCGCTTCGCCTACCAACCATTGGGGGAGTGGGCCTGGTGGCTCCCCGTCGTGGCCGCCCTGTCCGTGATCGTCTACCTCACGTTTCCCGGTCGGGCGGAGACCGGAGGCGAGGACGGCACCGGAAGCGGTCTCGATGGCGTCAATCGATCGCTTATCGATCAATCGGAGCACGGCGGATCGGGCGATCCGCTCGAAGGTGAATCCGAGGGGCAGATCCTGGTCGTCACCTAGCGCAGACGAACCGCGTGGCGCAGCGACCACCTTCGGAGGTCGACGCCTTACAGGGGCCCGATGGTGTGCTTCCTCCCGGGGAGCACCTCATGCTGTGACTCGAGCAGGTCAAGTGCACTGCACACCACCTCCCGGGTGTCGGTCGGGTCGATGACGGCGTCGACGAAGCCACGTTCGGCCGCCTCATACGGGGTGAGAAAGCGGTCGGTGTAGGTGTCCTGGAGGTCGGCCCGCTCGTCTTCGGGCACCCGTCGGTAGAGGATCTGGACCGCGCCCTCGGCCCCCATGACCGCGATCTGAGCACCCGGCCAGGCCACGCAGAGGTCGTTGCCGAGGCCCTTCGAATCCATCACGATGTAGGCGCCGCCGAATGCCTTGCGCAGGATCACGCAGATCCTCGGCACGGTGGCCTCGGCGTAGGCGAACGCCAGTTCCGCCCCGTGGCGGATCATTCCCCGCCACTCGAGGTCCTTGCCGGGCAGGAACCCCGGGGTATCGACCAGGGTCACCAGAGGGATGTTGAATGCGTCGCAGAACCGGACGAAGCGGGCGCCCTTCTGCGAGGCGGCGATGTCCAGCGTCCCGGCCAGCGCCTGGGGCTGGTTGGCCACGAACCCGACCGTCCGCCCGTCGATGCGACCGAGCGCCGTGACCAGCTGGGGGGACCAGCGCGGCCACAGCTCGGTCACGTCGCCGTCGTCGGCCAGAGCCGCCGCCACCCGGCGGACGTCGTAGGAGGAGGTGGCCCGATCGGGGATGATCGAACCCACGTCCTCGCCGCTCCCGGCGTCGCCGCCAGCCATTCGGGGTGGCAGGTCGTCGGTGTGGCTGGGCAGGAGGCCGAGCAGGTGGGCGACGTGTTCCATGGCCTGGCCGGGCGAGGCCGCTTCGATGGCACACAGGCCGCTCGAGCGGGCGTGAACGGCACTCCCACCCAGCTGGTGGACGCCGATCCGGATCCCGGTGAACTCCTCGACCATGGTCGGGCCCGAGACGAAGGCGAAGGCGTCGCCGGTCATGACGACGACATCGGCCAATCCGAGCAGTAGCGCCGGGCCCGACAGTGCCGGTCCGGTGACCACGACGACCACCGGGACCACGCCGGAGCACGCGGCCATCGCCCGGGCCGCCCCGCCCCAGGAGTGCAGCGAGGCCACGCCGCCGGACACGTCGGCGCCACTCGAGGACAGGACGAGCACGAACGGGATGCGGAGGGCGGCCGCCACCGATGCGGCCTCGGCCAGCGTGTCGCCGTCGTCAGGGGACAGTGCGCCGCGGCGCACGTCGGAGACTGACCGGGCCACCATGGCCGTCCGGTCCCCGAGGTCCTCGACCCCGGCCTGGACCGAGCCGGCGACCAGCCGTCGGATGATCGGTGCGGTCGGGGCGTCCAAGGTCACCCGCCCATGGTACGGACACCGGGGACCCCCGTGGGTCACCGAGAGTGACCGACGCGGGCAACGGTGGGGTTTGTGGCCGGCCTACCCGGCGGCCGAGCCGTTGTCGGTATCGGTCTCGCCCTGGCCGGGGGAGCCGGTGGCCCGGTCGTCCGGGCCGGCCGACCGGGCCGGCACCTGCTCGACCAAGGTCTGACCATGCCGGTCGATGCGTTCGAAGTGGCGCTCGACGTCGGACCAGTGCAGCGGGTCTTCGGGGCCGAGGTCGTCGTCGGTGTCCGGTGACCGGGCGATTGCCACGCCTGCCACCGTCAGCAGGATCAGTACGAACGAGAGTTTCGAGACGAATCCGGCCACCTGTTGGTCATTGAGTGGACGGAGGTGGATCACCTCGATGGACCGGGAGAACGACGGGTACAGCGGCTCTCTGGCCAGGATGTAGAGAAATGAGAGAAATGTCGGAACGATCGCCTGGGCCACCAGGTAGACGGCCCGGATCATCGGCCGGGGCCGGGGGATACCCGGCAACCGGCCCATCACCGGCAGCCACAGGATCAGCCCGGCGGACAGGACCACCAGGGCGAGGGCCGCCCGGGCGGCGACCGAGTCGGACTGGGCGGCCACCAGAGCCGGCACCATCGATCCCACCAGCAGGACCGTGACCACGACGACGGCCACTGGGGGCCGGAGCACCCGCATCAGGAACGCGTCGACCGGTGCCGGTCTGGTCGCCCAGCCGATGGTGTCGTCGGGGAGTCCGGCCAGCAGTAGCGGGGCCACAGCCAGTACCAGCAGGCACCGCTGGAGGACCAGCGCGCACAGCGACCAGTGTGCGGCCAGGTCACCGAGCGGCCAGCCGAGGCCGATCCCGGCCAGCACCATCGCGGCGGCGAACCGCAGGGCCCGGCTGCGGGGCCAGTCCTGGGGGTTCGGCGAGGCGCGGTGGAGCCGCCGGTGGATGACGAGAGAGGCGAGCGACACTGCGGCCAGCACGACCCAGAGCAGGAGGTGGGGGTGCCACGACCACGCTCCGACCACGGCCGGTATGCCAGCGATCACGGTATGCCTGGGGTCCCGTGGGCCGTAGATTGGCGGGAATGGCCCAACCTGACCGGCTCGAACGCGTCACCGACCTGCTGCTCGTGCTGCTCGATGCCAGCCGGCCGCTCAGCCTGCGCGAGATCGCGGAGCACGTACCCGGCTATCCCGACGGGCACGACGCCCGGCGCCAGGCGTTCGAGCGGGACAAGCGGCTGCTTCGCGACGAGGGCGTGCCGGTCCTGGCCGAGCCGATCGACGCCGAGGAGCAGGTCGGCTACCGGGTCGACCCCGATGCCTACTACCTGCCTGACCTCGGCCTGGAGCCAGACGAACAGGCTGCGCTGAACCTGGCGGTGGCCGGTGTCCACCTGGGCGAGCCTATCGGCAGGGAAGCGCTGTCCAAGTTGGGGATGGGGGGCCAGTGGCCTCGCCGCAGCGCGCCGTTACCGCTCGTAGACCTGCCCCTGGTGGACGGACTTCCGGCACTACCCGTGCTGTTCGACGCAGTCCGCCTGGCCGCCGTGGTCACCTTCTCCTACCGTGGCGAGGCCCGGGCCCTCGACGTGGCCGGGATCCGGTTCCGGGGGGGCCACTGGTACGTGGTCGGTCGGGACCGCGACCGGGGCGGGGCCCGAACCTTCAGGGTGGACCGGATCGAGGGACTGCCCGAAGTCGGCGACCCGGGATCGTCAGCGCTGCCCGATGGCTTCGACGCCGACGAGGTGTTCGCCCGCGATCCCTGGCAGTACGGATCGGGCGACGCCGTCGAGGTCGACGTCGCCGTCGATGCGTCCGAGACCTCCCGGGTGGTCACCGAGCTCGGTCCGGACGCGGTGGTGGAGCGCACCGCCGACGGCGGCGTGATCGTTCGACTGGTGGTGACCGATACCGAGGCCCTGATCTTGTGGGTGCTCGATCTACTCGACCACGCCGAGGTGTTGTCCCCCGACGACGTGCGGGCCGCAGTGGTCGCCCGCCTCGAAACCTTCGGTGCCCCGGCGAGGTCGACCAGATGAGTGCGGCCCTGGACACCGCCGCCCGACTCCGGCGCTTGCTGGCCATCCTCACGTGGCTGGCTCAGGAGGGGGAGGCACCGATCGACGAGGTGGCCAACCGGTTCGACCTGACTCCGGGCGCACTTGTTGCCGAGCTCGAGATGGCGGCCTGCTGTGGCGTGCCGCCGTATACGCCCGACCAGCTCCTCGAGATCGTGGTCACCGAGGACACGGTGTCCACCAGGGTGGGAACCACCCTGGCCCGGCCCCGCCGTCTCAGCCCCCGCGAAGGCCTCGGACTCGCCGCGTCCGCCCGGGCGCTCCTGGCCGTGCCGGGCAGCGACGAGGACGGCGCGCTGTCGCGTGCCCTGACGAAGTTGGAACGGGCGCTCGGCCAGAGCGCCATCGAGGTGGAGCTTGACACTCCGGCCTTGCTCGATGCCGTGCGCTCCGCCTTGAGCGCGGGCGAGCGCCTGACCATCTCCTACTACTCGGCGTCCACGGACCAGACCGGCGAACGGACGATCACCCCGCGGCGCCTGTTCGCCTCGGAGGGACACTGGTACGTGGACGCCTGGTGCGAGATGGCCGACGGCGTCCGCCGATTCCGGGTGGACCGGATCGGAAGGGCCACCCCGGCCGGCCCCGCCAGCCCGGACATGCTCGCCGAACCGCTCCCGGACGACGCATCGACGGATGGATCCTCGGGGTCAGGCGCCATCGGGGCGTTCGTACCGGGGCCGGACAGCCGCCGGGTGCGGATCGCCACCGATGCGTCGATGAACTGGCTGCTCGAAGCCATCCCGTCGGCACGGCAGGGAGGGGAGGACGGTCGGCCGGTGTGGGAGGTCTTCGTCTGGGGCGATGCCTGGTTGGAGCGACTACTGCTACGGCTGGGGCCAGGTACCGAGGTGGTCGAGCCGGTGGCGGACCGGTCTCTCGCACCCGACGCCGCCCGGCGCATCCTGGCCCGCTATAAGTAGTGGCACATCATGTAATGACATGAAACACACTGACGGCTAATGTGGTCCCCCGGGGAGGTGGGGCCATGCCCGGTTGCGGGTGTTGAGGGTGCATGTCGTGCGAGGAACAGGCGTCGACTACTACCTCCATGACCTCGTGCCCGGCAGGGCGGAGGAGACGCTGGTGGCCGGCGAATCGGCGGGACGGTGGACCGGCCGGGGGAGCGCCGCCCTCGGTCTGGGTGGCCTGGTGGACGGTCCCGGGCTCGCCGAGGTCTTGGCCGGAAGGGACCCGGCCGGAGGACGGGTGCTCCGCCACACCCGGGGCAGCCGCCCGGTGTCCGGGTTCGATCTGACGTTCTGCGCGCCCAAATCCGTCAGCGTCCTGCATCTGCTCGCCCCGGCCGAACTCGGTGCCGCAGCCGGGGGGTCGCACGAGGCCGCGGTGACCGACGCCGTCAACTACCTCGAGCGGAACGGACTCGGGGTGCGTCGGGTGCGGACGGGCGAGGTCCGGCACCTGTCCACCACCGGGGCGGTGGCCGCCGGGTTCGTCCACCGGACCAGCCGGGCCCTCGATCCACACATTCACACCCATCTGGTGGCGGCCAACGTCGCCCAGGGTGTCGACGGCACATGGTCGGCGCTCGACAGCCGGCGGCTCTTCCTCCACCGGCGGGCGACTGAAGCGGTCTACGACGCGTCGCTCCGCCACCATCTCTCGGCGGCCGCCGGGGTGGGCTGGCACCGTGGCCCGTCGGGTGGATGGGTGGTCGACGGCGTCGATCCGGTGCTGAGCCGGCTGTTCTCGCAGCGGGCCGCGTCGATCGACGAGCACGCCTATCGGGCGGGGGGAAGCTCATCTACGGGTACGCGTCGGATCGCGTTCCACGCCGACCGTCCCGACAAGGAACGGGGTCGCACGGTCGACGGACTGCGGTCCGGCTGGCGGCACCGGGCTGCCTCCATGGGCCTCGATCTCGGCGACCTGGTCCGGGTGATCGGGCGCGGCCACGTGCTCCCCGGGCGCCATCCAGTCGACCCGGCCAGCCTCGAATCGGGACTCGCGCACCTGGCGGCGACCCGGACCCGGGTGTCCGGCCGGGACCTGGTGGTGGCGGTGGCCGACGCCGCGCCCGGCGGCCTGCCCGCTGGAGGGGCTGAACGCGCGGCCACGGCGCTCGGGGCAGAATCAACTGAGCTCGGTCGGGGTCGAGAGGGAGTCGGGGCCGACGCCTGGGACCCGACGCACCTGGTCGATGCGGTGCGCGCCGATCCCGGGCTCGTGTCCCGGGCCGTCGAGGGCCGGCTCGCCGGACGGGCCGTCGACGTTCCAGAGCGCGATGAGGCGGCGGCCCGGACGCTCGGACGGTCGGCGGCGTTCGGGCATCGGGGACCCGACGGTGGGCTCCTCGAACGGTGAGCGACAGTCAGCGACCGAGTTCGGCGACAGGCGGGACGACGGCGCGTCCCGTGTCGCGGGCGATCGCCGCAGGTTCGCGGTCGTGACCCCGGAGCGACACCCACGGCTCGGTGCGGTGGGCCGGTGCCAGGGTCACCCACGACGGTTGGTTGCGGGCGTCGAAGGCCAGGGCCGAGCCGGGGCGACCCCGGGTGATCTCGTCGGGAGCCAGTCGTCGGCGCCATTGCGTCGACAACTGCTCGCCTACCTGGGGTCGACCATGGGAGAGGAGATCAGTGAGGGGCCGGCCGGTCAACACGTGGCTCCGGTTGACCGACCGGGTCACCAGCTCCTCGTCGCCGGCCAGGACCGACAACGCCTCCAGGGTCGCCACGTCGCCGATACCGGGGAGGACGACGGTGGTGCCGAAGAGGGACGGGAACCCGTCGGCCTGGCCGGGCCAGCGGTGGCGTGCCTGGGACAGGTCCTGGAAGCAGGCCAGCGTGACCAGACCCTGTCCGCCTCCCTCGCTGACCATCGACGGCAGCTCAGGCAGGGGTGCCACGTTGGCCAGTTCGTCCAGGGCCAGAACGACCGGCGGGTCCGAGCGTTCGAGGCCGCTGGCCGCCCGTCCGTAGGCGGCCCGCCGGACATCGTCGATCAGTCCGACGACGAGCGGGGCCACCAGAGACTGGTGATGGGCCGGGGCCGCGATGTAGAGGGTGTCGGCACTGCGGACGAAGTTCACCGGGTCGAAATCGGGATTACAGGTGGCGGCCAGTGCCTGGGTGGACCGGAAGCCCCCCAGCGCCCCGGAAGCCGTCGACCAGATGCCGCTGAGCTCACGCTCGTCGGTGGTGACGATCCCGTCCAGCAGGTCGCGGGCGATGGCGCGGTCGTCTCCGGCCGGGCCGGAGAACGCCTGTTGGGCCGGCAGGGCCTGGCGTCGATCGACCCAGGTCAGGACGGTGCGCATGTCGGCACCTTCGATCGCGGCGGCGTGCAGCAGGGGCGCCAGCAGTGCCTGGGCCCGCTCGGTCCAGTGGGAGCCCTCGGTGCGTGCTGCGCCGGCTCCGCCGGATCCCACCAGCACGAGCGACCGGGCGGCGGACAATGCGGTGCGCCACGATGAACACCCGGTCAGGGGCGACCACCGCAATCGATGGACGCCGGGCCGGTCGTCCACCGATCCGGTCGGGTCGAACAGGTGGCACGTCCCGAGCATCGAGCGCGCTTCGCGCGTCGCGTCCAATACGTCAGGTTTGGTCGACGTCGTGACCACTGCGCCGTGGGCCGACAACACGTTCGGGATGAGCAGTGCCGACGTCTTTCCCGACCGCGGCGGGCCGAGTGCGAGCACCGACTGCTGCGCCTCAGCATGGTGCCAGGTGTGCGCGTCGTGGCCCAGATAGAGGCCGTGCTGCGCGTGCGCGCTTGCGTCGCGCGCGACGCGTAATGCCCACAATCCGGCGCGATCGTGCGTCGATGGAGAAAAAGTTTTGATGGGTGTCCGTCTCGTCGTCGTCGCCATTTCGGCGTCGTTATGGTGGCGGAGCCCGACCTCCGCGAGAAGAACTCACCTGATGGTACCGAAAAATCCGTTGGCAGGAAAGGGTTTTTTAGCGTCACACCTCGACGGCGCCGCCGGCAGTGCCTCGCGCGTGGCGTGCGACGGTGCACCGGTGGCGCGCGGACGGAGTGACTCGCGTGTCCACGCGCGTGCGTAGATGCTTGACCTGCGCACAAAAAGCCATTTGGCTTGTAGTTGGTTACGTATCGCTGAGGAGATGATCGTGAACAGGTCTCAACTCGTCCAAGCGGTTACCGGGTCGACAGAAGTGACCCGTCGCACCGTGGAAGACGTAGTCGAAAAGCTGTTCGACATGATCATCGACGAAGTTCGATCCGGGCGGAAGGTGACGGTGGTTGGATTCGGGACATTCACCCCGACTCTGCGAGCCTCCCGCGTGGGTAGGAATCCCCGTACCGGGGAAGTGGTACCGATACCGGCGTCGAAAGGTGTCCGGTTCGCCACCGGTTCGACGTTCAAGTCGGCGTTGACCCCTAAGGAGGGAGTGTCCATGGCAGTAAAGAAGGCAGCAGCCAAGAAGGCCTCGGCCCGAAAGGCACCGGCCAAGAAGACGGCAGCCAGGAAGACCGCGGCGAAGAAGGTCGCGGCCAGAAAATCGGCAGCCAAGAAGGCGGTGAAGAAGGCTCTGGCTCGGAAGGCTCCGGCTCGCAAGACCGCGGCGAAGAAGACCACGGCTCGCAAGACCACTGCCAAGAAGACCACGGCACGCAAGACGGCGGCCAAGAGGGCGCCGGCTCGCAAGACCGCAGCCAAGAAGACCACGGCACGCAAGACGACAGCCAAGAGGGCTCCGGCTCGCAAGACCGCAGCCAAGAAGGCTCCGGCTCGCAAGTCGACAGCCAAGAAGGCTCCGGCTCGCAAGTCCGCGGCCAAGAGGGCTCCGGCTCGCAAGACGGCGGCCCGCAAGGCTCCGGCTCGCAAGTCGACGGCTCGCAAGGCAGCGGCCCGCAGGCGGTAGCACCGTCTGGCGACGATGTTGTCGCCATCGTGTGGTCAGTGGGGGCCTGCGGGCCCCCACTGACGCGTGGTGGCACCGGTCGGATGTGTCCCTGCCGGACGGGTCACAGCTGGTCGATCAGGTGGAACGCCTCTCCCGAGTCGACTCCGGCCACCGCACCGTGCTGGGCCAGCTGCCAGCCGATGCGCGAGGCGAACAGCTGCCGGGCCGATGGCGCCGAGCCGTCGTTGGGGTTAAGTCCCATGGTGTTCTCCAGCTGGCTGTGGTGGCACATCAGGGCATCGACCTTGACGGCGTCGAAGCCCGCCGTGCGCTCGACGTGGTTGGGGAGATCGGCTTCCCACACCAGCATGGCCGTCGGGCGGTGCGGCTCGAGCGCCAGCTCGGGAAAGAAATGGGGGTCGCGGGCGGCGACCAGCGCGTCGAGGGTAAGGAAGCCGGCCGCCCGGTGATCAGGGTGGAGACGATACCGACGCCAAGGGTCGTGGCCCAGCAGTACGTCGGGCCGCACCTCGCGGATGACCCGGGCCACCTCGCGTCGGGCGTCGATATCGTTGACCAGCTCGCCGTCGATGGCACCGAGGAAGCGCACCCGGTCGTCGTCGGTCGCCGTCATTCCATCGATCCGTGCCGCCGCCTCCCGGCACTCCTGCATCCGTGCTGCCACCAGACGCCCGAGGTCCTCGTCTGGGTCCCAACTCCCCTTGGAACCGTCGGTGAGGACGAGGTGGTGAATGCTGCACCCGGCCGCCGCCCACTTGGCGAGCGTGGCCCCGGCGCCGAACTCGATGTCGTCGGGATGGGCCCCCACGGCCAGTGCCCGCTCCGGCACGGGCAGATCGACGGTGACGGTTGCCGTGTCGAGGAGGTCGCCGGTCGGGAGCCCGGACACCGACCGGTTAGGAGCGGGATCCGGGGTCCAGGGGCCGCCGGTCACGGAGCAGAGGCGCCCGGGGTGGGCACCGGGACCATGTCGCCGGGCTCGTCGACGTCCCAGGCCAGGTCGGGGAGGTCGAGCACCCGCAGCGGCAGGCCGAGCCGTTCGGCCTCGGCCCGGTGCCGGGCGAAGGAGCCGGGTCCGTAGGTGAAGCGGAAGCCGGCGTCGGTGGGGACGGCGATGACGTTGGTGCCGTTGCCGTAGCGGTCGGGCACCAGTGTGATGCCCGGCGCCGAACCCACGTCGGCGATGCGGCTCGCCCGGGGAAGGTCGGCGTGGGAGACCGTCACGTGGGCCACGCCGGCGTCGCGCAGGTGCTTGACCCCGGCTTCGACCGCGCCGTTCAGACCCCGGCCCGGCTCCCACACGACCAGGGCTCCCCGTGCCCGGGCCCAGTCGGCCACCTCGTTGTCGTCGCACACGACGGCGACGGGCAGCGGCGCCGCTGCCTCCACCACCTGGGCCGCCATGGACCGGGCCAGGTCCGAGCGCTCGGACGCCGTCAGGGCACGGTCGAGCCGGCGCTTCGCCTCGTGGAAGGCCTTGATGGGTACCAGAACGGCCCGCGGGCCCAAGGCGAGGCCCGGATCGGGATGGTGCACTCCGGAGTGGGCCACACGGCCAGTGTAGGCACCCCGTGATCGCACGCCACTGGGGGTGACCCGACCTAGGGTGGGCGGGTGCCGCACGACCCGTCCGACCCCGAGGATGGCCGCGACATCGACCGGGTCGAGGCCCTGGCCCGGGTTCGCTTCCTGCTTGTCGATCTCGGCTGCACCGACGAGGAGATCGACCGCTCCGTCGAGGACGACGTCCTCGACCTGCTGGTGGTCGACCGCATGCTGGTCCCGTCCGGGGTCCGCTTCACCCAGGCCGTGGTGGCGGATCGCACCGACATCCCGCTCGACGTGGCCAAGCGGTTCTGGCGGGCGCTCGGGTTCCTCGACGTGGACGAGGACGATGCCGCGTTCACCGACATGGACATCGAGGCGGTCCACATCTTCCAGTCGATGGTGGCCCATGGACTGGTCGACCTCGACACCGCCGTACAGATGGCCCGGGTCATTGGCTCGTCGATGGCTCGCATCGCCGAAGCGGAGACGGCGCCGGGCTCCACGCCCATCCTGATCGGGACGGGTGACAGCGTTCTCGACGCCGATGCGTTCGCCAGGCAGGCCGGCACGTCGATCCCGGCGATGGCCCGCCTCCTCGAGTACGTGTGGCGGCGCCACCTCCAGGCCGCCACCCACCGGGCCATGCTGCACCGGACGCGTGGCTCCGACGAGGGCATCCGACCCGTGATGGCCGTCGGCTTCGCCGATATGGTCGGGTTCACGATGCTGAGTCAGCACTTGGGGGACGACGAGTTGGCTGCCGTGGTCGCCCGGTTCGAAGAGCTGGCCCACGACACGGTGGTGGCCCTCGGCGGCCGGGTGGTGAAGATGATCGGTGACGAGGTGATGTTCGTCGTGCCGACAGCCACCGGTGCCGCGCAGATCGGGTTGAGCCTGGCGGAGGCCTATGCCGGTGACGACCTGCTGTCCGACGTGCGCGTGGCACTGGCCGTCGGGCCGGTGCTGGTCAAGGACGGCGATTTCTACGGACCGGTGGTCAACCTGGCCAGTCGTCTGGTGGGCGTGGCCCATCCGGGCACCGTGCTCATCTCCGACGAGTTCCGCGAGACGCTCGATGTCGAGGGCGCCGACGGTATCGACACCCGACCACTGCGGACCCGGACCGTGAAGGACCTCGGCCGCATCCAGATGTGGAAGCTGATTCGGGCCGGCACCGAGCCGGGCGCCGACCGCCGGCGCACCATGCGTTGGGAACGGCTGGGCGAGGTGCTGCGCGAACTCGACGAACTGCGGGAGCGCGGTGAGTCGGTCGTCCAGCGACAGGTCGACTCAGCCGGCGTCGAGCCGGGCGGTGGCGATCCCATGGGGTCGTAGGGGGAACGAGCCCTCGAAGGAGGCGACCGGGCGGCCGCGCAGGTCGACCAGCCATCCCGACCGACCGGGCAGTCCGACCGTCGTCGCCCGGTCTGTCGGGTTGAAGACCCGGACCTCGAGCGAACCGGCGTTCCGGCGGACCGAGGACACCTCGGCGCCGTCGACGGTCAGCTCGGTGCCCCGGTCGGGGCGGTCGCCGCCGCCGAACGAGCTGGACAGCCGGAGCGGGACGAGCACGTCATCGGCCAGAGCGTAGGGATCGATCTCAGCCGTGGCCAACGCGTAGGTGACGTCGACCGGGCCGAGCATCTGGGGCCCGTCGAGGACGTCCATGGGCCCCGCCGGGAGCGGGCGGAGCGACATCCCCATACGGGACAGCATCCCGGTGGCCCGCAGCAGGGTCAATGCCAAGGTGCCGGCGGCCCGACCCGTGCCGGGGGCGCCGGCGATGTCGACCAATTCGTACTCGAGGAGCCCCTCGTGGACCACGGTGAGCCCGCCCGCCCGCACGAAACGGCGCGAAGGGAAGGTGGGCAGACCGAACTCCTCGGGGCGCCCTTCGGCGGTCAGTCCCCGTTCGACGATGGTGAAGGCGCACTCGGCTTCGGACGTGGTCGCAGGAGTAGGCAGTGGCAGGTGGGCCCTCAGGCGGTGGTCACGCGACGGATTGGTGAACCGGGTGCGGACCCGCACCGCCGGCTCGTCGGCCCGGAGCTCGAGCGTGGTGGTGACGACCACCTCCTTGGAGCCTGCCCGAGCATGGGTGCCGCCGTCCACACACTCGGGCCAGGTGTAGATGGCCACGATGTCGACGGTGGCCCGGACCGGGCCCGACTCGCCGGCGACGAGTACGACCGAATCCGGTGTGTCGACCGTGGTGTCGGTCCTCGGGGGGGAGTAGTTGTACGTGTCGCCGTGGTCGCCGCCGTCTACCAGGCGCCCGAAGCCTGGCATCCCGTCGAGGGCGAACGTCCCGGTGGTCGGGTCGACGACCACGGTCACCAGCCCATTGGTCAGGGTCAGCCCGGCCGCCGCGTCGCCGGTCAGTCTCACCGGATGGGTCAGCGGGGCGGGGGCGAACGTGCCCCAGCCGAACCCGGGCACCGGCTCCTGGCGGGCGAGCAGCCGACGGACCGGGGGTTGGTCGATGACCAGCCGGACCTCGGTGTCGGGCCGGGCGGTCAAGCGGGTGAACAGCTCGCGCTTGACCTCCTCGACCGGCACTCCTTCCCGGGGCTCGGGTCCGATGACCACGGTGACGTCGAGCCCGGTCTCGTCCTCGGACAGGTTCACGTCGGTCACATAGGCCTGGTCGTCAATGCGGGCGCCCTGGAGGAGTCCCAGCATGTTGCGGACGGTCTCGCCGTCGAGGGTCATCGAGCCGGGGAGCCCCCTGCGCTCGGACAGCACCTGGACATCGGGGCCGGGCTCGCCGACGGCGGGCACGACCACCTCGACCAGGCCTCCTCGATCGCGGGCCGACGGGTTGACAACCACGGGACCCGGGACGGCCATCGAGCGGCCGACCGCCTGCAGCGCCTGCTCGGTGAGCCCTTCGCCGAGGTGGCGGGCCTCGGCGTAGCGGTGGAGCACCGCATCGACGACGTCGTCGGCCGAGCACGCGCAGATCGAGTCGTGGGCCGAGTTCCGGACCACCAGCGTCCAGGCAACGTCGAGAAAAGCGCCGGGCCACCGCTCAGCCGTCAGAAACAGGGCGGACAGCGGCTCGGCCAGCTGCTCGAGTGACCGTTCGGCCCGCGAGGCGGCCTGCTTCACGGCGACCCGGTTGGAGGCCACCCCCATGAGGACGTTGGACCGGAAGCCGGACCGCAGCTCGCCCTGCCACTCCACCAGGCCGTCGCGGCTGGTGCCGCCCAGATAGTCCGAAAGCGAGGAGATCGACAGCTCGAACTCGTCCTGGAGCTGGTTGGCCTCGGCCACCACACGGCCCAGCCACGGTTGGGGGCGCAGGTGGTCCGAGCCGTTCATGAGCAGCATCGGGCCGTCCTCGGGCAGGAACGAGGCGAACTCCTCCTCCATGGCCGCCAACCGGCGGACCAGCTGCTTGGCGTCTTCGGGGAGGGCGGCGCCGTTGCCGTACCCGGCGACCAGGTACTCGGCCCGGACGCTCGATCCATCGGGGGCGGTCCATACGAAGGCGGTGCGGTCGACCGTCGACGGCACCCCCCGCCACACCACGGTGTGGCCGAATCCGGCCTGGTCGAGGATCTGGGGCATCTGGGCCACGTGGCCGAACATGTCGGGCAGGTAGCCGACCTCCATCACACCGCCGAAGTCACTGCCTCGCAGGATCCCCTGTTGGAGATTGCGGACGATCGTCTCACCGGACACCAGGAACTCGTCCATGAGGATGTACCACGGGCCGACGGTGATCCGGCCGGCCGCGGCCAGGGCCTGCAGGCGCCCCTCGTTCTCGGGACGGATCTCCACGTAGTCGTCGATCACGGCGAGCTGGCCGTCGAGCAGGAAGTGGCTGTAGGAGGTGTCGCGCTCCATCAGGTCGAGCAGGTCGTCGACCATGCGCACCAGTTTCAACCGGTAGGTCTGGAACGGGTCGTACCACTCCCGGTCCCAGTGGGTGTGGGGGACGACGGCGACGCGGCGCCGCGCCCTGGTACGTCCGGGCTCGTCGGTCACGCCTCGAGGTTCCCGTATTCGGCCTCGTAGGCCTGCAGCTCGGTCACCAGCCGCTCGGCATCGGCCGTCGTCTGGTCGGTCCCCCGGCCCACCCGCTCGGCATACACCGCCGCTCCGAGGTCGTGGAGCAGCCCATCGGCCCGGTGCTTGGCTGTGGCCTGGTCGAGTTTCTCCTGCCCGGCCTTGGTGGCCTCGTTGGCTTTGGCCAATCCGACCTCTGCCTGGGCCTTGACCTTGTCCATGAATCCCATGACACCTCCTCGCGTGGTCCTCGACGACGTTGGGCTAAGACTAGGACGCGTGCTCCCGGCCGTGGGTCGGCCACGGTGCACTGTCCGTCCGACGCCCCTGACAAGGAGCCCACCGTGCGCCCCTGGCGTGACCACCTGGAACCCGACGACTCCTTGGTCGCCGAGGCCGGACCCGGAGCCGCGGACTTGGTCCATTCCGGCACGCTGCTTCACGACTGGGGACGTCGGTGGGCCGACGACCCCGCCGCCCGGCTGTGGCACGAGGGCGGCAGGTGGTGGACAGCGGGGGAGTTCGACGAGGCCACCCGTCGGGCCGCCGGACGGCTGTCAGGCGCAGGTCTCCGGCCAGGCGACCGCGTGGTGTGGTCCACCGACCCGTCGGTGGACGCCCTCGTGGCTCATGTCGGGGCGCTGCGGTCCGGTCTGGTAGTCGTGCCGGCCAACACTGCGTACTCGCCGCGTGAGCTGGCCCACATCGTGACCGACGTCCGGGCTGCGGCGGCGGTGGTGGGCCGGCCCGAGCAGGCCGACTGGGTGCGCCAGGCGTCGGCCGGGCCGATCGTCGTCACCGGTCCCGGACTCGACCTGCCCGACGCCGACCCGGGACCGCTCGACGCGGCCGGTCCAGACGACCCGGCGCTCATCTGTTTCACCTCGGGGACGACCGGCGTGCCCAAGGGGGCGGTGCTTCGCCACCGAAATCTGCTGGCCGGGGTCGGTTCGCTCACCCGGGCCTGGCGGATGACACCCGAGGACCGGCTGGTGCACTGCCTTCCGATCTTCCACGCTCACGGCCTGGTGGTCGGGGCATACGGCATGATGTCGGCCGGGGGGTCGGCCGTGCTGCTGCCCGGCTTCGCCCCCGATGCGGTGGCTGACGCCGTGCGCGATCACCGGGCTTCACTGTTCTTCGGGGTGCCGACCATGTACCACCGACTGGTGGCATCGGGCCGGGCCGGCGAGCTGGCCTCCCTCCGACTGAGCGTGTCGGGCTCTGCCCCGTTGCCGACCGAGCTCCACCAAGCTGCCTCGGCGGCCATCGGAAGCGTCGTCCTCGAGCGCTACGGCATGACCGAGACCCTCATGAACACGTCGAACCCCTACGCAGGGGAACGGCGGGCCGGCACGGTCGGATTCCCGTTGCCCGGGGTGGAGGTCGTCCTCGACGACGGCGGCGAGGTGCTGCTGCGCGGCCCCAACGTCTTCGATGGCTACTTCGAACGCCAGGCGGCCAACGCGGCGGCATTCCGAGACCGGGGCGACGGCGGAGGTCCGTGGTTCGCCACGGGCGATCTCGGCAGCGACGAGGACGGCTACCTGGTCATCCGGGGCCGGTCCACCGAGCTCATCATCTCGGGTGGGTTCAACGTCTATCCGACCGAGGTGGAGGACGTCCTGTCCGGATGCCCGGGAGTGGCCGAGGTGGCCGTCACCGGGACACCGTCCGACGAGTGGGGCGAGGTGGTGACGGCCTGGGTGGTGCCCGACGGCTCCGCCCCGTCGATCGACGACATGCGGGCCCACTGTGCCGGACTGCTCGCCTCCTACAAGCAGCCCCGCCTCATCCGGATTGTCGACGCGCTGCCCCGCAACGCGCTCGGGAAGGTCGTCCGCAGCCTGCTCCGATGATGCCGGGCGGAGCCGGATCGTCGGGGTAGGTTTCCGGCATGGCCCGACCGTCGAGGCGAGTGGAGCGGCGCTCTGGTGCCGGTGGTGGCCGCCGCCCCGTCGGGGTGCCGACCCTCCGCCTCGAGCGCCGCCTCCTCCGGTCGGAGGTGCACCGGCTCGGCGCCATGGACGAAGTCGGTCGCGGCTCTCCGGCCGGTCCCCTCCACGTCGGGCTCGTCGTGATGGACCGCTCGAGTGCCCGCCCGCCGACCGGCATCCGGGACTCGAAGCTCCTCACGCCCGGGACCCGGGAGCGACTGGTGCCGCGGATCGAGTCCTGGGCCACGGCCTGGGCAGTCGGGACCGCCACCCCCGACGAGATCGACGCGCTCGGCCTGACCGCCGCCCTCCGCCTGGCCGGTACCCGGGCGCTCGGGCAGGTGGGAGAACCACCGGACCTCGTGGTCCTCGACGGGAACCACGACTGGCTGACGCCGGACGGAGCACCCACCGAGATGTCTGTGCGACCAGAAGTGCACACCCGGGTCAAAGCCGACCTCACCTGCACCTCGGTGGCCGCGGCAAGCATCCTGGCCAAGGTGGCACGCGACGCCGTCATGGTGGGGTTGGCGGCCGACTACCCCGGCTACCAGTGGGAAGCGAACAAGGGGTACGGCACCGACGCTCATTTCGCCGCCATCCGACGCCTGGGCACCACACCCCACCACCGTCGTTCCTGGCGGCTACCGGAGACCACCTGACAGGTGTCACCCACCGGGGGCTTGACCGGGGCACGGTGTCGATGTCGCCGGTCCCGACCCGCTAGGTGGGCGACGGCTCCTTCGGCAAACCGAGTACCCGCTCACCGAGGATGTTGCGCATGACCTCGTCCGACCCTCCGGCGATGCGCATGCCCGGTACGCCCAGCAGGTACTGGGTCCAGGCGTACGAGCCCCAGGCGCCGGTGTCGGCCACCAGAGCTGGTCCGAAGATCGACGAGACCAGCTCGTAGGACCGCACCATGTTGGCGGTCAGCGACAGCTTGCCCAGCGACATCTCCGGTCCGGGCAGCTGCCCGGCGGCGATCTTGGCCATGGCCCGGCGGTTGGTATAGCCGGCCACCCGCTCGTGGATGACGATGTCGGCCAACTGCTGGCGGATCAATGGGTCGTCCGCCTTGCCGACCGAGCGGGCCGCCTCGATGAGTCGGGTGGACTGCGGCAGGCTGACGCCCCCGCCCCCGCCGCCGATGGACGCCCGTTCATTCATCAGCGTGGTGAGGGCGACCGTCCAGCCGCCGTTCACCTCGCCCAGCAGATGGGAGTCGGGGACCCGGACGTCGGTGAAGAACACCTCGTTGAACGAGGCACCACCGGTCATCTGGCGCAACGGACGGACCTCGACGCCGGCAGCTCGCATGTCGACGACGAATCCGGTCAGTCCGCGGTGCTTGGGCAGGTCGGGGTCGGTGCGGCAGATGATCTCGCCGATGTCGGACACCTGGGCCCCCGAGGTCCACACCTTCTGGCCGTTGAGGATCCACTCGTCGCCGTCTTTGACCGCCCGGGTCTGGAGCGATGCGAGGTCTGATCCCGACGATGGCTCGCTGAACAGCTGGCAGCCCACGATGTCACCCCGCCACATCTTGCGCAGGTAGGCCTCTTTCACCTCCGGCGTGGCATGGGCCAGGATCGTCGGGGCGACCATGCCGAGGCCGATGCCGTAGATCGACTGCGACGGCGCCCGGTAGTTCGAGGCCACCCGGCCCCAGATGCGCTGGTAGTCGCTGGACAGGCCCCGCCCGCCGTACTCGGTGGGACCGGTGATCCAGCCGAAGCCGGCGTCGAAGACCTTCTGGGCCCAGGACCGGGACAGGGCCAGGTCGGCCTCCTGCTGCTCGGGTGACCGCTCGGGGAAGAGACTGACGTCGTCCGAACCCTGGCCCCACACGAAGACCTCCTCGGGGCGCTTCTCGGCGTTGGCATCCAAGAACGCCCGCGCCCCGGCCTCGAATTCGTCGGGCGTCGGCGACCCCGCGGCACTGGTCGGCTCGGCCTGCTCGGTGACGGTCATCTCTGGATCCCCCTGGTTCGGTGCCCCACGGCCTCTGACGTAGTGCCGCGGGCTCGGCAAAGCGTATCCGTGGCGGGCGAAAAGGGGGTCAGGGCCCCGGTGTGGAGATCGGGCCCCGACCTTCCGGTGGTTGCCCTTGCGGCTGCTGTAGACACTAGGCGTGGCATACGTCTTCGCCCTCATGGCCGGTCTGGCCAATGCGCTGAGTGCCATCTTCCAACGCATCGGGGTACAGAACGCACCGGCCGACACGGTCATGAACATCAAGCTGATCCGTCACGCCCTCTCCAATGCGATCTGGTTCCTCGGGCTCGCCATGATCGTGGTGGGTTTCCTCTGCCAGGCCGTCGCACTCCACTTCGGCCAGCTCAGCTCCGTCCAGCCCCTGGTGACCACCGAACTCCTCTTCCTTGTCCTGATCCTCGGCGTGTGGTTCCGCTACCGCCTCGCCTGGCGGGAGTGGGGCGGGTCCTTGGCCGCGGCCGGCGGTCTCGCCACCTTCCTCGTGGTGGCCGCCCCCGGCGGCGGCAATATCGTCCCCAACCGACACGCCTGGATCGTCGTCTTCGTCGTGATCGGCGCGGTGTCGGCCGGATGCGCCACGCTCGGCTTCACCGGACCCCGCTGGTTCCGGGCGGCCATGTTCGGCTCTGCCGGGGCCGTGCTCTTCGCGTTGTCGGCCGCTCTGACCAAGCAGTTCACCACTCTGGTCTCGGAGGGGTGGGGCCACGTGTTCACCGACTGGGTCACCTACGCCATGGTCGCCACCGGGGTAGTCGGCCTGTTCCTGATCCAGAGCGCGTTCCACGCCGGCCCGATCACCGCGTCCCAGGCCGCCATCACCATTGTCGACCCGATCGTCAGTGTGGTGATCGGCATTTACCTGTTCCACGACCGGCTGGATACGGCCGGCTGGCGCCTGCCGGTCGAGGTGGTGGCCATCCTGGTGGTGGTGGCCGGGATCATGGTGCTGTGCACGTCACCGCTGGTGGCAGGAGCCAAGGACGACTCGGGAAAAGGCGACATGTTGGTCCGCCAGGCGCGCGCCGCTCCGGAACCTTCCTGACGGATACGCCTCAGGAACCGGTGAGCACCGAGTGCAACGCCTCGTCGAGGTCGGGATGGAGGAAGCCGAAGCCCGATCGCTCCAGCTGCTCGGGTCGGACGCGTTGGCTGGCCAGCACCATGTCCGTGGCCATCTCCGACCCGAGAGCGAGCTTCAGGGCGGGAGCCGGTACGACCATGAAGGACGGGCGATCGAGCGCACGGCCGAGGGCGGTGGCCAGTTCGGCGTCGGTGACCGGGTGGGGCGCGACGGCGTTGACCGGCCCGGACAGGGTGGCATCGCCCAGTGAGTACAGGATCACGGCCACCTGGTCATCGAGAGTGATCCAGCTGCGGAACTGGCGTCCGGAGCCGATCCTGCCGCCCACGCCCAGCCGGAACAGCGGCAGTTGTTTAGCCAGTGCGCCGCCCGACCGGCTCAGCACGATGCCGGTGCGCAGCAGCACGGTCCGGATATCCGCCTCGGCCGCCGGCGACGCGGCCTCCTCCCAGTCCACGCACACCCGGGCCAGGAATCCCGACCCTGCCGGCGACGCTTCGGTCAGGACTTCGTCGCCCCGGTCGCCGTAGTAACCGACGGCCGACGCACTGACCAGGACCGGTGGAGCCGGCGTCAGGGCGGCGATGGTGCGGGCGAGCAGTCCGGTCGAGCGGGTGCGGCTCCCGATGATCTCGCGCTTGCGGTCAGGGGACCACCGCTTGTCACCAACGCCGGCACCGGCCAGGTGCACGGCTCCGTCGAACGGACCGGCCGCGTCGAGGGCGGCCGTGTCGATGGTGCCCTCCGACGGGTCCCAGGCCACCGAGGAGACACCGGTAGGCGCGGGGTGGCGGCCGTCGGTCGAGTCGCGTACCAGTCGGGTGACGGTATCCCCACGGGCGAGTGCGGCATCGACCAGTGCGGTTCCGATGAGCCCGGACGATCCCGTCAGGAGTAGGTGCATGTCGTCGGTTCTACCCGGCGCCCGAACCGTGGACGCCGGGTTGTGATCGCATTGCCTTGGCCAACGCCACCCGAACGAACCGCGCGAAGGCGTCCGGGTGGGTGAGGTGGGCCCCGTGGGCCGCGCCCTCGATCTCGATCAATTCCGCATCGGGCACGTGGGCGACCAGCCAGTCGGCTGACGCGCGGTGGTGCGCGACTGTTTCGCTGCCCCGACCGAACACGCCAGGGACGGCAAGGGTGGTGACGTCGAACGGGGGTTCGGCGCCCCGTATGGCGGCGAGCTCGGCGGCCAGCGCCGGCCCGTCGCCACGACGTGCCTCCTTGGTCGACTCGGGGAGCCTGTCCCACGCCGAGTCGCCGACCATCCGGCGGAAGAAGCGCTCGGCTGCCTGCCCTGGGTCATCGTTGCGCGGCTGGGGCCGGGAACCGTTGGGTCGGCTGGCCCAGGTGCCCAGCCATGGCATCGGTGGCTCGAATGCGGCCACGGCCAGGATCGGCCCCGGCCCTCCCGGGCGCAGCGCGGCCCCGAGGGCGATGTCGCCGCCGTAGCTGTGACCGACGACGATGGCAGGCCGACCGTCGATCACCGCCAGGAGGTCGCCGACGTGGCCGTCGAGGGTCTCGTGGACGGGGACCACGTGACGAGACCGGTGGTAGCCGCGGCGGTCGTAGGAGACGGTGTGGAGGTCGTCGAGCCGCCGGATGACGCGGGCGAAACTGGCGGCCCGGTCGAGTGACCCGTGGACGAGCACGACGAGCGGTGCGTCGGGGTCGACCCTCTCGGGGACGTGCTCGGTCAGGGACAGCTGGTGGTCGGTGGCCATCCCGGCCAGCCTGGCAGGGTCGCGGGGGAGCGGCCATTCCCCGACACGGGCCTTTGCTGCCCACCCGACCGACGGTCGTGTCCACGGACCGGGAACCGCCCAGTTCAGGGGTCCGCGGCGCCGAGTCCACACATCGCGTCGCCAGATCGTGCATTGTTAGTGCTTCCATTTGACCAAGGAGAAACAGTGCCCCTGACCAAGACCGATCTCATCGCCGCCGTCGCTGCCCACACCGGTTCGACCTCCAAGGACGTCGCCACCGTGCTCTCGGGCATCGAGGACGTCATCACCGCCAATGTGGCGAAGGGCGAGAAGGTCGTCATCACCGGCTTCCTGACCTTCGACCGGGCCCAGCGCGCCGCTCGCACGGGTCGCAACCCGCAGACCGGCGAAACCATCAAGATCAAGGCCTCGAAGAGCCCGAAGGTCTCCGCTGGTGCCTCGTTCAAGAAGGTCGTCAACGGCCAGGCCCCGGCCCCGAAGATCACCAAGGCCAAGTAGTCCTGACGCAAGGGGCGGTCCGGGGCTGGTCCCCGGGCCGCCCCTTCGTCGTGCCGGGGACAGTTGCACCTCCGGTCCGCATCGCCCCTACAGCTGATCGATGGACTTGTGGGTCTGGGGAACCACCCGCACACGCGGATGGATGCGCAGTGCCCGCTCATGTAGCTCGAGCACCTGTTGCACCGTCGGTGCCTTCGTCGCTGCACCGAACGGCGTGAGGGGTTGGAGGAAGACCTCCACGGGGTCGCGCCTTCCGGCGGAAGCCGCGGCCACCATGGCGATAGCGGCGTCGAACTCCTCGAGGTCGGTGTCGGGTCCGATCACCGCCTTGACCCACGTGACGGCTCCCGACGACAGTGCCTGGTCCAGGAACCTCGCCTGAGTGGTGCGCGCCACCGACTCGTCGTCGACGCTGTGGAGCTTGAGGTCCATGCTCACGTAGGCGAGGTCGGCACCCAACTTGGCGAGCGGCGGAACCAGCGTCCCGTTGGTCTCCAGCATGACCGGCCAGCTACGCGCCGCGAACTGCGCCACCAACTTCTTCACCCTGGTGCCCTGGAGCAGGGGCTCGCCTCCCGTCAGGCTGATCGAGTGGTGGGGAACCTGGTCCCACAACGTTGCTACAGCTCCGACCACCCGGTCGATGGTCAGGGGGCTCGCCTCGACCGACCAGTCGCGTCGTCCGGCTGTCGTCTCGATCCGGCACGGGCCGGCCGTGCGCTCGAGTGCCTCGGGTTGGTCGCAGTAGGTGCAGCGGATGTTGCACCCGGTCAGCCGCACGAAGATCTGGCGCTCGCCGACCAGGGACGCCTCGCCCTGGATGGCACTGAACACCTCCGACACCAGGATGTCCTTCGGTCCGGCATCGGGTGTGGCGACCGGACTCGCTGCGGGCGCCTGGGCGACGACGCCGCTCATGCCAGTGCCGGGTCGGACAGCCCGGCCGCCTCGAAGCCACGACTCCGCAGCACGCAGGCGTCACAGGTTCCGCACGGCCGGACTCCGCCGCGGTAGCAGGACCAGGTCAACTGCAGTGGGGCACCATGCTCCACGCCGAGGCGGACGATCTGCTCCTTGGTGCACTCGATCAACGGGGTGCGCAGCTCGATCGGGTTCCCCTCGGCGCCCCGCTTCTGGCCGGTCCGGGCCACCTCCCGGAAGGCCTCGATGAACTCGGGCCGGCAGTCCGGGTAGCCCGAGTAGTCGATGGCGTTGACGCCGATCCACACCGCATCGAGGTCGCGTGCCTCGGCGACCCCCAGAGCCACGGCCAGGAAGATGCTGTTGCGGGCCGGCACGTAGGTGACAGGTATCCCGCCGTCGGATCCGGCCGCCGGCACGTCGATCGACCGGTCAGTGAGGGCGGAGCCGCCCCACGCCGAGGTGTCGACGTGGACGACGAGGTGCTCGGAGCGATAGTGACCGGCCACGCCCGCGGCCCGGTCCAGTTCGGCACGGTGGCGCTGGCCGTAGTCGAAGGTGAGCGCCAGGGGCGCCGCGCCGGTCTCCTCGGCCGCCAGGGCCATGCACACCGTCGAGTCCAGACCGCCGGAAAGAACAACCAGGTGATCGGACACGGTTAGGTCCCAGGGGCGGGGACCAGGTCCACCCACGAGTCGGTGGTCTCCCACAGGCGCAGGGCGGCCAGATCGAGCCCGGCGTCGGTCAGAAGCTCCCAGGCCCGCTGGGCCAGTAGCTCGGCCGTCGGGTTGTCGAGCACCTCATTGAGGTCCCGGTGGTCCCAGACGTCGACCACATTGATGCGCACGACGTCCTGGAGGGTATCGAAGTCGAGGACGATGCCGTTGGCGTCGAGCGGCCCTTCGACGGACACGTCGAGTCGGTAGGAATGGCCGTGCAGGTTACGGCACTTGCCGGGGTGCCAGGCCAGCCGGTGGGCGGCCTCAAAGGTGAACGTGCACGTGACTCGGGTGCGCGGCGTTGGCATGGATTCGACGCTACTCGGCGTTCCTGTGTCGGCTTCCACCCGCCCTGGACACTGGTGCCGGCCGGTAGTCTGTACCGGAAATGGACAGCCCCGAAGTTGGAGACGCGTCGATGCAGGGTCAAAGTCTGGGTGAGGGCCAGGACGGACGGCCGAGTACCGGCACCGGGGCATTCGGCCCCAATGCGTGGCTGGTCGAGGACATGTACGAGCGCTACCAGGCCGATCCCTCCTCGGTGTCCGCCTCGTGGCAGGAGTTCTTCGCCGACTACCGACCGTCGACCGGCGTTGCACCGGCACCGGCACCGGCACCGGCACCGGCAACCGTGCCACCGGCAGATCCGGCCCCGCAGGCGAGCCCCGCTACGACGCCCGCAGCAGCACCCGTCGGGACCGTCGAAGGTGCCGTGCCGCTACGCGGTGCGGCGGGCCGGATCGTGGCCAACATGGAGGCGTCTCTCGGGGTTCCCACCGCCACCAGCGTCCGTGTGGTGGCGGCCAAGCTGCTCGAAGTCAACCGGACCATCGTCAACAACCAGCTGAAGCGCACCACCGGCGGCAAAGTGAGCTTCACCCACCTCATCGGTTACGCGGTGGTCAAGGGGCTGGCCGCCGTCCCGGCCATGAACGCCGCGTTCGTGTCCGACGCCGACGGAAAGGGCACGCCCGGCGTCCTGCGCCACGGGCACGTCGGTTTGGGTCTGGCCGTCGACGTCGAGAAGGGCAGCGGCCGCACCCTGCTCGTGCCGTGCATCGCCGAGGCCGACACCCGGGACTTCAAGAGTTTCGTCGCGGCCTACGAGGACCTGGTGCGCAAGATCCACACCAACAAGATCTCCCCGGATGACTTTGCCGGCACCACCGTCACCCTGACCAACCCGGGCACGCTCGGCACGGTGCAGTCGGTGCCCCGTCTGATGCCCGGCCAGGGTGTCATCGTGGGCGTAGGCGCCCTCGGGGTACCGCCCGGCTTCGAGGCCACCGACCCCCGTACGGTGGCCGAGCTGGGTGTCGGCAAGACGGTGACCATCACCTCGACCTATGACCACCGCATCATCCAGGGGGCGGAGTCCGGGCTGTTCCTGGCCTACGTGTCCGAGTGCCTCGTCGGGGGCCACGGCTTCTACAAGGAGGTATTCGAGTCTCTCGACGTCCCCTATGAGCCGGTCACGTGGCAGCAGGACGACAATCCGTCCGTGGGGGGCGCCGACAACGGCCACGAGCGGCTCGTCAAGCAGAACCATGTCCAGACCCTTGTCAACATGTACCGCGTCCGGGGCCACCTCATCGCCCACCTCGATCCGCTCGATGCCGAGCCGGTCGACCTCCATCCCGAACTCGACCCGCTCCACTACGGCCTGACCATTTGGGATCTGCCCCGCCAGTTCGTGGCGGATGGACTTGCCGGCAAGCAGCTGGCCACTCTCGACGAGATCCTGTCGCTCCTGCGTGACGCTTACTGCCGGACCCTGGGCATTGAGTACATGCACATCCAGGACCCCGAGCAGAAGCGCTGGATCCAGCAGCACGTCGAAGGTGTGTCGGCCACCACGGGCCTTGACGAGCAGCGCTACATCCTCGACCGACTGAACGCCGCCGAGGTGTTCGAGCGCTTCCTGCACACCCGCTACGTCGGCCAGAAGCGCTTCGGCCTCGAGGGGGCCGAGTCGGCGATCGTCATCCTCGACGCCATCCTCAACGAGGCGGTCGCCGAAGGGCTGCATGAGTCGGTCATGGGTATGTCCCACCGGGGTCGGCTCAACGTGCTGGCCAACATCGTGGGCAAGTCCTATGGCGAGATCTTCGAGGAGTTCGAGGGGAACCTCGACCCCGAATCGGTCCAGGGCTCAGGTGACGTGAAATACCACAAGGGGGCCACGGGCATGTTCGTCGGCCGGTCCGGCGAGGGCATCCCGGTGACCATGGCCTCCAATCCCTCCCACCTCGAGGCGGTCGACCCGGTCGTGGTGGGCATGGCCCGCGCTCGTCAGGACGCGCTCGGCGGGGAGCGGGGGAGCGGGCCGCGGCTGGTGGACGGACCGGGCGAGCCG
>DATBZS010000074.1:0-38234 GCA_036513075.1 Acidimicrobiales bacterium
CGGCGGCATCTTCGCCTACGGCGACGCGGCCTTCTACGGCTCGACCGGCAACATCACGCTCAATCAGCCGATCGTCGGGATGGCCCCCTCCCCCGACGGGAGGGGCTACTGGCTGGTGGCCTCCGATGGCGGCATCTTCGCCTACGGCGACGCGGCCTTCTACGGCTCGACCGGCAACATCACGCTCAATCAGCCGATCGTCGGGATGGCCCCCTCCCCCGACGGGACCGGCTACTGGCTGGTGGCCTCCGACGGCGGCATCTTCGCCTTCGGGACCGCCCCGTTCTACGGCTCGACGGGCAATATCCGGCTCAACCGGCCGATCGCGGGCATGGCCTCGACCTAAGCGCCCGGTGGCTCGCCCCGACTCTTGTGGCGTGCCATCTACACTGATTCGATCATGAGCTCCGGACAGATCGCCGTCGTGGTGGCCGCCATCGCCTGCCTCCTCGCCGTGGTCGGCCTGTTGGCGGCCGTCGCCTCGCTCCGACGCCAGGTGGCCCGGCTCGGCGCGCTGGCCGACGAACTCAAGCGCCAGACCGTCCCGCTGGTGGCCGACGCCCACCGGGTGGTCGACCAGGCCGCCACCGAAATGGAGCGCGTCGGTGCCGTACTCGACACCACAGAATCGGTGGCCGCCACCGTCGATTCCGCCTCCCGGCTTGCGTATCGCGCCTTTGCCAACCCGGTGGTCAAGGTGCTGGCCGTCCGGGCCGGGGCCGCATCCGGCATCCGCCGCCTGGCCTCGGCTGAGGCAGAGGGATCGGCCCGGCGCAACGGGACGCCCCGCAACGGGAAGCCCCACGTTGGAATGGACAACCACGGGACAGACCACAACGGCACCACCGTCACCAGGGACCGGAGCCGGTAACGATGGCCCGTCGCTCTGTGTGGCTGGTGACCGGCCTGGTGGCCGGCGCCGCATCGTCGCTCTATGCCGAACGCAAGCTCCGCCGGACGGTCGAAGCCGCCTCGGCCCGACTCCAGCCCGACGCGTTGGCCGCAGAGGTGGGCCGTTCGGCCCGCCAGGCGGTGGCCTCGACGGGCGACCGGCTGCGGGATGCGGTGGCACAGGGACGTGAAGAGAAGCGCCGTCGGGAGCTCGAGCTGTGGGCCGAACTGCACCCCGACGGTGTGGGGTCGGTCTCTCCGGGGGCCTCTGACGACCGGTACCGGTCGATCACCGGCTACGACGTGCCGACCGATGTCGCGCCTGACGGCGCGGACGCGCCCGCACCCGCTACCCACACCGCGACCAGGCGCGCCCGCCGGGCCGCCCGCAGATCCCCCTCCCACCTGGGCAAGTAGGATTTGCGGTCGTGACCCCCGGCACGGCGCCCGACGCCGATCATCTGCGCGACGCGTTCACCCGCTTCTTCGTGGAGCGCGGCCATACCGCGGTGCCGTCGGGCAGCCTGATCCCCCACGACCCGACCGTGCTGTTCACGATCGCCGGGATGGTGCCCTTCAAACCGTTCTTCCTGGGGGACGAGACCCCGCCCTGGCCCCGGGCCACCTCGGTCCAGAAGTGCTTCCGCACCGTGGACATCGACATCGTGGGCACCACACTGCGCCACTGCACGTACTTCGAGATGCTGGGCAACTTCAGCTTCGGGGACTACTTCAAGGCTGACGCCATCCCCTATGCCTGGGAGCTGGTCACCGAGGTGCTGGGCATCGACGGCGACCGACTGTGGATCACCGTGTACGAGACCGACGACGAGGCCGAGGCCATCTGGCGCGATGTCGTGGGCGTGTCCACCGACCGGATCCAGCGCCTGGGCGACGACAACTTCTGGAAGATGGGCGACACCGGGCCGTGCGGTCCGAGCAGTGAGGTCTTCATCGACAAGGGACCGTCCTACGGGCCCGACGGCGGTCCGGCATTCGGCGGAACCGAGCGATTCGTCGAGATCTGGAATCTGGTGTTTATGCAGTACAACCGGGGTGCCAACGGCACGACGGAGCCGCTGCCCCGACCCAGCATCGACACCGGTGCGGGGCTCGAACGCATTCTCCCGATCATCCAGGGGGTCGACTCGTTCTACGACACCGACCTGTTCGTCCCTATGCTCGAGACGGCCCAGTCGATCACCGGCAAGACCTACGGCAAGGACGAGGCGACCGACGTCAGTCTGCGGATCATGGCCGACCACGGACGGGCCATGTCGATGCTGGTGGCCGACGGGGTGCTCCCGTCCAACGAGGGAAGGGGCTACGTGCTCCGCCGGATCATCCGCCGGGCGGTGCGACGGATCCGCCAGCTGGGTGTCGACGCACCCAGCGCCGAGCGCCTGGTCGACGCCGCGGTCGACGTCCTGGGAGCGGCCCACCCGGGCCTGGCCGAGCAGCACCGCCTGATCGTGGACGTGGTCAACCGCGAGGAGGAAGGTTTCCTGCGCACGCTGGCCACCGGCTCGGCCATCTTGGAGGAGGTCCTGGCCTCAGGTGCCGCCACGGTGCCCGGCGACGTCGCCTTCCGGCTGCACGACACCTACGGCTTCCCGGTCGAGTTGACCGTCGAGATCGCCGAGGAATCCGGCACTAAGGTGGACCTTGAGGGGTTCGAGGAAGCCATGGAGGCACAACGCTCCCAGGCCCGAGCCGCGGCGCGCTCCGGTCGGGCCGCGGCCGGCGACGAGACGTACCGGGCCGTGCTGGACACCGAGGGACGCACGGTATTCGTCGGACAGTCACCGGACGGTTACTCGGCGCCCGCTCGGGTCGTGGCCGTCCTGGTCGACAACGATCCCGAACGCGCCGGACAGGTCGAGATCTTTCTCGACCGTACCCCTTTCTACGCCGAGAGCGGCGGCCAGATGGGCGACATCGGGACCATCGTCACCGAGACGGGCACCGCCCTGGTCTACGACACCGTGTCGGCCCTTCCCGGCCTCACCTCGCACCGGGCCACGGTAAGCGGCGAGATCTTCGCCGGCCAGGACGCCCTCGCCACCATCGACGGTCCCCGTTGAGACGCCCTGCGCCGGAACCACACCGGCACCCATCTGCTCCATGCAGCTCTGCGCACCGTGCTGGGCGACCAGGTCCGCCAGCAGGGATCGCTGGTTGCGCCCGACCGGTTGCGGTTCGACTTCAGTCACCTCGGGGCGGTCGCTCCCGAGGAGCTGGCCGCCGTCGCCACCCTGGCCAATGCCGACGTGCTGACCGACGCCGAGGTCATCGTGCTGGAGACGTCGAAGGCCGATGCCGAGGCCATGGGCGCTCTGGCCTTCTTCGGCGACAAATATGGCGAGCGGGTCAGGGTAGTGCGGGCCGGCCCCCACTCGGTCGAACTGTGCGGGGGCACCCACGTGGGCGCGCTCGGGATGATCGGTCCGATCACCGTGGTGTCCGAGGCATCCATCGGCTCCAACACCCGACGTATCGAGGCGGTGACGGGTACCGGCTCCCTCGAGCGGATGGCCGAGCGCGAACGGCTGCTGGCTGAGGCGGCGTCGTTGCTGCGCACCGAGCCCGAGCACGTGAACGAGGCCATTGAGCGACTGATGGAGCGCCAGAAGGCCGCCGAGAAATCCCTCGAACAGTCCCTGTCCCGTGAGCTGGTCGCCGAGGCGGGGTCGCTGATGGCCGAAGGTGTCGACGGCGCTGTGGTGGCCCGGCGCGATGGGCTCGTCCCGGACCGCTTGCGTGACCTGGCCCAGTCCGTGCGCAGCCAGGGCGGCCTTCGGGTGGTCGTACTCGGAGGCAGCCCCGATGGCGTCAAGGCGTCGCTGGCCGTGTCCGCCGACGGGACGAGCGCCCACGCCGGTGACCTGGTCAAGCAGATCGCCCCGCTGCTGGGCGGCGGAGGAGGGGGCAAACCCGAGCTGGCCGTGGCCGGCGGCAAGGATCCGTCGGGCATCGAGCGGGCTCTCGACGAGGCGCGCCGGCTGACCAACCGGTGACCACGGACCGGACGGCCCGGCGCGGCCGGGCCCTCGGCGTCGACCTGGGCGCCAAGCGAATCGGAATCGCGGTGAGTGACTCGGCCGGCACACTCGCCACCCCGCGGGGCACGGTCGTGCGATCGGGAGACGCCGAGCGGGACCGACGTACCCTGGTCGATCTCGTGGTCGAGGAGGAGGCGGCGGTGGTGGTGATCGGCCACCCGCTGTCGCTCGACGGGAGCCGGGGGACTGCGGCCCGGGCCGCCGAGGCCGAGGCCGAGGCGCTGGCCACCCTGCTGGCCGACCAGGACGTGGCCGTCGAGCTGTTCGACGAGCGGCTGACCACCGTGACCGCCCACCAGGCCCTCACCGCCGGCGGGACGAAGGGACGGAATCAACGGGCCGTGGTCGACCAGACCGCGGCAGCGGTGATGCTCATGGCCTGGCTGGACGGGCGGAGGACATCATGACCGGTCCGGTTGACCCCGTCGACCTTCACGGTGGCGCTGCCGACAGTGGAGCGCGGGCACCGGCGGGCGGGGACGTCGCCGTCCCCTATGAGACGGCACCCGACGGGTCCACACGGCGGCCGGGGGCCTCGACTCCGGCCGCCCGGAAGGGTCACCCGTGGCGGATCGCCGCGCTGGCCGTCATCGTGGTCGGCCTGGTCGTCCTGGTCGGCGGGTACTTCTGGGTGCAGAGCGAGGCGAACCCGTCGGGTCCTCCCGGACCCCAGGTCTTCGTCACCGTGCCGGCCGGCGCCGGGGTCAGCTCGACCGGATCGCTGCTGGCCGCCAAGGGAGTGATCTCCAACTCGTTCGCCTTCCGGGTGTGGACGCAATTCCACAGCCTGCCCGGGGTACAGGCCGGCCCCTACATGTTCTCCCAGCACTCGTCGTTCGACGCCGTCCAGAAGGTGCTGGCCGCGGGGCCCAACGTGTTTTCGTTGGTCGTGCCGCCGGGCTTCACGGTGTCCGAGCTCGCCGATCGGGTGGGGCAGCTGCCCGGTCACAATTCCCACACGTTCCTGGCCACGGCCACCAGTGGAGAGGTCCGGTCACCCTGGCAGCCGACCGGGGTGACCAGCCTCGAGGGACTGCTCGCCACCGGGACCTACACGATGGTGCCCGGCGAGACCGACCGCCAGCTGCTGGCCAAGATGGTCGACCGCTTCGACGCCCTGGCCGCCAAGGTCGGACTGGCCGACGGGGCGGCTCGGCTCGGCTACACGCCCTACCAGGTGGTGACCGTGGCCTCCATTGTCGAAAAGGAGGGGGTGCTGGTCAAGAACATGGGGCCGGTGGCACGGGTGGTCTACAACCGGCTGGCCAAGGACACGCCGCTCCAGATGGACTCGACCGTGCTGTACGCCCTCGGTCGGGACGGGGGACCGGTGACCAGTGCCGACCTGAAGACGGTCAGTCCCTACAACACCTACCTCACTAAGGGCCTGACCCCCACGCCGACCTGCTTCCCGTCCGAAGAGGCGCTGAATGCCGCACTGAATCCGCCCGAAGGCCCGTGGCTGTACTTCGTCGTTGTGCAGTCCGACGGCACCGAAGCGTTCTCCACCACCTACGCCGGCCAGCTGGCCAACGAGGCGCTGGCCAAACAGCGCGGAGTGGGTTGAGCGGTGGAGACTGGGGACATGGTGTCGACAGATTGGGAGACCGGAGCGTGACGGGCGACCACGGTTCGATGACCGCTGGCCCCGGCCTGACCGCCACCACCAACGTGGTCGGGGTGATCGGGTACCCGGTCGGGCATTCGCTGTCGCCCCGTCTCCACAACGCGGCCTTCGCCCGCCTCGGCATCGACTGGGTGTCGGTGGGGTTTCCCGTCGCTCCCGGCCTGGCCTCAGTGGCCCTGTCCGGTGCGGCGGCCCTCGGAATCCGGGGACTGTCGGTCACCATGCCGCACAAGGAGGACGTGGCCGGCGCCGTCGACGACGTGTCGGACACTGTGGCCCGGATCGGCGCCGTCAACTGCGTGGTCGGCATCGGGGGCGCGTGGCGGGGCGAGAACACCGACGGTGCCGGCTTCGTTGCCGCACTGGCCCGGGGCGACCGGTTCGAGCCGGCCGGCCGGCGCTGTCTCGTGGTCGGAGCCGGTGGTGCGGCCCGGGCGGTGGTGGCCGCACTGGGAGATGCCGGTGCCGCCGAGGTCGTGGTGGTGAACCGGACCGAGGAGCGGGCGAAGGCGGCAGCCCGGCTCGCCGGCCCGGCCGGCCGTGTAGGTGCGGCTGACGAGGCCTCCGCGTGTGACCTGGTGGTCAACGCCACGCCACTGGGGATGGGGGACGTCGACGGGGGCCCGGCCGGCTGGCCGGTCGATCCCGGGATGCTCGGACCTGGCCAGGTGGTCGTCGACCTCGTCTACCACCCGCCGGTCACCCCGTGGCTGGAGGCGGCAGCTTTGCGAGGGGCGACGACGGTGAACGGCCTCGGCATGCTCGTCCACCAGGCCGCACTGCAGATCGAGCACTGGACCGGCCACCAGGCCCCGGTGGACGCCATGTGGGCGGCCGTAGCCGGCCCCGGACCTGAGGAAGGACTCCGCTGACGGTGCCCGCCGACCGCGGGGTGCGCCCGGGCAGGGCCCGGACGGGGCGGTAGCCTGTCTGTCCGGAACCCCCTCGTGACCTATTCGACTGACACCCTCGCGACACGCTCCCGCCACGTCTCCGCCAGGATCGACCCGATCCTGCTGGTGACGACGGGGATCCTGGCCCTGACCGGGATCGTCATGATCTACTCCGCCACCAAGGGCAAGCTGGCCCTGCAGGGTTACGACCCGCACTACTACGTGCTCCGTCAGCTGATGTTCTTCGGGCTGTCGCTGGTGGTCCTGGTGGCCGCCTCCGTCTTCGACTACCGACGATTGGAGCAGCTGGCCACCATCCTGTATGTCGGGATCGTGCTGGCTTTGCTGGCCGTGCTGTCTCCCATCGGCTCGAGTCAGCTCGGGTCGCAGCGCTGGTTCGCGCTCGGTCCGCTCCAACTCCAGCCTTCGGAGTTCGCCACCCTGGTGCTGATCGTGGTCATCGCCACCTACTGTGCCCGCCGGCCGGAGGGGCTCGAGTTCCGGGACCTGGTCCGGATGGTACTGATGGCCGCGCTGCCCATCGTGCTGATCATCAAGCAGCCCGATCTCGGGACGGCCATCGTCTGCTCGGTCATCTTGCTCGTCATGTTGGCCGTGGCCGGTATGCCCGGGCGCTACCTGATCCTGTTGGTGGTTGGGGCGGTGCTGCTCATCGTGATCGCCCTCAACCTCGGGTTGGTGAAGCACTATCAGATCCAGCGGCTGACCAGCTTCATCTCGCCGAACAGCGCCAGTACCAACGTCACCTACAACGTGAACGAGGCCAAGACGGCCATCGCCCATGGCGGCATCTTCGGCCAGGGGCTGTTCAAGGGGGCCCAGACCAATCTGGCCTACGTCCCCGAGCAGCAGACGGACTTCATCTTCTCGGCGGTGGGGGAGCAGCTGGGCTTCGTAGGGTCCGGCGTACTGCTGGTGCTCTACGGGATCCTGGCCTGGCGGATCTTGCGGGTGGCCCAGATGGCAAAGGACACCTTCGGCCGCCTCCTGTGCTCGGGAGTGTTCGCCCTGCTGATGTTCTCGGTCTTCGAGAACGTGGGGATGAACATGGGGATCATGCCGGTGGCCGGCATCCCACTTCCCTTTCTCTCCTACGGCGGGTCAGCCATGATCGGGTTCATGGCTGCCATCGGCATCGTGACCAGTGTCCACTACCGGAGCACCCGGTGACCGTGCCCGTCCCGGCCAACTCTGGGCCGGTAGGTACGGTCGGCGAAGGCGCACCTGAGGAGTCGGGCATCGTGTCGGGGACCACGGAGTCCGATGGCATCGCCGACGGCGTCGACGAACCGGTCGAGGCGGCCACGCCTCCGGACGGTGCCGCCGAGCCCGAACCTGTCTCCGCGAACCCGACCGGACCGTTGGACGGCACCGCGGACTTTCGCATGGCGCTCGTCTCCTCGGTGACCGTCGACCTGCCCAACCAGCACCCGGCGGTGTGCCTGCGGGAGATGGAGACACCCCGGCGCCAGCTCACGTTCCACGTGGGACTCCAGGACGGAGTGGCCCTCTCCCATGCCATGCGGCGGATCCCCACGCCAAGACCGCTGACCCACGAGCTCATGAGTGAGGTGCTCCAGCGGTTCGACATCGACCTGGTGGCCGTGCGCATCGTGGGCCGGGTCGGCACGGTGCACTTCGCCGAATTGGACCTGCGCGGTCGCGCCGGCCGCTCGGTGCACGGTTGTCGCCCGACGGACGGCCTGATCCTGGCTCTCCAGCAGCCCGTGCAGGTGCCCATCCTCATCGACGCCCGTCTGCTCGAGAGCGGAGACGACGTGCCCCCTCCGGGTACTACTGCCTGAGCGCGTCCGGGCCCACGGCCCGGCCCCTCAATTGCCGGTGAGCAGCCTCCGGCGTCGCTCGAGGTCGGCCTCGTAAGTGGCCTGCTCGGCGGCGTCGGTTGCCGCTGTCCCTTCGTCGGAGATGCGCATCAGGACGGCCACCAGCACGTAGTTGGCGATCAGCGCGGAGCCACCGTAGGAGATGAAGGGAAGGGTGATGCCGGTCAGCGGCAGGAGCCGGACGATCCCGCCGATGATGAAGAAGGCCTGGAAGCCGATGATGATGGTGAGGCCGGCGGCCACCAACTTGGCGAACTCGGACCGGGCCGTCTGGGCGATGTGCAGTCCGGCGCCGACCAGCAGCACGAATGCCACGAGGACCATTGCCGCCCCCAGCAGGCCCATCTCCTCGCCGATGACGGCGAAGATGAAGTCGGTATTGGAGTTGCTGACCAGGTAGGCGGCCTGGCCCAACCCCAGTCCGGTGCCGCCGATACCCCCGTTGCCCAGTGCGTACCAGGACTGGACCAGCTGGCCGCCGGTCCCGTTGGCCAGCGGCCACGGGTCGAGCCAATCCTCGACCCGGATGTGGGTCTGTGCGAAGTACTTACCGGTCACGTAGGCACCGATGCCGAACAGGACGAGCCCGAGGATGAGGTAGCCGGTCCGACCCGTCGTGACCCACAAGAGCCCGATGAACAGGGTGAACAGCAGCGCCGAGAACCCGATGTCATGCTCCGCGCTCATCACCAGGATGGCGAAGCCCCAGGCGAGCACGATCGGCACCAGTGGTCGCGGGTCGAGTACCAGCCGGTTGCCGAGCCGAGCCGTCGGGATCGTCAGCAGCTCCCGCTTGTCGGCGAAGTAGGAGGCGAAGAAGATGCAGAGCACGATCTTGCCCACCTCGACCGGCTGGAACTCGAACGAGCCGACCTGGATCCACAGCCGGGCACCCTGGATGTTGCGGCCCAGCCCGGGCACGAGGGGGAGGAGCAGCAGGACCACGCCGGCGGCCAGAAGGAGGTAACGGTACCGGTCGAGGTCCCGCGAGCGCCGGACCACGGCCAGCGTAACGACGTAGGCGGCCACGCCGCCGGCCGTCCAGGCCGCCTGGAGGGGGGCGTAGTACGGGTAGTGGAAATGGCAGGTCGAGACGTGGCACAGAGCCTCGTCGACGCGGGCGATCATCACATAGCCGAGCCCGTTCAACAGGAACACGATGGGCATGACCACGGCGTTGGCGTCGGGGACGAACACCCGGTTGGCCAGGTGGGTAGCCGCGCCGAGGGCCAGGATGCACAGCAGCAGGGGGGTCAGATTCGACGGGAACTTCGACGTGTTGCCCAGGATCATGAGCACGTAGGTAGCCACGATGATGACCCCGGCGGCCACCATCAGGCCCAGTTCGGTCCTGCGACGTGCCTTGACGCCGCGGCGCGCACGTTTGGACGTCGGGGAGCGGAGGGAGAGGACCGGCACTGGGGCGAGCCTATCGGTGCCCACCGGGCCGGCGGGGGAGCCGGGTCGGAGTCCGGGGTCGGGGTTCACCCTGCCCCGTTGGGTACGGCCGGACTCCAGGGGTCCCGGGTCCGACCCCAGAGTACGATGAGGCGACGATGACCTGTAGTCGCCCCCGAGTCCACCGCCACGCCGGGGCGCGGCCGTGACGGAGCCGACGGCCGCCACTACCCGCAACCGGGTCGCGCCGGTCGTGGGCGATCCCGACGTGCCCGGTGTGCCGGCGACGGTCGACGACCTCGGCGTAGGCAGCGCCTGGCAGCGGCTCGGCCTCGGGCCCGACGCCCGCCCGCCGGTACCCGACCAGGTCCCCCTACGCGAGTCGTTCGAGCGGTTCGCCAACCGTGAGCTTTCGTGGCTGGACTTCGCCAACCGCCTCTTGGACCTGGCCGCTGACGGTAGCCAGCCCCTGCTGGAGCGGGTCACGTTCCTCGCCATCTTCGCTGAAGGTCTCGATGAGTTCTTCCAGGTGCGGGTGGCCGGCTTGGAGGACCAGGTGGCGGCGGGCCTACGGACCAGGTCGCCGGACGGCCTGAGCCCCGGCGAGCAGCTGTCGGCCATCGCCGCACAGGTGACGACTCTGGTGGACCGCCAGAGCGGGATCTTCTCCGCCCACATGGCCCCCGCCCTGCACCATGCGGGCATCCTGCTCACCGATTGGCACATGCTGGACGAGAGTGATCGCACCGAGCTCGACGACATCTACGCCCGCACGATCTTCCCGATCCTGACCCCTTTGGCCGTCGATCAGGGCCATCCGTTCCCCTACATCTCCAACCTCTGTCTCAATCTGGTTCTCCGGGTGGTCGACCCGACCACCCACGAGCAGCGGATCGCCCGGGTGAAGGTGCCGCCGCTGCTGCCGCGATTCGTGGGACTGCCTGACGGGCAGCGCTTCGTGCCGGTCGAGCAGGTCATCGCTGCCCACCTCGACACACTCTTCCCGGCCATGACCGTGGCCGAGCACCACGTGTTCCGGGTGACCCGCAACGCCGATCTGTCGGTCGACGAGGACGATGCCCAAGACCTGCTGGCTGCCGTCGAGCTCGAGCTGCACCGGCGCCGGTTCGGCCAGGCCGTCCGGCTCGAGGTGGCGGCCGGCATCTCTACCGACCTCCTCGACCTCCTGGTGTCCGCGGTCGACGTGCCCGAGGACAACGTCTTCATGTCCGACGTGCCCATCGACCTCGGCGGCCTGCGGTCGTTGGCCGCCGTCGACCGTCCTGACCTCGCCCCCGAACCCTGGACACCGCTCGTCCCACCTCAGCTGGCCGGCGACCGCGACCTCTTCGAGGTGTTGGCCGAGGGCGACGTCCTCCTCCACCACCCCTACGAGTCCTTTGCCGCCTCGGTCGAGGCCTTCGTCGAACAGGCGGCCCTCGATCCCGACGTGCTCGCCATCAAACAGACGCTGTATCGCACGGGAACCGACAGCCCGATCGTGGCGGCCCTGATCCGGGCGTCCCAGTCGGGAAAACAGGTGACCGCGGTGGTCGAGCTGCAGGCCCGCTTCGACGAGCGGGCCAACATCGCCTGGGCCCGCGCCCTCGAAGAGGCCGGCGTGCAGGTGGTCTACGGGTTGGTCCGGCTCAAGACCCACTGCAAGATGTCGCTCGTCATCCGGCGCGAGGGGGACCACACCCGCCGCTACTGCCACGTGGGCAGCGGAAACTACAACTCGGTCACAGCCCTCACCTATGAGGACATCGGACTGCTGACCGCCGCCCCCGACATCGGAGCGGACGTCGCCGAGGTGTTCAACCTCCTCACAGGTTCGGGTTCCGAAGTCCAACTGCGCCGGCTGGTGGTGTCGCCGGTGTCCACGCGCGACCAGGTCATCGCCGCCATCGACGCCGAAGGGGAGGTCGGCCCGGCCGGCCGCATCGTGCTCAAGACCAACGGACTCACCGATCCCGAGGTCATCGACGCCCTCTACCGGGCGTCGGCCGGGGGTGCCTCGGTCGACCTGGTGGTACGTGGGCGGTGCAGCATTCGGCCCGGTGTGCCGGGCCTCTCCGAAGGAATCCGGGTCCGTTCAATTGTGGGCCGATTCCTCGAGCACTCCCGGATCTTCCGGTTCGGGGGCGAACACGGCCGCCCGCTCCGGATCTGGTTCGGGTCACCGGACTTGATGGAGCGCAACCTCGACCGTCGGGTCGAGGTGGTGGTCCCGGTAGTCGACCTCGCGATCCAGAGGCGCCTGGTGGCGATCCTGGACGATGCCCTGCGTGACGAGGCCAACTCGTGGGCCCTCGGGTCCGACGGCCGGTGGGCGCGGACGGTGGCTGCATCCGGTTCACCATCCGGTGGCTTCAGCCTGCAGGATCGGTGCCGAGGGCTGGCGCTCGAAGCACTACGGCGTCGCCGAGATGCGGCACAGGTCGTCCCGCAGCTGCGGGTGCCGGAGGTCCGGGACGGAATGTCGCTGGTGGGGGCGGAGCGTCCGATGCCGGGGAGCGACGGTCCCCGTCCGACGACGGGGGGGCCGTCGGCACCACCATCGGATCCTCAAGAGGGCCGACGGTGGTGGCAGCGCCAGCGGGGGCGTTCCGGGCGAACGCCTTAGCCAGAAGTTGGCCGGTCCTGACCTGGAGGCCGAGGGTCCGTCTCCATATGCGATGCCGCACAGACCGGTGCTCCAGTTCGAGCGAGGCATAGGCCAGTCCACCGAAGGGGATGGGCAACCAGAAGTTCACGGCCCGGTAGGCCAGGACGGCCGATAGGGCCTGGCCGTCGGTGAGGCCGAAGCCGGCGAGCATCGTGACCAGTACGAACTCGACCACGCCGAGTCCGCCGGGGGTGATGGGGATGGCGGCCAGGATGTTGGCGAGGCCATAGGCCATGAGCAGGTCGATCGGCGAGATGACGTGCCCGAAGGCGGCAACGAAGACCCACAGCGAGGCGGCGTCGAGCAGCCAGTTGGCCGCCGCCCATCCGATCGCCCGGGCGAGCAGGGCCCGGTCCTCCATGAGCACGGCGAACCGCTTGGCCAACCGCTCGAGGAGCGAGGTGAAGCGGTCGGCGTCGAGGAACCGGATGTGGGCCGACACCCCGTGGATGATGCGGCTGGCCCGTTCCTGACCCCGGGTGAGCAGGTAGAAGAGTCCGCCGAAGGCACCGAGCAGGACCACCCCGACGGCGGCGGCCACGATGACCAGGATGGAGGCCGAGGTCGAGCTGTGACCGTGGACGTCGGGCACTTGGAATCCGTGGGTGACGAGGAACCCGACCAGCGAGCACCAGAAGATGGCGTTGAGTACCACGGCCGATCCGATGCCCTGGGTACCGAGGGCGAAGCCGGTGTCGGCGCCGGTCACTCCCGACTGGGTCAGCAGTCGGTAGCCGAGGGCGGCTCCCGGTGCGGTGCCTCCCGGCGATACGTGGCTGAGGGCGAGGGTGGAGAGGTTGATGCGGAACAGCCGGATCCGGGTCGGTCCGGCGCGAGGGAGGACCGAATGGGTGAGCTGGGTGTAGGCCACCAGGGCGGCGATCTCGAGCAGGACGCCGAGGGCCAGATAGGCCACGTTGATATGGGCCAGTGCCCCGACCTGGCTGCGGTGACTGGCCAGCAGCGGCAGGGCCACGTAGAAGACGAACAAGAAGACGAGGACGGTGCCCACGCTGAGTCGGACCTCGCGGCGCACGAACGGGCCACGGTGCCACCACCGGGCGCGCCGGCCCGGCCCCACCGGTTCTGCTTCCGGCACCGCTGCCGCTTCGGCCACCATCGCTCCTATGTTGACACGGGCGCACCCCCCGGACCTGCCATGCTGAGGATGTGGCGGTGCCGAGTGACATGACCGAGGGCGAGGAGGAGAACCCTCCGACCATCGTGAGCGAGAGTCTCGTCGAGCGCAGCGACCGGACTGTCGGACCGGACGCACCCCGTCGGGACCGCCTGTTCGCGGCGGCGTCGGCCAAGGGCGTGCCGCTGCGGACGATCCTGACCGTCGACGCCGTGATCATCGTCACCTGGGTGCTCTACCGGCTCCTCGGCCGGCTCCGCGACGTCATCCTGTGGGTGCTCATCGCCGCCTTCGTCGCCCTGGTGCTCAATCCGGCTGTGGCCCACCTGCAGCGCCACCGGTTTCGGCGGGGGTCGGCAGTCGCGGTGGTGTTCGCCTCTGCCGTGCTGATCTTCGCCGGTCTCCTGGCCCTGTTCGGCTACCCGTTGGTCAACTCCGTGACCCACGTGGCCGAGCAGCTGCCCACCATGGTCGACCAGGTCCAACGGGGTCATGGCTGGCTGGCTCACACCCTGCAGCACTTCGGGCTCCTCGACTGGGTCCAGAAGAACGCCCCCAAGCTGAAACAGGCTGCCCACAACCTCGGCAAGCCCGCGCTGTCGATCGGGGCCAACCTCGGCAAGGCGGTCGTCTCGACCTTCGTCGCCCTGAGCACGATCGCGTTTCTGTCCCTGTTCATGCTGTTGGAGGCACCGACGCTGAAGCGCAGCCTGCTCAACAACATGAACCCGAACGCGCGTGCCACGGTGTCGGACATCGCGGCGACCGTGTCCCGCTCGGTGACGGCCTACGTGCTCGGCTCCGTTGCCATGGGGCTCATGTTCGGACTGGTCGTCTTCATCACCATGGTGATCCTCGGCGTCCCGTTCGCCCTCCTGATCGGCCTGTGGGTGTCCCTGGTGGCGATGATCCCCCTGGTCGGCGGCCTCCTCGCCGGGGTGCCGTCGGTGGTGCTGGCCCTGCTCCATTCGCCGACGGCCGGCGTGGTCGCCTTGGCCGTCTTCATCGGGTTCCAGCTGGTCGAGAACCACTTCATCTACCCGGTCGTGATGAGCCGCGCGGTGCGGATGAATCCGCTCTGGGTGCTGTTGTCCGTACTGGTCGGGGCCAACATAGGTGGGGTCTTCGGGTCCACGCTCGGGGCGCTGACCGGGGCCCTGGTGGCCATCCCGGTGGGGGGTGCCATCCAGGTGATCGTCCGGGAGATGTGGGAGCGGAGCCAGGCCGTGCCGGCCCCTGCCGCCTGGGGTGATGCCGCCGGGGGGCCACCGGGGACCGGACAACAGGCGGACCCGGCGCCGGGACCGTCGTTTCCGGCGGGGGCCGGGGACGGCGACCCGACCGACGGCGCCAAGGCCGACACAGTGGGTGGTCGGCCGGTCCCGTAAGCTACGACGATGGATGTCCTGGTGGTCCTCCCGACCTACAACGAGTCCGAGAATATCGACCACGTCCTGCGTCGGATCCGTGCCTCGTTGCCGGCCGCTACCGTGCTCGTTGTCGACGACGGCAGCCCTGACGGAACCGCCGACCAGGCCGAGATCCTGGCCAAGGAGCTGGGCAGTGTCGAGGTCATGCGTCGTGCCGGAAAGTCGGGTCTCGGCAGCGCCTACCGGGCCGGGTTCGCCTGGGGACTCGAGCGCGGCTTCGACGCCTGCATCGAGATGGATGCCGACCTCTCCCACGAGCCCGAGGCTCTGCCGGCCCTGGTGGCCCCGTTGGCTGACGGCAAGGAGCTGGTCATCGGCTCCCGGTACATCCCAGGCGGGGTGATTCCCAACTGGGCCTGGCACCGACGGCTGCTATCGCGGGCCGGCAACATCTATGCCTCAACGCTCCTCGGACTCGGCGTCGCCGATGCCACCGCCGGATTCCGGGCATATGGGGCCCCGTTGCTCGCCCGGCTCGACCTCGATTCCATCCGGGCCGAGGGTTACGGCTTCCAGATCGAGATGACCTACGCGGCCAAACGGGCCGGCGCCCCGATCATCGAGATACCGATCCGGTTCGTCGATCGGGTCGAGGGCGAGTCGAAGATGTCGACGTTCATCGTGGCCGAGGCCCTGGGGCTGGTCACGTTGTGGGGTATCCAGCGGCTGTTCGGTTCCAACCGGCGCACGCGCCAGGTCGTACACACCTGATGCCCCTGTCGTGACGCCTCCGGTGCGCGTCCTCGTCGTCGACGACGAGCCCTACATCACCGATGTCCTCTCGTCGGCCTTGGCCTTCGAAGGGTTCGCCACCGAGGAGGCGTCGACGATGGCCGACGCCTTGAACTACGCCCGTTCCGGAGGGTTCGACTGCATCGTCCTCGACGTGATGCTGCCCGACGGCGACGGTTTCGAGGTGTGCCAGACCATGAGGGACGAGGACATCTCGACCCCGGTGCTCTTCTTGACGGCTCGGGACACGTCCGCCGACAAGTTGACCGGACTGGCACTCGGTGACGACTACGTGACCAAGCCGTTCGCCATCGAGGAACTGGTGGCGAGGATCCGGGCCGTGCTGCGCCGCACCGGCATCGGGGTCGACGACGGACGGTTGCGGGTTGCCGACCTGGTGGTCGATGTTGGCGCTCGGACGGTGCGACGGGGCGGCGAGGACATCGATCTCACGCCCACCGAGTTCAACCTGTTGGCCTTCCTGGCGCAGAACCCCCGCCATGTCCTGACCCGTGGCCAGATCCTCGACGAAGTGTGGGCCGACGGCTTCGAAGGAGAGTCCAACATCGTCGAGATCTACATCTCCTACCTGCGCAAGAAGGTCGACCGGCTCGACCCGCCGTTGATCCACACCGTGCGGGGCGTCGGCTACACCTTGCGGGAGCCCCGGCCGTGACCCTCCGCCGGCGCCTGGTGGTCACCATCGTCGTCCTGGTGGCCGTGGGCCTGGTGGCCGTCGACGTCATCACCCTGGCCTCGCTGCGGTCGTTCCTCGTGGGCCGGGTGGACAGTCAGTTGACCTCGGCCACCCACCAGGTGGCCGGTCTGGTCGTGCGAGCCCAGGCACACGACCGACCTCTGAACCTCGGCGAGATCCAGTCGCACGTGAGCCCCGACGTCTACGTCGAGATCTTTGACGCCAAGGGAGATCCCCAGATTGTCCGGCCCTCGAGATCCGGACTCGCGGACGATCCCGCCCCCCGCCTACCCCACCCGCTGCCGGTCTCCCCACTGTCGCGCAACACCGACATCGACTCGCCGGCGTTGGTCTACCGGCCCCAGGCCAGCGCCACCACAGTGGGATCCGTCCAACGCGTAGCTCACGCTCGGCACGTCAGCAACGGCCCCCAGTACCGACTGTTGGCCACCTCACTGCCCGGCCAGACCCTGGTGGTGGCCACTCGGTTGGACTCGGTGTCGGCCACCCTCTCGTCGCTGCGGGCCATCGAGGTAGGCCTCACCATCGGGCTTCTGGTCCTACTGGCGGTGCTCATCGCGGTGATCGTCCGACGTGGGCTGCGTCCATTGGAGGATATGTCGGCTGAAGCCGACGCCATCGCCGAGGGGGACCTCACCCGTCGGGTCCATCCCGACGACGGGACGACCGAGATCTCGCGTCTCGGCCGGGCTCTCAATGGGATGCTCGCCCAGATCGAGACGGCCTTCGCCCAGCGGGCTGGCTCCGAAGAGCGGCTGCGTAGCTTCCTTTCGGACGCCTCCCACGAGTTGCGTACGCCCCTCTCCTCCATCCAGGGCTACGCCGAACTCCTTCGCAAGGACGCCTTGCCCGATCAGGCCGCCCGCGACCGGGCGCTGGCCCGGATCGAACAGGAGGCGGCCCGCATGGGCCTGCTGGTGGGCGATCTCGCCGTCCTGGCCCGCGAGGTCGAGGGCCCGATACCGGAGCTGACGCAGGTCGACCTCGATGGCGTGGTCGCCGAGGTGGTGTCCGATGCCCGGATGATCGACAGCACCCGAACCATCGAATTGGACGTTTCCGGCCCGGTGCCGGTGCTCGGAGACCGCGGGCGCCTCGAACAGCTCGTGCACAACCTGGTGGGCAACGCCCTGTCACACACGCCGGCCGGTACCCCGGTCGAGATCCGGGTGGGGGCCGAGGGGGACCAGGCGGTTCTGGTGGTCCGGGACCACGGTGACGGCATGCCGCCCGACCAGGCCGAACGGGTATTTGACCGGTTCTACCGGGCCCCGTCGTCGAGCCGGGACGGTGGCTCGGGGCTCGGCCTGTTCATCGTGGCCACCCTGGTCAGGGGCTTCGGTGGACGGGCAACCATGGCCACGGCCCCCGGTGAGGGTTCGGCGTTCACGGTGGTCCTCCCGCTCGACCCCACCGCCCGGCCGGTCACCGGGCGGACGACACACTCGGCCTCCGCGGCGACCCACCGACCTTCACCGTCACCGGGACCCACACCGACCGCCGGGACCACACCGACCGCCGGAACCACACCGACATCGGCCACTGACGACGCGCCCGGATCTTTCGCCCGGCCCGGCGGCCCCACCGGTGCGGCCTCGAACCGCCGGTGACCATCACGCGGCTCGAAGCCATCGATCGGGGCACCGGACCGACACTCCTGCTGCTGCACGGACAACCGGGGTCCGGGTCGTCGTGGGACCCGGTGACCGACCGGCTAGCCGACCGGTTCCGGGTACTGGCCCCCGACCGACCCGGCTACGGGTCGACGGCAGGCGAGGCCCAGGGGATCGCCGCCAACGCCGTCCTGGCAGCCGCACTTCTCGAGATGAGCGGAACCGGACCGGCCACTGTGGTGGCCCATAGCTGGGCCGGCGGGGTGGGCGTCCTGATGGCCGACCGGTATCCCCATCTGGTCCACGGGCTGGTCCTTGTCGGGGCGGCATGCACGCCGGACAGCTTGGACGGGTTCGACCGCCTCCTGGCCCTGCCGGTGCTGGGCGAGGCTCTCACCGCGGTTGGGCTGCTGGCTCTCGGAGAAGTGCTCCCGAAAGTGCGCCGACTGTCCCCCCGGGTGCCCGCCGCCTACCGCGACCAGTTCCGGGCCACCTTGCCCGACCAAGGCGTGCTGGGTGGCGAACGGGGCGCCCTGGGTCGTCACCGTCGGACGTTCGTGTCCGAGCAGCGGGCGCTTCTGGACGAGCTGCCCGTGGTACACGCCGCCTTGTCGCGGTTGACGGTGCCGACGGCGGTTGTGGTGGGGGCATGGGACGTCGTGGTGCGACCGGGTGCGGGTAGGACCCTGGCCACGGCAATCGACGGCGCCGAGTTGGTGGAGATCGCCCGGGCCGGGCATTTCGTGGCCCGGGACACCCCGGACGAACTCGCCACCGTGATCGCCCGATACGGGCAGGACGCTCCCGTGCGGGCCCATTAGTCGGTACCTGATGACATGGACCGGTGACGTGGCCCGGAGCTGAGAGACAGCGACCGGCGTCGAGGCGAACGGATCAGCGTGCCGCCGAAGTCCGGCCGGACGTGTCGAAGGCGACACCGGGCGCCAGTGCGTCGAACACCGCGGTGAACTTGAGTGTCGCCTCGTCGCGCTCGGTCTCGGGACGGGAGCCTTCGACGACACCCACCCCGGCGGTCAGGGTGGCGGTGTCGCCCGCCACCGTCATCGCCCGGATCCCCACCACGAACCGGCCGTCTCCTGCACCGTCGAGGAAGCCGACCGGTCCGGCGTAGGGGCCCCGGGGCTCGCCCTCGAGCCGGGCGATCAGTTCGAGGGCCGCTGCCTGTGGCACGCCGCCCACTGCCGGTGTCGGGTGCAATAGGGCAGCCAGGTGGAGGACACTCGGTGCGGCCCGGTCGGGCTGTGACCGCAAGGTTCCCTCGATGGTGGTGCCGAGATGGGTGAGGTTGTGTAGATGGACCAGCTCCGGCCGTTCGGGCACGTCGAGCACGTCACACCAGGGGCGGAGCGCATCGCTGATGGCTTCGACGACCAGCCGGTGCTCCTCGGTGTCCTTGGTCGACTCGAGCAGCTCGAGGGGGAGCGGGCTGGCCACGTCGGGGTACCGGTCGGTCGTCCCAGCCAGGGGACGGGACCGCACGTGGTCCCCATGGCGCTCCACCAGCAGTTCGGGGCTTGCCCCGACGAATTGGCCGGCGGGGGTGGGTAGGGAGAACAGCGTTCCGTTCGGCTCGAGGGCGCCCCACCGCCGTAGCAGGGCGGACAGGTCGGGGGTGCGGTCGAGGGTGACATCGACCCGTCGGGCCAGCACCACCTTGGCGATCTCGTGGCGTCCGATGGCCTCGACGGCGAGGGCCACGGCCGCTTCGAACTCGGCGTCGGTCGACCGGGGTACCACCTGCGCGCCCATCGGCAGGGACGGATCGGCAAGGTGGGCGGCGGCCATGGCCACAAGCCGGTCCCGCAACCCGTCCGGGGTCTCGTCGGGTGCCTCGCCGTCCGGTCCGGCCATCACCGTCGCCCACTCGGTGCCGTCGGCCTCGCGGCAGTAGAGCGTCTCGGGCACGACAAGAGTGGCAGGCGCGGCGCGGTCGAAGGGGAGGGCGCCGAAGGCGAGGACGGGTCGGAGCGACGTCGTTGCGGCAGGGAGCAGGTCGTCACACCCGAACGACGCCAGCTCGGCCACCGCCCGGTCGAGGCCGGCGATGTCGGCCAGTCCGCCGGGCAGGGCGATCTGGCGGGCCGTGCCCACCCCGACCAGGACCCGGTCGGCGCTGGAGACCATCGAGCCCCCGTCGCCGGCCAGGGCGAACGGGTCGATGTGCCCGCCGGGTGGGAGCAGGTGGCGGCGGGCCACCCGACCGCCGCCGGGTACCACCGATGTCACGGGGTGCAGGGTCCGGGCGGAAGCCGTCCCGCTCATGGTCGACCGGTCCGGGTGGCGGTGATGAGCTGGCTCAGTCCACCGGACAGGCCGCGTCGGTTGACCGAGGAGAACCCGGACTCATGCAGCATGGATCGAAGTTCCTCGGTGGAGGGGAGGTAGGCGGTCGACTTGGGCAGGTACTGGTAGGCCGTGCGGTCGGACAGCAGGCCGCCGATGAGCGGCACGACCTTCCGGAACCAGATACGGTGGCCGGTCCGGAGCAGTCCCGAGTCTGGTTCGGACACCTCGAGCAGGCTGATGCGACCGCCCGGCCGTACGATGCGCCCGAACTCGGAGAACACCGCGCCGAGTTCAGTGAAGTTTCGCAGGGCGTAACCACAGGTGATCCCGTCCACCGACGCGGCGGCCACCGGCAGCGCGGCACCGTTGGCCTGGGCCAGCGGCAGTCCCGTGTGGTTGGCCGCCAGCATCCCCCACGACAGATCCAACCCGAAGGCCCGGTAGCCGCCGGCCGCCAGGAGTTTGAGGAAGTCACCGGTGCCACAGGCCAGGTCGAGGACCGTAGTACCGGTCGGGAGTGCCAGGGCCGCGAGGGACTGCTTGCGCCAGCGGATGTCGAGACCGAAGGTCATGGTCCGGTTGACCAGGTCGTAGCGAGGGGCGATCGCGTCGAACATCGACTGCACCAGCACCGTCTTGGCCGCGCCGGTAGGCAGGTCGGCCTCCCGGGCCCGGGCGACCGTTTCGAGGGAGATGGCTGCCACGGCATTGGTCGGGTCGGTCCGCTCCACGGCCCCGTCGGCTCCGGTCATCGTCCCGACCTCGAGGAGGCATCCACGGGACGGGCGTCGCCCCCTTCGGTCCGGATCCGGTCCCGTACCGCTTGGCGCTCCTCGTCGGAGCCTTCCCGCTCGACGTGGTCGAGGGCGACTCGCACCAGGGTGCGGGTGAAGTGGTGGCCGACCAGGGTATTGACCGCGGGCAGCAGCTCGCCGTAGGCCTGCAGCAGCCCGTCGACTGCCGGATCGCCGGTGCGTCCTGCCAGCGGGCCGGTGGCGTGGTCGGGATAGCTGAGGGCATCGGGCCGGACACCGGCGCGCAGCGGCTCACGGATGTGGCGGGCGAACATCTCGACGGCCTGGCGGGCCGTGGACTCGGTTGCCTCGTTGTGGCGACGGGCAAGATCGAGCAAATCGGTGAGGGGGATACCCCACTCGAGAAGGCGCAGTCCGGCCTGCGAGGCGGCGACGTCCTCCTCGGTGAACCGGGCCTGGCCGGCCACCCGGGTGGGGATGAGCAGGCCCTCGGCCTCCAAGGCCTTCAGCAGGGCCAGCGGCATGCCGGTGGCCGACGCCAGCTCGTCGAGGGTGTACGTCGCTTCGTCGGTGCCGCCGCCGACGCCGGTCAGCGACGACGTCTCATGGGACGGTGCATCGCCGGTCGACGGCGCCAGTCCCGACAGCTGGCCCAGCAGGGCCTCGTCGGCGGCGTCGAGGTCGCCCGACACGAGCCGGGCGATGGTGGCCAGGGTGAAGCCCCGCTGCTGGAGGGTCCGGATCCGGGTCAGGCGGCCGAGGTGCTCGTCCCCGTACCAGGCGATGCGCCCCTCGCGCCGGGGTGGCGCCAGTAATCCCTTGGACTGGTAGTAGCGGATGGTGTCCACCGACACGTCCGCCTGTGCCGACAGCTGCTCGACCCGCATCTCCATGGACCCACTCTAGGAGTGTCTGCTCATATTGTCGGAGCGCGTGCATCAACAGTCACGCTGACCTGGGGTTTCGTGACCCCTCGTGGACCGGGGGCCTTCGGCCGCTCAGGCGTAGTAGCGGTAGACCACCTGGGCGACGCAGCTGGGCTTGGCGGCGCCCTCGCACTCGAGGGTGATGTCCAGGGTCACCTGGACCCCGCCGGTCACGTCTTCGACCCCGGCCACGGCCACGCCTTCGCGGAGGTTGCTCCCGACCATCACCGGTGCCGGAAAGCGGACCTTGTTGCAGCCGTAGTTGACGCCCATCGAGATGCCGTCCACATGGAGTACTTCGCCGAGGAACACCGGGGCCAGTGCCAGGGTCAGGTAGCCATGGGCGATCGGTCCACCGAACGGGCCGTTCTTGGCTGCTTCGGGGTCCACGTGGATCCACTGGTGGTCGCCGGTGGCGTCGGCGAACAGGTTGACCTGCGCCTGGTCGACGAGATGCCATTCGCTGTAGCCGAGATGCTGTCCGACCAGATCCTTGAACGATTCGATGCCGTGCACGGTGGTAACCATCGCCAAACTGTAGGGGAGCGGACACCGGACGACCACCCGGGCACGCCTGGGGGTGTGAGGCCCGCCTACCGGCGTCGCGTAGTGCGTCCTCACCATCACTTCGTCGGTACCATCGTCGGCGTGGACCAGGAACACCAACACCGCAACATGAGCGGTGGCGGCGCGCGCGCCGCCGTGTTCGGGATCAGCGACGGATTGGTCTCCAACGTGTCGCTGATCCTCGGCATGGCCGGTGCCCACGCCTCGGCGGGATCGGTCCGCCTGGCCGGCATCGCCGGCCTGATCGGTGGCGCCTTCTCCATGGCCACGGGGGAGTACGTGTCGATGCGGGCGCAGTCCGAGCTCATGGAGCGCGAGCTCGATGTCGAGCGACGGGCGATCCTCTCCGACCCCGAGGACGAGCGCCGGGAGCTCGCCGCCCTGTACCGGAGTCGGGGGATAGAGCCCGCCATGGCTGAGGAGCTCTCGGTCAAGATGATGCGGAACCCGGACCTGGCACTCGAGACCCACGCCCGCGAAGAGCTCGGATTCACCCCGGGGCAGACCGGCAAACCGATCGAGGCTGCCCTGTCCTCGTTCGTGATGTTCGCCATCGGCGCGCTCATCCCCCTGCTGCCATGGCTGCTCACCAGCGGGACCACGGCCACGCTGTGGTCGGTCGGCCTCGGCGCCGTCGGCTCGTTGGTCGTCGGAGCCGCCCTGTCGATCTTCACCGGCCGGTCATGGATGTGGTCGGCCGGCCGTCAGCTGCTCATCTCGGGAGCCGCCGCCGGGGTCACCTACACGATCGGCCACCTCGTCGGCACCGGGTAGCGGAGCGATCGGACCCCGCTTCGCAGGGGACCGGTCCGAGGACGATCCCGTGGCCGTCTACGAGGTGACGTAGGCCCGGTTCACGTGGTGGGTGGTCATTCCCATCGAGGTGTAGAGGGCCAGCGCCGCGGTGTTGTCGGGGTCCACATACAGCATGCCCACGGTGAGCCCGGCGGACGCCAGCCACCCGAAACCGTCCTCGGTCAGAGCCCGGCCCCACCCGCGCCCGTGGAAGTCGGGGTCCACCCCGATCACATAGATCTCCCCCAGATGGGGCTCGGTCGTCCTGTGGACCTTGGTCCAGCACGACCCGGCAATGCGCCCATCGACCTCGAGGATCCGGAATCCGTCGGGGTCGAACCAAGGCTCAGCCTCCCGGGTCATCAGCGTCGCAAGTCCCCAGTTGCCCTGCTCGGGGTGGTCGGCGAAGGCCCGGTTGTTCTGGACCAGCCAGGCCGTCTCATCGTGCCCGACCTGGAAGGCCCGGGTATCGGGCGCAGATGTCGACCGTCCGTCCGACCGGGTGGCGAGGGGTAAGGGGCAGCGGAGCTGCCGCAGGTCCCGCTCACGGATGAAGCCCCGGGCCGCGGCCCGGGCATCGTCGGCGTCAGTAGCGTGGCCGACCCACCACCGGAGCCGGCCGGTGCCGATGGTGGCGACCGCGGACAGCAGGGTGTCGACCAGCGCGTCGGCGCCGGCCGTTTCCAACTCGGGAAGCGCCACTGCTTCGAGGGTGGGTGTCCGGTCGGATCCGGTTCTGTCGACCTGGGACCAACCGACGAGGCCGGTAGTGCCCGGGCGACGGGCGGTCACACCGAGCAGCAGTTCGGGCCCGTCCCCCCGGGATGCCCGCTCGAGAACCCTCAGGCGCTCTTCGCTCAACCCGGGATGGCCGCTCGCGGCCTCGTGCCGGGCGACGAGGGCACGCACCTCGTCACCGATCGTCGCGTCGACCGTGGACACGACGTCCAGCTCGAGCGCCTCCATGTCGGAGAACCTACCAATGGATGGACGATATCCTCCGCCCATGGTCCGGCCCCGTTCCCCATCCGGCCGGGCGCGCGAAACCAACCGCCGGCTCGGTGAGTGTTTTCCCGGTTCGGCCGACGAACTGTGTGCGCTCGACCACGAGGACGCGTTCCAACTACTGGCCGCCACCATCCTGTCGGCCCAGTGCACCGACGAACGGGTGAATCTGACGACGCCCGGGCTGTTCGCCCGGTTCCCCGACGCCGAGTCGCTGGCCGTCGCGCCGGTCGACGAGGTCGAGGCCCTCATCCGGTCGACCGGATTCTTCCGGGCCAAGACCCGGAGCCTCATCGGCATGGCCACCGCGGTGGTGGAGCGGTTCGATGGCGTCGTCCCCACCCGCATAGAGGAGCTGGTGACCCTGCCCGGTGTGGGGCGCAAGACGGCCAACGTGCTCCGCAGCGTGGCGTTCGATCTCCCCGGCCTACCGGTCGACACCCATGTGCAGCGGCTGTCACGACGGCTCGGGCTGACCGAGGAGGTCGACCCGGTCAAGATCGAGCATGCCCTGGGCGCCATGATCCCCCCTGGGGAACGGGGGATGTTCAGCCTCCGACTGATCCTCCATGGACGGGCCACCTGCCGGGCCCGGACGCCGCGCTGTGACGACTGCGTGCTGGCCGACTTCTGCCCGTCGGCACCTTCTGTAGCCGGTGCCACCGGGGGTGCCCGATCCAGTGGCCGCACGTCTGGCTGAGCCGGTACCGGACCATCGAGACGACTTCCGAGGGTCAGGCGGTGCCGAGATCGGCGGCGGGACGACCGGAACACGTGTTTACGGTGCTAGTGGTCCGGTGGGGTGCAATGCCCGTTGAATGATGAAAACGTGCGAATTGGCTGTCGTGAGCAACGGAAATCGTGCCTGACGGCGAGTTGCCGAAAATTCCCGTTGTGGTGACTGGCACGCATCGGGGTTTTGTGATGTGATGAATGGCGAACCAGTTCCCGCCAACTGGTTCCACAGAGTAGGGATCGGGATCCGCCGCCCGACCTGCTCGCGCGAAGGCACCCTTCGGGGTGCCTTCGCCGCGTTCGGGCTCAGGTCGCATTCGTGCCTACCGGGCCCCGGGCATACCCCCGTCAGCGCCGTTGCAGGCTGAGGGCGAGGCGGGACAGTCGTCGGTTGGCGCTGGCCAACGAGCGTTCGATGGCGAACAGCTCCCGTGCCGTCTCCTCGTCCTTCGTGGTGTCGGCCGACTCGGCGTGCACCGTCACCCGACGGGTGAGTTCGTCGAGGGCGGTGGCGAGCGAGGACAGTTCAGCAGAGGTGGCGGCCATCGCCGAATCATGACACCCCGGAAGCGGCTCGGGGACCCGGCTGCTGTGACATGGCGTCGTGGCAGGCACGCATGTCGGCTGACCGTCCGTGACCGCGTGTTCGACGTGACCGTGCACACGGCGGTGCACCACCGGGGGTCCGGTAGCATCGGCAGGCCATGGGCCTCCGTCGACTCGACTTGCGCGGCTTCTCCGGCGACCGCCGGGAACTCGCCGACCGCCTGCCCCGTCCGGTGGACCAACAGGATCGGTCCACCGACGCGGTGGCGGCCATCGTGGCCGACGTGCGAGCCGACGGCGACGAGGCGCTCCGGCGACTCACGGCCACCTTCGACGGCGTGGAACTCGACGCCCTACGGGTGCCGGCCGGGGAGCTGACCGCCGCGCTGGACCGCATTCCCGTCGAACTCCAGGAGGCACTCGACGTCGCCCACGACCGGATCCTGGCCTACCACGCCCACGAGGCGGGTGACCCGCCTGACGAGTTCACCAATGCCGGCGTCACCGTGCGCCACCTGATCCGACCGGTGGCCCGGGCCGGCTGCTACGCCCCGGGTGGCCGGGCCCGCTATCCCTCGACAGTCCTGATGTGCGCCGTCCCAGCTCATGTGGCCGGGGTCGAGGAGATCGTGTTGTGTGTCCCACCGGGCCCGGACGGGCACATCGACGACGCCACGTTGGCCGCCGCCGCCGTCGCCGGGGTGACGGAGGTCTACGCGGTGGGCGGGGCCCAGGCCATCGCCGCCATGGCGTACGGCACCGAGAGCATCGACGCCGTCGACGTCATCGTGGGTCCGGGCAACCGGTACGTGGCCGAGGCCAAGCGGCAGGTGTCCGGGGTGGTCGGTGTGGCGTCGGCGTTCGCCGGGCCTTCCGAGGTCGTGGTCATTGCCGGGCCGGACACTCCGCCGACGTTCGCCGCCATCGACCTGGTGGTCCAAGCCGAGCACGGCCCGGACGGACTGGCGTGGCTCATCACGTGGTCCGAGGAGCTCATCGACCTCGTCGATGCCGAGGTGGATCGCATCGTCGCCGACTCGCCCCGACGGACCGACCTGGAGGCCACGTTGGGCGTCGGTGGCTATGCAGTACTGGTCGACTCACCCGAGAAGGCGTGTGCCGTGTCCAACGTGGTGGCTCCCGAGCACCTCGAGATCCTCACCCCCGACGCCAAGTCGCTGCTCAAGAACATCACTTCGGCCGGTGCCGTGTTCCTCGGCATCAACGCTCCGGCCAGCGTGGGCGACTATCTCGCCGGTCCGAACCACGTGCTGCCCACCAACCGGACGGCCCGGTTTGCCAGCGCCCTGCGGGTGGACGACTTCCGCAAGCACATCCACGCCGTCAGCATGGACGACGACGCGGTCCGCGCCCTCGGCCCCCACGTCGTCACCCTGGCCACCACCGAGGGTCTGCCGGCTCACGCCCAGTCGGTGCAGCTCCGATGGCAGCCGTAGGGGAGGGTCCGGGCCGCAGCCTGCCCGGCGTGCGAACGGACCTCGAGGCGCTGGTCGGCTACCACTCGGCCCAGGTCGACGTCGACGTCCGGCTCAACACCAACGAGTCGCCTCTCCCGCCCCCCGACGGGTGGCTCGAGGCCCTGGCTGATGCGGTAAGGGGCATCGAGTTCAACCGGTACCCGGATCGCGAGGCGACCGAGCTGCGGGCCGCATTGGCCGCCAGCCACGGCGTGGGGACCGACGAGGTGTTCTGCGCCAACGGCTCGAACGAGGTCCTCCAGTGTCTCTTGTTGGCCTACGGCGGTCCGGGCCGGACCGCCGCGCTCTTCGAGCCGACCTACACGCTCCACCGCCACATCGCCAGGGTCACCGGCACCACGGTGGTGGCCGGTGCCCGCCGCGACGACTTCGCCCTCGACCTCGACGCGGTGGCCGACGCGGTCGCCGGGTCCGATCCCGTCATCACATTTCTGTGTTCGCCCAACAACCCGACGGGGAGAGCCGACTCCCTCGACGACATCGCCGCGGTGTCCGCCCTGGTGCCCGGGCTACTGGTGGTCGACGAGGCCTACGGGCAGTTCGCCCCGTCGTCGGCCCTCGAACTGCGGCGTCGCGACCCGGTCGGGGCGCGCCACGTCGTGGTGGTCCGGACCTTCTCCAAGACATGGTCGATGGCCGGCGCTCGTCTCGGTTACCTCGTGGCTGACCCCGAGGTGGTGGCCGCGTGCGAACTCGTCGCCCTGCCCTACCACCTCGACACCGCCAAGCAGGCCGCCGGTCGACTGGCGCTGACCTATGTCGACGATATGGAACGACGGGTGGCCGCCATCGCCGAGGAGCGGGGCCGGATCGCCGCGGCCTTCGCCGGCCTGCCCGTCGAGACGTGGCCTTCGGACGCCAACTTCCTGCTATTCCGCCCGCTGGCCAAGTCGGCAACCGACGTGTGGTCCGATCTCGTGGCTGCATCGGTGCTCGTGCGAGACTGTTCAACGTGGCCGGGCCTCACCGGGTGCCTGCGGGTGACGGTGGGGCTTCCCGAGGAGAACGACCGGTTCCTGGCCGCCCTGACCGAAAGCCTGCGATGAGCACTACCGCATCTGCACCCAGCCCCGACGACGCCCTCCTCGGTGGAGGACGTCCTCACCGACGGGCGGCGAGGGTGTCACGCGCCACCAAGGAGACCTCGATCGAGGTCGAGGTCGACCTCGACGGCAACGGCGCCACCGACATCGCCACCGGCCTGCCCTTCTTTGATCACATGTTGAGCCAGCTGGGCAAGCACAGCGGGATCGACGTGACGGTGGCCGCGGTGGGGGATCTCGACGTCGACGCCCACCACACCGTCGAAGACGTCGGGATCGCCCTGGGCGAGGTGGTGGCCGAAGCGCTCGGCGACAAGGCCGGCGTGCGGCGCTTCGCCTCGATCTCGCTCCCCTTGGACGAGGCCCTCGTCGACGTGGCCCTCGACCTGTCCGGCCGGCCGTACCTGGCCTACACGATCGAGTTCCCGCCGGACACCGCCGGCCTCGGGTCGCCGCCCTTCGATCCCCAGCTGGCCGAGGAGTTCTGGCGCTCCTTCGCTACGGCCGCCGCGCTCACCCTGCACATCCGCCTGGTGACGGGTAAGAACACCCACCACATCCTCGAGGCCTCGTTCAAGGCGGTGGCCCGGTCGTTGAAGGACGCGGTACGCATCGACGGCGGGGGAGTGCCGTCCACCAAGGGCACGCTGTGACGCGCCGCCCCACCCCGTGATAGCCGTCCTCGACTACGGCATCGGCAACCTGCGTTCGGCCGAAAAAGCCCTGCAGCGGGTCGGCGCCGACGCCCGGCTGGTGGACGACCCCGATGCCGCGTCGGACGCCGCGGGCATCGTGCTGCCCGGGGTCGGTGCCTTCGGGCGGTGCGCCGAAGCGCTGGAGGCCACCGGGCTCGCCGCCGTGGCCAATGACGCCGTGGCCCGGGGTATCCCCTTCCTCGGTATCTGCGTCGGGTTCCAGTTGCTCTACGAGGGTTCCGAGGAAGACCCCGCTGCTCGGGGGCTCGGTGTCCTGCCCGGTACGGTGCGTCGACTGCCCGAGGGGGTAAAGCACCCCCAAATGCAGTGGAACACGCTCGACATCGGCACCTCGGCGCTCTTGGTCGGTGTGCCCGACCCGGCCTGGGTCTACTTCGTCCACTCGTATGCCCCCGAACGCACGGCGGATACCACGTCGACGTGCGACTACGGCGGGCCGGTCGTGGCCACGGCCGAGCGAGGACGCGTGTGGGGCACCCAGTTCCACCCCGAAAAGTCGGGAGCGGTGGGCCTCGGGATCCTGGCCAACTTCGTGGCCGCCGTCGACGGCGGCGGTTGATGGAGCTCTACCCGGCCATCGACATCCGCGACGGCGGGGCGGTCCGCCTCACCCAGGGTGATTTCGACCGCCAGAGTGACTACGGCGATCCGGTCGCCCTGGCTGGACGGTTCGCGGCGGCCGGCGCGCCGTGGTTGCACGTGGTCGATCTCGATGCGGCCCGGTCCGGCCGACCGGTCAATCGGGCCACGGTGCTGGCCATCGCCGCGGCAGTCGACGTACCGGTCGAGACCGGCGGTGGCGTCCGCAGCGAGGCCGACGTCGCCGAGCTCCTGGACGGTGGCCTGTCCCGGGTGATCCTCGGCACGGCCGCCCTCGACGACCCCGGGTTCGTGCGCCGGGCCGCATCCGCCTTTCCCGGCCGGGTGGCCCTCGGCATCGACTACCGACGCACCCCCGACGGGCGGGCAGAGGTGGCGGTGTGCGGCTGGGAGGAGGGCTCGGGGCGGACCGTCGGCGAGCTGTTGGACGAAGTGGCAGGCGCCGGGCTGGCCGCGGTCATCGTCACCTCGATCGAGCGCGACGGCATGCTGGGCGGACCCGACCTCGACGGGCTCCGTGCCGTGTTGGGCTCAACCGAGCTGCCGGTCATCGCCTCGGGCGGAGTGGCATCGGTCGCGGACATCGAATCATTGGGCGCCCTCGAGGTGGTGGTCGCCGACGGGCCACCCCGGCGGCTGCTCGGTGCCATCACCGGCAAGGCTCTGGTCGACGGGCGGTTCACCGTGGAGGAAGGGGTGGCGGCGTGCGCACGGTCCGTGTAATTCCCTGCCTGGACGTCGACGACGGCCGGGTGGTCAAGGGGGTGCGGTTCACCGACCTGTTCGACGCCGGCGACCCGGTCGAGCTGGCGTCCCGCTACGACACACAGGGCGCTGACGAACTGGTCTTCCTCGACATCACCGCCTCCTCGGACAACCGGCGGACCATGGTCGACGTGGTGGCCCGTACGGCCGAGCAGGTCTTCATTCCGTTCACGGTGGGAGGCGGGGTGCGGGCGGTGGACGACGCCAGGCGCCTCTTGCGGGCCGGCGCTGACAAGGTAGGGGTCAACTCGGCCGCTGTCGCCCGAGCCGGGCTCATCGCCGAGTTGGCCCACGAATTCGGCGCCCAGTGCGTCGTGGTGGCCATCGACGCCCGCCGCCGTACGGACACCGAGGCGTTGGCCTGGGAGGTCTTCACCCACGGCGGCCGGACCGGGACCGGCACCGACGCCCTGGCCTGGGCGGAGCGGTGCAGCGAACTCGGCGCCGGCGAGCTGCTCGTCACCTCGATGGACCGCGACGGCACTCGCGACGGGTTCGACCTCGAGCTGACCCGGCGCATCGCCGACATCTGCCCGGTCCCCCTGATCGCGTCGGGAGGAGTGGGGGAGTTGGACCACCTGGTCGAAGGGGCGGTCGACGGCGCGGCCGACGCCGTACTGGCCGCTTCCATCTTCCACCTCGGCGAATTCACGGTGGCTGAGGCCAAGGCCCACCTGGCCGCCGCCGGTGTGCCTGTTCGCCCGGCCTGAGCAGGGATTCACTCCGTCCGGGCCGCGTCGGGGCTGCGGTAGCCTGCGGACGTGGCGACCACTACCTCGGAGGCCCCGGCGACCGGGGCGGACGGCGACGATGCTCCGCTGGCCATCAACGTGCTGGCCGACCGCGTCCTCGTCCAGGTCGGGCAGTCCGAGGGCGAGCGACGGTCCCGGGCCGGCATCCTCATCCCGGCGACGGCCCAGGTATCCCGCCGCCTGACCTGGGCGAAAACGGTGGCCGTCGGACCCCACGTGCGTTCTGTCAAGGTCGGGGACAACGTTCTCTTCAATCCCGAGGACCGCTTCGAGGTCGAGGTGCAGGGCGAGGAGTACGTGATCCTCCGTGAGCGCGATGTCCACGCCGTGGCCGCCACCCGGTTCGATGGCGGCACAGGCCTCTATCTCTGACCGCCGCCCCATGGCGAACCGACCCGACGAACGCAGCCCACGAACCGCAACCGAACGACCCGCAACCGAACGACCCTCTGCACCGGGAGCCCCTGTGACCACCTCCACTAATCCACCCGCTTTCGTCGCCACGCCCGTCCCCCACACTGCTGCAGAGCTCGAGGCAATCAGCTACAACGCCGACGGTCTGGTCGGCGCCATCGTGCAGGACGCATCGGATGGTGCCGTGCTGATGTTCGCCTGGATGAACGCCGCGTCCTTGGCCAAGACGCTGGAGACCGGACGCACCTGGTTCTGGAGCCGGAGTCGCCGGGAGTACTGGTGCAAAGGAGAGACCTCGGGCGACCGTCAGTACGTGAAGCGCGTCGCCTACGACTGCGATGGCGACGCGCTGTTGGTGACCGTCGACCAGGAGGGTGCCGGCGCCTGCCACACGGGGAGCCGCACCTGCTTCTTCCGCGCCTTCGGTGACGACCCGGCCAGGGAGTCGGCCGACTCGTGACCGACCCCGACGGCCCCGGGGCCGTGGGCTTCCGCACACTGGCCCGCGCTCACCGGATCGTCCCCGTGTGGCGCGAGCTGGTGGCCGACACCGTCACTCCGGTGGCCGCCTTCCTTCAGATCGTCGGGACCGGTGACACCAGCGGCTTCCTCCTCGAATCGGTGGAGGGCGGCGAGCGGTGGGGCCGCTACTCCTTCGTCGGGCGCAACCCGCTGGCCACCCTGGTCGCCCAGGGACATGAGGTCAGGACCCGGGGAGCCCTCGACCTCGACAGCCTGACCGGTGGGGGCGTGACCGGCCACCACGGTGTGCTGGCTGCCCTCGAGGCCATTCTCGACGCCGTCGATTCGCCCGACCTCCCCGACCTGCCGCCGCTGCATGCCGGCCTCGTCGGCTACCTCGGCTATGACGTGGTGCGCGAGGTGGAGCAACTGCCCGACGTGCCGCCTGACGACCTGGGCCAGCCCGATGCGGTCCTGGCCGTGATCGGCCAACTGGCCGCCTTCGACCATTGGCGCCAGCGGGTCGTGCTCATCGACAACGTCGTCGTCGACCCCACCTGGGGCGACGACGAGCTCGACGCGGCCCATGCCGACGCCCAAGCCCGGCTCGACGTGCTGGCCGCCGACTGCGTCCGGCCGACGGTCGAGGCCCCGCGACTGCTGCCGCCCCGCCAGGCGCCGCCCGGCGACGTCATCCGGACCATGACCGACGAGCTGTACATGGACGCCGTCCGGGCAGCCAAGGAGCATGTCGTGGCCGGCGACGTCTTCCAGGTCGTGCTGTCCCAACGGTTCGACCTCGACGACCTCGGCGTCGACCCGTTCGACGTCTACCGGGTGCTACGCCTGGTCAACCCGAGCCCGTACCTCTACTTCCTGCGCTTCCCCGAGGTCACCGTGGTCGGCGCCTCCCCCGAGCCCATGGTGCGGCTGCGGGACGGCACCGTCATCTCCCGGCCCATCGCCGGCTCGCGTCCCCGGGGTACCACCCCCGAAGAGGATCTCCGGTTCGAGGCCGAGCTGGTCGAGGACCCGAAGGAGGTGGCCGAGCACGTGATGCTCATCGACCTGGCCCGCAACGACGTCGGCCGGGTGGTCAGTTTCGGCACTGAGGTGGTCGACGAGGTCATGGTCGTCGAGAGGTACAGCCACATCATGCACCTGACGTCGCAGGTCTCGGGCAGCCTCGCCGCGGGCAAGGGGCCGATCGACGTGCTGCGGGCCACCCTGCCCGCCGGCACCCTGTCGGGGGCGCCCAAGGTACGGGCCATGGAGATCATCGACGACCTCGAGCCGACCAAGCGTGGTGTCTACGGCGGGGTGGTCGGCTACCTCGACTTCAGCGGCAACCTCGACACCGCCATCGCCATCCGTACCATGACCGTCGCCCCCGACGGCCGGGCCTCGGTCCAGGCCGGGGCCGGCATCGTGGCCGACTCCGACCCCGCGTCCGAGAACGCCGAGTGTGCCCACAAGGCCGCAGCCATGCTGTCGGCGGTGGCCATGGCCCGGATGGCCGGTCAGAAGGCGGCCACGTGAGCGACGACCTGGTAGGGGCTGACGCGCTCGAATCGGGTGCCTTCGCCCGGGTGGTGGCTCGTGACGTGCTGTCGGTCAACGGCCCGGACGCACTGACCTATCTCCAGGGACAGTGCAGCCAGGACCTGGACGGACTGGCCGTCGGCGACAGCACCGAGGCACTGCTGCTGAGCCCGCAGGGCAAGGTCGACGCCGTCGTCAGGATCACCCGGACCGGTGACGACTCGTTCGCGCTCGACACCGATTCCGGTGGCGGCCCGGTGGCCCAGGCCCGACTCGAGCGGTTCCGACTTCGGACCAACGTGGCCGTCGAGGCCCTCGACTGGGCCTGCCTGTCGGTGCGCGGACTAGGGGCGTCGACCCTCGACATCCCCGCGGGGCCGACGTTGACACTGAGTGTGGAATGGCCGTCGTGGAGCGGCGTCGACCTGCTCGGACCGAAGCCGGAGGGGGATCCCGAGCTCGCCACCTGGTTGCCCGAGGGAGTTGTCTGGTGCGACGAGGAACGGTGGGAGGCGGCCCGGATCGAAGCCGGGGTGCCGGTCGGGGGCCGTGAGGTGACCGAGTCGACCATCGCGGCCGAGGTGGGCCTCGTGGAGCGCACCGTCTCCTTCACCAAGGGGTGCTTCACCGGGCAGGAGCTGGTGGCCCGTCTCGACGCCCGGGGCTCGAAGGTGGCCCGTCGCCTGTGGGGCCTGGTCGTCTCCGGGTCGGCCCGGCCGCCGGTCGGGGCCGAGGTACGGACCATCGACGGCGAACACGAGGTCGGGTCCCTGAGCTCGGTGGCGTGGTCGGCCCACCAGGGGGCCGCGGTGGCACTGGCCACCCTGCACCGCCGGGTCGGAGCGGAAGATCAGGTGGCCGTGGTGTGGGACGGCGGCGAGGCAACCGCCGACGTCCGCTCCCTCCCCCTGGTCGCTCCCTCACATTCGGGCTGACGTCCGGACGGGGTGTCCGGGACGCGCTACGTTGCCCCGCAGGCTGGCTGCACCCGGTGAATCACCGGCAGGACGCCGACCAGCGTGGGGGAGACGACATGACGACAGATGCACCGACCGGTGGCCGGCCCGACGGCACCGTGGAGATGGACGCCGAGCGGATCACCACCTCGACCCGGGACCCCGGCGAGATGCGCGACAAGTTCGAACAGTGGCTGCGTGCAACCTTGCCGGGGGGCAGCAACGCCCGGGTCGTCGACTTGACCAGTCCCGAGAGCAACGGCATGTCGTCGGAGACCTTGCTGGTGGACGCGGCATGGACCGAGGGCGGCACCGAGGTGACCCGACGACTGGTGGCCCGGGTGGAGCCCCCGGCCACCGACTACCCGGTGTTCACCACCTACGACCTCGACATGCAGTACCGGGTCATGCGCCTGGTGTCCGCCTCCACCGACGTGCCCATTCCCGAGACCCACTGGTACGAGCCGGACCCCGGCGTGCTGGGCGGCGCCTTCTTCGTCATGGACCGGATCGACGGCATCGTCCCACCAGACGTCCTGCCGTACACCTTCGGCGACAACTGGGTCTTCGACGGCACCGAGGAGGCCCGCCGGACCATCCAGGAGTCGGCCATCGAGGCGATGGCCGGGATCCACTCGATCACCCCGGCCGACCACGACCTCGGATTCCTCGAACTCGACCAACCCGGCGACACGGCCCTCGAACGCAGCCTCAACCACTGGAAGGACTACCTCGAGTGGGTGGTGGGGGACAACCGGTCAGTGTTGCTCGACGACTGCTTCGCCTGGCTGACCGACAACCTCCCGAGCGACGCCAGCGGCGACGCCGTGTCGTGGGGTGACGGCCGGATCGGCAACATGATGTTCCGGGACAACAAGGTGGTCGCCGTTCTCGACTGGGAGATGGCGGCGGTGGCACCACCTGAGGTCGACCTCGGGTGGATGTGCTATCTCCACCTGTTCTTCCAGGACCTGGCTGTGCAGCTCGGCGCCCCCGGACTGCCCGATATGTTCCGTCCCGCCGACGTCCGGACCTCGTACGCGGCGGCCTCCGGTCACGACCCGGGGGATCTGCAGTGGCACATCGCCTACGCGGCCATCCGGCACGGCGTGATCATGCGGCGGGTGACCGAGCGGTCGATCCACTTCGGCGAGGCCGAGGCCCCGGCCGAGGTCGACGACCTCATCATCCACCGGGACACCCTCGCCGCCATGCTGGACGGCACCTACTGGAAGGGCGTGGCCCTCTGAGGCCACCACTTGGCCACCGTGAACGGTTCCGACCCCGGGGTGCCATTCCCAAACCCTCAACCTCGATCTGACCTTCAGGGTTGTCTAGATCTCAACCTGAGGGTGAGATATCTGCCAGGTCAGCGTGAAGGGATCGCTCTCAGGAATCGGGCGAGACGAACGATGTCAGGCGGGCATCCGGCCCGGGCGGATGACGGAGGTTGACGATCATCCGCGTGCCCGGGTCCTGGTCGGGGCCGATGGGGGACTCTGCATGCACCTCAGCCCCCATGGCGGCTGCCAGTTCCGCCACGATGGCGAGTCCGAGCCCCGAACCCTTCCGGCGCCCTGGCGTCCGGTCCGTCGTGTAGTGGCGGTCGAATACCCGGGTCAGCTGATCGGGCGGAATGCCCGGCCCGTCGTCGTCGACCCACAGGACGACGCCGTCCGGACCACCGTCAAGGCCGACCACCACCTGGCGGGTGGCGAACGAGGCGGCATTCTCCACCAGGTTGGCCAGGATCTGACCGAGGCGGTCGCTGTCGGCCGTCACCGGGCGGGTCACGTCGGAGCCCGGTGCCACGACGAGGCCGATACCCAGATCGGCCGCCCGGGGCTGGAACCCGACGACCACCTGGCGCACGACCAGGGCGGCGTCGACGGTGCGCAGCTCGAAGGCGAACCGGTCGGCGTCGAGGCGGGCCAGATCGAGCAGATCCTGGACCAGCCGCTCCAGTCGTCGGGCCTCGGCGCTGATGACCGCGGCCGCCGCATGGGGGTCGTCGGTCGCCCCGTCGAGCACCGCGTCGGCGTAGCCGCGGATCGATGTGAGCGGTGTCCGCAGTTCGTGGGAGACCGACAGCAGGAACTGCCGCTCCTGGTCGCGAGCGCGGGCCAGGGTCCCGGCCATGGCATTGATCGAGTCGGCCAGCTGGGCGAACTCGGGGATTTCGTGGGGTCCCACCGCGACGGTGGCGTCGAAGTCGCCCGCGGCGATCTGCCGGGTGGCGTCGACGGCGGCCACCAGCGGCCGGCTGAACCGTCGGGCGAGCGCCGCGGCCACCAGGGCGGCGGCCAGTGCGGCCCCCAGGCCGATGAGGCCGAAGTAGCGGACACCATTGATCGGGCTGTGGATCTGGCGGGTCACCACCAGCACCGGGGTGCCGTTGATCTTCGCATTCAGCGGCGTGGGCACGGCCGAGAAGGCCACCAGCGACTCGGTGTGCCCCGTCACCTGGTGGCCGGCCAGGAGCGCTGCGGGGTCGATCAGGGCCGTGGCCAGTCCGGAGGCGAGGGGCGGAGTGACGGTGCCATCCGGGCCGAGCAGGACGAACTGCACGGAGCCGAAGTGACCGGCGCTGGTCACGATGGCCAGTTCCCTGCGGAACGAGGCCTTGGTCAGGCGGGCCCGGTCCGAGAACGTCGTCGAGATGGCCCTGGCATCGCCGGCCAGTTCCTGTTGGGACGTCGACACGGTGACCCTGCGGATGAGCACGTAGCTGCCGAGGCTGGTGACGGCCACGGTCACGACGACCAGCGCAATGACGGCGATGGTGAGGCGCCGCCTCATCCGAGGCGGTAGCCGACGCCCCACACGGTGGCGAGCGGCAGGTCGGTACCGAGCTTCTTGCGCAGTTGGCGGACGTGGACGTCGACGGTCCGGGCGTCACCGAACCAGTCCGGGCCCCAGACACCGTCGAGGAGCTGCTGACGGGAGAGTGCCAGGCCCTGGTTGTCCATCAGGAACGCCAGCAGGTCGAACTCGCGGGTGGCCAGCGGGACCACCACTCCGTCCCGGCGAGTTTCGCGGCGCCCGGTTTCGACGGCCACGTCGCCGAACTCGACCACCGTGGGGCCCTGGCCGCCGGCGGCCGTCGAGGTGCGCCGAAGGATGGCGTGCACCCGGGCCACCAGCTCGCGGGCACTGAACGGCTTGGTCATGTAGTCGTCGGCCCCGAGCTCCAGGCCCAGGACACGGTCGACCTCGTCGTCGCGGGCGCTGAGGATCAGCACCGGGACGGGCGTTGCGGCGGCAGCCAACTGCTTGCACACGTCGAGGCCGTCGAGTTCGCCGGGCAGTCCGATGTCGACCACGACCAGGCGGGGCGACTCGTGTCCGATGGCCGCCAGACCCCGTTCGGCGTCGTCGGCCTGGACCACACGGAAGCCGTCCCGGCGCAGGTACATGGCCACCAGGTCGCCGATGTGGTGGTCGTCCTCGATCACCACCACACATCCTTCGCCGCTCGCCATCGGACCAGCCTGCCACCGCACCAGTCCCGGTCGGCGCCATCGTTAGGGAAGTGTGAAGGACCCGAGGACGGGCCAGCGCGCGTACCACCGACTCCGGGCAGGTCACCGGTAGGCTGGCCGGGCATGCCGGCCTACCTCGACTCCATTCTCGTCGCCCACCGCGCCGCCTCGGCGGCCGACGAGCGCGGCATCGCCGAGACGGTCGAGGCGGCGACCGACCACCTCGCCACCCGGCGGGCCGGCGCGGGGTCGACGGCACCGCGGGACTTCGTGGCCGCACTGCGGGCCGGCCGTGCGGCGCGGGGAATGGCCCTGATCTCCGAGATCAAGCG
>DATBZS010000075.1:0-25042 GCA_036513075.1 Acidimicrobiales bacterium
ACCATCACCAACGACGGTGTGTCCATCGCCAAGGACATCGACCTGGAGGACCCGTTCGAGCGGATCGGCGCCGAACTGGTCAAGGAGGTCGCCAAGAAGACCGACGACGTCGCCGGTGACGGCACCACCACCGCCACGGTCCTGGCCTGGGCCATGGTCCACGAGGGCCTGCGCAACGTGGCCGCCGGCGCCAACCCGATGTCGCTGAAGAAGGGCATCGAAGCCGGCGTCGAGGCCGCTGTCACCTCGCTGCGCGGCATCGCCCGGGAGACCGACTCCAAGGGCCAGATCGCCCAGGTGGCCTCCATCTCGGCCGCCGACACCGAGATCGGCGAGATGATCTCCGAGGCCATCGACAAGGTGGGCAAGGACGGGGTCATCACAGTCGAGGAGTCCCAGACCTTCGGCATGGACATGGACCTCGTCGAGGGCATGCGCTTCGACAAGGGCTACATCTCCCCCTACTTCGTAACCGACCCCGAGCGCATGGAGGCCGTCCTCGAGGACGCCAGCGTGCTCCTCGTGGGCTCGAAGATCACCGCCGTCCGCGACCTGCTGCCGATTCTGGAGAAGGTCATGCAGGGCGGCAAGCCGCTGGTCATCATCGCCGAGGACCTCGAGGGCGAGGCCCTGGCCACCCTGGTGGTCAACAAGATCCGCGGCACATTCCGCAGCGTGGCCGTCAAGGCCCCCGGCTTCGGTGAGCGTCGCAAGGCCATGCTCCAGGACATCGCCATCCTCACCGGCGGCCAGGTCGTCACCGAGGAGATCGGCCTCAAGCTGGAGAGCGTCGGCGTCGAGATGCTCGGCACCGCCCGCAAGATCGTGGTGACCAAGGACGAGACCACCATCGTCGAGGGCGGCGGATCCCACGACGACGTGAAGGGTCGCATCGCCCAGATCAAGGCCGAGATCGAGAACACCGACTCGGACTACGACCGCGAGAAGCTCCAGGAGCGACTGGCCAAGCTGTCCGGTGGCGTGGCCGTCATCAAGGTCGGCGCCGCCACCGAGGTGGAGCTCAAGGAGAAGAAGCACCGCATCGAAGACGCCGTCTCCACCACCAAGGCCGCCATCGAAGAGGGTGTGGTTCCCGGAGGTGGGGTCGCCCTGCTGCGCTCGCAGGCCGCCGTGCTCGACGCCGCCGACAAGCTCGAGGGTGACGAGGCCACCGGTGCCCGCATCGTGGCCCGGGCCGTCGAGGAGCCGCTGAAGCAGATCGCCGTCAATGCCGGCCTCGAAGGTGGCGTCATCGTCGACAAGGTGCGCAACCTGAAGAAGCCCACCGAGGGCCTCAACGCCGCCACCGGCGAGTACGTGGACCTGTTCAAGGAAGGTGTCATCGACGCCGTCAAGGTCACCCGCTCGGCCCTGCAGAACGCGGCCTCCATCGCCGCCCTGTTCCTCACCACTGAGGCCGTCATCGTCGACAAGCCCGAAGAGGGCGGCTCGGCGATGCCCGGGGGCATGGACGACTTCTAAGTCGGTCCAACGACCAGCAGTATGCGACGGAGGGCGTCCCTACGGGGGCGCCCTCCGTTTGTTTCTCTAGACTGGCGGGCGTGACCGATCCCCTCGCTCCCTCTGTCGGCTGGGGTGTGCTCCACCTCTTCTGCAAACTCCCCGAGGCTCCGGCCTCCGCCACCAGCGCCCGCTGTGATACCGAGGCGGTGGTGCAGGCAACCAAGGACGCCCAGGCCGACGGCGTCCAGGTGGTGACGGTTGCCATCCTGGGCCACAAGGCCGATCTGTGTGTGATGGCGCTTGGTCCCGACCTGTGGCGCCTGCGCCGGCTCCAGGCCGACCTGCAGGCCGCCGGACTGGTCGTGGTCCACTCCTACGTGTCGCTGACCGAGGTGTCCGAGTACGCGGCCGGGGTGCCCGACGAAATGAAGCAGAAGCGCCTCTACCCGCAGCTCCCCCCCGAGGGGATGACCGCCTTCTGCTTCTACCCGATGTCGAAGCGCCGGAGCGACGTCGAGGGCGCCAACTGGTTTGCGCTCCCCTTCGAGGAGCGCAAGGAGCTGATGTACGGCCACGGGGCGGCCGGGCGGAAGTTCGCCGGCCGGATCGTCCAGGTCATCACCGGCTCCACCGGCATCGACGACTGGGAGTGGGGCGTCACCCTGTTCGGCGTCCATCCCGACGACCTGAAGGAGTGCGTGTACACCATGCGCTTCGACGAGGGATCTGCCCGATTCGCCGAGTTCGGCCCATTCCTGACCGGCATGGTGGCACCCGTCGAGGACGTGCTGGCCCAGATCGCCCCCGGGGCGTGACGACCGCGGTGGGCCCGGTGGATGTGGCGGCCGTGGGCGACTCCTCTCCTGATCGTGGGGTCTCGCCTGTCGAAGCCGTCGCTCCCGGGCCGGCCGGCCTCGACGTTCTCCGCGACGCACTCCGCTCGCTGGGCGACGTCGTGGTGGCCTTCAGCGGCGGCGCCGACTCGGCCTTTGTCGCCAAGGTGGCCACCGACACCCTCGGGGCCGACCGTGTCCTGTGCGTGACTGCAGTCTCCCCCTCCCTCGCACCCGAGGAGCGCGACGACTGCCGGGCCCTGGCCGCCGAATGGGGTCTCCGCCACCTCGAGGTGACCACCGACGAGCTGGCCGACCCGGCCTACGCAGCCAACGACGGGAGCCGCTGCTACCACTGCAAAGCCTCGCTCATGGCTGCCCTCGGGCCGGTCACCACGGCTGCCGGACCGGGCGCCACCGTGGTCCTCGGCGTCAACCTCGACGACCTGTCCGATCACCGGCCAGGCCAGGCCGCCGCTTCCGAGCGCGGCGCGTTGTTCCCGTTGGTGACCGCCGGGTTCACCAAGGCCGACGTGCGGTCCTGGTCCCGCCGGCTCGGCCTGCGGACCTGGGACAAGCCGGCCGCCGCGTGCCTGGCCTCCCGCGTGCCCTACGGTACGCGGGTGACCTTCACCACCCTCGACTCGGTGGCCCGGGCCGAGTCCGGCCTCCGCTCCCTCGGCTTCCGACAACTCCGCGTCCGCCACTACGGCAACACGGCCCGCATCGAGGTACCCGCCGCGGACCTGGCCGAGGTCGTCGCTAAGCGGGAGGCGGTCAGCGCCGCGGTGCACTCCGCCGGCTATGACTACGTCACCCTTGATCTCGACGGGTTCCGTTCGGGGAACCTGAACCGGTCGCTCGTCCCGGACACCATCGACGATGGCGGGACCTACACCGACGAGGAGGCACCATGATCGGAGTCCGGGTGAGGCTCACGTTTCCCGAGGAGCTGGTCCGCGAGCCGCTCATCGCCCGCATGACCGAGGAGTTCGCGGTGGTGCCGAACATCCGCAAGGCTGACGTGGGTGAGCAGGGCGGCTGGATCGTCTGCGAGCTCGACGGCGACGCCGGCGTGGTCGACGGGGCCCTCGAATGGTTCCGCAGCCAGGGCGTCCGCGTCGACCTGCTCGGCGACATCGTCGAGAGCTGAACCCGTGGAGGACTACGGGGCGCCGGCCGAGTCGGTCCCTGTGGCCGAGGTAGTCCCCGTCCATGTGGCCCAGGAGGCCAATCGCCGGTGGTGGCAGGCGGCGGTCCCCGTCCACCTGGCCTCCGACTTCTACGATGTCGACGGCTGGCTGGCCGACGGGCGGGGTCCCCGGCCCCGTGAGGTCGAAGTGCTGGGCGACGTGGCCGGCCTCGACCTGGTCCACCTCCAGTGTCACTTCGGCAAGGACACCCTGGCCTGGGCCCGGGTCGGCGCCACCGTGACCGGCCTCGACTTCTCCGAGGCCGCCATTGCTGCCGCCCGCGGCCTGGCCGAGCGGGCGGGTCTGGCCGACCGGGCAGACTTCGTGTGCGCCCCGCTGGCCGAGGCGACCTCCGCACTCGGTGGACGGAGTTTCGACGTGGTCTACGTCAGCCTGGGTGCCCTGTGCTGGCTGCCGAACGTCGACGAGTGGGCGGAGCAGGTGGCCGGGCTCCTCCGACCGGGCGGCCGGCTGTTCCTCCACGAGACCCACCCGCTCAGCATGGCGTTGGCCGACGACGACCTGACCCTCGTCTACACGTACTTCGAGGACGTGGCCCCCTACGCCGACAACCGGGCCGGCAGTTACGCCGACCAGACGGCCACCGAAGCCCTGCCGGGCGACACCACCTTCGGGTGGAACCACGGCCTGGGCGAGATCGTCGGGTCCCTCATCGGCCGCGGCCTGCGCATCGACCGGCTCGACGAGCACGACTGGACCAGCTCGAAGCGGTTCCCGTGGCTGGTGGAGGTGGCCGAGGAGGGGTTCGTGATCCCCGAGGGCCAACTGCGGATTCCACTCTCGTTCACCCTGGTGGCCACGAAGACCTGAGGTTCAGCCCTGAGGTTCAGCCGTGAGGCTCAGCCGGTTGGGTCGTCGGGGTTCCGGACGGTCCAGCCCGCCCCGGACACCTTCCGGGGCTCGTAGAAGAGGCAGCCCTCGGGGCACGCGAACGGAAGATGCTCGTTGGCGCCCACCCGGCACTTCTCGAGCTTCTCCTCGCGTGCCGTGGTCTGCATGATGTAATGACGGCAATCTTCGAGAACGGCCACGCTCCATTGTGCCCGAAGTCGGACGGTATTCGGGGTCGGTGGGGTAGCGTCGGTCACGTGGACCCCACTTCCTCCACCGATCCGACCGTCGAGGCCGTCCCCACCGTCAAGCAGCTCCTGCGGTGGAGCGAGGCCCTGTCTGGCATCGCCCGGACCGGGTTGGCCTTCACCGAGTCGCTCTACGAGCAGGAGCGCTTCGAAGAGGTTCTGCACGTGGCCGCCGACATCCATGCGGCCATCGAAGGCAACGGCGGTGCCGAGGATGTGGACGGGTTCGTCCACGACTGGCTAGCCTCGGTGGGCAAAGGCGTCCCCGGCTATGTGACCCCGAAAGTGGCCGTGGGCGCCGCGGTGGGCAACGACCAGGGGGAGATCCTGCTGGTGCAGCGGGCCGACTCCGGCATCTGGCTCTACCCGACCGGCTGGGCCGACGTCGGCTATTCGGCCGCCGAGGTCGTGGTCAAGGAAGTCCTCGAGGAGACAGGCATCGAGGTCGAAGTGGTCCGTCTCATCGCCGTGCTCGACGGCCTGCGGGTGGGCATGAGCCGCATCCCGCTGTACTCGCTGGTCTTCCAGTGCCGCCCGATCGGCGGCACGCTCAAGGCCCACCCGCTCGAGTGCGCCGACGTCGGGTGGTTTCCCCTCGACGCCCTCCCGTTCCCCCTGGCCGGGGCCGAGCGGTGGGGTGACCACGTGTTCTCGGCGCTGCGGGGCGACCCCATCGAGGTCCTCTACGACTCGGTGCGTTCACCTGTCTGGCGGGGCGACCCCGACAAGGTCTGAGCCCGGGACCTGCGATTCTCCGGTTCCCTGGACGCGGCCGGCACCCTGGCTACACTCGCCACCCGTGACCGACCCCGCCGCCCACGCCCCCGCTGTCACCGTTGCCGAGGCCGTCGAGGTCACCGACGAACTGGTCGATGCCTTCGTCCGCCTGATTCCCCAGCTGTCGTCATCGTCGGCCCCCACCAGCCGTGACGAGCTCGCCGCCATCGTGAGCTCGGTGGCCAGCATCCTGTTTGTCGCCCGGGATGCCGACGGGGGCATCGTCGGCTCCCTCACTCTGGCCGTGTTCCGGATCCCCACCGGGGTCCGGGCTTGGATCGAGGACGTGGTGGTCGACGGATCGGCCCGTGGAGCCGGCGCTGGCGAGGCGCTGGTGGCGGCGGCTCTCGATCGGGCCGGGTCCGCCGGAGCCAAGACGGTCGACCTGACGTCGCGCCCCAATCGCGAGGCGGCCAACCGCCTCTATGTGAGGCTCGGGTTCGAACAGAGGACGACGAACGTGTACCGGTTCAGCCTCGAAAGCTGAGTCGCCGCGCCGGGGCGACGTCAGGGCGCCGCAGTGCATGATGGACGGGTGTCCGAGCGGGAGTTGTTGCACGGTGGGGTCGGCAATGCCGGGCTCGTATGGCGACAAGGCGACGCCGTTTCCCGGCCGGCCGGACCCCACGTGGAGACCATCCATGCGCTGCTCCGGCATCTCCGGGCCTCGGGATTCGACGGAGTCCCGGAACCGCTCGGTATCGACGATGGTCCCCGGGAATGGCTGACGTTCATTCCCGGGGACGTGCCGTACCCGCCATTCCCCAGCTGGTCCCTCACTGACGAGTCCCTCGCGTCCGTCGCCGCGCTCCTACGGCGCTTTCACGATGCGACCGAGGGCTTCGAAACTCCCGACGGGGGCTCCTGGAATCTCGAGATGTCGGACGGCGGCACCGGCGACGTCATCTGCCACAATGATGTCTGCTTAGAGAACGTCGTATTCAGGAACGGTACGGCGGTCGCCCTTCTCGACTTCGACTTCGCGGCGCCCGGATCGCCATGGTGGGATCTCGCGTCGTTCGCGCGCATGTGCGTGCCGATGGACGCGCCCCAGGATGCAGTGCACATGGGAAAGGGATCCGTCGATCCGTTCGCCCGCCTCCGCGTCGTGGCCGATGCCTACGGGCTTCCACCGGACCGATCGCCCCTCGTCGACCGCCTCCAGGACCAGATCGAAGCTGGCGGATGGTTCGTGAGGCGAAGGGTCGTCGCAGGTGATCCGGCGTTCACCAGAATGTGGAACGAGAGCGGCGGCGAGCGGCGGTACGACCGGCGACGGGAGTGGTTCGTCAGGAACCGTGAGCACTTCCTCGACGCGCTGCATCACCAGTAGCCGAGGACTGGGGCCTCAGCGCTTGGTCGCGGGCGTCCCATAGCGCTGACGGTCGGCCTCACCTGACATCCCCAGCATGGCTCCGGTGAATCCCCAACTCTGTTCCTCCTGTCGGGCCGACGCGACCGCGTCGCTCAGTACTTGTTTCGCGGCGGCCCGCTGCAGGAACGCTTCCCGTACCCGCCGCAGAGTTGCCGCCTCCTTCATCTCCGAAGGACAGCGGATGGCGTTACAGAGCTCTTGGTATCGTGACGCTGTGCCGAAGCTCCGGGTCCACGCTGTCTCGACGTCCCTCGACGGCTGTATCGCCGGACCGTCCCAAAGCGAGGCCCATCCGCTCGGCATCGGCGGCGAACAGTTGCACGAATGGATCTTCGCCACCCGCAGCGGGCGGGCCATGATCGGCCAGGACGGGGGCGAGGTGGGGACCGACGACGACTTCGTGGCCGCCGGATTCGACGGGATCGGCGCCACGATCATGGGCCGCAACATGTTCGGTCCCATCCGGGGCGAATGGGGTTCCCCGGCGTGGACCGGGTGGTGGGGCGGGGATCCCCCATTCCACCACGACGTGTTCGTGCTCACCCATCATCCCCGTCCGTCGCTGCCCATGGCAGGCGGGACCACGTTCCACTTCGTGACCGAAGGCGCACCGGTCGCTCTCGAGCGGGCCCGTGAGGCCGCCGGCGCCTCCGACATCCGGATCGGTGGCGGGGCCGGAACCATCCGCGCCTTCCTCGAACTCGGTCTCGTCGACGAGATGCACGTGGCCGTCGTCCCGGTGCTCCTCGGTGACGGCGAGTGCCTGTTCGAGAGGTCGCAATGGCCGAGCGGCTACCGCTGCGAGTCTTACGTGGCGACCGAACGCGCCGCACACTTCCGACTCGTCCCCCGCTGACGCCCACAGCTCTGCGGGCACTCTCGTGAGCTGTCCGTAGGCCAACGGTGCCATCCTCTGCCGATCGATGACACCTCGCCACTGCTCGGGCTCGACAATCTGGCCGGCTTCGTGGCCGCGACCATAAGCCGAGTCGGTCGGACAGAGGCCGTTCGTGGCGGCATTGCCGTGGTCAGTACCGTGCCACAGGCGGACCTGCCCGTCCGCTACAGCTCGGGCCGGTCGAACGCGCCTAACCCCATCAGTCGAGCGATCTCGGGGGCGCCGCCGATTCCCCCGGCCAGATCCTCGATGACTCCGACCCGGTCGTACTCCGACTTGTTCTGGCTCAACTTGGCCTTGGCCTCGACCCGGTCGACCACCAGCTCGAAGCTGACGATGCCCCGTGCCAACCCCCCGACATAGCCGGCAGGAGCGTCGGCTACCCGCCACGGCTCGGCCCGATCGGCCTCGTGGGCATCGGTAAGGTCGGTCACGGCGGCAAGTGTCCGGTCGACGTTGTCGGTCAACTGCAAGGTGCCATGAGCATGGACCTCGACGTAGTTCCAGGTGGGGACCACCTTGCCGGTCTCCGCCTTGGAGGGGTAGGCCGACGGCGACACACAGGCGTGGGGTCCGACGAACAATGCTACGGCCGGCACGGACCCCTCGCCGATCTTGGCCTGAGGGTTCGAGCGGGACACATGGCCGCGCAGCCGCCACGGTCCTTCTTCTGGCTCGTCGAGCAGGAGGGGCACGCTGGAGGCCGCGAAGCCCTCCGCTCCGTGGGTGACGACCTGGGCGAAGGCGAGGGCACGGATGAGCCCGGCGATGACGGCCGGATCGGTCACCTCGAATGCCGGGACCCGGTTCACCGCACCGTCACCCGTCTCCGGCCGTCGGATCAACCACGGCCGTCACCGTATCCGGCCCTCGCACCCCACAATGGGGCCGATGGCTCACAGGATCCGGCGCTAAGTGGCCCAATTGGTGAGCTGGTACCGGTTCGCCAGCTGCAGCTTGCGCAGTACCGCCGACACATGGCTCTCGACCGTCTTGGTCGAGATGCCCAGTTCGCGGGCGATCTCCTTGTAGGCGTAGCCACGGGCAATGAGGCGCAGCACCTCCCGCTCCCGGGGCGTCAGCTGGTCGAGTTCGGGGTCGAACGAGGGAGCCGGCACACCCTGTCCGGTCGGGTCGGCGAATGCGTCCAGCACGAAGCCGGCCAACCGCGGGGAGAAGACCGCGTCACCGTCGGCGATGCGCCGGATGGCGTCGAGCAATTCCGGTCCCGAGATGTTCTTGGTGACATAGCCCCGGGCGCCGGCCCGGATGACATCGATGACGTCCTCGGCCGCATCAGACACCGACAGGGCGAGGAAGGCGACCTCTGGCGCGGTGGTAATCACGGCCTCCAGCACCGCCCGACCCCCGCCCCCGGGCATGTGGACGTCCAGCAGCACCACGTCGGGTCGGCGCTCCTCGATCAACTCGACCGCGGCCTCCACCTCATCTGCCTCCCCCACGACCTCGACCGCGTCGCCGAGCTCGGCCCGGATGCCGGACCGGATGAGGGCGTGGTCGTCCACCACGAACACCCGGAGACGGGCGCTTTCGGTCACCGGTCGCCCGCGCAACGAGGAAGGACGAATTCAACCTCGCACCCCGTGCCCGGCGCACTCGACACCGTCACCCGGCCACCGACCCGCACCATCCGCTCGACCATCGACGAGGCGATCCCCTGGCGATCGGCGGGCACCTCGTCAGGATTGAAGCCCTTGCCCAGGTCGCGGACGAATACTGACACGACATTCGGCTCGACTTCGGCGAAGACGGCCAGGTCGGTGCAGCCGGACCATTTGGCGGCATTCAAGCTGGCCTCCCGGCAGGCACTGACCAGCGAGGAGGTCGCGTCGTCCATCGGACAGTCACCCACCAGGATCAGATCGAGCCCGACACCGTAGGAGTCCTCGATCTCGCGTTCGACGCCGGCCATCGCCTCAGCGAACGTCTCGGGCTGGTCCGCGTGGCGTCCGAGCATGGCCGGATTGAACAGCCAGTGGCGAAGCTCGCGCTCCTGGAGCCGGGCGAGGCGGGTCACCTCGGACGGGTCACCGGCGGCCTTCTGGATCAGCAGGAGCGTCTGCAGTACGGAATCGTGCACGTGGGACGCCATGTCGGCCCGCTCCTCAGCCCGCACCCGCTCGCGTCGCTCGGTCGAAAGTTCGCGCAGGGTCCGGACCCACCACGGGGCGAACAGGACCAGGAAACCGCCGACGAAGGCAACCGCGCCGACCAGGACCCTGAATGCCGCCCCCGAGTAGTTCCCGATCTTGGACAGCTCCGAGATCCCGCCGATGATGAGGACCGCGCTGATGACAGCTCGGGCGGCAAACACCCGCCAGCCGGTGCCCGGGGTCGATCCGATCACCGGTGCGGCATTGAGCGTCTCCCGCAGCCGGGCGGACTCGGCCGGCGAGGCGCCCCGCCATACGACCAGGGAGCCGACGGCCGCGGCCAGGAAGGACCACGCCGGTATGCCCAGGCCGTTGAGGCCCATGGCCTGGAGGACGAGTAGCACGGCGAGCACGGCCGTCGAAAAGGCCAGCACGATCTGCAGCTCCCGGCGGTCACCTACCACCCGGCCACCGATCGACGAGTCCTCGTCGGCGGCAGGCATGAAGACCCACAACGCCATGTAGAGGAGGACACCGATACCGCCCACCGCCACGGACAGGACGGCCAGGATCCGCATCGTCCGGCCACCGACCCGAAACCTGGTGGCGAGCCCGCCACAGACCCCGGCGAGCACTCGGTTGTCCACAGAGCGGCGCAGGGGCCGGACCGGGCCTGGAGGATCGGTGGGGGACGTTGGGTGGGTCGTGGATGTGGTGGAGCGATGTCGTGCGATGGACCAATTGTCCCACGGTAGGGTCCTCCAGGCGATGGGTGGGATCCCTGACGAACCCGGACCTTGTGGTGCCGTGACCGGGGGATGACCCCGATTGCCTGCGGCCCAGGTCAAGCCCACAGTGGCAGCATGACCGTCACCGAAGAGCTCCCACCCACAGAGATGCCCCCGGGTCCTCCTGAGCCGACCGGGCCCGATCAGCTGCGCAGAAGCTCGGCGCACCGCCTGGTCGGCGGTGTCTGTGGCGGTATCGCCGATCGGTTCGACATCGACGTGACCATCGTCCGGGTCGCCTTCGTGGTGGCGGCCTGCTTCTGGGGACTCGGGGCGGTCATCTACCTGGCTATGTGGGCCCTGTTGCCCCCGGACCGGAACGCCGACCCAATCGAGGGTTCGCTCAACGACCCGGACGCGCCCAAGGGCCCGCCGTGGCTCACCTATGTGCTCCTGACCGGTGCACTCGTCCTCGGCCTGATCCTCAGCTCGACGTGGTGGGGCGGTCCCCGCTGGGGTGGCGGACTTGGCCTCGGCTGGGCGCTGGTCCTGTTCGCCGTGGTGGTCGTCGCCCTGCGGCGGCCGTCGCGGGTCCCGAGCTTCGGTCGGATCCTCCTCACTCTGGCGCTGGTCGTGCTCAGCGCACTGATCCTGGCCGCCGGTGCGTTCTTCGGCGCCGTCGCCACCACCGGCGTCCCGCTCACCGGCGGCATCGGCCAACGGATCATCCAGCCGACGACGGCGGCCCAGTTGCAACCCGCCTACCGCCTGGCGTTCGGCAGTTTGACGGTCGATCTGACCCGCATGTCACTCGGGCCCGTCACCCGCACCGTCGTGGCCTCGGTCGGCGTGGGCACGCTGGTGGTCGACGTCCCCCCGGGTGCGGCCGTCGATGTCCGGGCCAACACGTCGATCGGCTCCGTCGACTACGGGGCGTCCGGCCCGGCGTCGTTCGCAACGCCGTCCGGGCCGGTGTCTATCTTCGGCACGCCCCGCCCGCAGCTCGTGGTGGACGCCCAGGTAGGCATGGGCCAGATCCGGCTCGAGCGGGGCGACGACTGAGAGCTACCGGCCCCCGGTTACTCGTCAGCGTCCGTGACGTTGAACATCCACCGCACACCGAACTTGTCGAGGCACGTCCCCCAGTAGGAGCCCCAGGGCATGTGGTTCAGACCGGTGCCGTCAGCCCCGCCATCGGCGAGTGAGGCGTAGAGGCGCTCCGCCTCCTCGGTAGTGTCCGGCTCGAGGTTCAAGGTGGTGTTGTTGCCCACCCGCAGTTCCTGGCCCATCGACTCGAGCATGTCGGTGGCCATGATCACGTGGCCGGCCAGAATCGGCAGCTCCACGTGCAGGACCTTCGAACGCTCATGGTCCGGAAGCTCGGGCGCCCCCGGCCCAGCCGGCATGTCACCGAAGCGCGTGATCGGGACGGACGGCTCGGTGCCGAACACCGATGCGTAGAAGGCGAAGGCCTCCTCGGTCGTTCCCGGGAAGTTGAGGTAGGTGCTGACTCGGCTCATGGGGACTCCTCGCTCCTGAATACGCGGACCGTGCCTCGTCATGGTGATCCAGGACCGTTGTGCAGCGCAAGGTCCTCTGCCGCCGACCTCTCGCCCGACTGGCGAGTCAGTCGGGCAGGATGCCGGTGGCCGAGGTGGCGACGAATGTCGCCACCAGGCGCTGGTCGTCCACCATGGACCGGCGGAACTCGTTCCAGTTCTCGTGCTCGCCGCTGCCGCGGCGGTAGTACTCGACGAGCTCGTCGACCACGGCGTCATCGGGCGACTGGGCCACCGGGCTCAGCTCCACATGGCCATCGAGCGAGACCCAGGTGAACACGTCCTCGCCGAAGATGAACAGAGCGGCGCGCGGGTCGCGACGGAGGTTCCTGGTCTTAGCCCGGGTAGCTGTCACCGAGATGGTGAATCGGTCGGCGTCGGCTCCGTAGAAGATCACCGACTGCTGGGGTCGACCGTCGGCTCGCAGGGTGGTCAGCACGGCATTGCGCCGACCGGCGGCGAACTCCAGTGCGCGGTCGAGTTCCATTCCTTCACTGTAGGGCGGGCCCCGTCGGCCTGTGCCGGGCCACCCCGTCCGTCACGCCAGCGAGAAGTGGGGGTTGTAGATGAATCCGATGACCGTGCCGTCGGTGCGGCGCACCGAGGCGGTCACGATCCCCTCGCCTACTTCGGCGGCCGAGGTGTGCACCTTGCAACCGGCCTCGACCGCGGCGTCCACTGCGACCCGGACATCGGCCACGCCCCAGTAGATGAGGGCCCCGTCCGACGGATCGGCGTCGGGCAGGAGTCCGAGCTCGTAGCCGGCCACCTCGAACCCGACATAGAACGGTTCCTCGAAGTAGGGCGCAGCACCCAGGAAGTCGGTCCACCAGCGGGTGGCGCCGGCCAGGTCGGGGGCCGGATAGATGACCGTGCGGAGTCCGAGGAGGGGAACGCTCATGGCACCGTTCTACCCCACCCCTGTGTCACCGGCCCGACCCCGACGGGACCGGGGACGGTTCGGTCCGGTGGCGGAGCATGGCGCCACCTGGATGGCCGGCCCCGGCACCCACCGGTCACCCGCTCTTGTCTTCGATCTCCCAGGCGTGGTCGAGGACGTGCCATGCGAGGCGACGCAGGGCGTAGCCGACCGGCCACGGCGTTTCCACTGCGCCGGCCCCGAGCGCGGCCGCAAGCGCTGTCCGTTGGTCGGCCCACGGGGTCCTAGGCGGCACCCGGGCCCCGATCTTGCGCCCGTAGGACCGCTCGGCCTCGGTGACGTGGGCGACGACCGCATCGCGGTCCCGACCGCCGCCTCTCGGCCCCTTACGCAGGACCTCCGGGGCCACAGCCACCACCCGGTCGAAGTAGTTCCAGGCGTCACCGAGCAGGCCGACCTGACGGGCCAGCTCCCCACCGGTCGGTGGGTCCTCGTCCCACGGGCCGCGGGCGTCGGGCGCCCCGAAGTCGGTGGTCCGGTTGCCTTCGACGGTGCCGATGACGTCGAGCCTCCCACGCGGGGGTGTCCCGCGGACCACGACCCCATAGCGGTCACGGTAGGAGTCGAGCACCTCGAGAGCCCCATCCGCCGTCTTGGCCCGGCGGCACCATCCCGGCCAGTCGAGCGCCGCCGCAAAGACCGACGTACGACCGGCCTCCAGGTAGACCCTGACGGGTTGGCCCGTCGCCTTCGGTGCCATCCTCCTAGCGACCCACGGTCCCGTCGACCATCTCCCGAATGATGTCGGCGTGGCCGGCATGACGGGCCGTCTCCTCCAGGAGGTGGGCCAGCACCCACCGCAGCGTCGCCGGTGGAATGGTCTCGTCGCCGAGGCAGGGCGCGTCGGGTCCATCGGCTCCGGCCACCAATGCGTCGACCGTCACCCAGGTGGCCCGGTACTGCCCGACGGCATGGGCAAGGCCGTCACCTTCCGGCGGCGGCTCCTCGCCCACGTCGGTAGGAAGGCCGGCGAACCGGCGCACCATCCACGTCTGTTCGGCGTCGGCCATGTGGGTCACCAACCAGAGCAGGTTGGTGCCGGTCGGGACCGGACTCCACGCTGCCTGTACGGGGGTGACCCCTTCGACCTTCCGCACCAGCGATTCCCGCTGGTACTGCAGAAGGGCCATAAGCGTCGACAGTTCGTCGGCCTCGATGCGCGGGGACCTGTGGTCGGTCACGGCGTCACCCTGGGTCCCGGTTCACTCACGACGTCGAGACGTCCCATAGGTGGTGGACCGGGTCGTGGACGATGTACCGGGACAGCGACTCGACGGTGAAGGGGCTCCCGTTCGACCGGGAACCCGGCCGGCCCCACTGGTCGTCCTGCACGTCGTCGAGCCTGGTGGCCAGTACTTCGGCCGACACCAGCAGGTCGGCCCGGACATTTTCCGGGTCCTGGAGGTCGTACCGCTCGGCCACCGCCGTCTCGTCCTGATCCCAGTTGGCGAACACCGGGTCGTCCTCATCGAGGAGGAGGCCGATCCGCTCGTCGGCGAGCCGCAGCACGTCCCGGACGTGGCAGCCGTACTCCAGGGCCGACCACCGGTCCGGACGGACGCGCACCCGCACGTCGTCCGCTCCCAGCCGGGTGGCCCACCGGGAGCCCACCGCACGCACCTCGGCGCCCAGTTCGCCGCGGGAGCCGGCTGATACATCGAACCCGCAGTCCGGGCATGGGCGCTCCAACACCCACGTCCAGTCGCGGTCGTCAGGCGGCAGCGCATCGGGCGAGGCGTCGGCGGGTCCAGTCACCATGGCCCCACGATAGGGGGCCACACCCGCTAGGCCCAGGGGCTGGATCAGCCGCCCAGACCGAACTCGCGTCGACGGTCCTCAGGCACCAGGTCGAGGTACTCGTCGGGGTGTTCACCGATGAACTTCACAACGTATGGACAGTGCGGCACCACGGCCAGGCCCCGGGCCCGGGCGTCGTCGAGCACCGTCCGAATCAGCACCCCGGCCATTCCCCGACCGCTGTGGTCGGCATCGATCTCGGTGTGGATCAGGTCGATGACGTCCGACCCGAGCCGGTAGCTGACGAATCCGACCGGTTCGCCGTCCTCGGTGATCTCGTAGCGCCTGCGATCCCGGTCGTCCGTCACTGTGGTGGCCATGGTGGTTGGTCCTCTGCTGTCGTCGTGCGGGGGCATGGTCAGGTATGTCGTCGGATTAACGGATTGCCGGGTCAGCGGGTCGTCGGCGCCACCGACCACGCCGGCCGGGTGGTCTGTTCGGGGTCGACCCGCCGGAGGATCTGTTCGTTTGCCTCGCGCAGGGCTGCGAGCTGGTCGGCGTCGAGTGCGTCGATGACGAGCTCCCGGACGGTGTCCACGTGACCGGGGGCTGCGGCCCGCACCATCACCCGACCCTCCTCGGTCAGCACGGCCCGGATGCAGCGACCGTCCACCGGGTCGCCCTCCCGCACCAGCAGTCCGCGGCCCTCGAGATGCCGGGCCGCGTGGGACAGGCGGGACGGCGAGGCGTTGGTCAGCGAGGCCAGGTGACTCATCCGGAGCTCCCCGTCATCCTGTTCCGACAGCATGGCGAGGATGGTGTACTCGAAGAAGTTCAGGTCCACGCTCCGCTCGAGCTGGGCATCGAGCAGCGGCGGCAGCTTGGCGATGACCCGAACGAGGCTCAGCCAGGCCTCCCGTTCACCGCCATCGAGCCAGTGTGTGGGCATCGAACGAACCTCGGCCACCGGGACGCCATTCACCCCTGTCCCCGTCACCTCTGACACGGCGCCATCTTAGTTGCTTGAATCTTCAATTGAATGTGCTACCGTGATAGTTGCGGACGCAAGCACCTGCTTGTCAGGAGAGGAAGGACCCGACCATGAGCTTCCCGATGCGAGCGACAGAGCCCGGTGCGGCGTTCGACGACTTTCTCGACGACGTCGCCCCGTCGAGCCTCGACCAGCCCGTGTGGACACCGGATGCCGGCCCGATGCCGGCCCTCTACGTCAGCCACGGCGCACCGCCTCTGTTCGATGACCCGCTGTGGATCAGCGAACTGTTCGCGTGGTCACAGGCCCTCCCCAAGCCGACGGCGATCCTGATGGTCAGTGCCCACTGGGAGGCCTCACCCCTGCGCATCTCGGCGACCGGTGCGGCCGTCCCGCTGGTGTACGACTTCGGCGGCTTCGCCCAGCGCTACTTCTCCATGAGCTACCCGACCCCGGACGCAGTAGTGCTGGCCGCCCGGGTGGCCGCGCTGATGCCCGACGACGAGCCGGTTCGCCAGGACTCCACTCGAGGCCTCGACCACGGCGCCTGGGTGCCACTCAAGGTCATGTACCCCTACGCGGATGTGCCCGTTCTGCAGCTCAGCATCCCCACCCACGACCCCGCCCGCCTGATGGAAGTCGGCCGCCGCCTCCGCCCCCTGCGCGACGATGGCGTTCTCATCGTGGGCTCAGGCTTCATGACCCACGGCCTCCCCTACCTCACCCGCGAGCAGTTCGTCGACAACGTGGTACCGACGTGGTCGGCCGAGTTCGACCACTGGGCCGCCGACGCACTGGCGGCCGGCGACCTCGACTCCCTGGCCGCGTATCGCGAGCGTGCGCCGGGCATGCCCTACGCGCACCCCACGGTCGAACATTTCGTGCCCCTCTTCCTCGCCTTGGGCGCCGCCACCACGCCCGACGGGCCGGTCGATACCACGGTCGAGGGTTTCCAGTTCGGCTTGGCCAAGCGGTCGTTCCAGGTTGATTGACGGTTGCGAATCTCCGGGAATCGAAGCGACAGATACGGCGTTGCCCAGATACGGAGGTGCCACCATGGACTCTGGCGGAGGATCGACGAACAGGCTGTCGACGACGCGGGCTGACGGGCCCCCGTCGTCTCTCGGCATATTTGCACCCTGGCGCCGGCCGGCCGCTATCGGTCTAGGCGTCGTGTGGCTCACCCTCTACAACTGGTGGATCCCGGTGGCGATCTCGGGAAAGCTGATGAACAGCCCGAACGAACTGTTCAGCGACCTCGAGGCCACCGGGCGCCCCGACGCCACCCTGCTCCAGCACCTCGATCTGGCCGCTGGCCTGGTCCTCATCGTCGCCCTGGTGCTGCGCGGCTCGCAGGCCCGGGGTGGGCGCCGGTCCGAGTGGCCGTGGCTGATGGCAATGGCCGTGTCCGGTGCCATCGGCGGCCAATTTTCCTACGCGTGCCCCGAAGGACTCAGTGCTTCGTGCGGGGCGGCCGAGTGGCGGCTCGCCCTGCCCCACCATCACTACGTCCACGTCCTGGCTGGCATCGCCGAGTTCGTGTTCGCCACGGTGGCCGTCTATCTGGCATGGAAGCGCACCCGGCCGAACAGGTCGGCAGTCACAACCACCGTTCGGTGGATCGGTCGTGTGATGGTCCTGGCGTACCCATTTCTCGGGATCGCCTACCTCACCGACCGCTTCGGTGCCTTCGTGGAGCCGGTGTTCTTCACCTGCTTCAGCGTGATGGTGGCCGTCGAGCTGTTGGAGGCTGACCGGCAGGTGGCGGGCGCGACGGTGGGCGTCGTCCGCCAGGCCCGTCAGGTGCTGCACCGCGTCCTCCCCAATGGCTGAGGCCGGCCCCGGCCTCGAGGTGCTGGCCGGGCGGTCCGCCCAGGTCGGGACGTTGCCAGTGCGCCGGGTACTCCCGACCAGGGGGCACCGGACCATCGGCGCCTGGTGCTTCATCGACCACATGGGACCGACCACCCTGCGGGCGGGCGACGGCATGGCCGTACCGCCCCACCCGCACACCGGCCTCCAGACCGTCACCTGGCTCTTCGAGGGTGCGGCTCTCCACCGCGACAGTCTCGGTAGCGAACAATTGATCCGCCCCGGCCAGCTCAACCTGATGACGGCGGGTGCCGGTATCGCCCATTCCGAGGAGGACCCCGACGGCTCGGGCGGGACGGTCCACGGCATGCAGCTGTGGGTGGCCCAGCCCGCGACCACCCGGTCCGCAGGCTCGTCCTTCGAGCACCTCACCGACCTGCCCCGGGTACACCTCAACCACGGGACGGCAACCGTGCTGGTCGGCCGGTTCGACGGGGCCCTCTCGCCGGCACGCCGCGACACCGACCACGCCGGCGTCGAACTGGACCTGCGGCGGGGCACGACCGTCGTTCCGCTCGACCCCGCCTACGAACACGGCCTGGTCGTGGCGTCGGGAACCCTCACCGTGGCCGGCACCACCCTGGCCCCCGGCGCCGTCGCCCACCTGGGTACCGGCGCCGACGAGTTGGCTCTCACGGCGGACGGGGCGGTCATCGCTCTTCTCATTGGGGGAGTCCCCTTCCCCGAGGAGGTGTCGATGTGGTGGAACTTCGTGGCCCGCACCCGCGACGAACTGTCCGACGCCTACCGGGACTGGGTGGACGGCTCCGACCGGTTCGGGCCGGTCACCTCACCGTTGGCCCGGGTCGCTGTGGGACCGCCTCCCTGGTTGGGCGGCGGCTGACGGGCGGCCGATCGGAGCGCTCGGGCGTCAGGGAGCGAATGCCGCCGCGGGGTCGACGTAGGTCTTGAACTCGATCACGTTGCCGCTCGGGTCGGCCACCTTGCACTTGGTCTGCTGCCGCGGGGTGCCTGCGTGGTTGGTCGAGACCGGTGCCACCCAAGCCACGTCGGGTGACCCGTGCAGTCGGGCCAACGCCATCTCGAACCCGCCGGCGTCGAGGGTGACCCCGAAGTGGCGGTTGCCCTGGCGCCCCGGTGGCAACACATCCTCAGGCTGGAGTTGGAGGGTGAGCTGGAGGCCGAAGAACCAGACGTCCATCCAACCCTCGTGGGTCCGGCCGGGCCGGCACCCGAGCGTGTCCACATAGAAGGCACGGGCCTCGTCGAGGTCGGCCACCACGATCGACAGGTGGAGTACCGGGTCCATTGGTCCCGACCCTACATTCCGGCCTGGCTCGCAGCGTGGTGGTGGATGTGGACGTCCGCGGTGATCCGTGGCCTGTCGCACAGGGACCAATCCCGGTGCTGTCGGACTACGTGTCAGTCGGCGGCTTGGCTGGCAGATTGCTCGGCGATCTCCCGGTGGACCTCCGCCATATCGAGGTTCACCGCCTGGGAGATGAGATCCTCGAGTGCGTCACCCGGCAGCGCTCCAGGCTGGCTGAAGACGATGACCTGGTCTCGCAGGATCATCAGGGTGGGAATGGACTGGATCCCGAACGAGGCGGCCAGCTCCTGCTGGGCTTCGGTATCGATTTTGCCGAACACCAGGTCAGGGTGGGCCTCTGCGGCCTGCTCGAACACGGGGCCGAAGGCACGGCACGGGCCGCACCACGACGCCCAGAAGTCCACCAGGACGGTGTCGTTGGTCGACACCACCTCGGCGAAGTTGTCCTTGGTCAGTTCGACCGTTGCCATCGTTTGCTCCTTTGTCGTTGGTGCTGAGTGGTCAACGCCGCAGGTGGCAGGTCTATTTCAGGTGCCGGTCGTCTCCTGCAGGACCAGGCCGTTCCCGTCAGGATCGTCGAACGTCACGAACCGGCCCCACGGGGCGGCTTCGACGTCACCAGGGATGTCGACCCCGAGCGAACGCAGCCGGACGACGTCCCCCTCGAGGTCGTCGGTCTCGAGCACCGTGCCCTTGACGGAGCCCGGCGCCATTGAATCGAACCAGGTGACGAGAGTCATCGACGTGGCCCCACCCGGCGGATGCACCTGCACCCACCGCATGTCGGGTCCCATCTGGGCGTCGTTGACCAACTCGAAGCCGAGGACATCGATGTAGAAGTCCTTCGCCCGGTCCTGATCGCTCACCGGGAGCGAAAAGAGTTGGACCGCGGAGATGCCCAAAGCTCAGTTGATCTTGACGAGGTCGACGATGAAGACCAGCGTGTCGTTGGCGGCGATGCCGGCACCGGGTGACTGGGCGCCGTAGGCCAGGCTCGGCGGGATGATGATCTCCCGGCGGCCGCCGACCTGCATCCCGACGACCCCTTTGTCCCAGCCGGGGATGACGGCGCCGGCGCCCAACGTGAACTGGAACGGCTGGTTGCGGCTCCACGACGAGTCGAAGACCTGCTTGGACGAGTAGGCGACCCCCACGTACTGCACCGTGGCCTTGTCTCCCGCCTTGACGGCCGGGCCGGTCCCGACGATCAGGTCCTTGATCTCGAGCTGATTCGGCGCGGTGCCGGGCGGGACGGTGATGGTGGGCTCGGTCCCGATCGTGCCCGGTGCCGACGGGTCGGCAATGGTACCGATGCCGGGCTTGGCGGTCGGCAGCGCGGTGGCCGCGGTGGTGGCGGTCGAGCTCGACGAGGAGCTCCCGCAGGCGGCCAGGCCGAAGCCGGAGGCGGCCACGGCCACCAGGGCCCAGGTACGGAGGCGGGTCATGTCGGAGATTCCTTTCGCGATGGCTGGGATGCGGCGCAGAGGGGCACCGTCCCGGGAGGGAACGGTAGTCGCCCGTCGCACCGAGAGGCGGGCGGCCCAGTTACACCCCCCTGGGACGATCGGGCATGCTCCTCGACCGGCTCGCACGGATCGCCGACCAGCTCCGGTTGTCGGTGACCGACCTCGACCCCGAAACCTTGAGCGGCGCCGACGCCGCAAGACTGCTGGCCGCCTTCGCCGAGATCGAGTGCCTGGGTTCGGCCGGCAAACTCCTGTCCGCCCGTCGGGTCGAGTCCTCCAATGTCTGGCGGCGCTCCGGCCATCGGTCGGCGGCCGCCCACGTGGCCGAGGCGACAGGAACGGGGATCGGTCCCGCCATCACCGCCCTCGAGACAGCCCGCCACCTGGGTTCCCTGCCCGCCACCGACGATGCCGTGCGCCAGGGGAAGCTGTCCGAGACCCAGGTCAAAGAGATCGCCGGAGCGGCCATCCTCCAACCCGAAGCCGAGCAGTCACTGGTCGATGCCGCCGGAAACCAGCCACTCAGCGTGCTCAAGCTCCGGTGCAAGCGCGTGCGGGCCACCGGCCAGGACCAGCGTGCGACCTACGAAGCCATCCGCAGGAGCCGCTACCTGCGCCACTGGATAGAGGACAACGGCGCAGTCCGGTTCGACGCCCGGCTCACCCCTGACGAGGGGGCCCGGCTGGTCGCCGCGGTGACCGGCGAGACCGACCTTCTGGCCGCCGCCGCCCGCCGGGCAGGACTCGATGAGCCCCGCAAGGCGGTGGCAGTCGACGCCCTGGTGTCCCTGGCCTGTCGTCCGGCGGCCGGTGCCGAGGGACAGGACGACCGTTCCGCTGCCCCGAGGGCCACCATCCACGTGCGGGTCGACCATGCCGCCCTGGTGCGCGGTCACGTCGAGGCGGGCGAGCTGTGCGAGATCCCTGGTGTCGGGCCCATACCCGTCGAGGTCGCCCGTCGCCTGGCGGTCGACTCGGTGCTCAACGTCCTCGTCACCGATGGCGTCGACGTCACCACGGTGGCTCACTCGGGCCGGTCCATTCCCGCAGCTCTCGGACGGGCCCTGGTCGAACGGGACCCGGTCTGCGTCGTACCCGGATGCGACACCCGCGAGGGCCTCGAGATCGACCACTTGCGGCCCTTCGCCGAGGGCGGGCCGGCCAGCCTGGACAACACCACATGTTGCTAATCTGACCACTTGTGACGACACCTAAAGCAGCAGCCATCTACGCCCGCATCTCCTTGGACCACGAGGACCTCGGCAAGGGGGTGGACCGTCAGGTGGCCGACTGCAAGAAGCTGGCCAAACAGCTGGGCTGGACAGTCGCCCACCACTACGTCGACAACAACATCTCCGCCTACTCCGGTAAGCGTCGGCCCGAATACGAGCAGATGCTGGCCGACATGGAATTGGGAGCCGTCGACGCCGTCCTCTGTTACAACTTGGACCGACTGACCCGCCAGCCCCGGGAGTTCGAACGGTTCAACGACATCGCCATAGCGGCCGGGATCACCGACGTTCGCTTTGTCACCGGAGGCATGGACTTCGGCACCGACGACGGCCTGTTCATCGGCCGGATCCAGGCCGCAGCCGCTGCCCAGGCGTCGGCAGCAACCTCTCGCCGCATCAAGCGCAAGAACGAGGAGCGGGCAGCCGAGGGCAAGCCCCACGGTGGCTCGACCCGCCCCTACGGTTTCGAAGCCGACCGGGTCACCCACAACAAGGCCGAAGCGAAGATCATCCGCCAACTGGCTGCCCGCTACCTGGCCGGGGAGAGCCTCGGGTCCCTTACCTCATGGCTCCAGGACCAACACGTCCCGACCGTGACCGGGAAGAAGTGGCGCACCCACACCGTCCGACAGGTCATCTCCTCGCCCCGGGTCGCCGGGCTTCGGGACCACCGGGGCGAGATCGTCCGCCGGGGTGTGTGGAAGCCGATCATCTCCCAAGCCGACCGGGACCGCATCCTCGCCATGTACGAAACGAAGAAGACATCTGGGCGTAGGCCGCCACGCCGATACCTGCTCTCGGGGTTGCTCCGTTGTTCGCTGTGTGACCACACGCTCTATGCCGCTGCCCGAGAAGGCACCCGACGCTATGTCTGTAGCTCCGGTCCCGACCATGGGGGGTGCGGCAAGATCACCGTGGTCGCCGCCCCGCTCGACCAGCTGATCGCCGATGCCGTCCTGTACCGGCTCGACTCCCCGGAACTCGCCGATGCCCTCGCCGGTCAGGCCCGCAAGGACGAGGACACCGCCGCCCTGCTCGACGAGGTCAGCGCCGACCGAGAACAGTTGGAGGAGTTGGCCGCCGCCCACGGCAACCGGGCCATTTCGATGCCGGAGTGGATGGCGGCCCGCAAGCCCATCGACGACCGGCTCCGGGCCAACGAGCGCCGCCTTCGCCAAGCCACCAACACCGGACAGCTTGCTTCGCTCCAAGGACAGGGCGACGAGCTACGCAGACAATGGGGGACGCTCAACCTCGACCGTCAGGTGGCAATCGTGAAAGCCGTGCTCGACCACGTCATCATCACCCCCGGCACCCCTGGGGCACGGAGCTTCGACCGCCACCGGGCCCATCCGCAGTGGCGCTGTTGAGCGGGCGCCGGCGTCCCGACGGTGCTGGCGCCCCGTTCGGGTCGCCGCCTCCCCACTCAACAGGGTCCGCACTCGCTGAAGCACCCGCACGTCGGTCACCTTCACCGACACGCCCTGGCGCTCGCAGCTGGCCGTGAGCCAGGCCACCTCCTCCTCGCTCAGACAGCCCATGTCATTGCCACCGCCGTCGGCCCTGTCCAGGACGCCCACGTATCCGACGTCGACATCTCCCGGGGCACGGCCCCCATCCGTTCGGTGGCCAGCGCCAGGAGCTCGTCCAGGGTCACGGCAAAGAGCTTCTCGGTCCGCAGCTTGAACCCTTGGGCGACTTCGTAGCGATGGAGCCCGGCTACGTGCGAGTTATCGATCGCCTTGCCGACGTACTTCGCTAAGTAACCGGCAGCCGCCCGTGCTTCATCCACAGTGGTCGAGCCGACCGGCAGATCGCCCAATAGCTTGATGTGCACGAAGCCACGTCCCCAGGCTTGTTCGATGAGCGAACGCTTGACGTATTGGCCCACGGCGAAGTGCACATGGAGCCCGTGTCCTCCGGGGTGCCATTCGGGCACCCAGAGATAGGGGAACGCTTCACCGCCCAGCACGGTTCGCAGCTGCCGGAAGAACTCCCCGACGTGTCGACGGAGCACGACCGGGTCGTGGCATCCCTCGCCCGCATAGGTCAGCGTTCCGAGCCGGTTCAGTCGGTGGGCGACGACGAAGCGCCGCATCTTCGTGCACGCACGGCTATCGGCCACCAGTTTGGACCGTTCCGGGTCCAAGCTCTCACCCCGGAGGTCACGTCGATTCACCCGAAAGTCGACCGTCGTCCGAAAGATGCCCGCCGCCTCTCGGGCGTCGAGGTAGAGCGTCAGGTGCCACCCGACCTGACGTTCCCGGGACTTGAGCTGCAGCGGCGCAGGCTTAGCTCGTCGCACCGTCGTCCCCGTCCCATCGGGCCTTGATCGCCGTTACCTGTCGACAGAGGTCGACCAGGCACCGACTGTCTCGACACCACATGCTGAACACCCGGGCATCCGGTGCGATCAGCGGCCCGCAGGAGGGATGGAACGGCAGCGTCCGCCACCAGTGGATCAACTCGTCGTCCACGAAATAGATCCGGCACTGAGCACAGAATCCAGCACAGACGGGGCAACTCTCTGCTGCCCGTCCGCTTGCTCCCTCTGTTGCCCGAGCGCTGTCCTGCAATCCCATACAGCGGACTATAGCCACCGCCCGCCACGCAGTCCACCGATCGGGATTACTCCGAGGAGGAACGCTCCGAGGGTTCGGCCATCAGGCCAACCTGTCGCTCGACTTCGTTCAAGGCCCGCTCACGATTTTCACGCTTCGCCGGGATCCCCGTTCCCAATTGGTAGGCAGCGACATCGATAGTCACCCCGGGCATCTCGTACTCGTCCGGGTGCACGCCCATGAACTTCCGGAACAGCCCGATGCGCCGGTAGATGGCCGAGCGACTCATCCCCAGCCGCAGCAAGCCGTCGAACCCGCCCTCGGTCTGCCACGTGAGCCAGAACCCGAGGAGGTCAACGGCGGTCGCCGCCCCCATCGACTTCGACAGCCTGGCGCCCACCGGACCGGTCACGGAGTTCACCCCCCGGGAGTAGCTGTCCCACACTCGCTCGAAGCGGCCCTTGGCCTTCCCCTTGCCTTCGGGTGTCTCCATTCTGTCCGACCGAAAGTCACCGACCATGCCAGCCTCCTAGTCCCGGATCACAGACTAGCGGAAGCAGAGACAGTTCTTCGACCTCAGATGACCAAGGCGCACGTAGGAGCCGGGGACCCCGGCTCCATTCCCATTGTGGTCCTGACACTGCCCGGCCCCGTCAAGGCTCACCCTTCGGGCGACCTTCGGTCGGCCTGGACTGGGCCTGTGGGTGGTGCGGAAGCCGCAGGAAGCCGCAGGAAGCCGCAGGAAGCCGGGATTATCAGGTGACCCTGAACGGCACTTACACGGGTGATCCGCCCTCTGGACTGACCACACGAGAAGCATTTCTCGGGTGGAAGTCCAACCAGGAGGTGCGAGATGCAGTGGTGTCCGGTATTCGAATGTTCTGTCAACCCTGACGGCCAGAAGACCTATC
>DATBZS010000076.1:0-75450 GCA_036513075.1 Acidimicrobiales bacterium
TCGATAGAGCCAGCCGTCGAGAGGTGCAGGAAGTGGACCCGTCCGCCCGTCGCCCGGGAGAGGGCGATGTCGCGGGCCACCATGACCTCCTCGGCTTCGGACGGCATGCCGGCGAGGCCCAACCGGCTCGACCAGGCCCCCTCGTGCATGGTGCCGCCGGCGGCCAAGCTGGCGTCCTCGCAGTGCTGGCCGAGGGTCACTCCGAGTCCCGTGGCGTACTGAAGGGCCCGACGCATCAGTCCGGCCGACTGCACGCCGTCGCCGTCGTCGGTGAACAGCCTCACCCCCAGGGCGGCCAGTTCGGCCATGGGGGCGAGTCGCTCACCGGCCCGGTCCACGGTGATGGCTCCAGCCACGGCCACCTGGGCCATGGATCCTTGGGCCAGGGCGAAGACGTTGCGCACCGATTCGGCCGAGTCGAGCGGCGGGTCGGTGTTGGGCATGGCCACCACGGCCGTGAACCCGCCGAGGGCGGCGGCCCGGGTGCCGGACTCGATCGTCTCGGCCTCCTCTCGCCCCGGCTCGCGCAGGTGGGTGTGGAGATCGACCAGGCCGGGCGACACCACACAACCGCCGGCGTCGATGACCCGCGCGCCGGCCGGCACGTCCAGGTCCTCCCCCACCTCGACAACCCGGCCGGCCACCACCCGGACGTCGGATCGGCGCGTGCCGGTCCGGTCGACGACGGTGCCGCCGCGCACCACCAGCTCGGGCGCGATCGTCTTCGTGCCACGGCTCGTTGTTCGGTCAGTCATGCAGCTCGGCCTCCCGGGCGCCTTGGCCGAGCAACAGGAACAGCACGGCCATGCGGACGGCCACCCCGTTGCCGACCTGGTCGGTGATGCGGGCCGACGGGAGCTCGGCCACTTCGGAGGCGATCTCGACACCCCGGACCATGGGACCGGGGTGCAGGATGATGGCGTCGGGCGGCAGCTGGAGGGCCCGTCGCGCGGTCAGGGCATAGCCCGCCGAGTACTCACGCATTGTCGGGACGTAGGCCCCGCTCCCCCGTTCGGCCTGGAGCCGCAGGAGGGAGATGACGTCGGTGTCACCCAGCACGCCGTCGAGATCGTGGCGCACCCCGGCGATCGGCCACCCTTCGAGGGAGGGCGGCAGCAACGTGGCCGGTGCCACCAGGGTGACCCGGGCCCCGAGGGCCGCGTACGCGGTGATCTGCGAGCGCGCCACCCGGCTGTGCCGGATGTCGCCGACGATGGTGACCCGCAGGCCGTCGAAGGCCGCAGTTCCCTCATCGCCCCCGCCGAGTGACTGGCGCACGGTGTAGAGATCGAGGAGGGCCTGGGTGGGGTGCTGGTGCCAGCCGTCGCCGGCATTGATCACCGCACAGTGGTCGACCCACTCGGCCACCCGGGCCGGCACGCCCGACGAGCTGTGACGGATGATCACGGCGTCCATGCCGATGGCCTGGATGGTCTCGATGGTGTCGCGCAGGGACTCGCCCTTCTTGACCGAGGACGACCCGGCGCTGAACGACAGGACGTCGGCCGACATCCGTTTGGCCGCTGTCTCGAACGACATGCGGGTGCGGGTCGAGTCCTCGAAGAACAAGGTGGCCACCGTGCGGCCCCGCAGGGTGGGGACCTTGGGGTTGGCCCGCCGCCCCACTTCGGCGAAGGAGTCGGTCACCCGGAGGACTTCGGCGATGTCCGTGGCATCGAGGTCGTCCATGCTCAAGAGGTGGGTGGGGAAGGCGTTCACCGGCTGACCAACTCACCGAGTGAGACACCCTCGTCGGTGACGTCGACCATCTCGTCGCGACTGGTCGGCAGGTTCTTGCCCACGTAGTCGGGGCGGATCGGCAGCTCGCGATGGCCCCGGTCGACCATCACGGCCAGTTCGACCACCTGGGCCCGGCCGTACTCGCCGAGGGCGTTGAGGGCGGCCCGGATGGTCCTGCCCGTGAAGAGCACATCGTCGACCAGCACGACGGTCGCCCCGGTCAGGTCGGTGGTGATGTCCGTGGCCGCCTCGGGCAGGACGGGGCGCAGCCCGATGTCGTCACGATAGAAGGCGACGTCGAGCGTGCCGACCGGCACGTCGGCCCCTTCGACCTCGGCCAGGGTCTCGGCGATGCGATGGGCGATGGCGACACCGCCGGTCTGGAGGCCGATCAGGACGACATCGTGGAGGCCCCGATTGCGCTCGGCGATCTCGTGGGCCATGCGGGTGACGGCGCGTCGCACGTCATCGGCGGTCATGACCTGGACCCGGGCAACGAAGACAGCACCCCGCGGGCGGGTATGACTGCGTTCACGTTCGGCCACCTGATCCTCCTGTCCGTACGGGCCTCACGGGACCCGCTTCACGGTCAGGCTCCGACTATACCGCGTCAGGTCTGGTGCCGTCCGCGCCGATGGCCCACGATCGGCTCATATCCGGACCCGTTGGCCGGGCCGAACGCCAACGCACATGTCAGTCGATGAGGGCGGGGGGGCCGGCGGCGCGTGCCGGGGCGCGGACGAGTAACAAGGCCGGGATCAGGGCCACCAACGTCATTCCGACCACCCACCAGAACGTGTGCCCGAACGCCGAGGCGAACGGCTGGGCCACCTTGGCCACCACCGACCGCGGGGCCGTCGCCGCGCCCGTCAGACCGCCCGTGATGCCGTGGACCTGCACGTTGATCTGATGCTCGAGCACCACCGCCACCAGCGCGGTGCCGATGGATCCGCCGACCCGCTGGACGATGTTGATGGCCGTCGACGCCCGGGGCACCTGGGGCGCGGCCAAGGTCTGGTAGGCCGCCGCGATGGCCGGCATCATCACGAATCCGAAGCCGATGCCGCGGATGAACAGCGACACGGCCAACAGGGCGAAACTGGTGTGGGCTCCGAGCTGCGTGTAGGCCAGGGTCGCCAAGGTGACCAGCACGAGTCCCCCGGGCACGATACGTCCCGACCCGTAGCGGTCGGTGAGCTTGCCGGCCAGCGGCATGACCATCGCCGCCCCGATGCCCTGGGGTGCCATGAGCAGCCCGGCGGTGAGTGCGGATTCGCCGCGGACCACCTGGTAGTAGAGGGGCAGGAGGAACATGCCGCCGAACAGGGCGGCGCCGAAGAAGAAGGTGGTGGCCGAGGCGGCGGCGAACTGCCGGTCACGGAACAGCAGCACCTCGATGAGCGGGGTGATCTTGGTGTGCAGGGCGTGCCATACGAATCCGGCGATCAGCGCAAGACCGATGACAGTGGGCACGAAGACGCTGAGCGCCGAGCCCTGACCCGCCTGGGACAGGCCGTAGACGAACAGGCCCAGGCCCGGCGACAGCAGGACCAGGCCGAGCAGGTCGAGTTTGTAGGCCCGGTCGGTCCGCTGATGGCCGGGCAGGTACTTGACGGCCAATGCGATGGCCACGATACCGATGGGGATGTTCACGTAGAAGATCCACCGCCACGACACGCTGTCGACGATGAGTCCGCCGATGACCGGGCCGAGGACCGGGCCGAGCAGCATGGGCACGCCCAACAGGCTCATCACCCGACCCATGCGTTGGGGTCCGGCGGCTTGGGCCATGATCGACTGGCCGATCGGCATGATCATGCCGCCGCCGACGCCCTGCAGGATCCGGAAGACGATGAGGCTCCCGATCGACCACGCCGCCCCGGACAGGGCGGAGCCCAGCAGGAACAGCGAGAGCGAGGCGATCCACATCCGTTTGGCGCCGAACCGCTCCACTGCCCACCCGGTCAGCGGAATCGTCATGGCCAGCGCCAACAGATAGCCGGTCGATACCCACTGGACCTGGGACAGGGGCGCCCGGAAATCCTTGGCCAGGGTGGGGATGGCCACATTGACGATGGTGGTGTCGAGGATCGACATGATGCTGCCGAGCACGACGACGACGGCCAGGCGCTTGAGGTGGGGGTCGAGCCCGGCCAGGACACCCTTGGCGGAGGTGTCGGGGGTGTCTCCTACATGGCCTCCCGAGCCCGCCTCCGGCCCGGACAGGTCCGAGGTGGTATCAGAGGTTGTCATGAGCTGGATGCGGAGTCGGGTGCGGAGTCGGAGTGATGAACCACTCGTCACGGGTAGGAACTGCGGACGCGCGAACCCGCACACCCGCTACTCCCGACGGTCCAACACGTCAGCGGGGGCAGCTATTCCGACTGTGGCAGCAGACCGGACGGTCAGCCGGTCGGACGGTCCAGTTCGTCCACCGGGTCCCGACGTTCCCCGCCGTCCCCCGGGACAGGGGGCACCCCGTCGGTCCCGGATTGGGGGGCCGCTCCGTCGGACCGGTGCCGGCTGGTCTACGAGTCGGTGCTTTCGGGACGGACCCGGCCGGCGACGGTGGCCAGCACACCGTTGACGAACCGGCCCGAGTCGTCGGTCGAGAAGGCCGTGGCCAGGTCGACCGCCTCGTTGAGGATCACCGCGGTGGGCACGTCGTCACAGGTCAGCAACTCGGCCGTGGCCAGCCGCAGTACGTTCTTGTCGACCACGGCCATGCGGTCGATGTCCCACCCGATGGCAGCCTCACCCACCAGGTCGTCGATCTCCCCGATCCGGGAGCCCACCGCGGTGATCAGGGTGGTGACGTAGGGGTCCGGGGCCATGGGCTGGCTGGCCAGGACGTCTTCGGGGCGTTCGCCCTTCAGCTCCGCCTCGTACAGCAGGGTCAGGGCCCGCTCGCGGGACTGGTGGCGGGGTGCGGATTGGTCGTTCATGGAGTTGGGGTACCCAGGCAACGTGCGCACCGGACGGCCGGGCTCAGGCCCGGGTCAGATACTCGCCCGTGCGGGTGTCGACTTTGACCATCTCGCCAGGGTTCACGAAGAGAGGCACCTGGATCACCAGGCCGGTTTCGAGGGTGGCCGGCTTGCGGGCGCCCGACACCCGGTCACCCTGGAGGCCGGGCTCGGTCTCGGCGATGGTCAGTTCGACGGCCGCAGGCAGTTCCACGCCAACGATCTCGTCACCGAAGAACTCGAGGACGGCGTCGTCGCCTTCCTTCAGGTACTTGTTGGCGTCGCCGAGGAGGCCGGTCTCGACCTGGAGCTGGTCGTAGGACCGGGTGTCCATGAAGACGTACTCGCCGCCGTCCCTGTACAGGAACTGCATCTCGCGTTTGTCGATGATGGCCTGGTCGAGCTTCTCGTCGGCCCGGTAGGTGCGTTCGATCACCGCGCCGGTGCGCTGGTTCTTGAGCTTGGTGCGCACGAAGGCGCCACCCTTGCCCGGCTTGACGTGCTGGAACTCGATGACGTTGAACAGCCCCTCGGGCAGGTTCAGGGTCATGCCGTTGCGCAGATCGTTGGTGGAGACGGACATCAGACGGCGACTTCCTTCGGGAAACGGGTGAGTGGTCGGCTGCCGGTGGGGGTCACGACCAGCGTGTCCTCGATGCGGACTCCGCCGACGTTGGGCAGGTACACGCCGGGTTCCACGGTCACCACGGTGCCGGGCTGCAGGATAGCAGTCGATCCAGCACCCACTGCCGGCCCCTCGTGGATGTCGAGACCCACCCCGTGGCCGGTGCCGTGTTCGAACCGCTCGGCCCAGCCGGCCTCGGCAATGCGGTCCCGGCACGCCTTGTCGACGTCGCCGGTGACCACCCCGGGGGCGACCGTGGCCACGCCCAGAGCCTGGGCGGACGCCACCACCGCGAACACCTCGGCCAGCTCGCCCCGCGGCTCGCCCCCAATACAGAAGGTGCGGGTCATGTCAGAGCGGTAGCCGTCGAAGGTGGCACCGAAGTCCACCACCACCGGGTCCCCCATGAGCATGACCCTGGTACCGGGCCGGGCGTGGGGCTTGGCCGAGTTCTCCCCCGAGGCCACAATCGTCTCGAAGGCCCGGTCTTCGGCGCCGCCGAGCCGCATGGCGTGGTCGAGGGCGGCGGCAAACGCCGCCTCGGCCATGACGGCACCGTCCCCCACCCCGGCCAACAGGTGGAGGACCGAACCGAGCGCGTCATCGGCGATGGCTGCGGCTCGTTCCATCCGGACCACCTCGTCGACGTCCTTGACGACACGCAGCCCCTCGACGACCCCGTGGGTCGCCACCACCGACCGACCTTCGAAGACGGCCTCCCACATCCGGGCGGCCGACCACGTCACGTCGCCGGCCTCCAGTCCGACGGCGGTGGCATCGACAACCGCAGCGGCCAGTGACTCGCGCTGGGCCAGCACCCCGCCGATGGTGAGGTCGACCTGGTCGGCCACCCCGGATGCGGCCAGCTGCTCGGCGGCCTGGGTCCGGTAGCGCCCGTCGGTGGCGAGCACGGCGCGGTCAGGTCCGACCAGAAGCACGCCTGCCGATCCGGTGAACCCGGTCAGCCACCGCAGATTGGCCGTCGTGGTAACCACCAGTGCGTCCGGTCGGGGGGCGTCGCCATCCTCCTCGGCCAGCGCGGCTCGGACCCGGTCGAGGCGCCCGACCACCGACAGGGGAACCAATGGCATAGCCGTGTCGTCCAGAGGTCGTCCTGCCGGTTCGCTCACGACCGGTGCTTCAGGATGCGCGACACGGCCTCGACCGCCAACGGGTAGCCGAGGCCCCCGAATCCGGCAATGCAGCCGTCGGCCACCGATGCGATCGTCGACGTGTGCCGGAAGGGCTCACGGGCAGCCGGATTGGAGAGGTGGAGTTCGACCACGACCCCGTCGAAGGCGGCCAGGGCATCGTGGATCGACCACGAGGTGTGGGACAGGGCACCGGCGTTGATGACAATGGCCGCGGCCCGGCCCCGTGCTCCTTGGATGGCCTCCACCAGATCACCCTCGTGGTTCGACTGCACATGCTCGAGGCTGAGCCCCAAGCCCTCGGCGCTTACGCGCGCCGCAGCCACGTGGTCGTCGAGGGTGGCGGTGCCGTAGATCTCGGGCTCGCGCTCGCCCACCAGGTTGAGATTGGGCCCCGACACCAGCAGGACCAGTCCGTCCGCGGTCATCCATCACCTCGGGTCCAGCTCATGACGCACCTCGGGAACGGTTCGACTCCATGTCCACCAGGGTAGCGACGACGTCGGCCCGGGCGATGCCACGGACCACCTCGACACCCTCCGGTCCGTCGAGCACGAAGGTGAGGTCGCCCTGGGCCTTCTTGTCCCGGCCCATGAACGACAGCAGATGGTCGGCCGCGGTGCCCGCCGGCAGGTCGGTGGCGAGGTCGAACCCGCCCACCACCTGACGGTGGTGCTCGACCCGGGCATCGTCGATCCGTCCGATACGGCGGGCCAGTAGGGCGGCGAACACCAGACCGACGGCCACCGCTTCGCCGTGGCGGAGGTCCGCCCCGTCGTCTCCGAACGCTGACGCCTCGAGGGCATGGGCCAGCGTGTGACCATAGTTGAGGAGCATCCGTCGGTCACCCTCGCGTTCGTCAGAGGCGACCACTGCTGCTTTGATGGCCGCACACCGGACCACCTGCTCGTCGATCGGGAGGTCGGCCGTAGGGGCGGCCCCGAACGGGGTCTCGATGCCGAGCAAGGCGTACTTGGCCACCTCGCCGCGGCCCGACGCCCACTCGCGGGGCGGCAGGGTGGCGAGGGTCCCGGTGTCACACAGCACGGCGCTCGGCTGCCAGAAGGCACCGACCAGGTTCTTCCCCTCGGGGATGTTGACCCCGGTCTTGCCACCGATAGCCGCATCCACCTGGGCCAGCAACGACGTGGCCACGTTCACGTACCGAGTGCCCCGCTGGAACGACGCGGCGGCGAACCCGGCGAGGTCGGTGACCACGCCGCCGCCGACTGCCACCACCACGTCGGCCCGGTTGAGACCCGACCGGGCGAACTGCCGGCACACTTCCTCGACCTGGCCGAGGGATTTGGCCGATTCGCCGTCGGGCACGGAGACGACCTCGAAGGGGAGGCCGGGGTCGACAGCCACCCCGATCCCCTCCTGGGTCACCACCACGGCCCGTCGGGCGCCGGGCACGGTTTCTGCTAGGACACGGGCCAGCTCGTGGCGGACGCCATCGCCCACCACCACCTCGTAGGACCGGTCGCCCAGGTCGACCGGCACCTCCCGGGTCACGGCCGGCTCCGCTCGAAAGCGGTGAGCGACAGGATCCGGTCGGCCACCCGCGAGGGGTCGAGGCCGTCGACGTCGACCACCACGTCGGCCACCTCCTCATACAGCGGGCGGCGCACGGCGTCGAGCTCGGACAGCCGGGCGGCGGGGTCGTCGACCAGCAGCGGCCGGCCGTCACCCGGGCCCACCCGGTCAGCCAGAGTCGCCGGTTCGGCCCGCAGCCACACGACCATGGCCTGGCTCTCCAACCGCGCCCGGTTGCCCGCGTCCAGCACCGTCCCTCCGGCGGCTGACACCACGGCGGGCATCGGGGTCGCCAGGGCCTCGGCCAGGACACGGGACTCCTCGACCCGGAACGCCTCCTCGCCATGGGCGGCGAACAGGTCGGCCACCGTCGAACCGGTCGACGCCTCGACCATGGCGTCGGAGTCGAGGAAGGCCCAGCCGAGGCGTCCGGCCAGTTCCCGGCCGACCGTGGTCTTGCCGCTGCCCATCATCCCGACCAGGACCAGGTGGTCAGCCATCGGCCGCGGATACCGCCGACGGGGTCTGACCCAGGGTGGCCAGGTAGCCGGCGTGGTTCCGGCGGAACTCCTCGACCGAGTCGCCACCGAACTTCCGCAACGACTCGCCCGCCAGCACCAGGGCCGTCATCGTCTCGGCGACCACACCCATGGCCGGAACCGCGGTCACGTCAGTGCGCTCCTTGAACGACACCGTGGACTCCTTGGTGACCACGTCGACGGTGCCGAGGGTCGGGCGGTTGAGGGTGGCCAATGGCTTCATCGACAGGCGGGCCACGATCGGGGCGCCGGTGCTCATGCCGCCCTCGATGCCGCCCGCCCGGTGCGTGTCGCGCACATAGCCCCCACTCCGATCAGCCGATGCGTCGGGATCGTTGGCCGAGCCGGGATCGGCCATGCGGATGGCATCGTGGGCCTCGGAACCCAACATGCCCGCCACCTCGGCACCCTCGCCGATCTCGACCGCCTTGATGGCCTGGATGCTCATAAGCGCCTGGGCCAACAATGCGTCGAGGCGCCGGTCCCAGTGGACGTGGCTGCCGAGACCGACGGGCACGCCATAGGCGATCACCTCGGCCACACCACCGAGCGAGTCGCCGGCCTTGGCCGCCGCCTTGATGGCCGCCACCATCCGCTTCTCGGCCTTCTGGTCGATGCAGCGCACCTGGGACTCGTCGATCCGGGGCAGGTCCTCCATCCGGGGAAGCGACTCCAGTTGGGCCTTGGCCTTCCCCATCTGGACGATGTGGCTGAGTACGTCGACACCGATCTGGGCGAGCAGGAGGCGGGCAACCGTTCCGGCGGCCACCCGGGCGGCGGTCTCGCGGGCCGAGGCACGCTCCAGTACGTCGCGGGCGTCATCGAGACCGTACTTGAGCATCCCGGCCAAGTCGGCGTGTCCGGGACGGGGCTGGGTGAGCACCTTGGAGGGCAGGCCGGGAGCAGGGGACATCTCCTCCTCCCACTTCGGCCACTCGGTGTTGGCGATCTCGATGGCGATGGGCGAGCCGAGGGTGCGGCCGTGGCGGATGCCCCCGACCAGGCTGACCTCGTCGACCTCGAAGCGCATACGGGGGCCGCGTCCGAAGCCCAGCCGACGACGTGACAGCCCGCGCTGGATGTCCTCGGCGGTGACCAGCAGACCGGCCGGCACGCCCTCGAGGATCACCACGAGGGCGCGTCCATGGGACTCTCCGGCGGTCAGGTAGCGCAGCATCCGAATAAATCTACTCGGGGCCGGCCTGGGTCCCGGTGGCCCGAGGTCGACAGGGACCGGCACATGACGAGGCGATCGACATCACCTCGGGGACCATCGGTTCAGGACCCGGTGTGGAAGAGGTGCTGGCCGATCGTCCCGCCCCACAGGATGGCGATGGTCGCCCCGGCGCACAGTGCCGGGGCGAAGGGGATCCGGGTCTTGCGGCCGGCGGACGAACCGACCATCAGTACCAGGCCGAACAGCAGGCCGAACACGAAGCCGACGAGGAAGGCCAGGTAGACGTGGACCGGGCCGAGATAGCCGAGCGTCAACCCGATGACACCGGCCAGGCGGACGTCGCCGAAGCCCATGCCCTTCGGCACCAGGAACCAGATGAGGAAGAACACGGCGAAGGCCACCGCACCCCAGACGGCCGCGGTCTCCAGGTCGGTCCAGGTGTGGTTGACGGCGGACACGACCACCAGCAGTGGGGCGATGAGGGCCAGCGCACCGTAGATGAGGGTGCGGGGCACCAGCCGGTGGCTGAGGTCGGTGACCGATACCGCTACCGCGAGGGCCACGAACACCAGGTAAGGGGTAACGAGCACGTGGGGGCCGAAATGGTGGGCAACCGCCGCCCACATCGCCCCGGTGACCAGTGCCGCGCCCACGGTGCGTCCCGGCGAGCGGCCGGACGGCAGGAGGTGGCGCGCGGTCGGAACGGCTTCGGGCACGTCTTGAGGCACGGGCTCGGGCGCGAGTTCGGGGACGGCCACCGGCGCGCCCGGGGCCGTCGAGGCATCGGTGCCCACGGTCGCAGCCGTCGCGTCGGCCGCCCGGTCCGCCCGTCGGGCCGCCCGTTCGGCCCGGTGGCGCTCCTCGATCGCCCGGCTCCGTTCGGCGAGCTGTTGGGCCACCGGGTCGAGGACTCCGCCCACGGCAGCACCGACCACGCCGGCGGCTGCGACGAAGAGGGTGTCCACCAACCGCAACGTACTGGACGCACGCCTGCTGACCGGGCATCGTGGCAGGCCTATGGAGACCCGCACACTGACATTGGAGACCCCCGACGGCGCCATGCCGGTCTACGAGGTGGTGCCCGACGGACCGGCCCGGGGCGCGGTGGTCGTCGTGCAGGAGGCCTTCGGGGTGAACGACCACATCGCCGGCGTCACGGAGAGGTTCGCGGCCGCCGGCTACCACGCGGTGGCCCCGCACTTGTTCCACCGCACGGGCTCCCCCGCCTACGGCTACGAGGACTTCTCCGTGGTCATGCCCCACATCATGGCGCTGACGGACGACGGCATCCTGTCCGATGTACGAGCCGCGCTCGACCTGCTGCGGGCGGCCGGCTGGGCGGACCACCAGATCGGCATCGTCGGCTTCTGCATGGGTGGCCGGGTCACCTTCCTGGTGGCCGGGCACGAGGATCTGGGAGCAGCCGTCGGCTTCTACGGGGGCGGCGTGGTGATCGGGCGCAGCGAGTCCATGCCGGCGCTCCTCGATCTGATCCCGGGTATGCGCACACCGTGGCTCGGCCTGTTCGGCGACGCCGACGCGTCGATCCCGGTCGATGACGTCGAGCGCCTACGCGATGAACTCAACTCGAAGGCCGATATCGACACCGCCATCGTCCGCTACCCCGCTGCCGGACACGGTTTCCACTGCGACGTCCGTGACTCCTACGACGAAGCGGCGGCCACCGACGCCTGGCGCCGCACGCTGGGATGGTTGGACGTGCACCTGGCCCCGGCCGGCTGAATTACCGAAGTCGGGGCCGGACCTACAGCGAGCGGCCCATCCGCAGTCCCGGTCCGAACTCGGAGAGCACCGTAGCCTCGACCACGAATCCGACCGCCTCGTAGAAGGCCCGGGCCTGCGGGTTGCCGTCGACCCCGATCCGTTCCACCCCGGCAGCCCGTGCATGGTCCACCACGTCGTCGAGCAGCGACCGGGCGATGCCCCGCCGCATGCGTGCGGGGTCGACGAACAGGTCGACCAGCTCGAGCGCGTCGCCGGCCCGCGTGGTGGTGACGAAGCCGACGATTGTGCCGGTCCGGTCGTCAGTGGCCACCCGGCAGCGGGACGTGGGGTCATCGGACGGTGTGAACACCAGGGCGATGGGATGTGCCTCCAGCGCCACGCGATCGCCGGGGTTGGACAGCGAGGCCCGCTCGAACACCGACTGCAGCCCGGTCCGGTCGCCGGAGGCGGCGTCACGGATCATCGGCACGGATCATCGGCACGGATCGTCGCCACGCACCATGACCACGGTCCCACCATTACGGACGGCTACGTCGACCGGGGCCGAAGTCCGGCACCGACAGCGGCTCAGCTGGAGGCCGGCTCGTAGTACGGGTTCGTGCCATCCGCGTGGTCGGTGACATCGACGACGTTGCCGATTTCCGGGATGGCCTCACGCAGGATGACCTCGATGCCTTGGGACAGCGTGGCCTTGGCCATGCCACAGCCCTGGCATCCGCCGCTGAGCCGGAGATACACCGAATGTTCCTCGACGGCCACCAGGTCGGCCCGGCCACCGTGGGAGGCGATGCTCGGGTTCACCTGCTGCTCGAGGACATTCACGACGCGCTGGGCGAACGGATCGGACAGGTCGACGTCGGGAATCGATCCGAGGCCGGCCAGGGTCGGAGCCGGCGGGGTATTCGGATTGACGATGACAAGGCCACCTTCGCCCGAAGGATCGGTGACGAAGTCGAGCGAGGCGCCCTGCAGTCGACCCACGCTGGACGAGGGGACCACCACGGGGAGGACCTCGTCGGGCTGGACCACGTCGCCGTTCCCGGCGTCGGCCAGGGCCTGGAAGTACATGTCGTAGGTGTAGGCGCCGTCGGCATCGCCGCTGACTTCGAGCCACAGTGCCAAGGACTCCGACTCGGACTCGTTGGCCAGGACCTCGAGCACGGTGGCGCGTGCCTCAGGGGTGACGGTCAGTACGGGGGCGATGTCCTCACGGTCTTCATCCATGCCTGCCATCATAAGGGCGTGTCCCCCTCCCACAAGCACGTGCCCGATGACGCCCACGAATGGGTCAGCTTCGACGATCCCGGCGAGGAGCGGACCTGGCTATTCGACGTGACCTTCCTGGTCAGCGGGTGGACCTGCATCTTCGGCAACGGCTGCCAAGGCGTGCTGACCGGTCCCGCACCCGAGCTGGTCCAGGGATGCTGCTCCTATGGCGCCCACTTCACCGGCAAAGAAGACGCCGACAAGGTGGCCGCCGTGGCCAAGACACTCGGTCCGGATGTCTGGCAGTTCCATGCCAAGGGGCGCAAGGGTGTGGTCAAGAAACTCGCCGACGGCGACCTCGGCACAAAGTTGGTCGACGGCGCCTGCATCTTCCTCAACCGCCCGGGATTCCCGGCCGGACCTGGATGTGCACTGCACATCGAGGCTGAGGCCCGCGGCGTCAGCCACGTCGAACTCAAGCCCGAGGTCTGCTGGCAACTTCCCCTGCGCCGCGAGGACGAAACGGCGCCCGACGGTCGGGTCACCTCGGTTGTCCGCCAGTGGGACCGGCGGCACTGGGGTGACGGCGGAGCGGAGTTCCACTGGTGGTGCACCGAGGACCCGGCGGCCTTCGGTGGGCACGACCCCGTCTACAAGACCATGCGCACCGAGCTCGAGACGATGGCCGGTAAGAAGGTCTACAAGCGACTGGTGGCCTATCTCGACGAGCGGACCGCCCCCGGGGCGACGGTGACCCTGCTGGCCCACCCGACCGTGCGCCACTGATCCGGGCCGCACCCAAGGACCGGGTCGGTTGCCCGTTCTGGCGGCTACTCGGTCAGTGGGTCGTACTCGTCACTCGTGGTGGCGGGTGGCGTGGTACCCAGGATCTCGTCGTAGTCATCTTCGGTGGCCAGGCACCACGACGCGTGCTTGTCGTCGGGCTCCGCTCCGCACTCCGGACAGCTCCGGTTGGCCGTGGCTACCGACCGCTTCAGGCTCCGCGCTTCTTCGAAGCGGCGATGGCGTCCCTTCTTCACGAGACCAACTCCTTGCCCCACCTGGGGTGGACTGTTCCCTGCGCACGACGCGCCCGGGTCACCACCTAAGAACGATGCACCCAGTGTAGTGCGACCTCCGCCCAGTCGTGGCACCACGGGCTCGCTCCGGGGGGCCGCTACAGTCGGATCGTGGCCGACGATTTCGATCCCCAGGAGATGGTGGCGCGGTTCCGCACCCGGGCCGAAGCCGTGCGCAACCGCGGTCTCCCACCCATCGAAGGGTCGGACCGCCAGCGCTTCATCGAGCAGGCCCAGATCGACTTCATGGACTACGCCATGCTGGGCGACGCCGAGGCCTCCATCGAGGACGGCGTCCTCACCTTTCGGATCGATCTGCGACCGTCCGAAGGGTCGTCGAACGACTGACCGACCGGGCCGTCCACATGGCAGCCCACCCCTACCCGCCGTACTTCATCCGGGTGTCGGTCATCGACAGGATGACATCGTCCTCACCCGGTGAGGCCATTCGGTCGCTCTCCCCGGCGCCCACCACTTCGCCCACCACCAGGACATGGCTGGCCACCGGGGGATCCCCTCCACCGGGCACCAGGTCGTCCCAGGTGGTGATCGATCGCACCGAGCAGGCCAACCAGGCCACCGACACGGCCAGGCAGGGCAGTCCGCCGGCCACTTCGACCACGGGCTCGCCCTGGAGGGACGTCGCCACGCCGTGGTCATCGAGCTCGACATCCTGGACCGGCTTGACGAAGTGGCGGACCAGGCCCCGTTCGGACCGGGCCAACAGGCTGACGCTGAACGACCCGCCCCGCTCGATGAGCTGACGGGTGACCGAGCCGGACTCGACGGCCACCGCCACCAGTTTCGGCGAGGTGGCGACCTGCATGACCCAGTTGCACGTCATCAGATTCCTGGTGTCTCCGTCCCGGCTCCCCACCACGAACAGCCCGGTGGGCATGGCCCACAACACCCGCCGGCGGAGGCGGTCGAAGTCGTCGGCGCCACCTTCGGTTCGGTCGCCGCTCACTGGCCGCCGCCGAAGGGATCGCCGCCCCCGGACGGGGGCGCAGTGGTGTCCGTCGTCGGGGTCTGCCCGGTCACGTCCTCCGCCCGCTGGACGGCGACGGCAAGCAGTGTGACCAACTTGGCCCGCTCGGCGGCCGACCGGGCCAGCAGCTGGTGATTGCCGTTGGCGCCGTTGAAGCAGTCGTCGCCGGCTGCGGTGGCTTCCTCGTAGGCGGTGTTGAGGGCAAGTGTCAGCTGCTCGTCCGGCGTCGGGAGGTTGCCGATGGCAGTCTGCGCGTCATTGCTCAACAGATCGCACACCTCCTTGATGGCCGTCGGCGCGTTGTGCTGGGCCAGCGCGAGGGCGACGTTCTTCGAGTCGACCTCGACGGTGCCGATGCCGGACCCGCCGCTGCCATCGTTCATCCAGGTCGTCACCTGCTGGGCGGGCGTGCCCGACTGCTCTTGGCCGGCGCAGCCGCCGAGCGCCACGGCGAGGCCCAGGGCCCCGAGCAGCAGCGCAGCTGCACCCCGGGGGCGGGGCCGTGCCATCAGGCGGGGTAGCCGGTCCAGTCCGGACTCCATGCCGGGTCGAGCTGGCGCAGGAACTGGGCGCACCGCTCCTCCTCGGTCTGCTCGCCGATGGCACCGGCGGCCGAGCGCAGGCCGTCCAGGCAACGGAGGAACCCGCGGTTCCCTTCGTGGGTCCACCGGACCAGGCCTGAGCCCTTCCAGCCGGCCCCCCGGAGGGCGTCGAGGCCCCGGTGGTAGCCGACGCGGAAGCAGGCATACGCCTCGACGTCGTCGCGGGCCAACGAGCCGAGAGCGGCCCAGGCGTCGAGCGACTTCGGGACCGAGCGCACCACGTCGGACACCGCGTGGCGACGTCGCTCGCCCGGTTGGGCGAGGGCATCGGCCAGTGCGGCCCGCACCGACTCGGGCTCGTCGGGCAGGACGGTCTCGGGAAGACCAGTGGTCATCCGGACCGCGGAGACGTCGGACTGATGGCTACCGGGTGCGGTCATGGGCGTCAGTGTAGGACCCGCCCCGCGGTGCTCCCCCGCGGCCCATCACCAAGGTGCACGGGTCTGATCAGGCGAAGCGGACGAGGTGGTGGTCCTTTTTGCCCCGACGCAGCACCAGGTAGCGGCCGGCCACCAGGTCGCGGTCGGTCACGCGGCGGTCGACGTCGTCTTCGCGTCCGTTGTTCACGTAGGCGCCGCCTTGGCTGACCGTTGTCCGGGCCTGGGTCTTGGACTTGACCAGCCCTGTTTCGGCCAGGAGGTCGACCAGGAGTTCGCCCGGGCCGTCCAGTCGGCCCGACGACAGGTCGGAGGAGGGCGCGTCGGCGAACACGTCGAGCAGGGTGCGCTCGTCGAGTCCGGACAGGTCGCCGCCGAACAGGGCGGCAGCGGCCAGCTCGGCCCGCATGGTCTCGTCCTCGCCGTGGACGAGGCTGCACACCTGACGGGCCAGGACCCGGTGGGCCTCGCGCCGTTCGGGACGCTCGGACGTGGCTGCGTCGAGGGCGAGGATCTCGTCGTGGGCCAGGAAGGTGAAGTAACGGAGATAGTTGCCGACCACAGCGTCCTCGCTGCGTAGGAAGAACTGGTAGAGCTGATAGGGCGATGTGCGGGCGGCGTCTAACCACACCGCGCCCGATTCGGTCTTGCCGAACTTGGTCCCGTCCGCCTTGAGCACCAGCGGTGTGGTGAGACCGAACACCTCGGCGTGGCGGACCTTGCGGATCAGCTCGATCCCCATGGTGATGTTGCCCCACTGGTCGCTCCCACCGATCTGGAGGGTGCAGCCGAAGTCGTCGTACAGCTTCTGGAAGTCGTAGGCCTGCAGCAGCATGTAGCTGAACTCGGTGTACGAGATGCCCTGGTCGGGGCGGTCCAGGCGGGACCGGACGGAGTCCTTGGCCACCATCTGGTTGACAGTGAAGTGCTTGCCCACATCGCGCAGGAAGGCGAACAACGTCATCGGCTTCAGCCAGTCGGCGTTATTGACCAGCAGCGCCCCGGTCTGGCCGCCGACCTGGCCGAACTCGACGAACTTGGCCAGCTGGCCGTGGATGCCGGCCAGGTTGGCCTGGAGCTGCTCCTCGGTCAGCAGGGACCGCTCCTCTGATTTGCCGCCCGGGTCCCCCACGAACCCGGTGCCGCCCCCGGCCACCGCGATCGGCCGGTGCCCGGCTTGCTGGAGGCGCCGAAGGGTGCACACCTGCAGCAGGTGACCGACGTGGAGGCTGTCGGCCGTCGGGTCGAAGCCCGTATAGCCGGTCATGGGGTCGCCGTTCAGGCGTGCGCCCAGTTCGGGGTCGGTCATCTGGTGGATCAACCCCCGGAAGCGGAGGTCTTCGACGAAGGCGGCCATGCCACAGCCTGCCATGCCGGTGGCCGGGGACCGGACGCTACGATCGCCGTGCCGGCCCGACCACCGGGGCCCCGACCGGAGGGCATGGACCATGGTGAACCCGTATCTCGAAGGCAACTTCGCCCCGGTAGTCGAGGAACGGACGGACGACCATGAACTCGAGGTGACCGGCGTGGTCCCGCCGGACCTGGAGGGGCGCCTGCTGCGCAACGGTCCCGACCCGGTGATGCAACCGGTCGACCCGGCCGACTACCACTGGTTCTCGGGCGACGGGATGGTCCATGCCATCTCCTTGTCCGGCGGCAAGGCCACCGGCTACCGCAACCGGTGGGTCCGCACCCGGGCCCTGGCCGAACAGGTGGCCACCGTGCCGCCGACCGGCCCGTCCGAGCCCATCAACGGTCCGGCCAACACCCACGTCATCCGCCACGCCGGCACCACACTGGCCCTGGTCGAGTCCGGATTCCCCCACGCCCTCTCGCCCGACCTCGGTCGGGCCCGGATCCACGACTTCGACAGCACGCTGTCCTCGCCCATGACCGCCCACCCCAAGGTGGATCCTGTCACCGGTGAGCTGGTCTTTTTCGGCGTGGACGTGTTCGGTCCACCGTTCCTCCGCTACCACGTGGTGGACGCCTCCGGTCAGCTCACCACCACCGAGGAGCTCGACATCCCCCGGGCCACGATGATGCACGACTTCGGGTTGACGGCCACCCGGGCCGTCTTTATGGACCAGCCGGTCGTGTTCGACCTGGACCTGGCCGCGCGCGGCCAGTCGCTCCCCTTCCGCTGGATGCCCGAGGCGAGGTCGCGACTCGGGGTGATGCCCCGCAACGGGGGCGACGCCGACCTGGCGTGGATCACCATGGATCCGAGCTACGTGTTCCACGTGCTCAACGCCTTCGACGACGGCGACCGCACCGTGCTCGACGTACTCCGCTACGACGCCGTCTTCGAGACCGAACCGGGCGAGCCGATCAGCCGGCACCTGCCATCGCTGTACCGCTGGACCGTCGACCCGGCCGGCAACCGGGTGCGGGAGGAGGCGCTCGACGACACCCCGGTCGAGTTCCCCCGCATCGACCCAGCGGTTGCCGGCAGCCGGCAGCGTTACGGCTACTGCACCCGGCTCGGCAGCGACCCCGACCAGCCCAGCTTCGAGGGCCTGGTGAAGTACGACTTCGCGCGCGATGAGTCGGAGCGGTTCGAACCGGGAGAGGGATGTCAGCCGGGCGAGCCGGTCTTCGTGCGGGCCGCCGACGGCGACGCCGAGGACGAAGGTTGGGTCCTGTCGATCGTCTACGACGCCGCCCGCAACCGGAGCGATCTGGTCATCCTGGACGCCACCTCGTTCGCCGGACCTCCGGTGGCGACGGTGCACCTGCCCACCCGTGTGCCGTTCGGATTCCACGGTTCGTGGGTGCCAACGGACTCCTGACCAGACGTCCCGTCACCGCCCGACTGACCACCAGCACGTCCGCCCCCCGATAGCCGGGTCGGCGACCGATTCCGGCCGGGTGACACCAGGTCGCCGTCCGACCATGGGAAACTCTGCCTCCACTGGGTGGACCGAATCGGTCCCATCGACCCCGGCAGGCAGCCGCCAGGTCTGCACCCCCACTTCGCAACCGTGACCACCGACGACCCCACACCTCCCCGCTCGTCCCGCCCGTCGGGCCGCCCCGCACCCCAGCCGACCGGACGGCCGCGCGGCACCACCCCGGGTTCGGGCCGCGGCGGCTACGACCCCAGGTTCGCCGGACCCATCCTGGGTGGGGAAGTGGCGATCCCCTCCAAACGGGAGATTCGCAAGGCCAAACGACGGCGGCGCAGCCGCGGCCAGCGGCTGTTGCGGGCATTGGTGATCATCGTCGCCTTCCTCGTGCTGCTCGTCGCGTTGGGCTACGGCTATTTCCGCTACCAGTGGGGCCAGATCAGCTCGGCGCCGTGCACCACCTGTGTAGCCGCGGCCAACGGCGCCCCCTATAACGTCCTCCTCATCGGCTCGGACAGCCGGACGGGCGAGACGGCCGCCCAGGCCCTGCAGTTCGGTTCGTCCCAAGCGACTGCCGGCGCACGGTCGGACACCATCAAGATCGTGCACGTCGACCCACGGGCCGGTACCGCCTCGACCCTGTCGATCCCCCGGGACACCTTCGTCACCATCACGGGCCTGCCCGCCAACTCGCAGCTGTCCACTCAGAACAAGATCAACGCGGCCTTCGCCGGAGGGCCCGACGCGCTCGTGCAGACGATCGAGAACACCTTCGGCATCCCGATCAGCCACTACATCGTCATCGGTTTCTTCGGGGTCATGGACGCGGTCAACGCCCTCGGCGGGATCTCCCTCGACTTCCCGTACCCGGCCCGGGACCGGGACTGCTCGACGGGTACCTGCTACAACAACTCCGGCCTCAACATCCCGACCACCGGCTGCCAGGTCCTGGACGGCGCGCAGGCGCTCAGCCTGTCCCGCTCGCGGTACTACCAGTATTACGCCAACGGGTACTGGCATTCCGACCCGACATCGGATCTCGGCCGCATCGAGCGCCAGAACGTCGTCATCTCGGCAGCCCTCGACAAGGCCAAGTCGACGTACAACCCACTGGAGCTCAACTCGCTGTTGTCCTCGGTGGTCCACGACTTCACCAAGGACAACAACCTGACGGCCGGCGATCTGTTCGCCCTGGCCGAGCGGTACCACGCCTTCGGGGGGTCGTCGCTCAACTCCTACGTGCTCCCGACGACCGGGGGGGTGTCCTCCTACGCCGGCGACGTCGAAGTCGTCCAGCCCGACGCGGCGGCCGCCATGATCACCCAGTTCCTGGGCGGATCGTTCGGGCCCATCACCACCCCACCGGTCGACGCCTACGGCAACCCGTTGACCCTTACGGCTCCGCCGCCGACGACCACGACCGTCCCGGTGGCCACGACCACCCATCCGGCCGGGTCCGCCCAATCGACCCCCGCCGCCTCATCGTCGGCACCGTCCTTCGACCCGACCGCCTGCTGATCCCGACGTCTACCGGGGAACCGCAGGACGGTGGGTCAGATGGACCGCAGCGAACGAATGACCCGGGTGGCACCGAAGAGGGCCACGGTCGTGGCCGCCAGGAGCCATCCCTCGATGACGACGAGCTGCACCGTCACCGGTGACGGATGGGTGCCCGGTCGGGTGCCGGCCAGGAACCACGAGGCGCCGTGGGCCATGGCCACCCACCAGACGCCGATCGCCACCGAGGTCACCTCGACGACGGCTGCCACGTCCACGGCCAGGAAGGCTTCGATCCGTAACGTTGAGCGATCGAGTTCGATACGGCGTGCCGTCCTGATTCCGGCCCACGTCCAGGCCCCGAGCGTGCCGGCCGTCAGTAACGCCCAGTCCAAGATGGCGAACCCGTAGATCCCGTCGCCCCCGTTGCGCTGGTGGAAGGTCAGATGGTGGGCCCACGCACCGACGTCGGCGGTGGCCAGTACCGCAACCACGGTGAGCACGGCAGCAGTCACGAACGGGCGGCGGACTGACGACCAGCCCCCGACACGAAGGAACCGCAGCGCAGCGGGGAGCGCCACGGCCACACCGACCAGCACCAGCAGGGCTCCGACAACGGCGATCGCCATGACGGCGTCGTAGGCCCTGACCGCCACCGGATGGCCCGGGGACAACACGGCATCGCTGTAGTGCTCAGAGAACTTGGCGAATGCGGCCCCGCCGAGGAGCAGGGCGGCCCACGAGACGAGCACCACCAAGGCACCGACCCGTACCCGGACCTCGGGGGCGGCCCCGTCGCCGGCCAGACCGGCCGACCGGGCCCGCTGTCGCAGACCGGATGTCGTCATCGAGGCCCGGTAGCGCAACGACGGGCGTCGCCCGTCGAGGTCGTCCTCCATCAGGGCCACCAGCTCGGTGCCGTAGCGGTCGCGCCACGCCGGCGGATACCAGCGCAACAGACCGGCCAGATCGTCCCGGTCCTCGGTCATGCGAGGCGCGCCGGGGTGAGGCCCAGACGGGTGGCGCCCACGTCGGCGATCCGTCGCATGTCGGAAACGGCATCGGCCAGCGCGGTCGAACCGGCCGCGGTGATCCGGTAGGGACGGCGCCGGTCCACCGAGGCCAGCGGCTCGATGAGGCCACGCTCCTCCAGACGGGTGATCGCCCCGTAGAGAGCGCCCGGCCCGAGGTGGACTCCGGCGAAACCCTCGATGTCCTTGGCCAACGCGTGCCCGTGCTTGGGGCCCGAGGCCAAGCTGGTCAGAATCAGGACGGGCGGATCGTTGGACCGGCGGAGGCCGGACGGTTCGTTGGTGGCCATGGGTACAATCTACTACGCATGACGTAGCACCGCAATACGTAGTACCTACGCCGGTGGAAGCTGGCGGGTCTACCGTGCCGAGTCGACTGCTTCGACGATGGCGGCGTTGACCTCGTCGTGTGCGGCCACATTCGCCTCGCGGTCAGGTAAGCGGACCACCACCACCCGGTCGCCCCCGGTCGGGACGATGGCGGCGTCGATGGCTCGGGTCCATCCCGCACCGTCGATCTCGACGACGTCCCACCCGAATCCCCGGGCCACGGCGGCCGGATCGGCCGACTGGGGCGTGCCGAACAGACGCTCGAATCGCCCGGTCGGAAGTTGGGTCGCCTGAGGGAGGAACGAGAAGATCCCTCCTCCCCCGTTGTCGGCCACCACCACGGTCAGCGCCGGCCGGGAGTCGGCCGGCCCGACCAGAGCCGACACGTCGTGCAGGAAGGCCAGGTCGCCGACGAAGGCCACCGTCGGCCCGGTGGCCATTGCCACGCCCAGGGCCGTCGACACCACGCCGTCGATCCCGTTGGCACCCCGGTTGGCCAGCACCCGCGGTGGATCGGCACGCGGTGAGCCGAACGCCTCGATATCGCGGACGGGCATGGAGGACGACACGACCAGGGTCCCACCCGCCGGCATGGCCTGGAACAGCCGGTGGGCAAGCGCCGGCTCGGTGAGCGCGGGCTCGACCTGGGTGCCGAGCCCGCCCAGCCGGGTCCACAGGACCCGATCGGCTCCATCCTGTCGGATTCCCCAGTCACTGGGCCACGGGGCGATCCCATCGGACCGACCCCCTCCGGGTATCGCCACCGCAGCGGTCAACGCACGGCAGAACGCTGTCGGGTGGCAACGCAGTACCCGGTCGGCTGAACGTTCGGGATCGGTCCAGCCGTGGGGGTCGACCACGAGCGAGGGGAAGCCGGCCAGGAACGTCGTGACCACCTTGGACACCCATCGCTCCCCCAGGTGGAGGACAAGGTGTGGTGGGTGGGACGTCGCGAACTCTGTCGACCGGAGGATCCCGTCGGCCGCAGCGACGACGCCGTTCCCGCGGCCCCGCAGGCCCGATCGCGGGTCGGCGAGCACCGGCCACCACAGCGCCTCGGCCAGGGCCAGGACGGCGTCGGGGTCACCACATCCGGCGCCGGCCACGATCAGTCCCTGACTATGCGGGACGAACGCCCCCGATGCGACGAGCTCCTCGACGAGCTCGGGCGTCGGTGCCGCCACGCCACGATCCACCCGGTGCCACGGTGCGCCGTCGTCACGTCCGTCAGGGATCACTCCGTATGCGGCGTCGCCGAGGAGCGGCTCCCGGAACGGCAGGTTCAGGTGTACCGGTCCCGGACCGGCCGGCCCGGTCATCGCCTCGGCGACCGAGCGAGACCCGAGCGACCGCCACGACGACCGCGACGTCTCGTCGGGTACACCGGGGTCGGCGAACCACCTCGGGGCCCGTCCAAACAGGTGGGTCTGGTCGATGGTCTGGGGCGCGCCCACGTCCCGCAGCTCGGGCGGCCGATCGGCGGTGCACACCAGCATCGGGATCCGTGCCTGGTCGGCCTCGACCACCGACGGGTGCAGCTCGGCGGCGGCGGTCCCACTGGTCACCACCACCACGGCCGGCCGGCCGCTGGCCATGCCGATGCCGAGCGCGGTGAAGCCGGCCGAGCGCTCGTCGAGCCGGACGTGCAGGTCGAGGCGCGGCTCGGCGGCCACGGCCAGGGTCAGCGGCGTCGACCGCGACCCAGGGCAAACTACGGCGTGGCGGATTCCGGCCCGCACCCACTCGTCGACCAGCGTGGAGGCGAAGGCCGCCTGGCGATCGCCATCGCCGATGACGTGGGGGTCGCTCGGTACGCTCACGGGCACCGCCTATGCCCACACCTGCGCTGCACACCGTGATCCGGGGCGAGGGGCCCCGCCTGGTACTGGCCCACGGCTTCACCCAGTCGGCCCGACTCTGGGGCGGATTGGACGACGACCTGACCGACGACCATCAGCTGGTCCTGGTGGACCTCCCCGGCCATGGGGGCTCTTCGGACATCCACGCCGACCTCGTCACCGGGGCCCTGCTCCTCGGCCAGGCGGGTGGGGTGGGCGACTACCTCGGCTACTCGATGGGCGCCCGGTTCTGCCTGCACCTGGCGCTGGCCCGCCCCGGACTGGTCAGCCGACTGGTCCTGGTCTCGGGAACAGCCGGCATCGAGGACGCCGGCGAGCGAGCCGAGCGGAGGCGGTCCGACGAGGCCCTGGCCGAGCGTCTCGACCCGGTCGGTGGCGGACCGCCCGAGGACACGGTGGCCACCTTCGTCGACCGCTGGGTGGCCAATCCGATGTTCGGCGAAGTGCCCGAAGCGGCCAACGGCCTCGACGAGCGCAAGCGCAGCAGGGCGACCGGCCTCGCCTCGAGTCTGCGGCAGGCCGGTACCGGCATCCAGGAATCGCTGTGGCATCGACTGGGCGAGTTGGACATGCCCGTGCTGGTGGTGGCGGGCGCCCGCGATGCAAAGTTCACCGACCTGGGTCGTCGCCTGGTCGACGGTATCGGTGGAAACGCCTCGATGGTGGTCATCGAAGGTGCCTTTCACGCGCCCCATCTCCAGCAACCCCATCAGGTGGCCGGTGCGGTGCGGAGGTTCCTGTCGACGACCGGCCACGACTGACCGTGGCCTGGCGGTCCTCGGGACGGCGGCCGACGGGACGCCCGTCAACCGACCAGACCCGCCGGAAGTGCGGGAACCGATGCCAGGACCGGCAACGTCAGCCACAGGGCCAGGGCCAGGGTCGCCCCGAACGCCAGTTGCAGGCGTCCGGTGGCGGCGAGCACCGGCAGGAGGGCCCGGCCTTCGGCGTCGCCGAGGGCGAGACGTACCGGGGCCACAGCGAGGGGTGTGGCCAGCAATGGCAGGAACATCCACACGGGCCACGACGTGCGGATGGAGCAGGTCACGGCGAGCAGTCCCCACATGACCACCCCGACGAACGGAAGTGCCACGCATGCCACGTAGCACCAGCCGGCCCGACGCCGACCGATCCGCACGGCCAGAGTCTTCTTGCCGCTCTCGGTGTCGGTGGTGATGTCGCGGAGGTTGTTGGCCAGCAGCAGCGCGGTGGCCAGTAGGCCGACCATGACTGCGGCCACCCATACCTGCCATCGATCGAGCTGCAGGGTCTCGACGTAGAAGGTGCCGACCGTCGCCACCAGGCCGAAGAAGACGAATACGAAGACCTCGCCGAGTCCGGCATAGCCGTAGGGGCGGGGACCGCCCGTGTAGGACCACCCGGCCAGAATGCAGGCGGCCCCGACGAGGAGGATCCACCACGACGTCGCCCAGGCCAGTGCCAGGCCGGCCACGGCGGCTACGCCAAAGGCCCCAAAGGCGGCGCGCTTGACCGCCGATGGTGAGGCCAGACCGGTGGCCGTGAGCCTCACCGGACCGACCCGGACGTCGTCGGTCCCGCGGATGCCGTCGGAGTAGTCGTTGGCGTAGTTGGTACCGATCTGGATGGCGAGCGCGACCACCAGCGCGCCGAGCGCCCGCCACCAGAACCCCGCCGGGCTCCCCTGCGGGAAGTGGACGATCACCGTCGAGGCGTAGGCCGAGGCCCCCGACTTCGCCGTTGTCACCGTGACGCCCTTGCCCAGGGCAAGGTCCACGCTGTGGCCTGGGTTCAGGAACCGAGCCACCACGACTCCCACATGGTGCAGCGGGTGGGCCACCGCCGTGCCGACCACCACGGGCACCAGTGCGGCCGGCAGCGTCCGGGGCCGCGCTCCGAGCCACCACTTGCGCACGGGCCCGGGTGTGGGCGGCGGGCCGGCCGGCCCCGATGCCGTCACGGTCGACGGGGGAAGCGGCCGAAGTCGGGCGGGCGGCCCTCCTGGAAGGCGTTGCGGCCCTCCTGGCCCTCCTCGCTCATGTAGAAGAGCATGGTGGCGTCACCGGCGAACTGCTGCAGGCCCGCCAGGCCGTCGTCGGCGGCATGCAACCCGCCCTTCAGCATGCGCAGGGCCAGAGGCGACAACGACAACATCTGCCGGCACCAGGCAACTGTCTCGGCCTCGAGGTCGGCCAGCGGCACCACCTCGTTCACCAGCCCCCACGACTTGGCCGTGTCGGCGTCGTACTGCCGGCAGAGGAACCACACCTCCTTGGCGCGCTTCAGCCCGATCGTCCGGGCCAGCAGGCTGGCGCCGTAGCCGCCGTCGAAGCTGCCCACCTTCGGACCTGTCTGGCCGAACCGGGCGTTGTCGGCGGCGATCGTCAGGTCGCACACCAGGTGGAGGATGTGCCCGCCGCCGATGGCGTAGCCGGCCACCATGGCCACCACCGGTTTCGGCATGCGTCGGATCTGGATCTGGAGGTCCAGCACGTTGAGCCGTCCGATGCCCTGTCGGGCCACCGCGTCGTCGCCGATATAGCCGTCGTCGCCCCGTATCTTCTGGTCGCCGCCCGAGCAGAACGCGTCCGGTCCTTGGCCGGTCAGGATGATGGCACCGACCGACGGGTCGTCCCGGGACACGTTGAAGGCGTCACTCAGCTCGAACAGGGTCTGGGGACGGAAGGCGTTGCGGACCTCGGGGCGGCAGATGGTGAGTTTGGCGATCCCGTCGGCCACATCCATGCGGATGTCCCGGTAGTCGCCGCGGGGTTCCCACGCCGGCAACGGCAGCTCGCGGAACCGGTCGACCGGGTCGATCGGCGGGCCGGTGACGACCGTCTCCACCTGGGGCTCCTCCGCTCCGGTGCCGCCTCCATCGTGCTCGGATGCAACCATTCGACCATTCACTCCTAGAGTCGCTACTCGTACGGTCGCCTAGGCTACCCGCATGGGTGAGTTGGTAGCGCTCGACCTGCCGGCCGGCCCGGCGTTCGTGGACGCCATGCGGGCTGTCTGGGACGCCGGAGATGCCGTCCTGCCGATCGACCCCCGGCTCCCCCGACCGGCAACCGACCGCCTGCTCGACGCCCTCCGGCCGGCACGGGTCGTCACCTCCGGCGACAGCCACGAGCTGCCGGGCGGGATCGCCACCGAACCCGGAGACGCGCTGGTCATCGCCACCAGTGGCACCACCGGCGAGCCCAAGGGGGTCGTCCACACCCACGCCTCGGTGACCGCCTCGGCCGTCGCCACTTCGGCCGGCCTCGACGTCGACCCGGACCGCGACCGCTGGGTGGCCTGTCTGCCTCTGGCCCACATCGGTGGCCTGTCAGTCGTCACCCGCTCCATGGTGACCGGCACGCCCTGCACCGTCCTCGAGCGGTTCGACGCCACCACCGTCGAGGATGAGGCCCGACGGGGCGCCACACTCATTTCGCTGGTGGCCACCGCGCTCGGCCGATGCGAGGTCTCGGGGTACCGCGCTGTGCTGTTGGGCGGTGCGGCACCGCCGACCGCGCTCCCCGCGAACGTCGTCACCACCTACGGCATGACCGAGACGGGTTCCGGCTGCGTCTACGACGGCCAGCCACTCGACGGGGTCGAACTCCGCATCGGAGACGGCACGCTCGGTGGGACCGGTGAAGTGCTGGTGCGGGGCCCGATGCTGCTGCGTGCCTACCGCGACGGGTCCGATCCCCGGCTGCCCGGGGGCTGGCTCCCGACCGGCGATGGGGGGCGGATCGAGCCCGACGGCACCCTGGTGGTCTTCGGTCGCATGGCCGAGGTGGTCGTCACCGGGGCCGAGAAGGTGTGGCCCGGACCGGTGGAGGACGTCCTCGCCACGCTCTCGTCGGTGGCCGAGGTGGCGGTGTGGAAGCGACCCGACCCCGAGTGGGGTGAGCGGGTAGTGGCCTGGGTGGTGCTCCGCCCCGGCGCTGAGGCGCCGGCCCTCGACGAGATGAGGGCCAAGGTGGCGTCACTGGTCGCCCCCTATGCCGCCCCGCGCGAGCTCGTGGTGGTCGACGCCCTCCCGAAGACAGCGGGCGGCAAGGTCCGTCGGGTCGACCTGACCTGACCGGCCGATCCCGACCTGGGGACTCCCGGATTCGGATCAGGAGAGCGAGCCACTGGCGATGCAGAGGGACCCGCCGTCGATGACCAGTGTCTCTCCGGTGATCCACGAGGCGGCATCCGTGCACAGGAACAGCGCGGCGTTGGCGATGTCCTCAGGGTTGCCGAGTCGCCGGCTGGGTAGACGTTTGGCGATCCTCTCTTCGCCCGGCTCCCACAGGGCCTTGGCCAACTGGGTCTTGACCAGGCCCGGAGCGATGGCATTGACCCGGACCGCCGGTCCGAGTTCGCCGGCCAGCTGGGACGTCAGGTGGATGACGGCGGCCTTGGTCACGTTGTACCAACCGATACCGCCCTCGACCGCCATGCCGCCGATGGAGGCGATATTGAGCACCACGCCACCGTGGTCGGCCATGCCGGCCCGCCAGGCGGCCTGGGTCCACTCGAGATAGCCGGACTGGTTGACCCGCACCGTCTTGTCGGCCCGGCCCCGGTCGATCTCGATGATCGGGCCGTAATACGGGTTGGTGGCGGCGTTGTTGACCAGAATGTCGACGCTGCCGAACCGGTCGACCGTGGCGGCCATGCAATCCTCCGCCTGGTCGGGGTCACCGGCGTTGGCCACGCTCCAGGCCACCTCGCCCGCGCGCCCGCCGAGCTGAGATCGGATCTCGGTAGCTGACGCCTCGAGCCCCTCGGCGCTCCGGGACGAGATCATCACCGAGGCGCCGGCATCGGCAAACGCCCGGGCGATGGCCTGGCCGATCCCCCGCGATCCTCCGGTCACCAATGCCGTCTTGCCATCCAGCCGTAGTTCCATGGGCGGACATGGTAGCGACCGGCCGGCGAAACCCCCGGTGCTGCCGCAGTCCTGCACCAGGTCGCTACCCTGACGTCGTGGACGCTGCCGGACACCGGTACTGGCTGCAGACCTCGGCCGCCGAGGGTGTGGCCCGGGCATACGGCGCGGCCGGCGACCTCGACCGACGCGACGCCTGGTGCGCCATCGCCTGCGGGTTGGCCAAGGTGATCGGCAACAACGAGGAACGGGCACCGCACGGTGAACGAGCTCAGCGGGGTCCGCAGTGATGACCGCGGTGGGAGGAGATACTGCCCTGACCGGACGCTCCACTACTTTCCTGCGGACAGCGTGACTTTGATGCTGGCCGGCGGCAGGGCCAGCCCCCGCCCCACAAGGACGGCATGGTAGGTGCCTGTCGCCAGAGGCGGTGGCCCACCCCCGGGAAGACACGCCGGCACCGACGCTGAGGCATCGCTTGTCGTGCCCGGTATGCAGCCTAACGCTGTCGTGATGACGTCGGCCGGGAACCGGGTCGCACCGGGGTAGAGGACGAGTGGCCGGCCGATGCAGATCGCGCTGAAACCCACCACCGGGGCCAACGTGGCACTGGTGAGGGCAACGGCCATCGAGGGCTGGCATCCGTGCGGGTCGAGCAGTGCGATCTGGTGTCCGGATCGGTTCTCCACGACCAGCGTGCCGTGGATGACCGTTCCCGAGGGGACCGTGGTTCTGGCGAGTGCGATCCGGTCGGTGACTCCGGCAGGGGCCGGTACCAGTCCGCCGCACGCCTTCTGTGAGCCGGTCCCGGTTGGGGTGCAGTACACGCTTCCGAGGTCCCCGGTCCCATAGACGACGGTTGTCGACGTCGGTGCGGCAGTCGGACCGGGTGAAGAACCGCACGCCGCGGCGACGGTGGCGGTCAACGCAAGCACAGCCAACACCAGCACAGTCGGGTTGCGGCCACCGCATCGACCGGGACCCTGGCACCGGACGTCATGTTCTTGCTGGACCACGTCAGTCTCCCCGTCACGCTCGGTCGCCGTGATCAGGGTGGCACATGATGGTGCCGAATGGGTGTCCGGGTGCGACACGTTGATGCGACCACATCCAGACACATCGGTCGCCCCCACATGTGCGGAGCCGAAGCAATCCTCACGCCCCTGGATGGGAGGCGTCCTACGGCAGATTGTCGCCGGTAGCTAGCTACCCAGACGGCGTGGGCGCCACGCCCACGACCGGGTGCCCTCGGAAGTCCCGCAGGCGCAGAATCGGGGATGTGGGACGTTGACCCAGCCGCTTACGACACCTTTGACTGGTACTCGTCGAGGGCGTCGGCCGGAATGTGTGCGATCCCATCGACCATCTCGTAGCGGATCCGTCCCTGGTGCACGAGCTCCAGCAACGCCTTGGTCGGCAGATCGAGTCGTCGTGCGGCCTCGCTTGCCCGTAGGAGCTCAACTGGCATGTGACCCTCCTTGATCGAAGCCGAGCCTAGAACTCAGCAGCCTGATCTGGTGCACGACCTGCGCCAGGACCGAGAGGTGGTCGGTCTGGACCAAGACATCTCGAGAGTCTTCGAGTGCAGCCAGGAGCTCCAAAGCTTCGTCCAGGCTGATGCGGACCGCATCGGGTGGCTCATCCGACCGGGAGGCGCTCACTGCTGGTCCTCTGACTGCTCGGGGACAATCAAGCGCATGCGTGAACGGTGCCAGGAGGATGTGACTCCGTCGGGTCATTCGGCCGGGAAGCGGTGTCCGCGCCTTAGATTGATCCTCGAACGGGTCAGGACGGTCCCGGCCGAGGACGGAGGAAACACCGTTGCCCCTGATCAGAGACACGCCACCCGGTGAGCTCTCCCCATACCTCGGACAACATCGCAGCAACCCGGTCGACTGGTACCCGTGGGGTACCGAGGCGTTCGCCAAGTCCGCCGAAGAGGACAAGCCCATCTTCCTGTCCGTCGGCTACTCGGCCTGCCACTGGTGCCACGTCATGGCCCACGAATCGTTCGAGGACCCGGTGGTGGCGGCCCGGCTCAACGACGGCTTCGTGAGCATCAAGGTCGACCGTGAGGAACGGCCCGACGTCGACGCGGTCTACATGGAGGCCGTCCAGGCCATGACCGGTTCGGGCGGCTGGCCCATGAGCGTCTTCCTGACCCCGGACCGACGCCCCTTCTACGGTGGCACGTACTTCCCGCCTTCCGACCACCAGGGGCGCCCGTCCTTCACCACGGTGCTCGACGCCCTGACCGACATCTGGGCCAACCGCCGGTCCGAGGTCGAGGAGCAGGCCAACGAGTTGGCCGGCGCCATCGCCGCCCGATCGGTGATCGAATCCCTTCCCGGTGCCGTCTCGCTGCTTGACGCCGTCGACGGGGCCGGTCCACCCGACCTCCTCACCCCGGCCGTCCTCGAGCTGGCCAATCGGTTCGACCCGGAGTGGGGCGGCTTCGGCGGCGCACCGAAGTTCCCGCAGCCGTCGCTCGTCGACGTGGCTCTCCGCCAGGCCCTCAGGCTACGGGGCCGCCCCGAGGGCGACCAGGCCACCCACTTCGCCACCCGGACCCTCGATGCCATGGCCGCCGGCGGCATCCACGACCACCTAGGCGGCGGGTTCGCCCGCTATGCCACCGACACCGAGTGGCTCGTCCCGCACTTCGAGAAGATGCTCTACGACCAGGCCGGACTGCTCCGGGCCTACCTCCACGGATGGCAGGTGACCGGCGATCCGACCTACCTGGACGTGGCCGGGGGCATCATCTCCTACGTCACCCGGGATCTCACTGCACCCGAAGGCGGGGTCTACTCCGCCGAGGACGCCGACTCCGAGGGGATCGAGGGCAAGTTTTACGTGTGGACACCCGACCAGGTGAGGGCCGCCGTCACCGGTCCCGAAGACACCGCGGTCGCTCCAGCCGTCCTTACATGGTTCGACGTCACCCCCGGCGGCAACTTCGAGGGGGCCACCATCCTCCGTCGACCGGTCGGGGGCCCGCTCGTCGGTTCCGACATGGTCGAGGAGGGCCGCCGTCGCCTCTTGGCCGCACGATCGGCGCGGGTGCGTCCCGGACTCGACGACAAGGTCCTCACCGAATGGAACGCCATGTACGCGTCGGCCCTCGCCGAAGCGGCTGCCGCGGCCGGGCGATCCGACTGGGCCACCGCGGCGGTGGGTATCGGTCGGTTCCTCTGCGACAACCTGGTCGACGACCAGGGCCGCTGGCTCCGGAGTTGGCAGCGCCAGGGCGGAGCACGGCATCTGGCCTACGCCGCCGACCACGCCTGGTTGGTCGACTGCTTCACCCGTCTGGCCGAGCTGACCGGCGAAGCGGTGTGGACGCAGCGGGCCCGAGCGACCGCCGATGTCCTGATCGCCCGATTCGCCGACCTCGAAGGTGGCGGCTTCTTCACCACGGCCGTCGACGCGGAGCAGCTCATCGTCCGCACCAAAGATGTATTCGACGGGGCCACCCCATCGGCCAACGCGGTGGCCGCACTGGCTTTGGCCCGACTCGGTGCCCTCACCGGCGACACCACCTACACCGACCAAGCCCGCCGGGTCATCGACCTGATCGGCGACCTCCTGGTCCGCCATCCGACGGCCTTCGCCCACACCGTCCTTACCGCCGACCTGCTGGCCCGGGGTGCCACCGAGGTGGTGGTGACCGGTGATCGACCCGACCTGCTCACCGAGGTGCGCCGCCACTGGCTGCCCGACGCCGTGGTGGCCTGGGGCGAGCCCACCGACTCACCACTGTGGACCGACCGCTCGCCGGGGTACGCGTATGTCTGCCGCGGCTACACCTGCCAGGTACCGGCGGCCGAAGCCGACGTCCTGGCCGACCAGCTCATGGCTTCCCGGGCCTAGGGTGACCGCTTCGGGCCACCTGCTAGACAGAGCCTCGTGATGGCCGCACGCTCCGCCAGGACCCCGCGCAGTGGGACGGCCCGTGACGTGGCCCGGGCCGTCAAGCATCGGGACCAGATCGCCATTGCCGGAGGCACCTCCCTCACACTGTTGGTGCTGGCCTGCCACCAGGAGGACACCACCGGGGTCGACCTGGCCTCGGGCGCCCTGGTCCGGGTCCGCGTGGACTGGCCCGACCAGCACGGACCCGACCTCGCCCCGTTCGATGTTGTGGAGACCCATCTGGCCGACGAGCCCGAGCGTGACGACCTGGCCCAACCCGAAGCGGTCACGGCCACCGGTCTGCCCCGTCACCTGGGCACCCTCCACGGCCGTACCGTCCGCCACCTGCTGCATCAGTTGGCCGCCCCCGTCGAGGAACATGTGCTCGGGTTTCCGGGCACGGCCGCCCCCTACTGGGAGTTCAAGGGGTTCCGTCCGTCGCTGGCGCTGATCGAGCCCTCCAAGGGCCCGGTACTCTTCCGCCGGATCGGCGATCGCTCGGCGTGGGTGAGGTTCGGCTGGGGACGGAGTGACAACTGGCTACCCGTCGAGGACCCACGGCTCGAGCGAGCCCTTGACGTGGCCCGACGGGACCGGCTCCAGGGCAAGGACCTGGCGTCCGCCCTCGGGTTCAAGCCCCACTACCTGGTGGCCGCGGTCAGCACACCTCGCGAAGGTCACTGCTACAAAACGGTCCGGGCGCTACTCCCCCGCAGCTGAGCGACCCGCGCAGCCGAGGGACCTGGCTCACGGTGTGTTGCCGTCGCCCGTGCGAGGGAGTGGTCCGTCGGTGGGCCGGCCCACAAATACACCGGTCACCGGGATGGCGTTGAAGGACATCCCTGCAGCTTCGATCCATGCATGGGAGGTCTCGCCCTCGTCGATGAGTCCGAGATGGAGTTCTGGATGGTGCCTCCGGAGGAACCATCCGGTGGCCAGTGCCCGGCGCAGGCAGGTGCCGTCATAGACCCACCGGTCGAGGACCCACGTGGCAGCCCAGTAGTTCCTTTGCTCCGCCCGCGAAAGGGTGGCCACGTTTGCGGCGTCGTCGTCCCGGGTGGCCGGGGCCGATGTCGAGGCCATCGGGCTACCCATCCACCTCGCCAGGCGGTCGAGGTCGGTCGTGCGGAGCCCGACCTCCACGACCAGGACCACGACCGTAGCCTGGGCGACGCCCAGCATCTTGGCCGGCGGCAGTCGGACCCAGCCCCCGACGGTCCGGCGCATGCCCGACCAGGTCGGTCGACGTGGCTGGCTGGCCCGTGCCGCACGCAGACCGGTCACGGAGCGCACGACAGATGCGACGTCGTCCCGGGCCTGGGCCATCGGGATAGCGAAGCGGGCGGAAAGGGCCGTGGCCGCCGCGCCGGCGTCGCCGTGCTCGACGAGGAGGCTGACGATGTCGGCAGCACTCCCTTCCAGCCGGAGGTAGGTACCGCTCGGCACGTGCAGGACCACCAGGTGGCCCGAGGGTGCCTCGGCCTCGACGCAGTGGTGCCGCAGCTGGTCGACGGCTTCCGCGGTACGGGCCGCATCGGACGTCGGGATCGCCGCACAGCGAGCCATCATTCTCCTACTGACGGGCGGCGCAGGATCGTATCGCGCAGGCGAGTCAACAGGTGGAGCAGGGTCACGCAACCTCGTCGAGGAGTGAGCGTTCAACGAGGTCGGACACGAATGCCGAGGCATCGGCACTAGCGATGTCCGCGGAGACGCCGAACTGCTCGGTCAACAACTTGCCGAGTTCCTCGATGGAAACAGGCTCAACGAGCGCCATCCAGAGGATCCGCCCGGAGCCGTTGAGGCTCAGGTACTCACCCGACTCGACATCGAGTGCGATGACTTCACCGTCGACTTCGCGCCACGAGATCGCGGCGTCACGCAGCCGAAAGCGACCAGGTAGGTCCTCAGGCGAGGTCACAGATGCCTCGCCCGAGGCCTGCCGGTCAGGAAACGCCGGTGACAGTCCCGCCGGGGACTGGGATCGACGTGCCGTTGATCACGATCACGTCGCCTCTACCGTCGGTCTTGTGGATCGTGCTCTGGGTCAGGTCCTGGACCGTTCCCAGAGGAGTCACCTTCGGAGTTTCGTATGCCGACATGCCGCCTCCTCGTTTTGACGTCTCGATTCTCGGGACCTGGGTAGAGTAAGCCGTTCAACCGGGAGGTGCAACAATCGCCACCCGATGCTTACGGAGAGGAAACATTTCGGCATTGTCCACCACTCTCAGCGACAATTCTGGCACATTCACCTTTCCGGAAGGTGACAAGTCGCGGCTCGGCGGTGCATATGGCCTCCGAATCGATGTGCCCGATCGCTACGTCGACCGGGCGTTGCTGGTGGATCCCCCGAACTCGTGGCCGGCGTGGTCGGTCGGCTGGGAGCCCCTCGACGACGCCCAGGCACCGGACACTCCCGTCGTCGAGTCCTGGTCGCCCGACCACTCCGTATTGGCGGCCCAGCCGAGCGGCTTCATCACCGTCGACCGGGCGGCGTCACGCACGACCCTCCACCTGGAGGAGGCGCCGTCCCCGGCCACGCTCCTCCACCCGTACCTCGCGTCCACCGCGGTCGTCGCCGGCCACTGGATGGGTCGCGCTCCGTTCCATGCCGGCGTCTTCGCGGTCGGTGGCCGGGCGTGGGGCGTGCTCGGTGGCCGCGAGATGGGGAAGAGCTCGCTGTTGATGTCCCTCCACCAGACCGGCGTCACCGTGTTGGCCGACGATGTCCTGGTCATCGACGGCGATGTCGCGTATTCGGGCCCCCGCTGCCTGGACCTGCGCCGGAGCGCCGCCGAGCGGTTCGGCGCGGGTACCTACCTGGGTGTCGTGGGCACCCGGGAACGATGGAGGGTGACCTTGCCGTCGGCCCCGGCCCATCTCCCCTTCGGAGGATGGGTCGTGCTCGAGTGGGCCGACGAGCTGGCCCTCTCCCGTCCCACAGCGGCCGACAAGCTCCGCTACCTATTGAGCAATTGCGGCCTCACCGCACCCGGTGTGGCGACCCCGGGGATCCTGGACCTGCTGGCCTTCCCGATGGTCCAGCTCGGACGCCCGCGCCGGTGGGACCGGGCCGACGAGGCGTTGGACCGCCTGCTCGACAACCTGGCCTCGCTCCCGGTGACCTGACCCGGTCCTGTCCGGTCAGTCGTGCACACCCGTGACCGGGTGCCCGTGGTCGTGCAGCCAGGCCGCCTGCAGCAGCGTCGTGGACACCAGGTGGCGGGAGCCGCCGGCCCAGTGCCTACGGAGGGCGTCGGGATCGACCAGCGTCCGGTCCACACCTTCGCCCGACCAGTCCCGGGCGAAGCGACGCGCCTCGCCCGTCCATAGCGGGTCGGTGAACCCGGCTTTGGTCCTTCGCTCGATCAACTCGTTCGGCAGCAGATCGCCGAACACCTGGCGCATGAGCCCGGTGCGGTCGCCCAATCCCTGGAACCCTCCGGCGGAGCCGAGGGCGTCGAGCACCCGCGGCTCGACGAACGGGTGTACGACATCGACATCGTGGAAGGAGCCGAGCACCGAGAAGCTCTCGACACACAGCCGGAAGTACCGCCCGGGCCAGATCCAGCGACGGAGCTTGGCCTCCCAGCCGAGCGGGATGTCCCCTTCGGTGGCGCCGTAGGCCCGGGTCAGCTGCCGCGAGCCCTCGTCGGTCAACCACGTCACCGCGGACAGCTCGTTGCGCGCCCGGCGCCGGTGCACCATTGACCGCACCGCCGGAGGCGAGACGGCCAGCCCGACGACCAACAGGTCGCGCCAGCCGGCGAGGTGCCTCGTGCCCAGGATGCGCTCGGCCCTTGCCGCGCCCAGGCTGTTCCCCAGCTCGTCACCACCGAATCCGGTAACCACCGAGCCGCCGGCCGCCCGCTCGATGATCGGCGCGTGGAAATGGGTGTTGAACGGCCAGAGGAGACCGTGTCGGAGGAGTGCCTCGGTGGCCACCGGCCCGACGGCGTCGAACTCCTCGTGGATCTCGATCCGCTCCCACTCAGTGATGCCGAGGTGGCGGAGGACCAGGGCCTGCCACTCGTCCTCGTTCGAATCCTCCGACTGCGGGAAGACCAGCGTGGCCGGGATCGGCAGTTCCAGGCCCTCGCGTTGGGCCACCGCCACCGCGGCGGCCAGCATGGCCGACGAGTCCCGACCGCCGGAGAAGCTGATGACGCAGGGGGTCCGGGTCAGCGCCTCGGCCAGGACCTCATCGATGGCGCTGGCCGGCGACACGGCCGGATCCCGTGGCTCGAGGGCAGGGACGTGGTCCATGCCCATGGGGATCCCGTAGGCGATGTCCAGCGGGCGGAGCGGCGGAGCCCGCCGCACCTCTTCGGCCGTGGCGCTCACCCCTTCGATGCCATCCCCACGATGGGTTGGTTGAGCGGCTTCCCGCCTTCGGAGCCGAAGTAGGGGGCCGTCCCGAAGCTGAAGATGCCACCGTCGGAGGCGACCATCCGGTACCCCAGGCCGTCGCCGGTCAGGGCGAGGCCTTCGATCGGTTGGTTCAGCGGCATCCCGCCGGTCGAGCCGTAGTACGGCGCCCCGCCGAAGGCGAAGACGCCGCCGTCCGAAGCCACCAGGTAGTAACCGTGCATGGCGAAGGCCATATTCACGATCGGCTGGTTGAGCTTGGTGCCGCCTTCGGAGCCCTGGAAGGTGGCGTTGCCGAAGGAGAAGACTCCCCCGTCCTGGCCGACGAGCCAGTAGCCGAGGCCGTCCGGTGACGAGGCGCCGCCGACGATGGGCGCATTCAGGTGACTCCCTCCCATGCTGCCGTAGGACCTCGCGCCGCCGAACGAGAAGACTCCGCCGTCGGAGGCGATCAACCAGTAACCAGTTCCGGTCGGGAGAGGCACGATGGCCACGATCGGCGCGTTGAGGGGCTGGCCACCCATGCTGCCGTAGAAACGGGCGTCGCCGAAGGCGAAGACACCGCCGTCCGAAGCCACCATCCAGTAGCCGTTGCCGTCCAGCGTGGCCGTCCCGCCCACGATGGGCTTGTTCAGGTGCTGGGCACCGAGCGAGCCCAGGAATGCCGAGCTACCGAAGGAGAAGACCCCACCGTCGCGGGCGAAGAGCCAGTAGCCAGGCAGTACGCCGGGGGTCGTCGTGGGTACCGTGGGCGACGGGCTGGCGATGGGAGGGGCGTACACGGTGCCCGGGTTGGTGGTCGGGTCGGGAATGGCCCGGCCGTAGCCGCTGGCGCCACTGGGGTCCTGGCTCCTCGGCATGGTGTCGTACAGGCTGTAGGCGTACCACCGGAAGGAGGACACGCCGGCCAGGCAGACAGTCGGGACGTTCGCCTGATACCCCAGCGAGGTGTTGTAGGCCAGTGTCACCGTGCAGCTGACCGGGGTGTCGGTCGCCGCGTAGGTGAGCTCACCGTCATAGGTCCCGTCCGGGTTCAGTTGGAAGTACACGTAGTAGAGCGGTGTGCTGGTGGTTCCGGTCAGGACCGGGTCGATGGCCCAGCCGATGTAGGTGTTGTTGAGCCAATTCAGATCGGTCGCCGGATTGCTGAGGGTGTTCGTCAGCGCGGTGAACGAGACCGTGGACGTGTCGGCGGTCGCCGTCGCCTTCACCAGGTCGGCGACGTTGGGGTCGGGGCTGGGTCCGGTGACCAGAGTTCCCGGAGGGGCCTGGTAGCGCACATCGCCTGACGCCTGCGTGTACGACGAGGTCTGTGGGAGTGGGATGTGTGCCACGGCACCATGGCCGGTGGACGCAGTCGCCCCGGGCACGGTGTCGGCCCCGGCCGGACTGGCGAGTCCAGCCAGCAGGGTCGTCACCAACGCGGCCGATGCGACGCCCGCACGTGCAGTCCTGGCGAGCGGTGCCTTCGATGAGCGGTTACCGATCACAGTGGCACCCTTCCTCCTGATCGATGGAATCTCCCAGGTTAGCTGGCCGCGCGGCTCTACGGCTACCTTGGATACGACGGCGCGCTGCACGGGTCGCCGCCCGCGGTGAGTGACGGCGTGGCTTCGAGAAAGTGGGCACGGGTGAGCGACTCGGACGAACCGGTCACCATCGACGAGCTGTTCAGCCCTCGAGAGGCGAGGTCCGCTCGGCAGTTCCCCGCCATGTTCCAACGTGCGCTGAGGATCTCGTGGCGCGCCGCACCACGCCAGGTGGTCCTGGTCGGTGGCCTGCAGATCGTGAGCGGTGTCGGGCTTGCCGTCGAGGTCCTGCTCGCCCAACGCGTCTTGGCCGTTCTCACCGGCGAGCGTGGTCCGGTGACGATGCACGCCGCACTCCCCTACGTGATCGCCCTCGCCGTCGTGACCGCCGCGCTCCAGTTCGCCGCGACGGCGGGTGTCGAAGTCACCCGGGTGCTTTCCGGCCTGGTCGAGAAGTTCGCTATCGGCGAGGTGGCTGAGGCGGCGACATCCGTCGACCTGCTCGACTACGAGCGCACCGAGTTCCACAACGCGCTCCAGCGCGCACAGCTGGCCGCCACCACCCGGCCCGTGCAGATGGTCAATGGGCTGACCGCGTTGGTGGGCATCCTCTTTGGCATCATAGGTATCGGCATCGCCCTGATCCTCATCCAGCCCGGAATCGTCCTGCTCCTGGCGCTCGGCTTCATTCCGGTCTGGCTGGCCTCCCGACGGGCCAGCCGGGCGCTGCGACGATTCGCGGTGCGCCAGACCGAGAACGACCGGCAACGGAGCTACCTCTTCCTCGTGCTGACCCACCGCCAGATGGCCGCCGAGGTCCGGGCTTTCTCATTGGTCGACTACTTCCGCACCAGGCTCGACGCCCTGTACGACACTCGGATGGACGACCTTCGCAAGCTGGCCCGCCAGCGCCTGTACATCGGGCTGGTCGGTACCGTGCTCAACACCCTGCTGACCGTCGGCGCCCTGGTGTACCTGATCTGGCTCGTCACGTCGGGCCACCTGTCGCTGGCGTCGGCCGGTGCGGCAGCCGGGGCCATCCTTCTGCTGGCCCAGAGGGTGAACGGTGTGGGCACCAGCTCGGGGAGCCTCTACGAGAACACGCTGTATATGGAGGACTTCACGAAATTCGTCGATCGGCTGCCCGAACTCCGACACAACCGGCCCACGGGCCCGGCGCCTCACGGGTTCACGCGGCTGCGGGCCGACGACCTGCGATTCACCTACCCGAGCCGGACCCGCCCATCGCTCGACGGAGTGTCCTTGGAGATCGAGCACGACGAGGTGGTCGCCCTGGTCGGCGAGAACGGCTCCGGCAAGACCACGTTGGCCAAGCTGCTCGCCGGCCTCTACACAACGTCGTCGGGGACGATCCGCTGGGACGACACCGACATCTCGACCTCCGACCCGGACCTGCTCAGGCGGTCGGTAGCGCTGATCTTCCAGGAGTTCGGCCAGTACGCCATGACCGCCGGGGAAAACATCGGGCTCGGCGATGTGGCGAGGATCGACGACGTCGGCGCCATCGTCGAGGCGGCCCGGCTGGCACAGGCCGACGGGTTCATCGCCGACCTGCCCCGAGGCTATGACAACCTGCTCGGTTCCGAGTACTTCGGCGGGGCGAACCTCTCCCTTGGGCAGTGGCAGCGGATCGCCCTCGCTCGGGCATTCTTCCGCGATGCACCGTTCGTGATCCTGGATGAGCCAACCGCCTCGCTCGATCCGCGGGCCGAAGCGGCACTGTTCGAAAACGTCAGGACCCTCTACCGGGGGCGGGCCGTCCTCCTCATCTCCCACCGGTTCTCGAGTGTTCGGTCGGCCGACAGGATCTACGTGATGGACTCGGGGAAGATCGTTGAACACGGCACCCACGAGCAGCTAATGGACGAGGACGGGCTCTATGCCGACCTCTTCGAGCTCCAGGCCGCCGCCTACGACCCGGCACGGCGTCGCACCACCCGCCCGATCCCCCCCTCGTAGGCGAGCCCGGTCCGCGGCCCCGCCCGGGGTGCGCGCGGCCCTGCCCGTGGTGTGCGGGATCTGCTCATGCCTCGACGTCCCAGGAAGTCACCTGTAGCGCTATTCCACCCCGGTGTGGGATATTTGCATGGAGGGCAGGGCGGCCGATGGGTTCAGGACTTCACTGTTCTCCACAGCGGGATCTCTAGCCTCCAATTCCTGATCGATCTTCGCGGAAGCAATGGAGCGACATTGAGTTCACCTGGCTACAGGGCAACTTCGGCCTCGATCGGACCGGTATCGACGAACGCGAACGTCCTGGTCGAGCGCGCCGTGAATTGCTCCGGATGTCATCGCCCATTCGCACAATTGGTGCCGTGCGGACGCAGGGGGATCGATGGCCTGCGGGCCGGCGCAACCCGGGTGGATATGGCTGGATCGAAGCAAGGGACCATCGGCGACTATTCTCGGTCGAGCGGTTGGTCGGCCAAGGCCGATTCCGGCGTGTCGGGCCGATGCGTCTTTTGCGGGCGCTCGTCCTCCGCCGGACGTGAGGGCTGAGGTCGTTCGATGGCGGAAGCGGCGGGACAGACGGATGCCCGCGGTGACGTTGCGGGGGAAGCGGATGACCGGAGCCCGGAAGTCATGGCGACCAGTGAAGTCATGGCGACCAGTGAGGTGAGCGCGCCTGGGACGGGCGCGTCCGGTGCGCCACCACGTCTGTCGGCGGCGAAGCTGGCACTCCTCGAATCCCGACGTCGGAACCTGGCGACCGCCCCTGCCACCCAGATCCCGCACCTCAACGGATCCGGACCCATCGAGCTGTCGTTCGCCCAGGAGCGGATGTGGATGCTCGACCAGCTCCAGCCGGGCCGCTCGACCTACAACGCTCCCCGTGCCCTGCGACTCCGAGGGCCACTCGACGTCGAGGCCCTGCAACGGGCCGTCGACGAGATCGTGCGCCGCCACGAGGTGCTCCGGACCGTCATCACGATCATCGACGGCGTGCCGACCCCGGAGGTCCTCGACACCGGTGCCGCCTTCCGGTTCGTCGACCTCAGTGATTGGAGCGGCCCGGACCAGGAGGCGGAGGTGCGCCGTCAGGTCGAAGAGGAGGTGCGGACCCCGTTCGACCTGAGCACGGACACGTTGCTGCGGGCCCGGTTGATCAGGCTCGACGGCGACGACCACGTGCTTGCTCTCGTCTCCCACCACATCGCCTCGGACGACCGATCGAAGCGGATCGTGGCCGCCGAACTGGAGGCCCACTACGACGCCTTGCGTCAAGGGTCCACGGCCGCGCTCGAGCCGCTGCGGATCCAGTACCGCGACTTCGCCGCGTGGGAGCGGCACAAGTTCACCCAGGGCGGGTCCGCCGACGATGCCCACTACTGGAAGGTCCAGCTCGACGGGGCCCCGTCGAGCATCGACCTGCCGGCCGACCGGCCGCGCCCGCCGGTCGACAGCAACGAGGGGGCGACCTTCACGTCGTTCCTCTCGGCTGCGACGTCGGAACGGCTCCGGACCGTCGTCCGCGAACACCGCGCCACCCTGTTCATGGGACTGCACGCCGGATTCGCCGCCTTCCTCACCCGGGTCACCGGACAGGACGACGTCGTGGTCGGTACCGCCGTCTCCGGCCGATCGCACGACGACCTCCAGGACCTCATCGGCTACTTCTCCAACACCGTCGCCCTTCGCAGCGAGGTGGAGCCGGGGGCCGGATTCGCGGAGCTGCTCGATCACGTCCGCTCGACGACGATCGACGCCTTCGCCCACCAGGCGCTGCCCTTCGAGAAGCTGGTGGAGTCGGTGCGGCCCGAGCGGGGCGCCCGCCAACACCCGATCTTCCAGGTGATGTTCACGCTGCGCCCCGGAGGCGTCTCCGTGCCCACCATGGGCGGTCTCGAGGTCCTCCCGTTCAAGTTCCGGAGTGACGGGACCAAGTACGACCTGGCGCTGATCGCCATCGACACCGGCGAGACGATCCAGCTCAACTGGGAGTACAGCACCGACCTCTTCGAGCGGACGACGGTGGCACGTCTGGCCGGACAGCTGGCCCTCCTGGTGGACCAGGCCGTCGCCGACGTCGACCGCCCCATCGACCAGCTCGACCTGGTGGACGACGCCGATCGGCACCGGATGCTCGTCGAGTTCAACGACACCTCGGCACCCGTCCCGACGACGCGGTGCATCCACGAGCTGGTGGCCGACCGGGCCTCGGCCCACCCCGACGCCGCCGCCGTCGAGTTCCAGGGCGAACAGTTGACCTACGACGAGCTCGACCGGTCCGCCAACCGGTTGGCCCGCCGGCTGATGGCGGCCGGCGTCGGGCGAGGCGTCATCGTCGGCGTCTGCCTCGAGCGTTCGCTCGAGATGGTCACGACGGTGCTGGCGATCCTGAAGAGCGGCGGCGCCTACGTCCCCCTCGACCCGTCCTATCCGGCCGAGCGCCTCCGGTTCATGGCCACCGATTCCGGACTGCAGGTGCTGGTGACCGTGGGTGACCTGGCCGGCGAGCTGGCCGAACTCGTGGGCAAGACCGGGACGGTGGCGCGTCTGGACACCGAGGAAGCCGCACTGCTCGCCTACCCCGATGGCGACCCGGGCGTCGACGTGGCCCCCGACGACCTGGCCTACGTCATCTACACCTCCGGATCCACCGGCGTGCCCAAGGGGGCGATGATCGAGCACCGGAGCGTGGTGAACCTCGCCCCGGCGATCGCCGACGCCTTCACGATGGAGGTCGGCCACCGGGTCCTCCAGTTCGCCTCGCTCTGCTTCGATGCCTCGGTGTTCGAGATCCTCGTGCCGCTCATCGTCGGGGCGACGGTGTGCATGGCCCCCCGGGACCAGCTGATGTCGGGGCCGGACCTGCTCAGGATCCTGGACGACGAACGGATCAACAGCGTCCTGCTCCCCCCGTCGCTGCTGGCGGTGCTGCCCGATGCCGAGCTCCCCCACCTCACGACGATCTGCTCGGGCGGCGAGGCCTGCCATCCCGACCTCGTCCGGCGCTGGGGCCGGGGCCGGCGCTACATCAACGCCTACGGCCCGACCGAGGCGACCGTCATCTCGACGATGTATCTGATCGACGGCGACCTGCCCGAGGGCACCGTCACCGTGCCCATCGGGTCTCCCATCGCCAACACCCGGGCCTACGTCCTCGACGAGCACCTGCACCCGGTCCCCATCGGCCTGCCCGGCGAGCTCTACATCGGCGGGGCCGGCGTGGGCCGTGGCTATCTCGGTCGTCCCGAACTCACCGCCGAGCGGTTCGTGGCCGATCCGTTCGGCGGGCAGCCGGGAGGCCGGCTCTACCGCTCAGGTGATCGGGTGCGTTGGCTGGCCGACGGGACGCTCGAGTACGTGGGCCGCCTCGACAACCAGGTCAAGCTCCGCGGCTACCGCATCGAGCTCGGCGAGATCGAGGAGAGCCTCATCGGCCAGCCGGACGTGCGAGACGCCGCCGTGATCGTGCGTGAGGACGTGCCGGGGAACCCCCGCCTCGTCGCCTATGTCGTGCCCCGAGTCGACGTCGACGTCGACGACCACGGTGATCTGTCCCGCTCCCTCATCCGGGCACTGGCGGCCCGCCTCCCGGCCCACATGGTCCCCGCCGCCATCGTCGTCCTCCAGGCCTTTCCGATGACCCCGAGCGGGAAATTGGACCGCAAGGCACTCCCTCAACCGGTGCGCCATTCCGCCGCGGGCGACGGCACCCGCGTCGTCCGGCAGCCGACCACGCCGGCGCAGGCCGAGGTGGCGACGATGTTCCGCGAGATCCTCGGCATCACCGACATCGGGATCGACGATGACTTCTTCGACCTGGGCGGCACCTCGCTCCTCGCCACCAAGCTGCTGGTCCGGCTCGAGTCGACCTTCGGTACACGACCGCCCCTCCACGTCCTGTTCGAGTCGGCCACGGTCGTGGCGTTGGCCGCGTGCGTCGGGGACGTCCGGCAACCGCCCGACGCCTCCATGCCTCTGGCGCCCGTGTCGCCGGTGATCGTCTCGTTGCAGCACGGCACCGGACCGACGGTCTTCCTGATCCACCAGAACACCGGCCAGGTGCTCGTCTACCGCGACCTGGTCAAGTGCCTGCCGTCCGACTTCTCGGTGTACGGAGTGCAGGCGGTCGGCCTCGACCGCGTGAGCGAGCCGCTGCGGGACGTCGCGGAGATGGCCCAGCTCTACGTCGAGGAGATCCGGAGGGTCCAGCCTTTCGGACCGTACTTCTTGGGTGGACACTGCCTCGGGGCGGTCATCGCCCTCGAGATGACCCATCAGCTGGAGAAGGCGGGCGAAGAGGTCGGCCTCCTGATGGCGAGCGACACGCTCCCCCGCTCCGCACTCGGTCCCCAGAGGCCCTCGATCGAGCGGTACCGGAACCACAAGCACTACCTCCTCGTGCTCCGACCCGGGACGAAACGCCTGGCCGTGATGCTGCGCCCTCTGCAGATGACCCTTCTGGAGGGGTGGAAGTACGGGGTCGCCCACCTCTTCGAACAGCGGTGGTTCCGGCGCACGGCCCGCGGGACCCGACCGTTGGGAGCCGCCGTCGCGGGCGCCCGTGAGGACGTCCTGCGCCGGGTATCGGGCGTCATGGTCAAGCGCGGGATGACGCTCCCCGCCATCATCGACAACGTCGAGCGCAGTGTCCGCGACGCGGTCCGGCACTATCCGATGTCACCCGCCGTGCACTGCCCGATCCTGGTGTTCCGTGCCGATCGCAGCGAGGCGAGCACGGCGCTCGCCACCCGCCGGTGGTCCGACCACACCACCGGGAGCGTCACCGCCGTCGTCGTCCAGGGCGAGAGTGCCGCCCATTACACGATGATCCGCGAGCCGCTCGTCGACCAGATCGCCGAGCCGTTCGCAGCCATGATCGTGGCTTTCGCCGCCGGCACGGATGCGCGACCTCCGCGAGCACGCCCCACGGCAGAAGGCACCGACTGACCATGCTCGAGACGGGATCCATCATCGACGACATCGAGCGCCACCGCGTCCTCGTGCAGTTCAACGACACCGCCAGGCCGTTGCCGACGGCGGGGAGCGTCCACGAGCTGGTGGCCCTGCAGGCCGCGGCACGGCCCTCGGCCGTCGCGGCCGAATTCGCGGGTGACCAGCTCTCCTATGCCGATCTGGACCGCGACGCCAACCGGCTGGCCCACCGCCTGGTGGCGGCCGGTGTCGGGGTGGGCGACATCGTCGGTGTCTGCCTCGATCGCTCGCTGTCGATGGTGACGGCCCTGCTCGCCATCTTGAAGTCCGGGGGGGCGTACCTCCCCCTCGACCCCACCTATCCGGCCGAGCGCCTCCGCTTCATGGTGACCGACGCCGAGGTGTCGACCCTCGTCACCGTCGGCGACGTGGCGGGCGAGTTGGCCGATCTCGTCGCCGAAGCCGGGACCGTCGTGCGGCTCGACCAGGAGGCCTCGGCATCGGCCGGCTACCCGGACGACGATCCTGGCAGAGCTGTCACTCCCGAGGACCTGGCCTATGTGATCTACACGTCCGGTTCGACCGGCCAGCCGAAGGGTGTCCTCGTCGAGCACGGGGGCGTGCTCAACCTGGCTCCCGTGGTGGCCGACGTCTTCCAGCTCGACGCCGACAGCCGGGTCCTGCAGTTCGCCTCGTTCTCCTTCGATGCCTCCGTCACCGAAATCCTCCTCCCCCTGACCGTCGGAGCCACCGTGTGCCTGGCCCCCCGTGAGGTGCTGGCCTCGGGGCTCGATCTCCTGCGCCTCCTCGACGAGCAGCGGATCACCACCGTCACCCTGCCCCCGTCGCTGTTGGCCGCACTGCCCGACACCGACCTCCCGAACCTGGTCACCCTGTGCTCGGCCGGTGAAGCCTGCCAACCGGAACTGGTCCGACGCTGGGGCAGGGGCCGCCGCTTCGTCAACGGCTACGGGCCCACCGAGGCCACGGTGGCCACGACGTACCAGGTGATCGACGGCGAGCTCCCCGACGGCATGACCTCCGTTCCGATCGGCCCACCCATCGCCAACGCCCGGGCCTACGTCCTCGACGACGACCGTCAGCCGGTACCGGTCGGCACGCCCGGTGAGCTCTACATCGGTGGCGCCGGCCTGGCCCGGGGCTACCTCGGTCGCCCCGAGCTGACCGCGGAGCGCTTCATTCCGGACCCGTTCGACGAGCAGCCGGGCAGCCGGCTCTATCGCACGGGCGACCGGGTCCGCTGGCGGGAGGACGGCACCCTCGACTTCCTCGGTCGCTTCGACGACCAGGTCAAGCTCCGGGGCTTCCGGATCGAGCTCGGAGAGATCGAGCAGACATTGATGGCCCATCCTGACGTGGCCGACGCCGCGGTGGTCGTCCGCGAGGACACGCCGGGGAACCGTCGGCTCGTCGCCTACATCGTCCCCCGGGCCGGTGCCGGACAGGACCGCCAGCTCGAGCTGTGGCCCTCTCTCGCCGAGTACTTCCTCTACGACGAGACGCTGTACTACGCGATGACCAATGACGTCATCCGGAACCGTGCCTACCGGATCGCCTTCGAGCAGCACGTCCCCGGCAAGGTCGTCGTCGACGTCGGCACCGGCCAGGATGCCATCCTCGCCAGGATGTGCGTGGAGGCGGGCGCCCGGAAGGTCTACGCCCTCGAGATCCTGCCGGCCTCGTATGAGAAGGCTAAGGCCCTGGTGCACCGCCTCGGGCTCGACGACCGGATCGAGGTCGTCCTGGGCAATGCCATGGACATCGAGCTCCCCGAACCGGCCGACGTCTGTGTGTCCGAGATCGTCGGTGCCATCGGCGGCTCCGAGGGAGCCGCGGTCATCCTCAACGATGTGTGGCGGCTGCTCGACCACGGGATCCAGATCCCCAGTCGCAGCCTGACGGCGATTGCTGCGGTCACACTTCCTGACGAGTTCGTCGATGCGCCCGCGTTCAGCCCCGTCACCGCCGAGTACGTGGAGCGGGTGTTCGACCAGGTGGGTCACCGGTTCGACCTCCGGCTGTGCGTCAAGGGCCTGGAGTACGACGACCTCGCCTCCAAGGTGGGCGCGCTCGAAGATCTCGACTTCGGCGGGATCGTGCCTCCCGAGGAGGAGCACGACGAAGTGCTCGACGTGACCCGTTCCTGTCGGATCGACGGGTTCCTCGCCTGGCTCCGGCTGGAGACGTGCCCCGACGTGTGGATCGACGCGCTGGGCCAGAAGACGTGCTGGCTACCCTTGTTCCTGCCGGTCTTCCACCCCGGGCTGCAGGTCGAACCGGGCGACAGCATCCGCCTCTCGGTCTCCCGTCGGCTGTCCCCCAATCAGCTGAATCCCGATTTCACGCTCTCGGGGACAGTGGAACACGGGGATGGGAGATCGACGCCGTTCGAGTTCCGCAGTCCCCACGATGCGCCGGAGTTCCGGTCGTCGTCGTTCTACCGCCAGTTGTTCGCCGACGACACCGTCCCGGTCCGCCCGCTGACCTCGGGATCCGTCCGTGAAGGGGACCTCCGCGACTATCTTCGGGACAGGCTCCCCGACCAGATGGTGCCGTCCGTCCTGACGGTCCTCGATGCCATGCCGCTCTCCCCGAACGGGAAGGTCGACCGCGGTGCGCTGCCCGAACCCACCCATGTGCGGTCCGGGCCGGACGAGGAGGGGACGAGGGTGGCCACGCCGATCGAGGACCTCGTCATGGAGATCTGGAGTGATCTCCTCGGCATCGACGAGCTCGCGGCCGACGAGGACCTCTTCGACGCGGGCATGGACTCGCTCCTCGCCACCAAGGCCGCCGGGAGGATCCGGGCCGAATTCGGCGTCGAACTGCCGATACCCACGATCTTCGAGACGCCGACTATTGAAGGTATCGCCCATGCACTATTGACCGCATTGAGCGAAGAAGAGGCTCCCATCGAATCAGTAAGTGAGCCCACCTAGATGGCGGCGTATATCGGGGAAGCATCCGATGGTCGCCGTGCAGGTTTTCGGGGTTCGGCTCCCGATCTACGATGGTCTTCACCTGCATCTTGCGATAGTGCACCTGACGTGCAATGCTATAGGATTGCATTAAATGTCCGGGAGATGACGCATACTGTTTGAGTGAAGTTATCCCATCGACCTCGAAGGTCGATTGATTGATCTACGGAGGAACATGGGGCCGGATCCAGTAGGTTTCGAGAGTTCGTTGCAGCAATTGGCGGCCCTGGCCGACCTCACCGGGGCTCCCCTGGCGCGGCGACAGGCCTCCGCGTCGTTCGACGTCGTCCCCAACGCTGCCTCCGTCACCCAGGTCCTGGGCGGCCTCGTGGAACGCCACGAGATCCTCCGCACCACGTTCGCGCGGTTTCCGGGTGCCCTCCATGCGCTCCAGGTCGTCGGGTCGGCGATGGACGTCCCGGTGTCCAAGGTCGACGGCTCCGGTGCCGCCGATGACTTCGCCGAGGCGCTGGCCGCGGCGTGGGACGAGCCGCTGGACGCCATCAAGGGTCCGCTCCTGCGGGCCGTCGTCGTGACCCGTCCGGGGGGTTCGGGAGCGGTGATCCTCACCGCCCTCGCCGGCGTCGCCGACGTGACCACGCTCCGCTCGCTGCTCGCCGAGCTCGGCGAGTCCGGGGGGACCGGTGACGAGGAGCCCCTCCAGTATGCGGACTACACCGCGTGGCAGGCCGAGCAGGTCGCCGCCCTCGACGGCGGTGACGCGGGCACGGTCGATGGCCTGGAGTCGCTCCCCTCGGCTTCGCTTCCGACATCCGGCGTGCCGGCGGCGGACGCCTCCGCACGCCGGCGGCCCTCTGCGACCGTCCTCGGGTGGGCCGGCGACGTGGCTCCCGTCCTGGACGCCGTGGCCCGCTCCGCCGGCGCCGATCCGGTCGACGTCTGGATCGCGGCCTGGGCCGCCCTGTCGTACCGACTCACCGGCATCGACCGGCTCGTGCTCGGCGAGGTGACCGACGGTCGAGACTCCGAGGAGCTCGACGGCGCCGTCGGCCCCTACGCATGGACCCGCCCGCTCGTGGTGGGCATCGATCCGGACACCACCTTGCGGACGTTGGCCGTGGAGGTCCACCGGCTGCGGTCGGAGGGGCCCCGTGGCGTCGGCCCGACCAGCCGGGACGGTGACGGGCCCGTCGGCTCGACCACGCCCTCGCTGGTCGTCAGCCTGCAGACCGACGTCGACGTCGAGGACACGCCACCCGACGCGGACGACTATCAACTACTCCTGCTCCTGGGTGGGGGCGACGCCCCCACCACCGCGGCGCTGTGGGGCGATCCGGAGCGGATCTCGGCCGGACACGCAGACCAGGTGGCCCGCACGTTCACCGCGTTGACCCGCAGCCTGGCGGACGATCCCGACGGACCGGTCGCCACCGCTGCGGCATTCGATGATGTGTCCGATGCCTCCTGGCTGGCCGGTTTCCAAGGCGCACCCGTCGATGCCGGCGACGCCACGATCCTCGCCCAGTTCGAGGCCCGGGCCGCCGACTGCGCCGAGCGGACGGCGGTCGCGTCCGGGAACACCTCCCTCAGCTATGCGGAGCTCGACCGCCGGGCGAACGGACTGGCCCAGTCGCTGGCCGCCCAGGGCGCCACCCGCGAGGCGCCGGTGGCCATCGTGATGGAGCGCTCGGTCGAGCAGCTGCTGTCGATTCTGGCTGCCTGGAAGTCCGGCGCGCCTCATGTGTGCATCAGCCCCGACCAGCCACCCGTCCGGCTCCTCGCCCAGCTCGAGCACGCCGGCTCGACAATCCTGTTGACCACGGAGTCGCTAGCCGGGTCGCTGCCGTCATTCGACGGACCGGTGGTGCTGGTCGACCGGTTCACCGACGAGTCCGATGCCGCGCCGACCGGTGGCGCCGGACCCGACGACCTGGCCTACCTCGTCTTCACTTCGGGGTCGACCGGCGACCCCAAGGGTGTGGCCGTCACCCACCGCAACCTCAGCAACTACGTGGCCGTCGTCTCGGGCCTGCTCGCCGACGTGCCGGGCTACGACGCTGGGCTCACCTTCGCCGTGGTCACCGCGCTCAACACCGACCTCGGGAACACCTGCCTCTATCCGGCGCTCGTCTCGGGCGGCTCCGTCTCGCTGGTGCCGCTCGACGCGGCGATGGATCCTGCCGCCTACGCCGCCTACAACGCCGATCACCCGGCCGACGTGCTCAAGATCACGCCGTCCCACCTGGACTCGCTGCTCACCGAGGGTGCACCGGTCCTGCCGACGAAGGTGCTGTTCACCGGCGGTGAGGCCTCGACGTGGGACCTCCTGGACCGGGTCCGGTCCCTCGGCGACTGTCGGATCGTCAACCACTACGGACCCTCCGAGACCACGGTCGGCTCGCTCGTCTACGAAACGGCAGCTTCCCCGGACGACCACTTCTCGCGTCGCACCGTCCCCATCGGCCGGCCGATCGCCAACACCGAGGTGTATGTCGTCGACGATCAACTCCGACGCGTCCCCCCGGGGGCTCCGGGCGAGCTCCTCATCGGCGGCGCCGGCGTGGCCCGCGGGTACTGGCGTGACGACGAGCGCACCGCGGCGGCATTCGTCGGCAACCCCTTCACGGACGCCTCCGGCAGCCGGCTTTACCGGACCGGAGACCTCGTCCGGTACCTGCCCGACGGCTCCCTCGAGTTCCTCGGCAGGAACGACGGGCAGGTCAAGGTGCGGGGCCATCGCGTCGAGACCGGCGAAGTCGAAGAGGTCCTCCGGCTCAACCGCGAGGTGCAGCGTGCCGCCGTCATCCTCCGGGAGGACACACCCGGGGACCGGCGACTGGTGGCGTACATCGTGTCGCCGTATAGCCCCGGGCCGTCGCCCTCGTCGCTCCGGGAGTTCCTGCGCGAGCGCCTCCCGGAGTACATGGTGCCGTCCTCGTTCGTGGAGCTGGACTCGCTCCCGTTGGCCGCCAACGGCAAGTTGGACCGCCGTGCCCTGCCCGAGCCCGGCGACGCCGACCTCGACGGCGATCGCGAGTTCGTCGAGCCGTCGACCGAGACCGAACAGGTCATCGCCGGGGTCTTCTCCGACCTCCTCGGCGTCGAGCGCATCGGCGCCACCGATGACTTCTTCGCCCTCGGCGGGCACTCGCTGCTGGCCACCCAGGCGATCGCCAGGATCCGCAACGCCTTCGAGATCGAGCTCGAGGTCCACACGATGTTCACCGAGCCCACCGTCGCCGCCCTGGCCGCCACGGTCGACGAGCGCCGTGAGTCGAACGATGCGGAGCTCGCCGCCCTGCTCCGCGAGATCGACGACCTCTCGGACGAGGAGGCCGAGCGGCTGCTGGCCTCCGAAACCGGGTTGGACCCACCCCCGTGAGCCCTGAGGTTCCCGAGCCCAACATCCGGTCCCGGCTGCGGGAACTCACCCCCGAACGCCGGGCCGAACTGGTCCGACAGCTGAAGGAGCGAGGGCAGGCGACGCCGCACCGCCGGCCACCGGGGAGCCCGCCCGTCCTCTCCTACGAGCAGGAGCGGCTCTGGCTGCTCGACCAGCTCACCCCGGGACTCACCGCCTACAACGCGTCCCGGGTGCTCCGACTCGTCGGGCCGCTCGATGTCGCCGTCCTGCAGCGCGCCCTCGATGCGGTGGTCGCCCGCCATGAGGTCCTCCGGACCCAGGTTCGTGCCGTCGAGGGCGAGGCGGCCCCGTCCATCGGACCGCCGCGGCCCGTGACCCTCGAGGTGGTCCCGGCCCCGGACGGATCCCGACGGACCTCCGAAGACGCAGTCGACCGGATCCGGGAGTTCCTGGTCCAGCCGTTCGACCTGGCCAACGACCTACTGCTGCGCGCCCAGCTGGTCGGTCTGGGCCCGGACGAGCACATCCTGGCCCTGTGCGTCCACCACCTCGCTTCGGACGGCGGTTCCCGCCAGCTGCTGCTCGACGAACTCGGCGCCTACTACGTCGGCTTCGCCACCGGTGCACCGGAGCCGCTGCTCGAGGAGCCGGCGCTCCAGTTCTCGGACGTGGCCGCCTGGCAGCGTGAGGCACTCAGCGAACGCCGGCTCGACGCGGCCCGCGAGTTCTGGGTCGACTACCTGGCCGGCGCGCCCCCCACCATCGACCTGCCGTTCGACCGGGCCCGACCCGCCGCGCAGGTCTACACCGGCGAGCGGCTCACCACCCGGGTGGGTGGGGCGTCGGTGACGGCCCTGCGCGCCCTCGTCCGCAGCGAGGGATCGACCCCGTTCATGGGCATGGTGGCGGTGTTCAGCGCGTTGCTGTCGCGGCTCAGCGGCCAACACGACCTCGTCCTGGGCACTCCGGTCAACGGTCGCACGGTGCCCGAGCTCGATCAGGTGATGGGCATGTTCAGCGACACGCTCCCCCTGCGGATCGACGTGACCGGCGACCCGACCCTGACCTCCCTCATCCAGGGCGTGCGCTCCAGCGTCGGCTCGGCCTTCGCCCACCGGGAGGTCCCCTTCGAGAAGATCGTCGAACTGGTGCGGCCGACGCGGGACCCAAGCAGGCCGCCGCTGGTCCAGGTCCTGATCAACAGCGTCGGGTCACGCGACGCCGAGGACACCGCGTGGGGAGCCCTTGACGTGTCCCCCCTGTCCATCGACCCCCACACGTCCCAGGTCGACCTGTCGCTGGCCATCGTCGACCGCGAGCAGTCGGGCGAGCTCGAGCTCGTCTGGGAGTGGTGCACGGCGCTGTGGGACGCCGACTCCATCGGTCGGATGGCCCGCCAGTTCGAGACCCTGCTCGACGGGGCCGTCTCCGCCCCCGAGCAGCCTCTGTCCCAGCTCCCGCTGGTGGGTGGTGCCGAGCGGGACCAACTCCTCGCCTTCGCCACCTCGACCCGGCGGGAGGTCCCTCCCACCTGCGTGCCGGACCTGGTCTCGGCCCAGGCCGTAGCCCGGCCGGATGCCATCGTCGTCTCCGCCCACGACGGGACCATGACCTTCGCCGAACTGGACGATCGTTCCGAAGCCCTCGCCGCCCGACTCGGGACGCTCGGGGTGGGTGCCGGCGACCGCGTCGCCGTCTGCCTCGACCGGTCGACCGCGCTGATCACCGCGATCATCGGCATCATGAAGTCGGGTGCGGCCTACGTCCCGATCGAGCCGAGCTACCCGGCGGACCGCATCGGCTACATCCTGGCCGATGCCGGTGCCCGGGCCGTCCTCACGTCGGATGCGATCCGGGCCGACCTCCCGGTCTCGGAGATCGAGGTGCTCTTCGTCGAGGACGGCGACGCGGGCGGGACCCGCCTCCCGGGTGCCGGTCCGTCCCCACGCGATGTCGCCTACGTGATCTACACCTCGGGATCCACCGGCAAGCCCAAGGGCGTGATGATCGAGCACGGGAACCTCGCCAATCTCCTGGCGTCCATGGCTGAGGACCCGGGACTGGGTCCTGGCGAGGTGATGGTGGGGATCACCACACCGGCGTTCGACCTCTCGGTGCCCGACCTGTTCCTCCCCCTGGTCACCGGGGCGACGCTCGTCCTGGCCACACCTGACACCGCCCGGGACCCTGTGGCCCTGGCCGCCCTGATCGACGACTCGGGCGCTGACCTCCTCCAGGCCACACCCACCACGTGGCAGATGCTCCTCGAGTCGGGATGGCGCGGTCGGCCCGGCCTGCGCACCGTCTGCGGAGGTGAGGGCTACGGCGCCGCCCTGGTCGCCGCCCTGGCGCCGAAGGTGGCCGGCCTCTGGAACTTCTACGGACCGACCGAGGCGACGGTGTGGTCGGTGAGCACCCGCCTCGACGCGACGGTCGGGGACCCCATCCCCATGGGCCGACCGCTCCCCAACTACAGCTGCTTCGTGCTCGACGACCGCCACCAACTCGTGCCGGTGGGCATCGTCGGAGAGCTCTACATCGGCGGCGACGGACTGGCCCGCGGGTACCTCGAGCGTCCGGACCTCACCGCCGAGCGGTTCGTGACCCTGACCCTCGACGACGGCACGGAACGCCGCCTCTACCGCACCGGCGACCTGGTCCGATGGCGCACGGACGGCCAACTGGTCTTCGTCGGCCGGGCCGACCACCAGGTGAAGCTCCGCGGTTTCCGCATCGAGCTCGGCGAGATCGAATCGGTCCTCGCCGACGGGCCCGGCGTGGCCCGGTGCGCCGTCGTGGTCCGCGAGGACTCCCCGGGCGACCGCCGGTTGGTCGCCTACGTGGTCCTCTCCGACGAGACGGTCGACACGGGCCGGCTAGTGGACCACCTCCGGGGCCGGCTCCCCACCTACATGGTCCCGGCGGCGATCGTCCCGCTCGAGGTCCTCCCACTCAATGCCAACGGCAAGCTCGACCGCGCCGCCCTCCCGGTCCCGGTGTCGGACCACCGGCCGGCCGCGCGATCGGTGCCGCCCACGGGGCCCACCGAAGAGACACTTGCCGCCATCTGGGCCGACCTGATCGGCACCACCGGGATCGGATCGGACGACGACTTCTTCGACCTGGGCGGGCACTCCCTCCTGGCCACCCGGCTCGTGGCCCGGATCGCCGCCCAGCTCCAGGTCGAGGTTCCCCTGGCCACCCTCTTCGAGCACCCCGTGCTGGGTCGGTTCGCCGAGGCGGTGGACGCGCTGGCGGCTTCCGGACAGGGCGCCACCCGGCTACCTCCGGCCCGACGGGCCGACCGGGAGCGGCACCGCATCGACCCCGACACCCTCGCCGAGGACTCACCCGACGTGCTGGCTGCGGCACTCGGGCAGGCATCCGACGGGAACGGGAGCCTCGTCCTCTTCCCGGCGTCCTACGCCCAGGAGCGGATGTGGGTCCTGGAGGAACTCGAGCCCGGGAGAGCGTTGTACAACGTCCCCGTCGCCCGGCGGATCGTGGGGGCGCTCGACGTGGAGGCCCTGGCCGGAGCCGTGCAATCCCTGGCCACAGCCCACGAGGTCCTGCGGACGTCACTGGTCAACACCGACGGGTTCGTCGCCCAGGTCATCCACCGCCACGTCGATGTCCCCTTCACGATCCTCGACGTGTCGGACCAGGACGATCCCCGGGCGTCCGCCGAGGCGGCGGTGGCGGCCGACGCCCTCCGACCGTTCGACCTGGCCACGGCTCCCCTGGCCCGTGCCGTGCTCGTCCGCGTCTCGTCGGGGGACGGGCCACCTCCGTCCGGGGGCTCGGCGAGCCCGGACGAGTGGATGTTCTGCCTCACCGCCCACCACGCGGTGATCGACGGTGCGTCGATCGAGGTCCTGCTGGGTGAACTCCGCGCCGACTACACAGCCCGCGCGAACGGAGGTCCGGGTGTCGGCGACGCTCCCTCCGCCGGCGTCGCCTCCACCTTGGACTACGGCGACTTCGCGCTCTGGCAGCGGAGCCCAGAGCTGGCGGAGCTCGAGAAGTCCGACCTGGACTTCTGGCGTGACCACCTCCAGGATGCGCCCGTCTCCCTCGACTTCCCTTTCGACCATGTCCGGCCCGCGCTCCAGTCGCATCGCGGCGGACGCCGATTCCTCCGCCTCGATCCCGATGTGGCCACCGGCCTGAGGCGGACCGCCCGCGACCGCTCGGCGACGCTGTTCATGGTGGCGCTGGCCGGCTGGTACGCGCTGCTGTCTCGGTACAGCGGCCAGGACGACGTGGTCGTCGGGATCCCGGTGTCGGGAAGGCTGCGACCGGAGTTCGACCCGGTCGTGGGGCTCTTCGTCAATACGCTCCCCCTCCGGGTCTCCCTGGTCGATGACCCGACGTTCGCCGACCTCGTCCAACGGGTGCGCTCCGCGCTGCTCGACGGCATGAGCCACCAGTCGGTTCCCTTCGAACGGATCGTCGACGCCGTCGACGACCAGCGGGACCTGTCGCGACATCCGGTGTTCCAGGTGCTGGCGACCATGCAGGCCGACCAGCCCATCGCCGAGCCGTTCGGTGGAGCCGAGGCCGTCCGGGTCCCCATCGACTGGGGATGGTCGCGCTTCACCGATCTGAGTCTGGTCGTGATGGAGCACGACGGGGGCATCGACGTCGGGCTCGAGTACAGCGGCGACCTGCTCGACGCCTCCACCGCCGAGCGGCTCTGCCGCCACCTCGAGGGACTCCTCGCTTCGGGGACCGCGAGCCCCGACGTCCCCATCTCGGCGCTCGGGTTCGGCGAGGAGGAGCTCGGGACGATCCTCGACCGGTGGAGCCGTGGACCGGCCCCCGCAGACGCGGACACCCGCTGCCTCCACGAGGTGTTCGCCCGACGCGCGGCACGATCGCCCGATGCCGTGGCCATCGAGTTCGAGGGCCATCGGCTCTCCTATGGAGAGCTCGACGCCCGGGCCAACCAGCTGGCCCACGGGCTGCAGGCCCGTGCGGTGGGACGGGGCTCGGTCGTGGCCATCGCCCTCGACCGGTCCGTCGACCTCGTGGTCGCCGTGCTCGCGGTGCTGAAGGCCGGCGGCGCCTACCTGCCCCTCGACGTCGGCCTCCCGGACGAGCGCCTCGAGTTCATGCTCCGTGACGCGGCCGTGACCACCGTGGTGACCACCCGCGACGTGGCACCCCGCGTTTCCGGTGGTGTCTCCGGTGGCGCCTACGAGGCCCTCTGCCTGGACGACGCCGCCGACCAGCTCGACCGCCTTCCTTCGACCCCTCCACCGAGTGACACCGGGCCGGGCGACCTGGCCTACGTCATCTACACCTCGGGCTCCACCGGCTACCCCAAGGGCGTCCTCATCGAGCACGCCGGAGTGGTGAACCTGGCCGCGGCCGCGGCCGACGATTTCGGCATCGGCGCCGACTCCCGGCTCCTCCAGTTCGCCACCCCGTCGTTCGACGCCTCGGTGTTGGAGATCTTCACCACCCTCCTGTTCGGGGGGACCCTGTGCCTCACCACCCGTGAGGTCATCGCCTCCGTCGACGACCTGTTGGCCTTCCTGGACGCGGAGCGGATCACCGTCGCGCTGCTCCCCCCGTCGCTACTCACCGTGCTGCCCGACGCCGAGCTGCCCCACCTGCGGACCATCCTGTCCGGAGCCGAGGCACTCTCCCCCGCCGTGGCCCGCAAGTGGAGCCGGCCGGGCCGATCGCTGTTCAACCTGTACGGGCCGACCGAGGCCACGGTGGCCGCCACCTGGCAGCTCATCGAGGTCGATGCCGGCGACAACGAGTCGCTGCCCATCGGACGACCGATCCGCGGCGTCGAGACCTACGTGCTGGACGCCGCCCTGCGGCCCGTTCCCGTCGGCTGTCCCGGTGAGCTCTTCATCGGTGGGATCGGCGTCGGCCGGGGCTACCTCGACCGACCGGAGTTGACCGCGGAGCGGTTCGTGGCCCACCCGTTCTCGGCTGAGCCGGAGGCACGGGTCTACCGCACCGGCGACGGCGTCCGCTGGCTCGAGAACGGGACGCTCGAGTACCGGGGCCGCTTCGACGACCAGGTGAAGCTGCGCGGCTTCCGGATCGAGCTCGGCGAGATCGAGCAGACCCTGATGCGCCACGAACGGATCCGTGACGCCGCCGCCGTCATCCGGGAGGACGGCGACCGCCAGCTGGTCGCCTACGTGGTCTGCACCGGCAACGACGAGCTCACCTACGACGAGGTCCGCACCCACCTACGCCGGACGCTCCCGGACTACATGGTCCCCTCCGCCGTGGTGACACTCGATGCGCTGCCCCTCGCCGCCAACCAGTTCAAGGTCGACCGCCGGGCCCTGCCCGCACCTCCGCTCCGGGCATCCCGCACCACTGAATTCCTGGCGCCGAGCGGCCCCGTCGAAGAGCTGGTGGCCGGCGTGTGGTGCGACGTGCTGGCCATCGAGCGCATCGGCGCCACCGACAACGTCTTCGAGCTGGGCGGCAACTCCCTCGACGCGGCCCGCGTCGTCTCTAAGCTCCGGAGCCAGGCCCTCGACCTGTCGCTGCGCAGCATCTTCGACGGTCCCACCGTCCAGGCCATGGCCCGGGAGATCCTCGAGGGCCTGGCCGCCGGTGCCCCGTCCGACCTGGACGATCTCCTGGACTCCGCCGAAGGTAGTCAGCCATGATGCCGCCACCGCCCACGAAAGGACGCCGACCGGCACCATGAGCAACCTCGGTGATCGCCTCGACAAGCTGACCCCGGAAAAGCGCGCCCTCCTGGAGCGTCAGCTGCTGCAACGTCGGGCCTCGGTGCTGTCCGAGTCCGGTAGGGACGGCAAGCTCCATCGTCGGGGGCCGGACGAGCCGCTGCTCCTCTCGTACTCCCAGCAGCAGCTGTGGTTCCTCCAGGAGTGGCAGAAAGAGGGGGCGGCGTACAATGCCAGCCTCAACCTCCGCCTCCAGGGCGAACTCGACGAGGACGCGTTGCGTCAGTCGTTCCAGTTGATCATCGAGCGCCACGAGACGCTGCGGACGGTCGTGATGGATGAGGGTGGGGTCCCCGGTGCACGGTTGATCGAGCACCCCACCTTCGCGTTCCACGAAGTGGACCTGGGTGCGGACGGCCCGCCGAGCGACGAGGCGATCGCCGATGCCGTCCGGGGTGTGGTCCACCTGGCGTTCGACCTCAGCGCCGACTTGATGCTCCGGGTCGGGCTCATCCGGTTGGGCCCCGACGACCGGGTCATCTGCATGGTGCTCCACCACATCGCCTGCGACGGCTGGTCGCGGGGGATCCTCTTCGACGAACTGACCGCCCTGTACGTCGGCTTCACCTCGGGGCATCCGGCCGAGTTGGCCGAGCTACCCGTGCAGTACGGGGACTTCGCCAAGTGGCAGCAGGAGTGGCTGAGTGGCTCGGTCCTGAAGGGTGAGATCGACTTCTGGAGCGAGGAGCTCTCAGGGGCCGACTTCGTCCTCGACCTCCCGACCGACCATGTCCGGCCCAACGTCCTTACCTTCATCGGTGGGCGGATGGGCTTCGTCATCCCGGCTCCAGTCGCCGATCGGATGCGCAGCATCGGGAGAGAGGAGCGGGCCACCATCTTCATGGTCGTCCACGCCGCCACGGGGATGCTCCTCAACTCCTTAACCGGCCAGGAGGATTTCCTGGTGGGGAGCCCGGTGGGGAGCCGGCGCTGGCCGGAGACGGAACCGCTCATCGGCTTCTTCGTCAACACCCTTCTGCTCCGGCTCCGCATGACCGGGGATCCGACGTTCCGCGAACTGGTCCGGCGGTGCCGGGAGACCGCGGTGAGCTGCTACGCCCACCAGGACATCCCGTTCGAACGCATCGTCCAGGCCCTCCGGCCCAAGCGCTATTCGGACCGCAATCCGTTGTTCCAGGTGAACCTCCGCATGCAGGGCCCCGCCCCGGAGCCGCCCGAGCTGCCCGGACTCCGGGCCTCACGGGTCAGCGTCGGGCTCGGGTCGTCCCGGTTCGACCTGGCCCTCGGATTCGTCGACGCGCCAGGCGAGCTGGGCGCCTACGTCGAGTACAACTCGGCGCTCTTCGAGGGTGCCACCATCGAGCGGTGGATGCATGCGTTCACCCAGGTGCTCGAACTCGCCTGCGAGAATCCCGAACGCAAGCTGTCGGAACTGGCCACCGCCCTGCGGGCGAAGGCCGGGGTCACGCTGCCCTGACCCGACCGAGCCAACCGGTCAGGGGGACGCCGGCCCGTCGAGAGCACCGGAGAGCCGGGCGATGACGGTCGGATGGAACGTGTTGTCGAGCACCGGCGTGACCGTCCAGGCCGGGTCGGCTTCGAAGAGTTCGGCATATTGGGCCATGTAGTACACCAGGGTGATATCAGCATCCGGACCCCGGAGACCCATCAAATGGTCCTTGAACTTCTCGGTGATCTCTTCGTTGAACGGATTGAAGATGAAGAAGATGGTCCCCTCTTTGGGGATCAATTCGAATGCGTCACCGCAGAGGACCTCGACATTGGGAAATCGCTCGAGTCGGTGGGCGGCGAACGCAGCCCACCGTTCGTCGATCTCGATTCCGACCATGCGGTTCCGGAGTCCGCGGTGGAGCCAGAAATTCAGTACCCGGCCTTTGCCACACCCGACATCGACGAGGACATCGGCCTCGTCGATGTGCACGTTGCGCTCGAGGAAGGCATTGCGCAGGTAGTAGTGATGCGTGCTCGACGTGCCCCGGTAGCCCCGGTCGTTCCAACGGCTCTGGTAGGTCCCGCCACAACGCCCGCCGTACTGCTCGTCGATCACGAAATCCCGGATCGTCTCGATCCCGTACCGCGGCTTGACGACGCGCAGTCTCCAGCGCCACTTCAGATGCTCGATGTCGGTGACGTGGGTGAGGTCACGCCGGATGCGGGCGGCGGTCCACTCCCGTTGCGGCGCCCGACCCTTATCCGATGGCATCGTTCCACGTTAGCCAGTGGTGGTTGACTTGGGCAATATGCGCTCCACCGGTTTTCCGGCAATTGCCGCCCAGATTTCGTGGAAGGAGTGCATCCCTTGGCGCCCGAAGGTGTGCCCCGATTGCCGTTGCCGAACCGCAATAGAGGGCGCAACACCAGTGGCGCATTCGGGTCGAAGGCACGGAACTCCGGGGCAAATCCCATACGAATAGCCGGCCGCCCGGTGACAATGTGACACGCCCTGTGGGAAGATGGCCGAGGCGAAAACTCCACTCGAAGTGAAGGAACAGCGCGGCATGTCGGACGTAGCTCGGGGGGCAGGTGGTCTGGCGTCCCCAGACGTGGAGGAGGCCGACTGGTGGCGCGCCTATCTGCACGGTGCGCCCGACCAGGTCGACCTGCCGTTCGACCGGAGTCGGCCGACCCAGTTGGGCCCGGACCGCCAGGTCGTGACCGTGGCCATCGATCCCCGGATCGGTCGAACTACGCTCCTCACCGCGGTCTCCGCGCTCCAGTATCGGCAGTCGGGCGAAGAGGACGTGGTGGTCGGCGTCGCCTCCGACGACGGGCTCCGCCCGATACGCGTGTCCGTCGAGGCGGGCACCACGGTCGCCATGCTCGAGCAGTCGGTCGTCGCCGCACTCGACGAGGTATTGACTCACGATGCACCTGACCTCGACGCGCTCGCTCGCGCGTTGGGCTCGGAGCCGGACCGGAGTCGGGCCCCGGTCGTCCAGCTCGTCGTCGGGTCCGTGTCACTCGAAACCGCCGGGGTCCCGGTCGATCTCGCCGTGTCCCTGACCTCGGACGGTGGGGGTGCCTTGCTGCAGTGGGCGTACCACCCGGACCTCTTCACCGAGACGACCGTCGGACGGATGGCCGGTCGCCTCTCCCGGGTGGTCGACCAGATCCTCGACGACGCGACCACCACGATCGCCGATCTCGAACTGCTCGACGATGCCGAGCGACAGTTCCTCCTGACCGATCTCAACGCCACCGCCACCAAGTATGTGCCGTCGACGCTGGTGGCCCGGTTCCTCGAGCAGGTCCGGCTCCGGCCCGAGGCTCGTGCCGTTGACCGTGGCGCGGCCACGTTGACGTACGCCCAGCTGGAACAGCGTTCGGCGCAGCTGGCCACGCACCTGGGCTCGATCGGGGTCCGACCGGGCGACCGGGTCGGGGTGTTCTGCGACCGGTCCACCGACCTCTTGGTGGCGCTCTTCGGCGTCATGAGGTCCGGTGCCGCCTACGTGCCTGCCGATCCCGGCTATCCCGCCGACCGCATCGCCTACATGCTCGAGGACGCTCGAGTGGCCGCCGTGGTGACCGAAGCCGGGCTCGAGAGCGGCTTGCCCGAGCTCGACGCACCCGTGGTCCGCATCGACACCGACTGGACCGCGATCGCCTCGTCGGCCCGAGGTTTCGTCGAGGTGACGGTCGACCCGAGCGACCTCGCCTATGTCATCTACACGTCGGGCTCCACCGGACGGCCGAAGGGGGTTATGCTTGAGCACGCGGGCGTCGTCAACCTGCTCGACGAGATGGCCGTGCGACCCGGGCTCGCCCCGGGTGAGGTGATGGTCGGCCTCACCACGCCGGCGTTCGACCTGTCCGTGCCTGACCTGTTCCTACCCCTGGTGACCGGCGCCACCTTGGTCCTGGCCCCGGCGGAAGACGCCCGGGACCCACGGGCCATCACCCGGCTCCTCGATGAGGTCGGTGCAAATCTCGTGCAGGCCACTCCCGCCACCTGGCGCATGCTGTGCGAGTCCGACTGGTCAGGCCGGCCCGGGCTGCGGACAGTCTGCGGGGGCGAAGGGTACGGTGCCGACCTTGCCGCCACCCTCCTCGACCGGGTGTCCGAGGTCTGGAACTTCTACGGGCCCACGGAGACGACGGTCTGGTCCGTCTGCACCCAACTCCACGCTGACGTCACCGACCCTGTCCCGATGGGTCGACCGATCGCCAATACGACCTGCTACATCCTGGACGAGCAGCGCCGCCCGCAACCCCTCGGTGTCCCGGGCGAGCTCTATATCGGAGGGATCGGACTGGCCCGCGGCTACCTCGGGCGACCCGACCTGACCGACGAGCGCTTCGTCCCCGACCCCTTCACGGACGGGACGGGCGGACGCATGTACCGCACAGGTGACCTGGTGCGCCAGCGGGAAGACGGCACGTTGATCTTCATCGGTCGCACCGACCACCAGGTAAAGCTCCGCGGCTTCCGCATCGAGCTCGGAGAGATCGAGACGGCCCTCACGGCACAACCCGGCATCGCCCAGGCCGTGGTCACCATGCGCGAGGACCACCCCGGGGACCGCCGCCTCGTCGCCTATGTGGTGTGGGCATCGGCCGACCCGTTCGACGATGCCGCGCTCACCGACGAGCTCCGCCTCCACCTGCCGGCCTACATGGTCCCGAGTGCCTTCGTGGCGCTCACCGAATTCCCGTTGACACCCAACGGCAAACTGGACCGCAAGGCCCTTCCCGTCCCCGAGCACCGCGTCGCCACGTTCGCCTCCGTGCCGCCACGTGACGCACGGGAGGCGGAACTGCTCGCCCTGGGCCACGAGGTCCTCGGCACCGATACCTTCGGGGTGACCGACGACTTCTTCGATGTCGGATTCGACTCGATCATGGCGGCACGCCTGTTCACCCGCATCGAGCGCACGTTCGGGGTCGAGCTTCCACTGGCCACCGTGTTCCAAGCCCCCACCGTGGCCGGACTGGCCGCACTCCTGGGCGACGGCTCCGCGCTGGAGCGTGGCACAGCGTTGTCGGCCCTCGTGCCCATCGCCGGCGGTGGTTCTGCTCCGGCGTTCTTCGGCGTCCACGGGGGGGCGGGCACCTCCCTCCTCTATCGTCCACTCGCCCGTCAGATGGGCGACCAACGGCCGTTCTACGGCATCCAGGCTGTCGGCCTCTACGGTCGCGAGTCCCCCCAGACCTCGGTCGAGGACATGGCCTCCCGCTACATCGCCGAGATCAAGAGCGTCCAGCCGTCCGGTCCCTATGCACTCGGCGGGTACTGCTTCGGCGGACTGGTCGCTTATGAGATGGCCGCCCAGTTGCTGGCACGCGGGGACGAGGTGGCGCTGGTCGCCATGTTCAATGCCCCGTCGGCCACCTACAACCAGCGGTTCAACCCCGTGTTCGACAACGAGGGCGCACTGACCGACGATCAGGGTTCCCTGAAGCCTCGGGTCGACCGCTCGCTGCGTGGGAGCATCGAGCGTCAGGTCCGGGAGACGGCCGGACTCCGTCTGCCCCAGCGTTGTGCGGCCATCGTCCGAGCCCTGACCGAACGCGTCTCCACGCCGATCGGCGCCATGTACCACCGTGCCGAGGTGGTGCTCGCCGTACAGCTGCACCGACCGCTCCCCGATCATCTCCGCGAGGCCAACATCTTCCAGCGGATCGCCAAGGGTGCCCAGGACCGCTACACACCGCCCCGCGTCGACGTCCCGATCGTCGTCTACCGCGCCGAGGGCCTCTACCACGAGCCGGCACTTGGATGGGACGAGTACTCGACCGCGGTCATCGACTGCGTCGAGGTATGCGGCGATCAGCCGGTTCCCCGACGTACAATGCGTGAGCCGTGGGTGACGCAGATCTCCTACCACCTGATGCCCCTCTTGGATCAACGCCTGGCGGACGGGCCCACGGCCACCGACACAGCCAACAAGACAGGGCATCCCACGCCTGACCCCTCGGCACAGGAGCCGGCGCGTTCGTCATGATCGACATCGACACCATTCCCGAGAGCCCTCCGCCGTTCCTCCGGTTCCGCCGGAAGGTCGGCCTGTTCTCGTCCGCCCGTGCACTGTGGCAGAACCGCGAGATCGTCCGCAGCCTGACCGACCGGGACTTCCGGGCCCGCTACAAGCAAGCCGTGCTCGGGTTCGCCTGGGCCGTCATCAACCCGTTGATCCTGGTCCTCGTCTTCACGTTCACGCTCGGCCGGCTCACCGACGTCTCCACCCACGGGGTCCCGTACTCGGTCTGGGCCTACACCGGCCTGGTGGCCTGGACGTTCTTCGCCGGTGCGGCCACCTGGGCGGCTACCTGCCTGGTCAACAACCAGCCGCTCCTCAACAAGGTCAACTTCCCCCGCGAGTCGTTCCCGGTGGCGGCCGTCGGCCTGTCGGGGCTGGACACCGGGATCTCCCTGATCGGCCTGGTGGCCTACTTCGCCATCTTCCAGGTCATGCCGAAGGAGACGATCTACTGGGTCCCCGTCATCTTCCTGGTCCAGCTGGCCTTCACCATCGGGATCTCGCTGATTCTGTCGATCGTGGTCGTGTACCTGCGGGACCTGCGCCAGATCACACCGATCGTCATCCAGATGGGTCTGTTCGCCACGCCGGTGGCCTATCCCATCACCCAGATCATCGCCCCGCAGTGGCGGGTCGTCTACTGCACCCTGAATCCCATGGCGCCGGTCATCGACAGCTACCGACGCACCATCCTCTACGGCCTTGCCCCGCAATGGCAGTATCTCCTCCCAGGCGCCGCCATGTCGCTGTTCGTCCTCCTCGGCGGGCTGCGCCTCTTCAAGAGACTCGAAACCGGAATTGCCGACCTCATCTAACGGACACATCCGTGTCGAACGCGTGTGGAAGCGATTCCGCGAAGACCGGCGTCGGCCGGAACTCGCGGAGCAGTTCGCTCAGCTCATGGGCCGGATCAACCGATCCAATCCATGGCGTTGGGTCCTGCGCGACATCGACTTCGAGATCCAACCCGGCGACGCCGTGGGGATCGTGGGGATCAACGGCGCCGGCAAGACCACGCTGCTCAAGATCCTGACCCAGGTCATGTACCCGACCTCCGGCAAAGTCGATCTGACCGGCAAGGTGGGAGCGCTCATCGAGCTCCGGGGCGGGATGCACCCCGACCTCTCCGGACGGGAGAACGCCCTCCTCTACGGGTCGCTGATGGGACTGGGTCGAAAGGAGGTCGTCCGGCGGTTCGACGACATCGTGGACTTCGCCCAGCTGGCCGGGGCCATCGACCGCCAGGTGAAGTTCTTCTCGAGCGGGATGCAGATGCGGCTCGGATTCGCCATCGCCGCCTTCATGAACCCCGACGTACTCCTGGTCGACGAGGTGCTGGCCGTCGGCGACGCCTGGTTCCAACAGCGCTGCCTCGATCGGATCCGCGATGTGCTGCAACAGGGCACCACCCTCGTGCTCGTCTCCCACGACCTGGCATCCGTTGAGTCCGTCTGCCGTCGGGGACTCTGGATCCGCAACGGCATGCTCAATGCCGATGGGCCCATCCGCGACGTGCTCGCCGGCTACCGGAAGTCCGTCGAGGAGTTCTCGTTCGAGAACCTCGGCCACGGGGGTATCGTCCGCATTGCCCAGATCGAGCTCAACGAGTCCGGCAACCCCATCCTGGAATCGCACGGGTACCTCGACATCAAGCTGTGGCTCCAGACGGGCGAGCGCGAACGCGGTCGGCTCTACATCGGTGTCAGCGAGGGACCGGGCACACCCACGTTCCTCGTCTCCACCGAAATCATCCTCGAAGAGGGCGACACCACGGTCCGATGCCACATCGACAACATCCCTCTCCCCCGCGGCCGGTACTACGCGTGGATCTGCATGGAGGCGGTCGATGACCGCAAGCTCATCCCGTGGCATCCGGCGGCCACCTTCGAGGTGTTCGGATCAGATCTCGACTACGCGCCCCTCGGAATCGTCCGGCTGTCCTCGGTCCACGTGAAGAGCGACTGGTCCCAGGAACTCGGTGCCCCGGAGGGAGCCATCGCCGATGCCCCGCGGTCCGCCCCGATCGACGTACCGGTGATCAGCCCGATCGATGTGCCGGTGATCACCGAGGGTGACACCGACCGGCCCTCCGCCCCCGTCGAGTAGCACCAGCTGCAAGCCACGGACAGATCGCCGGGCATATCGCACAAGTTCAGGTCACATGGTCCGGCTACCGCGATCGACCGACTCAGCACCGCTCACCGTGTGCCATTCCGGGTCCACCCGGTATGCATCGGATGCCAGGTCCCAACGCGGGTAAGTGCAGTGCACACTCCACCAAGCGAGTCGGATATTTGTTGGAATCCATAACCCGATTCCGGCGATTCCGATCAATCTGCGACTGCTACAGTGCATGAATCCCAGCCACGCCCAAGGATCGGCAATATAACTTGCGCGCCATTTGTACGAGTCGGACGTCGTCGACCCGGCCCATCACTCATCCGTGAATCGAATTAGCTGCCGCCGCGATGCCTAAGCGCTCCATGCGATTCTCGTGGTTCTACTCTTGGGTAGGGGGAGGACTTGTATGGCTTCTTCTGTTCTATCTTCGACTCAGTCGAGTCCCCAGCAGTTGGTGGCGTGCCAGAGACGACGCGGTAATTACGTTGAGTGCGGCACTCAATCTTGCACGGTATGGAAGCATCGGGGCATCCCCGGGCGGCAATAGGGTCGAAGACTTCTCGACGCCACTTCAGTTTCTCATCGCACTCGGTGTATTCAAGATAAATCCAACGAGTTACCAGGCATTCCTCGACTGGCAAGTGGTCATCTCTCTCGTATTCACTGGCGCCCTGGTCGTTGGTCTCCTCCTGGGACCACTACGGCCGGCTCCGGCTATCAGGCACGCACCACTCGTCGCAATCCTGCTGAGTTCGGCGGTCGTCTTGTCGGTCTTGGCGTCCTGGACGACAACCGGCTGGATTGCATCAGGAATGGAGAACTCACTCGTCCTGGTCCTCGGATCTGCGGTTGCCTACTTGGCAGTGAGAGGGTCCAACAATCTTGTCGGTGCAGTCCTCTTAGCTGTCGCAGTGGCACTGCTCGGTCTGACACGGGTCGAGTTTCCGCTCTTCATGGTCCCGTTGTTGGCCGGATCAGCCCTACTCGTCTGGGACCGGGTACCTCATCCGACTCGAAAGATTGCTACCGCGCTGGCACTCATCATCCCAGGGGTCACCTGGGGCATCGTCACCCTTGCTCGCTATATCTATTTCGGACACCTCGAACCGAATACTGCCTTGGTCGAAGGCAAGACGGGGGTGATACTGCAGCTATCACTCCTTGGGGGCCTGACGCTGTTGGCCATCGGCTTCTACCTCCTCTGCTTTCGTAGAATACTCGGCACCGCCGCCACAAGATTCACTTGGATTGCCGTTCTTGCATCGTCTGGTTTCGCACTCATCGGCATGATTGCCCTGCATCCGAAGGTCGAGATCCGGGAGGTATACATCTTCCCGGTGCTCCTGGCCTGTCTTGCACTACTCATGCTCCTTGTTGATCGATACACCTCTGATCCATGGTCACCCGATGCCCTGTTTCTCGGCTTGGTATTCATTCCACTCGCTCAAGTGATCGTCGTGGGACCCGCTCGACTCGATCCATTCCGGGTCGCTTCGCTCGCAATACCGTTTCTGGCAACATGGGTGGCGGTCACAGCTGCCCGGCTCCTCGCTCTGCGGTCAGTCGTTCCCGCAGACCCGGAGCAGGCCGGTAGACAACGCTCACGTCTGATTCCGGCGGGAATCGGTCTGGTGATCCTGTTCTGCTTCGCGTTGGTCATTTCGCACGATCGACCGCGCAATCTGTGTTGCGTGATCACGCCATCCCAGTATCGGGTCTTGAGTGCGGCGGATTCCATGCAGAAGTACCTTTTGGGCGGTACGGCGCTCCCCATCGAAGGAAGCCCGGACCTTGGAAAGCTGTCATTCGCCAAGCGGACGATGGTGGAGGACCTGGGCTATTTGGACGAGCCGGTACTGGCCCGAATCCAGCGCTCACATCCGGAACTCGCCGTCCAGTATCTGAATGCGGTCGCGAAGCCCGACATCGTCCGGCTGGGATCCGACTGGTCATGCACCTACCAGGACTGGGTCAACTCGGCAGCGTTCAAGTCCTCGTATGTCCTGGGAAATGAATCGGCTCCCATCTACTACGGATTTGCACCAAGCCACTACAAGGACTGTCCCCGTTCCGGTAAGTTTTCCTTGTGGACGCGATCAACTCCGTCGACGGAATACGCACTGACAAGAGAGATCGCATCAGCCAGCGATCCGGCAACCGTGGTCAGGAAAGCAGTCAGGGTGTGCCGTGACTCGGGTACCAGCGCGTTCCGGTGCGAATACGTTCGTCGATCGATCCTGCGCAATGCAGAAACCCTGAAGACCAGAGGACTCATGGATGCGGCTGCCTCTGCGCTTGAGGGGTCACCAAGCGCAAAGCTTGACATTCCGCTACTCGGGCAACATCCGGGTTGGGACGCAGTGGCATATGACGCCTTCGTCCGACTGGCTGCATCCCCAACGGCTTGAGTGTTGTCAGACCCGAAGAGCGCTGTTCCGAATCGCCGAGTGCACGGAATGGTCACGGAACCGAGTGGGCATGACCCCTGTCCACCACCTCTCTCGGAGCTGATCCTTCCGGGGGCGACCTCAATCCGGAGAGTCAGCGACCTCGCTGTCCGCATTGCCGCCGGCTGACGGATCCGACTCCTCCCCGTCGCCCGATCCGGGCTCGTTGGCGAGCTCCGGCAGGATCGGAGCCCGAAGAACCCCGAAGACGACAGGGGCAAACAGAGCCGCCTCGATCACGACTGCGAGAAGGTACCCGAGCGCAACACCCGTCAGTCCATACACGGCCGCGCCAGCAGCTGCCAGTCCCACTTCCAGGCATCCACCGATGAAGCTCAGATTTGCCGCTTGCTGCATATGGCCCCGGGACCGGGAGATCGCCACATAGTGGGCCTTCACGGCCAACGGATAGGTAGTGAGCCCGAGGATTGCGAACGCTGCGGTGGCGTCCTGGTAGCTGGGCCCGAAGAACCCAAGGATCGTGCTCGAGAAAAGGATGAAGAACGGCGCAGACGCAATGGCCAGTACCAGGCAAATCCGCATGGTCTTGTGGACTTCCCGACGGAGAGATGCTTCGTCACCCGGGGTGAGCGCGAACAGAACGATCGACAGGTGCACCGGGATGATCGAAATGAACGAGACAACGAGGATCGCCGCAGTAAAGGCGGCATTGGCCTGGCCGCCGAGCATCGCCGTGACGACGATCGGGATCAGGAACCGGGGCGACTGGATCGACAAGTTCAACGAGTGATGACCCATCATGAGGCGCCGGCGATCGATAAATCGCCTGAAATCTAGACGAGCGGGTGCACCCCGGGTCAATCGCATCAATGACCAGCCGACAGCGACCAGGGAGATCACGAGCCCGGCCAACCAGGCCACTTCGAGCTCAGTCCCGGCGACACTCGGCCAGAGGACGATCAGGAGCGGGAGGAGCGCGAGCTTGCTGATGGCGAAAATGGTGTTCCGGCGCAGCTGCAGATCACCTCGCATCAGCCCGATACAGGAGTCATCGGTTATCTGGAGCACGGTCGAGAAGGCGGCGAGCAGCGCGAACACGAGAATCCCGATCGGGATCGTGAGCCCGGCGGCCAACGTAGACGACATCGCTCCGAGGGCGAACGCAGCGACCACGGAGAAGACGATGGCGAATGCCCCTGCACCGACGGCCGCAGTCAGGATGAGCGTCCGGGCGTGCGTCCGATCAGCCGCTAATTCGCTGATGAGGAAGGTACTGAGGCCCAGGACGCAGACGAGGGCGAGGAACTGGGCGGATGCCTGGATCGCGGCGGCAATACCGACCGCGCTGGCAGGCACCATCCGGGCCGCGATGAACCAGTAGAAGAATCCGAAGATGCTGGTGACAATCGTGGTGCCATAGAGCGACGCGGCATTGCGGATCAATTGTCCCGATACGTACCGTCTGACCCCGGTAGATATCTGGGCCAGCCAGCCATCCGATCGCATCCACAAGTGACGGGGCGACAAGAATCCGAGCTTCCACTTCACCGGTAGCTCTCCGATGCGCGGGAACGCGCACGACGAAGGCGTGCAGGAACCCGACCACTCCATCCGGTCCATCCGGGGTGACACCAGTCCTCAGTGCCGCGGATCATGAACTCGTTCCGTACGCTCGATGTGCAGGGTCAATCGACCACCGATCGACCCGGAGTTGCGGCGCATGATTCATCTTCCCTTTTGGCACCCGCGCGAATCCGGGACATCATGCACTCATGGATGGTTACTGCTGGAACGCCATGTGAAAGCTGGGACCACACCGACGACAACGTGCAACCCCTCTTCCCTATGGCGCGTCAGACGTCTACACCACCTTGCGACGGAGGCATCAAGTTCCGCCGTGTCTCGGCAAAAGTCTAGCGATCCAAGGTGGTTGCGACCAATCCCTACCCGTCTAAACAGGCCGGCACAGCCCCGCCTGGCCGCGCATGGCGGGGACACACAGCGAGCGGACCCTGGGTCGATCACGGGAGCCCCGTAGCCACCGTTCACCTCGGTTCCCAGGGGGGTGATCCTCAAGTTGTCCCTCAGACCTGTCGACACTCGCGAACATGGGGCACGTGGGGCAGCGGTACGGAGTTCGGTCGACTTTGGGTGCAATTGCGATGACCTGCGTCCTCCTGGGTTCAGGGGTGCTCGGTCTGTCTCCCCAGCCTGCTTCAGCGGCATCACCGTCTTCCTGGAGGCTTTCCGTCTACGACGGTGCAGGCAACACCTCCGGCGTGACCTCCACCTCATCGCTGCTGGGCCAAAACGTCCCGTTCGGCTCCGACTACTTTGACGGATCGAGTTGGGCGGGTATCGACAGCGACACTTGGCTGATCCAGCGGTGGCACAGTACCGGGCTGCCGATGATTTTCGGAGTCCCGATGCTGCCGACCGGCGGGGGCGTTTCACTGGCGGCCGGAGCGACCGGCGCCTACAACAGCTACTTCGCGACGCTCGCCGCAAATCTGGTCGCCGGAGGGATGGCGAGCTCTACGTTGCGACTCGGTTGGGAGTTCAACTCGCAGAGCTTTCCCTGGTATGCGGCTGGGCAGGCATCAGCCTTCGTTGCCTACTGGCAGCAGATCGTGAACACCATGCGCGCCGTGCCCGGTGCGCACTTTTCCTTTGAGTGGAATGCTGATCGAGGAGGCCAGGGCCCGTCAGACACGGCGATGGGGAACTTCGACAACTACTACCCGGGCGACGCCTACGTCGATGTGGTCGCCCTCGATGTCTACGACCAGGCGTGGAACACGTACCCTGGGCCTTCTCAGCAGTTCCAGGACATCCTCACCCTCCCGTGGGGTCTGAACTGGATCACCAGCTTCGGCGCCGCCCACGGGAAACCCGTCGCAATCCCTGAACTCGGGCTCGGGCACGGTCCGTCCGCACCGAATAGTGGGGTGACCTCAGCGCCGGGACCGGTCTGTGGCGGGGACAACCCGACGTTCGTGACCGACGTTCTGGCCTGGGCCGGCACCCAGAACGTGACGGACATTGTCTTCTGGGACTACGGCGTTTCGAGCATTGACAAGGGTCGCAATCCACTCACCGCGGAAGCCCTCCATCAGGCAGTCTCGCCGGGATCGCCGCCCCTGACTTCGCCCCCACCGACCAACGGCGGGAACGCATTTGACCAGGGCTACTGGCTGGTCGCCGGAGACGGCGGCATCTTCGCTTACGGCAATGCCGGTTTCTTCGGCTCGACCGGGTCCATCCGGCTCAACAGACCGATCTACGGCATGGACGCCACCCCGGATCGGCAGGGGTACTGGCTTGTGGCGTCAGACGGCGGGATCTTCGCCTTTGGGGACGCCGGCTTCTTCGGCTCGACCGGGGCCATGCGCCTCAACAGCCCGATCGTGGGGATGACCGCCACCCCCGACGGCCAGGGGTACAGGCTTGTGGAGTCAGACGGCGGGATCTTCGCCTTCGGGGACGCCGGATTCTTCGGATCCACCGGCGCCACGCACCTCAACAGCCCGATCATCGGGATGGGGACCACGCCTAACGGCCGGGGCTACTGGCTAGCGGCGGCCGATGGCGGGATCTTCGCCTTCGGGGACGCAGGGTATTTTGGGTCCACCGGTGCTACCCACCTCAACAGTCCGATCGTGGCCATGGCGTCGACCCCGGACGGTGGCGGATATTGGTTGGCCGCGTCAGACGGCGGAATCTTCGCCTTCGGGGACGCTGGATTCTTCGGATCCACCGGCGCCATCCACCTCAACAGCCCGATTGTCGGGATAACCTCCACCTCGGACGGCCAGGGGTACTGGCTTGCGGCATCAGACGGCGGAATCTTCGCCTTCGGGGACGCTGCGTTCCACGGATCGGCCGGTGCCGTGGGGGTCAGTTCACCGATCACCGGCATCCGCTGACCCGTTCGGCGGCAAGTGATCGGTGGCGCGTTGGGCGAGACATAATCCTGACCGGTGGATCACGTCGTGATGCTCCGGAACGAATCCCGCCACCACGTCAGGTATCGCTGGCCACGGTCCGGGTACCGATGACGGAGGAACGTCGGCGAAGGCATCAGCATGCCGGCGACGTACAGTGCGGCGTTCGGAACCGGGAGGCGGAACGCGTGCCCGAGGAGCGGGTTGGCGCCGATCCCGGGCGGCATCAGCTTGGTCAGTCGGAAGCGCCCCCGCACGTCCCCTGCTTGCCCGTCGAGCTTCGCCATCAACTCACGGGGGCGGACGTCGACGGGAAGGCATCCGAGGATCCATGCGAGCCATTCCACTAATCCGGTGGCTGCTGCAGCTTGGACGACCTCGTCGACATCGCAGGCGGCGACGAGTACCACCAAGTCGCGCCACACCCGCACGGTCTGTCCGGGTCGGCCCTTGTCGCTCACGACGTGGAGCGCGCAGGCGAGCAGATTGTGAACAGGCGAGGCAAGCGGTAACTCGACGCCGAAGACGCCGGTGCGCGGCACCGACGCGGCGAGTACCGCACGGCTGAGTTCGCCGGACCAGAACCAGGGTGACACGCGGTGGTGGAGGTCGATCGACCCCCCGATGGGTGTCCGCAAGTTGACGGCTTCACGACAATGGCGGTCGAACGTGCTCCACGGCTGCCGCGTCTCCTCCCGTTCCGTGAAGCCCCCCCTGGCCAACACATTCCGCGCTTCGCCGAAGTCCGCCGGGTCGACGACCACATCGAGATCGACGTAGGGCCGGTCGGATACGGCACGACCGAGGATCGCAATGCCCGGGCCCTTGGTCACGGCGTAGTGCACACCCGCGGCCTCCAGTGCCGCGAGGCCGGCCTGGGACCGATTGACCGCCAATGCGGACATGGTCAACTCTTCGAATTGCGCCTCTTGGATCGCTCTGGTGATGTCAGGCGGAACGGTCAGCGACCGTTCATGGATCAACCGGCGCGCGACGCCGGCCAGTCCATGTCCGATCACCTCCGGCCCCTCCACCAGCCAGGCGTTCTCCGACGGTATTGGTCCGTGGTCGGCGAAGTCGGCAAACACCACCATTCGGGTTACCGGACCGATGGACGGAAAGATGTTCGGCAGTGTTTCCCCCACACCCTCAGTTCCGTGTCGCCTGGTGCGTGTCATCGACGGATCTCTCCCGGACCTAGAAGTGCGTCAGCTCGGCACGGAGCGCGGCCGCCGTCTGTGGATTCTGACCGTTCTCGATACTCGAGCTCCCGTAGTCCCAATAGGCGAGAGTGTCGACATAATAGAGGCGCGCCCAGTTGAACATGTCTGTCACGAAGGTCGGGTCGTCACCGCCGCTCACGAGACCGGGCTGCGTGATCGGTCCACTTGCGGGAGCATAGGGTCCCGTTCCAAGGCCGAATTCCGGGATCGACATCTTCTTCCGGTGTGCTCCCGCGAAGCTGACGAGCCAGTTCAGCCCCCACGGCAGGGTCAGGATGTTCTCGAACTGTACGGTGGCCCCTGGATAGGTTCCGAACGCCTGGTCGTAGACGTCCATGCTCACGACGTCCACGTACTTGTCGCCGGGATAGTAGGACGCGTAGTTCCCCATGGTTGCGTCCGCCGGGCCCTGACCGCTGCGGCTCACGTTCCAGACAAAGTTGAACCGTGCGCCTTGCACCAAGCGCATCGAGTCCACGATGTGTCGCCAGTAGGCGACGAACGCGGCGGCCTGACCTCCGGCGAACCAGGGGTACTTGGGGTTGTTGAATTCCCAACCGATCCGAAGGGTCGAGGCGCCCATTCCGGCGGACACCAGGATCCGGGCCAGATGGACGAAGTAGGTGTCGTAGGCACCGGTCGCCCCGATGGCCAATGAGGTCTCGTTCCCGAATGGGAGCATCGGGACACACCACACCATCGGGTATCCCTTCCCCTTCCAGCGGTGGATCAGCCAGACGTCGTTGACGATGCCCTCCCAACTGCGGTCGTCGAAGCAGTCCGTTCCATAGGTCATCGGCTGGCCCAGTGTTGACGCGATCGTGGTCAACCCACTGTAATTTCCGACACCGACATAGGCGGAGAAGTCACGATCCACCGGTTTCGCGGGCCGAGGTGCGGGAGTCGACCTGCCGGCCAGGGACACCCCCACCACGAGTGCCGCCACGACGACCACGGACAGTACCAGTCGCCAGACCCATCGCTTCTTAAGCATCCGGTGGCTCCGGGGACCCCAAGTACGTCCGGGTGTCGCTGCAGGATCCGGTCGAGATGCAAAGGGCGCGCACCCCTCCCACTTCGGGCTGCCGGGAGATCGAGGTGGACATCGCGGTCAGCACGCTTGGCCCGGACGTCGTCAGTGTGCCGGGTTCGCCAACGAGACAGAACTGAGAATGGTCGCCGGAGTCCGGGCGAGCGCCACGGTCACTCGGACCGGCTCACCGGACTCCCGGCGGATCTGCTGGGTCCAGCTCGACCCCTGGGCGAGCACCTTTGTCCATTTGAGCGTCGAGGACGGTCCCCCCTTGCGGGGAGAGAGCACCGCGGTGACCACGAATGCCTGTGTCTCACCCAGCTGGTTCCGCACACCGAGGAAGGCCGACTTTCCCCAGGGGTTGTGCAGCGGCTCCGGGAGGATCCAGGCCTGGACGAAGCTCTCGCGTGCGGAGGTCGCCACCGAGTGCTCGGAAAGCGCAATGGTGCCGGCGCCCATCCCCACTGCAGCCAGCAGGAGGACCACCTGCCGGGGAGTGAGTGCGCGGCGCGAGCGAGTGGGCGCGGAGGTTGCAAGCGTGCCCTCCTGACCGGCCACCAAGTCCGGCTCCAGCGCCGTAGAGCGTGCCCGCAATACGCTGCGCACCCAACCAACGAGGGCGAATGCCACCGTGGCGGAGGTGATGTATACGATCCAGTGGTTTCCCGTGAGCCCACCCGCCAGATTGAGCAGGAGTCCACCTAGCAGCACCGCGATCATGCTGGCGCCGAAATACCAAAGCTGACGCTCCGCATCCGAACCTTGCCCACTGCGCGGGTTGGCGGCGGAGACGAGTGCCACGCCCGGCAGGTAGAGGACGAACGGCAGCCCCACG
>DATBZS010000077.1:0-4377 GCA_036513075.1 Acidimicrobiales bacterium
CCGAGCTCCGCGCCACCGCGTCGGTCACCCGTGACGACGGGGCCGCGCACCTGGTGGGGCCGACCGAGCAGGACGGCCGCGCCTTCGACGTCACCGTGGGAGACCAGCGTGCGTACCCGTGTCGATGACACGGCTGGGGCCCTGTCGTCGCCGGCGCCTGCCTCCGAGGAGAGAGCCACGCCGTCAACGGCAAACCCGGCGACCGCACCCATCTCGGTGAGTAGCGCCACATTGCCTTTCCGACCGTGGCCGAAGTGGAAGTCCTCGCCCACGACAACGAGGCGGGCGTCGAGTCCCTCGACCAGCTCGCGGGTGACGAACTCCTCGGCCGTCTCGTTGGCCCGCTCCTCGTCGAATCGGACGACCACCGTCCGGTCCACACCGGCCGACGCCAACAGCTCGAGCTTCTGTTCCAGGTCGCAGAGCAGCTTCGGCGCCGATTCGGGGCGCACCACGGATGCCGGGTGGCGGTCGAACGTCACGACCACGGTGGCCAGTCCGTTGTCCTCGGCCCGGGCCCGTAGCTCGGCCAGAAGTGCCCGGTGCCCCAGGTGCACGCCGTCGTAGGCACCGATGGTGACGGCCGAACCACCGGCGGGCGGTGGCAGCAAGGCGCCTTCGGTCACGATCTCCACATCCGTGAAGGTTACTGCCGAGTCAGTCGGGACAGGGCTCGACGCCGCCATCGACCATCATGACGACGAACCCAACTACGAGTGGACGAGATGCTCATCCGGCCGACTCGAGGACCACGGCCGGTTTGATCCGGTCGGTCTCGGTGGCTTCGTAAACGGCCAGGAGATGGTGAGCGTCGTCCACCAGTCCCCACGGACCGTCGCCCGACACCCCGAGCGGGACCCGGTCGAGCGGCAGTCCTCGGGCGACCAGTTTCTGGGCGTCAATGGGCACCACCACCTGGTCGAGGTCGCGCATGGCCTGGGCCGGGGTGAGCACGACCGCCAGGGTGAGCTCGTCGACGAGGCGGGCGTCCTCGGTGGTGAACGAGCCGATCCGGGTACGGCGAAGGTTGCGCAGGTGGGCGCCGCCGCCGAGAGCCTCGCCGAGGTCGGCCGCCAGTACCCGGACGTAGGTACCCGACGAGCACTCCACCTCGATGCGGAACACTCCCGGGGTCATGCCCGGCATGACGTCGTAGCGATAGACGGTGACTGGTCGGGCGGGCCGATCCACCTCGATTCCCTCACGGGCCAGAGCGTGGAGACGTCGCCCGTCGATCTTGACGGCCGACACCATCGGGGGTACCTGCTCGATCTCGCCGGTCAGGGCAGCCGCCGCGTCCCGCACCGCCGACAGCGACACGTCGTCCATGTCCCACGTCCCGGTGACATCGCCCGAGGCGTCGAGGGTGGAGGTGGCCGTGCCGAGAACCACCTCGGCCTCGTACGTCTTGGGCAGCGCCGTCAGGAACCGCATCAGGCGCGTGCTCCGTCCGAGGCCCACCAGCAGCACACCGGTGGCGTCGGGGTCGAGAGTGCCGGCGTGGCCGACCCGCTTCTGGCCGAAGGTCCTCCGACAACGGGCCACGACGTCGTGTGACGTCCAGCCAGCTTCCTTGTCCACCACGACCAGGCCGTTGACCTGGTCCGTCGCCGGTGGACTCACTTGTAGTTGTCGTCCCGTCCGTCGGTCTCCACCCGTCCGGCGGCGTCGTCGGACTCACGGATCTGACGCAGCAGGTCCTCGATCCGGTTACCGGTCAGGACGGCCGGGTCCTGGACGAACGTCAGTTGCGGTGTGCGCTTGAACTGGGTCTGGCGGGCCACCGCCTTCTGCACCTGGACCCGCCGGTCGTCAAGTGCGGTCGCCGCCTCATCGGACAGCGAGCTGAGGAAGACGGTTGCCTGGCGGAGATCCGAGGTGGTCTCGATCGACGTGACGGTGACCAGCCGGAGCCGCTCGTCGGCATCGGCCAGGCGCTCGAGCTCGTCCGCCACCACCTGGCGCAGGACCTGATTGACCCGCAGGGTGCGGGAGTAGGGGGCGACGCCCCGGTTGTCCTGACGACGTGGCACTGGCCCTCCGGTTCGTCCTCGACCACCTGTCGCCGCCGCCCGGTGGTGCCGGGCGGCGGTCGCGCTCAGGTGCGGGGGATCTCCCGCTCGTCGAAGGTCTCGATGATGTCGCCTTCTTTCAGGTCCTGGTAGTCCGAGAGCCCGATGCCGCACTCGAAGCCGGCCTGGACCTCACGGGCGTCGTCCTTGAAGCGGCGCAACGAGGTGATGGCACCCTTCCAGATGATCACGCCTTCGCGGAGGAAGCGGACCTTGGACCCACGGGTGATGACGCCATCCCGGACGTAGCAACCGGCGATGGCACCGATCTTCGGGACACGGAAGACCTGGCGCACCTCGGCCTCGCCGGTCACGATCTCCTCGTACACCGGTGACAGCATGCCGAGCATGGCCGCCTCGAGATCCTCGAGCAGCTTGTAGATGATCTCGTAGGTGCGGATCTCGACATCGGCTTTGGCCGCCATCTCCCGCGAGCGCCGGTCGGGGCGCACGTTGAATCCGATGATGGTGGCGTTCGAGGCCTGGGCCAGCTCGACGTCGGACTCGGTGATGCCGCCCACACCCCGGAGGACGAAGCTCAGCTTCACGTCGTCGCGCTCCAGCTTGCGGAGGCTCTCGGTAACTGCCTCCAGCGAACCGCGCACGTCGGCCTTCAGGATCAGGTTCAACGTGGCCGTTTCCCCACGCTGGATCTGCTCGAACAGGTCCTCGAGCTTGGCGCCGCCCAGAGCGGAGGTGGCGGCGGGTACGTGTCCGGCCACCCGGTAGCGGTGGGCACGCGCCTCGCCGATGGTGCGGGCCTGGGCCAGTTCGGGAGCGACCCGGATCTCGTCGCCGGCCTCGGGCGGCTCGGAGAACCCGAGCACCTGGACCGGGGTGGACGGCGGAGCCTCCTTGATCTGGTGGCCGTGGTCGTCGACCAGCGCCTTGACCTTGCCCCACGCCGCACCGGCCACGATTGGGTCACCGACACGCAGCGTTCCCCGCTCGACGATGACCGAAGCCACCGGGCCGCGGCCGATCTCGAGTTCGGCCTCGATGACGACGCCCCGGGCACGGCCCTCGGGCGACGCCTGGAGCTCCTCGATCTCGGCGACAAGGATGATCTGCTCGAGCAGGTCCTCGATGCCGAGTGACTGCAGCGCCGACACCTCGACGGTGATGGTGTCGCCGCCCCAGGTCTCGGGGACCAGCCCGTGTTCCGACAGCTGCTGAAGCACCCGGTTGGGGTCGGCCTCGTCGCGGTCGATCTTGTTGACGGCCACGATGATCGGGACGTCGGCGGCGTTGGCGTGGCTGATGGCCTCGACCGTCTGGGGCATGACCCCGTCGTCGGCCGCAACCACGAGCACCACGATGTCGGTCACCTCGGCACCGCGGGCGCGCATGGCGGTGAAGGCCTCGTGGCCCGGGGTGTCGATGAAGGTGATCGGGTGGCCCTGCCACTCGACCTGGTAGGCGCCGATGTGCTGGGTGATGCCTCCGGCTTCGGCGGCCACCATGTTTGCCGACCGGATCCGGTCGAGCAACAGGGTCTTGCCGTGGTCGACGTGGCCCATGACGGTCACGATCGGCGGCCGGGGCCGTAGCTCCGACTCGTCCTCTTCCTCGTCGTCGTCATCGAAGAACTTGGCCAGTAGTTCGGCTTCGCGCTCCTCGCCCGGGTCGACCAGGCGCACCTCGGCACCGAGCTCGGCCGCGAACAGCTCGATCATGTCGTCGGTCAGGGACTGGGTGGCGGTGACCATCTCCCCCTGCAGGAGCAGGAAGCGGATGACGTCGCCGGCCGAGCGGTTGAGCTTGGGACCGAGGTCGCGGGCGGTCGAGCCGCGCTCGATGATGACCTCGTTCTCCGGCACCGGCGCGGTGGACGGTGCGTAGGCGGTGAGGGTGGTCGGCTCCAGCTCCTCGAGGTTCCGACGACGCCGACGGGGTCGGCGCTGATTGGGACGGCCGCGACCCACACCGGGGCCGCCTCGCCCACCGGGGCCACCGCCGGGTCCACCGGGACCGCCACCGGGACCGCCACCGGGACGTCCCCCGGTATAGCCACCACCGGTGCCACCGGGACGTCCGCCGTAGCCTCCACCGGTGGCCCCGGGGGGACCTCCGGTACGGGGGGCACCTGGGCGGCCGGCGCCGGGACCGCCGGGGCGGCCGGCGAAACCGCCAGGCCGCTGGGCCCCTGGCGGGGGACGCCGTCCGCCGGACCCGGGTGGCGGCGGGATCGGCTTGCCGGTGACCGAGCGGGGCGGGCCTCCGGGGGGCGGCGGGATGGCGCGGCCGGACGCGCTGGTCGGCGGGCGCACCGGGCCCGACCCCGGTTGAGTCGGGGCCTCAGGTG
>DATBZS010000078.1:0-17187 GCA_036513075.1 Acidimicrobiales bacterium
CGCCGGCGGGTGGGACCGGGCACAGCCGTCCAGGGCAACCTCGACCCGGCGCTGTGCCTCGGCACGTGGGGGGTCGCCGCCGCCGAGACCCGCGAGGTCCTCGACCGGGCCGGCACCGCCCCCGGCCATATCTTCAATCTCGGTCACGGCGTCCTGCCCGAGACCGACCCGGGCATCCTCGAACAGGTCGTCGAACTGGTCCACCGGGAGGGGCGGGCCGGGGTCGGCGCCGCTACCGGAGCGTCGAAGTGACCGGGGCGTCGACGTGACCGGGCGTGTCGGCGTGCTGGTCATGGCCCATGGGACACCCGACACGCCCGAGGGGATCGAGGCCTTCTACACCCGCATCCGTCGGGGTCGCCCGCCGACGCCCGAGCTTCTCGCCGAGCTGACGGGACGCTACGAAGCGATCGGTGGGACCTCGCCCCTGACCGCCCGCACGACGGCCCAGGTCGACGGCCTGGCGGCCGCCCTCGAGGCCGACGACCCCGGGCGGTTCGTCGTGCGTCTCGGCACCAAGTACGTCCACCCCACCATCGAGGATGGGATGGCCGGCCTGGCCGCTGCAGGCGTCGACCGGGTGGTCGGGATCGTCCTCACCCCGCACCAGTCGACCATGGGCTCGGGCGAGTACTTCCGCCGGGCCGAGGTGGCCGCCGGCGAGACCGACCCGCCGCTGGCCCTCACCGAGATCCCCTCCTGGTACGGGTCAGCGAACTTCGCCGCGATCCTGGCCGAGCGCACCCGCGCCGCCCTCGCCGGGTTGGACCCGTCGGCCCGGGCACGGACCGCGGTGTTCTTCACCGCCCACAGTCTTCCCCAGCGGGCGGTGGCCGACGGCGACCCCTATCCCGACCAGGTATCCGAGTCCGGGGCCGACATCGCCGCCTTGGCCGACCTCGACGGCGACGCAACCGTGACGTGGAGCACGGCGTGGCAGAGCGCCGGCCGGACTGCCGACCCCTGGATCGGGCCCGACCTGCTGGCCGAGATGGAACGGGTGGCAGCCGAAGGAACGACCGCCGTCGTCGTCTGCCCCGTCGGCTTCGTCTCGGACCACCTCGAGGTCCTCTACGACCTCGACATCGAGGCACGAGGCAAGGCCGACGACCTGGGCATCGCCTTCGCCCGCACAACTTCGCTCAACGACGATCCCGCGTTCCTCGCCCTGCTGGCCGACGTGGTCCGTGCCGCCGACCACGTGGCGGTCACGGACTCAACGGCCGCCGGCATCCGCACGTGAGCGACCCACCGGTGCCCGCCGGCCCCGTCGTCGCCGTGGTAGGTGGTGGGATGGCCGGCCTGTCGGCCGCGTGGGAACTGGTCCGGTCACGTCACGGCGGGGCCGCTCCCCGAGTCGTGGTCCTCGAGGCCGGCAGCCGTCCCGGCGGCAAGGTCCGCTCCGCCGAGTTCTGCGGGAGGACCGTCGACGTGGCCGCCGACGCCTTCCTGGCCCGGCGCCCCGAGGCGACCAATCTGTGCGAAGAGCTCGGCCTGACCGCCGCTCTGGTGGCGCCGGGAGCCAGTGGTGCGTCATTGTGGGTGGGGGGCCGGCTGCGCATGATGCCCGACGGGGTGAACCTGGGGGTGCCGACGAGGGCGTGGCCGTTGATTCGGTCGGGCATCCTCAGCCCGTCCGGTCTGCTGCGGGCTGCCATCGACCTGGTTGCTCCCCACCACGGTGACCCACGGGCCACCGCCGACCGATCGGTTGGCGACATCGTGGGCGACCGACTCGGCCACGAGGTGGTGGAGCGGCTGGTCGACCCGCTGGTCGGCGGGATCAACGCCGGCGGCGTCACCGACATGAGCGCCGAGGCTACCTTCCCGCCGCTCCTGGCCGCCGATCGACAGTCCGGCAGCCTGGTACGGGCCCTCCGTCGCCCGCCGTCGCCCGGCCAGACCCCACAGGTGCCGGCGCCGGTGCCCGGTGCGCTCCCGACGCCGGTGTTCTGGTCGCTCGACGGCGGCACCGCCCGCCTGCCCGCCGAGCTGGCCGCCGCCCTGACCACCCGGGGGGTCGTGGTCCACACCGGGGTGGCCGTCGAGTCGCTCACCCGGCTGCCCGACGACGGGACGGGACCGACCTGGCGGCTGGCCCTGGCCGGTGACGCCGGCAGTGTGAGGGGCTCGACCGGCTCGTCGGACAACGTCCGGGCCTTGGACGTCGACGGAGTGGTGCTGGCCGTGCCCGCCGGCCAGGCGAGCGGCCTCCTGGCCGACCACGCCCCGCTCGCCTCGTCACTGCTCGGCGACATCGCCTACGCGTCGGTGGCCGTGGTGACCCTGTCGCTTCCGACCGGTTCCGCACGTCGCGCCTTGGCCGGCACCGGATTCCTCGTCCCCCGTACGTCGACCATCGATGGACGGCCGGCACTGATCACCGGGTGCACCTACCTCGCCCGCAAGTGGCCGGGTCTGGCCCGCCCCGATGACGAGTTGCTACGACTTTCGGTCGGCCGCCTCGGCGACAGCCGGCCCGAAACCCTCGACGACGACGAGCTGATGGCGGCGGCCGTAGCCGAGCTGTCCACCGTGCTCGACGTCGCCGGCCCGCCCCGTGAGTCGATGGTCACCCGTTGGGACGGCGCCTTCCCGCAGTACGCGGTCGGCCACCTGGCGCGGACGTCGACCATCGAGCAGGCCGTGGCCGCGTTACACGGCGTGGCCGTGGCCGGTGCCGCCTACCGCGGTGTCGGCATTCCCGCTGTGGTGGGCAACGGGCGGGCGGCAGCCCGCTCCGTGGTGCGGTCCCTCGATGGAGCCGCACCGGCCCGACCCGGTCGATGAGCACCGGGCCCGAGGGCGCCCCGGTGCTCGCGCCGCAACGTGACACCACCGACGGGACCCCCTGGCGGCCGTCACGGATGGCCATGACCCACCGCACCACCGATACCGTCCGGCCCGGTCGGGGCCGGGTGGCCCTGCCGGCACTGGCGTCCGGACTCGGCCTGGCGCTCTCCCTCCCCCCATGGGGCTTCTGGGTGCTCGCCTTCCCGGCGGCCGGCATCCTCTGGTGGCGGCTCGGCGGGCTGCGTCCGAGGACCCGGCTGTGGGCGGGCTGGCTGGCCGGCCTCGGCTGCTACATCCCCGCCCTGGCCTTCGCCCGCTCTTTCACCCTGGCCGGCGGGGTGGTGCTCATCGCCCTCGAATCGCTGTTCGTCGCCGTGGCCTGCCTGGCCGTCCCCCGCGGGCCGGCGGTCGCGCGTGCGCTGGCCTTCCCGGCCGCCATGACGCTGGCCGAAGCCGTCCGCCAGACGTGGCCGTTCGGCGGCCTCCCCATCGGCGGGGTCTTCCTCGGCCAGGCCGGTGGTCCGCTGCTCGGGGTGGCACGGCTCGGCGGCCCCCTGGGCCTCACGTTGGCCGTGTACATCGGCGGGGTGTCCTGCGGAGTGCTCGCCACGTCGGTCTTCCGGGCGGTACGCGACCGCATGCGGATCCGCGAATTCGATCACCTGCGGGACGGGACCGAAGTCGACGTCACGGCGGATCCCGTTCCACCGGCCGCCGGCCCGTCGGCCTGGCGGGGCGCCCTGGCGGGGCTCGGGACGCTGGTCGCAACCGGGGCCCTCGCCCTCGCCGCACTCGTCGGGCTCGGGGTGGTGGGCGCCCACGCCCCCGACGGCGGCCCGTCGGTGGGCACGGTCACAGCCGCTGCCGTGCAGGGCGGCGGTGTGCGCGGGTTCCGTAAATCCCAGGTCGATCCGGCGGTGGTACTGGCCGCGGCGATGGCCGCAACCCAGCCGCTCACCCACCGCGCCTCCGGCAGCGGCCCGCAGCTGGTGCTCTGGCCCGAGGACGTCGTCTCCCTCGACGGGCCGCTCGACGGGTCGGCCGAGGAGGCCACGCTCGCCGGGTTGGCCGTCTCCGTGCACGCCACCCTGGTGGTCGGGGTGACCGAGACACTGTCGGCCACGGCCTTCCGCAACGAGGTGGTGGCCTTCGGGCCCGACGGCACCATCGTCAGCCGCTACGAGAAGGTCCACCGGGTTCCATTCGGCGAGTACGTCCCCTGGCGTTCGTTCTTCTCCAAGCTGGGCAACCTGTCCGCCGTTCCCCGCGACGCGGTGCCGGGCACCGGCACCGGCCTGCTCACCACACCGGCCGGTCCGCTCGGGGCGATGATCTCCTACGAGGTGTTCTACGCCGACCGGGGACGGTCGTCGGTGCGGGCCGGCGCCCAGCTCCTCATCGTCCCCACCAACACCTCGTCGTACGCCACCGGCCAGATCCCGACCCAGGAGATCGCGGCCAGCGAGGTCCAGGCCGTGCAGCAGGGCCGCGATCTCCTCCAGGCCGCCCCCACCGGCTACTCGGCCTGGATCACCAACCGGGGCGACCTGATGGCCCGCTCGGTCCTCGGCGCCCCCCAGGTGGTGCCGGCCGTCCTCCACCGGCGCACCGGGATCACGCTGTACGTCCGCTTCGGCGACGTCCCGGTGCTGGTGGCCTCGATCCTGGCCCTGGCCGCTGGGTGGGGACTGGCCGTCCGCCAGCCAGGTCGGCGACCGGGGCGACGGGAGTCCACCTACTCGTAGTAGCCGGAGTGGATGTACACGCAGGGGATGCCCATGGCGTGGAACATGGCGAAGTTGTTGGGATCGTCCTCGAAGGCCAGCCGCAGGTCGAAACCGAAGTGGCGCAGCTCGTCGACGGAGTCCCGCTTGTACCAGGTCACCTGGGAGTAGTCCCCCCGGGCCCGCATGACCAGCAGGTCCCAGCGCAGTTCGTAACGCTCCAGCCAGGCCAATGTCTGGGGCTGTACGCGCATCGGGCGGCCGGTGAGCAGGATGATCTGGAGTTTGGGGTCGAGCAACTCCAGGACCCGGGCCAGCTCGGCGATGACGGCGTCCTCGCCGCACGCGTCGAAAAAGGCGTCCCAGTTCCGCCGGCCCCGTTCGATGAAGTGCTGGCGGCCGACAGCGTCCGACAGCACGCCGTCGACGTCGAAGACGACCGCCTCGCCCGGCTGCTCGATCCGACCGCGGTGCCAGGCCCAGTTGCCCGGGTCACCCACGCCCCTAGTCCTCGCCCGGCGAGGCTGCCGACAGCCGACGGATCTCCTCGACCACGGTCGGGTCGGCGAGGGTGGTGGTGTCGCCGAGGACACGACCCTCGGCGACGTCGCGCAGCAGGCGCCGCATGATCTTGCCGCTGCGGGTCTTGGGCAGCTCGTCAGTGAAGATCACCGTCTTCGGCCGGGCGATGGGCCCGATCTTGGCGGCCACATGGGCGCGCAGCTCCCGGCCCAGCTCGTCGTTGGCCTCGCCGGCGGCGGCCACCACGGTGACGAACGCCACGATGGTCTGCCCGGTGGTGACGTCGTTGGCGCCCACCACCGCCGACTCGGCCACCAGGGGGTGGTCGACCAGCGCGGATTCCACCTCGGTGGTGGAGATGCGGTGGCCCGACACGTTCATGACGTCGTCCACCCGGCCGAGCAGCCACAGATAGCCATCGGCGTCCAGCTTGGCGCCGTCGCCCGCGAAGTACCGGCCGTCGAACCGGCTCCAGTAGGTGTCCTTGTAGCGTTCCGGGTCGCCGTAGATGCCCCGCAGCATCGAGGGCCACGGCGTGGTCATGGTGAGGTAGCCGCCGCCCCGCTCGATGGGGTGGCCCTCCTCGTCCACCACTTCGGCGCCGATGCCGGGCAGCGGGAACGTGGCCGACCCCGGTTTGGTGGTGGTGAGGCCGGGCAGCGGGGCGATCATGATGGCCCCCGTCTCGGTCTGCCACCAGGTGTCGACCACCGGGCAGTGACCCCCGCCGATGTGGTCGGCGTACCACATCCAGGCTTCGGGATTGATGGGCTCGCCCACCGAGCCGAGCAGCCGCAGACTCGACAGGTCGTGTCCGGCCGGTTCCTGGGCGCCCCACTTCATGAAGGTGCGGATGGCCGTCGGGGCGCAGTACAAGATGGTCACGCCGTATCGCTCGATGACCGACCACCAGCGGTCCCGGCCGGGCGTATCGGGGGTGCCCTCGTACATCACCGACGTGGCCCCGTTGGCCAGCGGCCCGTAGACGATGTAGCTGTGCCCCGTGACCCAGCCGATGTCCGCCGCACACCAGTAGACGTCCTCGTCAGCGTGCAGATCGAAGACGACCTTGTGGGTGTAGGCGACCTGGGTGAGATATCCCCCGGTGGTGTGCATGATTCCCTTGGGCGCCGCCGTGGTGCCGGACGTGTACAGGATGAACAGAAGATCCTCGGCGTCCATGTGTTCGGGCTCGCACATGTCGGCCGGCTTGCCGCCTGCCGTCGGGTCCTCGCCTGTCATAAGTTCGTGCCACCAGTGGTCCCGACCGGCCGTCATGACGGGCAGTCCCCCGATCGTGTCGTCGCCGGTCCGGCGCACCACCACCACGTGGTCGACGCACGGCGTCTGCGACACGGCGACGTCGACGTTGCCCTTGAGGCCGACCCCCTGGCCCCGACGCCAGCCGCCGTCAGCGGTCACCACCACCCGGGCCTCGGCGTCCAGGATGCGGTCCCGTAGGGCATCCGAGGAGAAGCCGCCGAACACCACCGAGTGGACGGCACCGATCCGGGTGCAGGCCAGCATGGCCACTGCCAACTCGGGCACCATCGGCATATAGACCGCCACCCGGTCGCCCCGGACCACGCCCAGGCCGCGCAGCACGTTGGCGAACCGGCACACCTCCACCAGCAGTTCGGTGTAGCTGATGGTCGAGGTGTCGCCCGGCTCCCCCTCCCAGTGGAAGGCCACCTTGTCGCCCTTGCCGGCGGCCACATGCCGATCGAGGCAGTTGTACGACACGTTGAGCGTCCCGCCGTCGAACCACCGGGCGAACGGCAGGTCCCAGGACAGCACGGTGTCCCATGGGCGGTACCAGTCGAGCGCCCCGGCCTGGCGGGCCCAGAATTCGGGGCCGAGCCCGCTGGCCTCGTCGTAGACACCGGAGTCGGTCACGACGGCCCGCTCGCGGAATGCGTCCGGAGGCGGGAACACCCGCTCCTCGGTGAAGTAATCCTCGATCGTCGGCTCAGGACTCACGTTGTCGGGCACTGCTCCCCCAATCGCTGCTGGTTCGTCGGGTACAGGCGGACGTACCCCGGGCGCGGCACCAGCGGCGGACATCGTCCCTGGTCCCGGCCGGTGCGATCCTCGGCCCCCGACCGCCCCAGACTAACGCTGACAGGCCTTTAGACTGTTGGGGCCGTGACGACGACCACCCATACCGAGGACGAGGACTCGGCGGGGCTCTCGTCCGCGGCCGACCTTGCGCTCCCCGGCCCCTTCGTCGCAGAACCGGGCGGCACCCGGGTCGACGTACCGCTCGGCCGACGGGTGATGGTGGTGAGTGACCTGCTGCTCACTCCGGATGCCACGCCCTCGACAAAGGCCCTCACGGCCGAACTCGCCCAGGCCCTCGACACCTGGGACGGCCCGGGCATCCTCATCGTCGCCGGAAACCTGTTCGACCTGACCGGGTGCGACGACCCTCTGAGCACGGCAGGTCGGGCCATCGACGCCCACCCGGCACTGGCCCGATCCTTCCTCCACTTCCTCCAGGTCGACGACCGCCGCATCCTCCGCCAGCGGGGCACCCATGAGCCCGAGGAGATTGTCGGCGGCCTTCGCGACCACGTCGACGGCGCCTCCGACGTGGTGGCCAGGCTGGCCGAAGCCGGAGTCGAGCACCTGGGGGCGGTCGACCTCCACCTGCTGACCGGCACCGGCGAGCGGGTGGTTCGGGTCGAGCCCGGCACACACGTCTACGAGACCGCTACCGACATCGCCGGGCCCACTGCCGACACCAAGCCGGGCATCGCCACCGGAAGTGGCCGGCACTGGCACAACCTTGTCCACGACTCGCCCGAGGACGCGCCATGGCTGGACGGCGTGCACCAGCTGTCGGACCCGTCGGCCTTCTCCCGCTTCGTCGTCTCCCGCACGCTCTACCGGCGGTTCGGCAAGTACGCGTGGTGGCTCCTCGTCCCGTTCGGCGTGGCGTTCCTCCTCCGGGTGGCCGTCACCCCCTGGCTGCTCGGGCACCTCGGTAGCGGTCTGCCGGCTCGTGCCCTGCGCCACGCCCACGCCGCCGATCTCAATGACCAGCTGGTGATCGCACTGCTCGTCGCGATCGTCGTGCTTGCCGTGCTGACCGTGGTCCTCGGGCTCCTCAGTCGCCGGATGTGGTCGATACTCGGCGGCGGGACACTCGGGGAGGTGCGGACCGAGGCCGGGGCAAACGACGCGGCACGCGACGACGCCCGACGTCTGGTGGCCAGGGGCTACGCCGGCCTGATCACCGCAGCCACCTTCCGCTCGGAGCTGACCAATCTCGGCACCGGGTTCTACGCCAACGTCGGCGCCACCGCCGAGGTGGTGGCCGAGCACCGGGGCAGGATGGGCCTGCCTCCCGTCTTCCTGCACTGCCAGTGGGTCAGCTGGGTCGAGATCGAGTCGGGGGCCGAACTGCACGTCCGCTTACTGCTGGCCCACAACGAGCTCCGTTCGCCGAGCCGACTGGAGCGGGCCATCACGCGGGGTCGTGTCGGGGGCTCGCTCCGCCCCTCGCTGGTCGCCTCCTATCCGGTGGGCGACTCATGGCCGCCGGCACCCGACCTCCGCCAGGGTCACCGGCGCACCCGACGCGTGCGCCGCTGGGCGGCCGCTGCCATCCTTGTCACCGGGTTCATCGACCTCCTCGACTCCATCACCCCGCCCCTCCACAACCGTCTGCACGTGCTCGAGGGGTTCCTGCCGCTTCGGGCCAGTGTGGCCGCCGGTGCTCTGGTGGCGCTGGCCGGACTCGCCCTGATCGCGCTGGGGCGTGGCATCCTGCGGGGCCAGCGCCGGGCCTGGCGGGTGTCGGTGACACTGCTCGCCGGGACCATCCTCCTCCACCTGGTGGCCGGGGCGGACATCGAGGAGTCATTGATCACGGGAGCGGTCCTGGCCTTCCTACTGGTGAATCGCAAGGAGTTCCAGGCCGCCTCGGACGCCACGTCGATGCGTTCCGCACTCATCGCTCTCGGCGCGGTGGCCCTCGGTGTTGCCGTGCTGGCCACGGCATCCCTCGAGCTGTTCACCCACATCGGGCGCCACAACAACCACACCCTCCCCGTGTGGACGACGTTCTGGGCCGTGTCCGAGCGGTTCGTCGGCATCTCCACCATCAACCTGCCCCGGCGGGCGGACCGGTTCATGGCGCCCGCCCTGCTCACCATCGGAATCGGTCTAGTGGCCGTGACCCTGTACCTCCTGACCCGTCCGGTGGTCGACCGCCGGCTGAGTTCGGGACGGGCGGCGGAGTTCCGGGCCCGGGACATCGTGCGGCGCCACGGCTCGACCACCCTCGACTACTTCGCACTGCGGTCGGACAAGAGGTGGTTCTTCCACCGGGACAGCCTGGTGGCCTACGCGGTCTACGGCGGGGTCTGTCTCATCTCCCCCGACCCCATCGGACCCCGCAACGAACGGGATCAGGTATGGGCCGCATTCCGGGCATTCGCCGACACCCACGGCTGGACGACGGCGGTTATGGGGGCGGGCGAGACGTGGCTCCCCACATACCGCGATTCGGGGATGCACCACATCTACCTGGGCGACGAAGCCGTGGTGAAGCTCCAGGAGTTCAGCCTGGCCGGCAAGCACATGAAGGGTCTTCGCCAGGCCCACAACCGGATCAACAAGTACGGATACTCGGTCAGCTTCCACGATCCCGCAAACATCGACGCGGGACTGACTGAGGAGCTCACCGCCCTCATGCGCCTGTCCCGCCAGGGCGAGCACGAGCGGGGTTTCTCGATGATGTTGGGACGGGTCTTCGACCCCCGCGACACGGGGCTGCTGCTCACCGTGGTCCGCACGCCCGAAGGTGCGGCCGCCGCCATGTGTCAGTTCGTGCCGGCCACGGGCATCAACGGCTTCTCCCTCGACCTCATGCGGCGGGACCCGGGTGACCACCCCAACGGGCTGCTCGACTTCGCCCTGTGCTCCACCATCGAGCACCTGGCGGCGCGGGGGTTTGACGGCCTCAGCCTCAACTTTGCCGCCATGCGTTCCACGCTGGCCGGCGAGAAGGGCGACGGCACGATGCAGCGGGCCGAGCGTTGGTTCCTGAAGCGGCTGTCTAACTTCGCCCAGATCGAGTCCCTCTGGAAGTTCAACGCCAAATACGAGCCCGAGTGGCTCCCCCGCTACGTGGTGTTCGACACGGCCGAACACCTTGTTCCGGTGATCATCGCCATTCTCAGGGCCGAGTCGCTGTGGGAGATTCCGGTCCTGGGCCGCCTCTTGGCCGCCGGTGCCGAGAAACGGATGGTGGTCGCCCAACAGGACACCGAGGAGTTCCTGGCATCCATCGTGCCGTGGGACGAGGACGGGGTGCTCGTGGCCAGGGCCAACGGGCCGGGAGCTGTCGGCACCGTGCAGCTACCGGAGCCCGCCGAACCACCCGCCGTCTCCCCCTGACCTGAGCTCCGACCGGGGCGTCAGCCGGGCTCGGGCAGGCCCATCGGGCTCGGGTAGGTGATGATCCCGGCGTCATGGACGGCCGACGCCACCGAGGAAAGGCCGTCGAACAGCCATGCGCCCGACGCCTCGGATGGGCGCCCGGTCACCATTCCGGCCAGGTCGTCGGTCGTCCCCTCGATCCACCGACGCAGCGCCACTCCGTCGGGCGTGATGCCCCCGTCGTCCACAAGTCCGCGTCGGACCAGTCGGCCACGGGCGTAGGACCACTCGTCCTCCGACCAACCCCGCGACACTCGGAGCAGCTCGACCGGCAGGCCCTCGGACGCAGCGATGAGGACTAGTGCCTCGCACCCGTCCAGGCCGGCTGTGGTCAGGGCGGCCACGTGCCCGTCCCCGCGGTGCTCGCGCAGGCACGTGCACCAGTACCAGAGGGCCGCCACCGGATCGTCAGGTGGGCCCGTCGCCCGGGTGGCGGCAAACAGCGGCCGGCCGGCGTCGGGCACGCCGTCGAGAAGCGCCTGTAATCCCGGCACCAGGGCGCGAGCCGTCCTGACCACCCCGGGGACCACCCGGCCCAGTGCCTGGGCCGCGGCATGGGACCTCGTTGCCCACACGTCAGCCGGCGAGGCAATTGCCCACGCATCGGGCAGCGCCCGACGGGCACGGTCGGGATGGAAGTTGAAGAACGATGCAGTCACCGGTTCGGGCCCAACCGGTCCGTAGGGCGCCGCCCGACCGGCGATGTAGCCCATCCAGAAGCCCCGGAACCCGAGGGCGTCCATGGCGGCCAGGCACTCGGGGTCGAAGTAGACGACGGCGTGGACCGGCTCGAAGGCCAGCCACCAGTCGCGGGCCGTAGGTACCGTCACGGCATTGCTCGCGATGGACTCAGTCGGTCGCGGTGGCCGCGCCCACCGTCGGCCCCGGCCCGGCCTCACCGGCAGGTGGCCCACCCGTGGTCGGGCGCCTTGCGCCGAAGAGGCCCACGAGCATGACCACGAAAAGGGTGACCAGGACGATGATCAGCGCCACCAGGACGGTCGGTTGGTTCCAGAGCACAAGCACCACCAGGCCGAGCACGAGCGCGCCCCACTGGAAGGCCCTGCGGTGCCCCGCGACCGTGTCGTGAACGGGACCACTCGAGAGCCACGACGGTGCCGTGCGCTCATGCATCCATCGCCGCACCGGCCCCAGTCCCACCACGAAGGCCACGATCGCCACGATGGCGGCCACGATCAGCACGATCCGAACGGTGTCGAGCAATGCGGCGTCGACCGTGTCGATGATGGCGGCGGTGGCCGCCTTCGACTGGCGGACATTGAGCGACGACAGGTACTGGTTCCGACCGACGTTTGCCGCGATCAACAAGACGGCCATCGACACGGCCAGGCCCGATGCGGCGTGGACCAGGCCCCGTCTCCGGTCACGGGCCAACACGACTGCGCCGGCGAACATCAGGATCGAGACGATCGGCAGCGCCAGGGCCAGGTGGTTGAGGAACTTGACCCACCGCTGCAACTTGGCCAACTGGTCCGACTGGAAGAGCACGAACGGTGCGCCGGTGTAGTTCGGGAGCTTGTTGAACACCGACAACCCGTGGGCGGACAGTTGCTGCTTTGCTGCGTTCTCGACCTGGGACAGGTCCACGGTGACCTGTCCGTTGGTCGACTGCAACGCACCGACCTTGTTACCTAGCAAGAGGTTGTCGACCTGCTCGTGCGAGCGACGCAACGCCTGCTCCCAGAGTGTCTGGAATCTCGGGCTCTGTACCAGCTTCAAGGTGATCTGATAGGTGGCGGTCTGGACGGCACCCGTGATCGGGTTGGCGAGGAATCCGGCTTTCTCGGGCAGGGCGTTCTGCACCCGCTGCTGGATGTCGGTCCTGGCGACCAGGTTCTCGCTGACCTTGGTAGCAACAGTGGTCTGGATCGCCTTGTCCTTGGCCAGCGGTGCCACCGTGGCCACGAACGTGTCGGTGTTGAGCAGTTCGTTGCGGGCGTAGACCACGACCACCGACAGGACCGCAAGGAGGCAGGCGAGGACGATAAGGACCCATGAGGCAATGGTCCGGCCTCGGCGCTTCTTCGGCTTCGGTATTACCTCCACCTGGTGCCGGAGCGCCTCATTCTCCTGTTCCAGGACCTCGACTTCGTGCTGAAGCTCGTCGGGGTCCTGGCCGTCCGCCGGAGGTTCGTTTGTCACGGGCCCACACTACCGGCGGTCCCTGCTGCCACAAGGGACGCTCGGCACCCCGAACGCGGCGATGGCCGCCCACCGTGCACGGGGCACGGGAGCGGCCATCCGCCGGGAAACACAGATGTTTTAGGCGAGGATCTTCGCCTTCTGGGCGTCGAACTCGGCGTCGGTGATCGCGCCCTTCTCCTTCAGGTCGGCGAGCTTCGAGAGCTCGTCGGCGCTGCTTCCGGAACCGGCGGCCTGCTTGACGTAGGCGTCGAATGCCTTCTGCTGGTTGGCTGCCTGCTCGGCCGCACGTTCGTGCATCTTGCCACCGCGCGCGATGAGGTAGACGAGCACGCCGAGGAACGGCAGGATGATCACGAAGAGGACCCAGACGGCCTTGATCCCGCCGCTCAGGTCGGAACTCCGGAAGATGTCCATGAAGACGCTGATGAGTAGCCAGATCCAGAGGACGAACACGAAGAACATGAACATCATCCAGATGAGACTCAGGATCGGGTAGTTATAGGCAAGCATGTGGTGTTGCTCCTTACGCGGGATTGATGCCGCCGTTTGCGGCGGTGGCGGGACCACACTATCCGGCAAGTCCGGGCGCACCGGGGACCGTGACCGGAGGCGCACACCAGGTCCATCGGGAGTGATCTCGCCGCGCACGCCTCCGGTCCCCTAGTCTCGGGACGCACCGAACCGGAGGCGGAAAACCTTGTTCTACATCCTGATCTTCGGCCTCCTGGCGGTCGTGCTGGTCGTGGCCTTCGCCAAGAAGTGGAGCTCGCGCAACAAGTGGCCTGACGATGAGTAACGCTGCGTCCCCGGCACCGGCCCCACCCGACCCGGCGGAGCTGCTGAAATCGAAGAGCTACGTGCAGCTGCTGGTACTGGCCGCCCTCATCGGTGTCCCGATCTCGGCGGTTGCCTACTTCTACCTGGCGTTCGTCGGCCACCTCCAGACGTGGACCTACACCACCGTCCCGAGCGCACTCGGATTCCACGGGACGCCAATATGGTGGCCGGTTCCGCTGCTGTTGGTGGCCGCCATACTGGTCAGCCTCACGATCACCTACCTCCCGGGCACGTCGGGCCACGAGCCGGCCGAGGGGTTCAAGACAGGCGGCACCCCGCTCCCGATCGAGCTTTTCGGCATCGTCTTGGCCTCTGTCACCACCCTGGCGCTCGGGGTCGTCCTGGGGCCCGAGGCACCGCTGATCGCCATCGGCGGCGGACTGGGCGTGCTGGCGGTACATCTGGCGGCCCGGGACGCGCCGCCCATGGCGGCCACCGTCATGGCCGCGGCGGGCAGCTTCGCCGCGATCAGCACACTGCTCGGCTCACCCATCGTCGGTGCGTTCCTCCTGATGGAGGCGGCCGGTCTCGGCGGACCGCTGCTCGGGTTGGTGCTCGTTCCCGGACTCCTGGCCGCCGGTGTCGGGACGCTGATCTTCATCGGGCTCGACCACTTAACCGGGCTCGGCACGTTCTCCCTGGCCATCCCCGGACTTCCGACCTTCAGCCATCCGACCGGTGTCCTGTTCCTGTGGGCCCTCGCCATCGGGGTGCTGGCCACATTCCTGGGGACAGCCATCCGCCTCGGGGGACTCGCCGCCCAGTCGCTGGTCCTGAAGCACCGGCTGGCCTGGACGTTGGCGGCAGGCATGGTGGTGGCCGGCTCGGCAATCGCCTTTGCCGAACTCACCCACAAGAGCGCCCAGGATGTCCTGTACTCGGGGCAGGACGCCCTACCCGGGCTCGTGCTCCACGCGTCGACGTGGACCGCCGGCGCGCTCGTCGTGCTCGTCGTGGCCAAATCGATCGCGTACTCCGCCTCGCTGTCATCGTTCCGGGGCGGCCCGATCTTCCCGGCCATGTTCATCGGGGGAGCGATCGGCGTCGCCGGTTCGCATCTACCGGGCCTGGTATTGGTGCCCGCGGTGGCCATGGGTATCGGCGCCATGACCACAGTCATGCTCCGACTTCCCCTCACTGCAACACTGCTCGCCGTGCTGCTGGTTTCGAGCGACGCTCTGACCGTCACCCCCCTGGTCATCGTCGCCGTCGTCGTCGCCTATGTATTGACCGCCCGGTTACCCCAAACGCCCACCGAACTCCTGGCCCTCCGCTCGCCACCGGCGGATGCGGCGGCACCTGTAACTCCAGCCGGAGCCGGTTGATCGGTGCTCGCCGACGCGTTCCAGGCTGCCCATTCGGCCATCGCCCAGATCGTCGCAATTGCGGTCGGGACCGCACTGGTCGTGTCGGTACTGCTGTCCGCCGTCGAGACCGTGGTGCTTCCCCGGAACTCGTTCACCCGCATCACTCGGGCGACATTTGCGGTGGCCAACCGCGTGCTTGTCCACGACGGACCGAACCGCGAGCGCTCGACACGTCGGCGCGGCCTGTATGCACCGGTGGCTCTGGTGACCCTTCCCCTGGTGTGGATGCTCGCCGTCATCATCGGGTTCACCCTCATATTCTGGGGGGCCGACGCCGGGACGTGGCAGAAGTCGTTCGAAGTCAGCGGTTCGTCGGTGACCACCTTGGGATTCTCGCCCCCCTCGGGGAGCCTCCGCACCTGGATCAGTTTCGTCGAGGCCATCATCGGACTGGGACTCGTCGCGCTCCTGATCAGCTATCTGCCTACCATCTACGCCGCCCACCACGACCGTGAGAAGGGCATCCGCACCCTCAGGCCGTTCGCCGGGACGCCGCCATCGGGCGTCGCGCTGCTCCTCAACTTGAGTCGCTTCCATTCGGTCGACAACCCGGACCTGTGGCGGACCGCGTCGTCGTGGTTGCTCGAACTCGATCAGACCCACTGCTCGTTCCCAGCACTCTGCTACTTCCCCGAGAGCGACGACACCCAGTCGTGGGTGGCCACAGTGGGCGCACTACTCGACGCCGGCGCACTACTCCTCTCGGCCAACCCCATCCAGTGGACCGACGCCACCACGATCGAGCATCAAGGAGCGATGATCGTGCTCGCCAATGGCGTACCCACCATCATCGAAATCGGCCGGGCCGCGGGACTACCGATCGCCCAGCCCGTGCCGCTCGTCGAGCTCCTGCCCGACGGATCCGCCACCGCCCCTGCGATCTCGATCAGCCGGGACGAATACATGTCAGCCATCGACCAACTCGAAGGAATCATCTCGATCTCCGACGATCAGCGCGAGGATGCCTGGCTGCGGTTCGCCGCGGTGCGTGCGTCCTACGACGAAGCGCTCCGGGGACTGGCGGGCCTCACCTTCTCACTGTCCGCCCAGTGGACCACCGACCGACCCGCACACGTCGGACGCCCACGACTGCTCACCAACAAACCGATCTCCGTCAACTGGTGGCTGACCGACCCGGACGAAGACGCACGTCGTGGCTGACGGGCTCGCTCGGATCAACGTGGTGGGGGAGATCATCACCGCCGTGCAGATCGTCACCTCGCCTCCACATCCCTGAACCGGACGCCGAACGTTGCCTGAGCCTGGCGAACGCTCCTGCTGGTCCCACGCGTTTCCGACCCGGTTGACGGCCGGCCTGCGTTACGTTATCGATACGTCCACAATCCTGAAAGAGAACTCACCATGATCGCGTACACCTATCCACTTGCCGACCTGCTCGGCACCATGCTCGGCTTCTTTGTCTTCATCATCTGGTTCTGGCTGCTCATCATCATCTTCGGCGACATTTTCCGCAGCAGCGACATGGGCGGCGGAGCCAAGGCCCTGTGGATCCTCTTCGTGATCATCCTCCCCTTCCTCGGCATCCTCGTCTACCTCATCGCCCGGGGCGGAAAGATGCACGAGCGTGCCGAAAAGTCGGCCAAGCAGCAACAGGATGCGTTCGACTCCTATGTGAAAGAAGCCGCCGGCGCCGGAAACAGTGTCGACCAGCTCGCTAAGCTCGCCGACCTCAAGCAGCAGGGCGTCATCACCGACGCCGAGTTCGAGGCGCAGAAGGCCAAGCTCCTCAGCTAGGGCCTGCGCGCGAGGCGGGTCGGTGCGCGATGCACCGTCCAGCCTCGATTCGCGTCCCGACCATGGAGGGGCACCTGCGCTCCGACGTGGTGGACCGACGGCTTCCGGTCGGCAGGCGTGGCGAGCTGTCCGCTCAACTCGTTCGGGATGGCCGATGACATCGACTCGCTACGAATCATCACCATTCGGTAACCGGGTCGACCCCGTGGAGAATCACGCCGCCGGACTGGTGCAGGTCGCGGACGTGCCCAGTCACCACCCTCAACAGCTCGTCCGGGTCCTGTGACCCATGCCCTATTCGATGAGGAGCCGCTTCGGCGATCCGACCATTCGACGGCACCTTCCGGCTCAGCCGAGTCGGATGGCCCCACAGGACGATGGACCACCAGGGGTTGCGGACCCCTTCCCACACATGCCCATCCCGGTCGATCCGGCTAGGAGACTGTTGAACAATTCTCCCAACGGTGCTCGCGATTTGAGCTCAGATCGACGAGAATTGTCCGGTGCAAGGACGAAGCGAATCCAACCCTGAGCTGCTCGACGCTGCAGCCCTCTGTCGCCAGCTGGTTCCCGAG
>DATBZS010000079.1:0-13683 GCA_036513075.1 Acidimicrobiales bacterium
TACGGCACCGCCACCTTCAGCCTTCCTTCAGACACCTTCCCTCCGGACACCCTCCGACGAGCTGGCCCCGCGACCCGATTCCGGCACCGGACGTGCCTCAGGCCAGGGCGGTTACCACCGCAGCCACCAGGCCGTCGAGGGTGTGGGGCTCCGCTTCGACCATGACCTCGAGCCCGGCACCGCTTACCGCCTCGGACGTCACCGGTCCGATCGACACGATCACCGGCGGCACCCCGTCGGTGCCGAGGAGGTCGACGGTCCGCTCGACGGTGGACGACGAGGTGAAGGCGACCGCATCGGCGGCGGTGGCCCGAGCCACCGCATCGGGGTCGACGGCCCCGGCCACGGTGCGGTAGGCGACGGCCTCGTCGACCCGCCAGCCCTTCTGCGTCAGGCCCGGCACCACCACGTCGCGCACCCGCTCAGCCCGCAGGAACAGGACGCGGCGCTCGTCTGTCGGGGGGCCCGGTGCCGAGGCCGGCCAGGCCCCCACCGGAAACACCTCGACCAGCGCATCCGAGACGGCCCGTTCGGGCACAAGGTCGGGCACCACCCCGCGGACCATCAGCGACTTGGCCGTCGACGTCCCGACGGCGGCCCACCGGGTCGATGCCGGCAGGGCCCTCCCGTCCAGGACGTCGATCATCCGGACCACCGCGTTGGCCGACGTCACCACCACCCACTCGTAGTCCCCGGCCAGCGCCCGGTCGGCAGCTGACGCCAGCGCCGCACCGTCGTCGTCGGGGTCCTCGATGGCGATGACCGGCAGCTCGACGACGTCGGCTCCCAGGTCGACCAGGCGCGCCACGAGGCTGGACGCCTGGGCCCGTGCCCGGGTCACCACCACGCTGCGGCCGGTCAGCGGTCCGTTGGCCGGTGTCGGCACCCCGAGCGACGGGGGCTGGCTGGACGACCCGCTCACCGGGTGGTGCACGGACTCACGCCCCTGCCTCCCCCGACACATGCGGCTCCCTCACCGCATGTGGCTCCCTCACCTCATGTGGCTCCGCCGTGGCGACGACCGCCGCCGCGACGACGTCGAGGTCCGCCACCGCCCCGATCACGATCACGGCCGGCGCCGGGAGGTCGACGTCGGCCAGGTGGTTCAGATCGGTGCGGGCCACCTGTTGGCGGTCAGTCGTACCCCAGTGGACGACAGCCACCGGGGTGACTCCGTCGCGGCCGGCGGCCAGGAGCCGCTCGGCGATGGCGGCGCGTGCGCCCATACCCATCAGGATCACCAGCGTGCCGTCCAGGCGGCCGAGAACGTCCCAGTCGACTCCGGGCAGCGACGGGTCCCCGGCGTGCCCGGTCACCACGGTGACCGATGTCGACACCATGCGGTGGGTGACGGGGATGCCGGCCGCAGCCGGCGCGGCGAACGCCGAACTGACCCCGGGCACCACCTCCACCTCGACGCCGGCCCGACGTAGCGCCTCAGCCTCTTCACCACCTCGCCCGAAGACGAACGGGTCGCCGCCTTTCAGGCGGACCACCCGGCGCCCCGACCGGCCGTGGGCCACTAGGAGGTCGTTGATGTCGGCCTGCCGCCCCGACTGCCCCGGGCCCTTGCCCACGTCGATCAGCTCGGCGCCTGCCGGCGCCAGGTCGAGCAGCTCCCGGGCGATGAGCCGGTCGTACACAACGACGTCGGCGACGGCCAGGAGTTCGGCACCACGGCGGGTGAGCAGGCCGGGGTCGCCCGGGCCGGCGCCGACTAGGGCCACGGTCACGACTCCGGCCGCCACGGTCCGAGGTCGCCGCCGCCTGCGTTGTCCAGCAGGTAGCGGGCGACGGCCCGGCCGAGGGCGGGGCCGTCCGATCCGGTCGCCTCGTGGCGCAACACGACGTGGCCGTCGGCCGCGGCCACCAACCCGGTGAGCACCAGGTCCCCAAGGTCGTCGGCGCACGGGCGGGCGTAGGCGCCGACCGGGAGCGTGCATCCGCCGCCCAGCTCGGCCAGGAAGGCCCGCTCGGCTTCCACCACCCTGCGCACATCGAGGTCGTCGATGGCGGCGAGGGCAGCCACCGTGGCTTCGTCTCCGGCCCGGCACTCGACGGCCAGCGCGCCTTGGGCCACCTGGGACAGCATCGTCCCGGTATCGAGCGTCTCGACCACCACCCCCTCGGGCGGTTCCCATGCCAACCGGTCGAGGGCCGCCCGAGCGGCCACCACCGCGGCGACCCCGTGTTCGCCCACATTTGCCAGACGGGTGGCCAGGTTTCCCCGCAGGTCGGCGAAGGTCAGGTCCGGGCGCAGGTTGGCCAGCTGCACCCGTCGGCGGGCCGAGCCGGTGGCGACGGTGGCACCGGTGGCGAGCGCGTCGAGTCGGGCGCCCACAAGCACGTCGCGCGGATCCCCCCGCTCGGGGAAAGCGGCCAGCACGAGACCGGGAGCGGCCAGCTCGTCGGCGGCAGGCAGATCCTTGGCCGAGTGCACGGCGGCATCGGCGTCACCCCGGGCGACAGCGGCCTGGACCTCCTTTACGAACACGCCCTGGCCTCCCAGCTGGGCCAGCGGGACGTCGGTGCGACGGTCCCCCTCGGTGTCGACGACCACCAGCTCGGCCTCGACACCGACGGCCGCCAGCAGTGCGGCCACCCGTTCGGCCTGCCACCGGGCCAAGGGTGAGCCACGGGTGGCCAGGCGCAGGTGGCCGGTCGGCGGGGTCATGCCGGACGCCCGGGCACCGCTCAGAGGTCGAACAGGGCGCGCAGTGACTCGACGAGCCGCTCCCCGCGCGGGGTGCCTGCGGCCTCCTTGAGGACGACAGTCGGCTGGTGGAGGAGCTTGGCCACCATGGCCCGGGTGACGGCGTCGACCTGCTCCCACTGGGCCTCGTCCAGGTCGGAGCGCTTCGACCGCTGCCGATCCAGTTCGGCCTGGCGCACGTCCTCGGCCCGGGAGCGGAGGGCGGACACCATGGGGGCCGCGTCGCGCGCCCGTGAGGCCGCGCGGTACCGCTCGACCTCGTCGGAGACGATCCCGGTGGCTGCCGCCACCTCCTCCTGGCGCCCGGTGATGGCGTCGGCAACCGCCGCACGGAGGGCGTCCATGTCGAGCAGCACCAGCCCGTCGAGCGACGCCGCGTCGGGCTCGACGTTGCGGGGGACGCCGAGGTCGACGATGACCAGATCAGTCCGGCCGGTGCGACGGGTCAGGGCGGCCGCGAGGTCGGCCCGGGTGACGATGGGGTGGGCGGTGCCGACCGTCGTGAAGGCCACGTCTACCTCGCCCAGGAGGGCGACCAGTTCGTCGAGGTCACGGGTCTCCACGCTGTCGGCGGCCGAGGCCGGCAGCCCGGCGACCAGTGTCTCGGCCCGCTCCGCCGTGCGGTTGGCCATGACCAGGTGCTCGACCCGGTGACCGTCGAGGGCCTGGGCCACGCCCTCGCCCATCTCCCCCGCGCCGATGACCGCGACCCGGGTGCCGGCCAGGCCGCCCGGACGGCGGGCGGCCGCGAGGGCCACGGCCCCGTGTGACAGCGAGGTGATGCCCCGGGCGATGGCCGTCTCCGACCGGACTCGTTTGCCGGTCTCGACGGCATGGCGGAAGAGGGTGCCGAGCACCGGGCCCGACGAGTGCTCGCCTTGGGCCCGCTCCCACGCCCGGCGGACCTGGCCCAGGACCTCGGACTCGCCGAGCACGGCCGAGTCGAGACCGGACGCCACCGAGAACAGGTGGCTGGTCACGTCGTCGTCGAACCGGATGGTGCAGTACTCGGCCAGGGAGTCGACCGAGCTGCCGCTCACGTCGGCCAGGAACTCCTGGATCTCGGCCACCCCGTCGTGGAACCGTTCGACCACGGCGTAGACCTCGGTGCGCAGGCAGGTCGACAGGAGGACCGCCTCCGACAGATTGGGCTGGTCGCGCAGGCGTCCGAGAGCCTTGGCAGTGTCCGTCTCGGTGATCGACACCCGGTCCAGCAGTTCCAACGGTGCCTGCTTCTGCTCGAGGCCGACGACGATCACCGACACTCGGCGACCGCCTCGGTTGGTGCCTGGTTCACTGGGTCGGTCACTTGGTCACAGCCTCGGTGTCACGGCGTCGGTCGGCCCGGATCGGCGGCGCATCCGTGCCTCGTCCATCCAGCCTACCGAGGATCAGAAACCCGCCGGTCGGTTGCGCGCCCTGTCACCAGCATCGCGGCACCCGGGCCGCACCGCCAGTCGCCGGGGCCCGCGTCCGCCCCGTCCCCGTCCAGGTGGTCAGCCGCCGGTGCCCGGTGACCGGCCGACCGACCGGATGACGGGCATCCGCTCGTCGGCCTCGTCGTCCAACCGGCGGGCCTGATAGAAGCTCATCACCTGGAGCTCCATGCTGAGGTCGACGTAGCGCAGGAGGACGTCGTCGGGCACATCGAGCACCCGGGGGGCGAAGTTGAGTAGCGAACGCACACCGGCGTCGATCAGCAGATCGGCCACTCGCTGGGCCACCGGGGCCGGGGTGGTGATGACCCCGATGGCCAGCGGCGTCGCCGCGGCGATGGCCGAGAGGTCGTCCGGGTGGCGCACCTCAACGCCGTCGATCTGCTCGCCGATGATGGCCGGATCGGTGTCGATCAGGGCCACCACCTCGAAGTTCCTGGCCGCGAACCCCTGGCTGCGGGCCAGTGCCCGGCCCAGGTTGCCGATGCCGGCGATGGCCATCGTCCAGTCACGGTCGAGACCGAGCTGGCGGTCGATCTGCTCGACCAAGAAGGCCACGTCGTAGCCGCTGCCCCGGGTCCCGAACGAACCGAGCAGCGACAGGTCCTTCCTGACCTTGGCCGCATTGACCTGAGCGCCGGCACCCAGCAGCTCGGACGACACGGTCGCCGTCCCCGAACGCAGGAGGTCCTCGAGGATCCGCTGGTAGACGGGAAGTCGGGCCACCGTGGCTTCGGGGATGCGCCGCCCGTGGACGCCAGGTCCCGGCGGCCGGTGGTCGCCATTCGTTGCGGATGTGTCCGTCGGCACGGCCAGGATCGTAGGACGAAGGGGGTGGCCGCGTCCTCTTGACGGCCGCGACGTGGCGGCGATGGGTCCCCCGAGTCCCGTCAGCGCCCGAGTTGGCGGGAGCGTTCAGTGGCGGCGGCGACGGCCTCGATGAAGGCCGAGCGCACGGCCTTGAACTCGAGGGTTCGCACGGCGGCGGCCGTGGTCCCGCCGGGCGAGGTGACGGCGGCCCGGAGCTCGGCCGGCTCCTGGCCCGTTTCGTCGAGCATTTTCGAGGCACCGACGAAGGTGCCCACCACCAGCTGCTTGCTGACGTCCCGGGTGAGCCCGGCGGTCACCCCGGCCTCGATCATGGCCTCGGCCACCAGGAAGACGTAGGCCGGGCCCGAGCCCGAGATGGCGGTCACCGCGTCGAGGTGCCGCTCGGGCAGTCGGACCACGGCGCCCACTGCCGACAGGATGGCCTCGGCCCAGTCGAGGTCGGCCGAGGTGGAGGCCATGCCTCCGGACAGTCCGGCCACGCCGGCACCGACCAGGGAGGGCGTGTTGGGCATGGCCCGGACCACCACCGAACCGGCCGGCAGTGTCACCTCCAACCGCTCCGACGAGATGCCGGCCACGATCGAGAGCACCCGGCGGGGACCCGACGCCCCCAATGCCCGGAGGGCGGCCTCGGCGACATCGGGCTTGACAGCCAGCAGGACGTCGGCGGCCTCGACCGGACCGTCTACCACGGTCAGACCCGGATGGTCCGCCTCGAGGCGGGCCCGCTGGGAGGGGTCGGTCTCGCTCACCACGAGGTCGCCGATGGGGGCCCACCCGGCAGTCACCAGGCCGCTGAGCAGGGCTGAGCCCATCTTTCCGCCGCCGACCAGGAGGAGTTTGGGTGCCATGCCCGAACGCTACCAGCGGGCATTCGGCGGCCCCGGCGGGATCCGGGCCGCCGACCGCGGCGCCGGATTCAGCGCGCCGACTGCGGTTTGCGACGGTAGCGGCCCTCGTACCCGATGGACATGGCCGTCGGGAAGCACTCGTCGGTGTAGGCCAGCGACGAGCCGATGATCCGGTCGAGCTCGTCGTCGTCCACCCGGGAGACCGGCACCCGGCCCACCAGGTAGATGGCGTCCTCGGCTCCCAAGGCGAACGACAGGCCGATCAGGTCGGCGTTGCGCTTGAGCAGGTACTCCCACGTGGCCCCGACGTTGGTCTCAGGGGCGGGCATGAACTGGGCCTCGTGGCGCAGCGTCCGCTGGCGCAGGGTCAGCCACACGGTGACGAACTCCTTCTCCTCGCCCCGCAGCCGCAGGTACCAACGGGGCGCCCCGGTCACCGGGTCACCACCGGCCTGGCGGTCGACGGCCACCAGGGCCCCTCCCTCGGCCAGCTGCCGGGCCGCCCAATCGTCGATGCGGGCGCATACGGCGTCGCGCTCGGCGGGCTCGAGGACGCCCGCCCACTCGTCGGTCATGTGCACTCGACCAGTCGGCTGGAGGTGAGGTCGGCGTAGAAGTCGACCAGAAGGTGGGCGGCCCGTGCCCACGTGTAGCGCCGGGCCCGCAGCACCGAGCCGGTGCTCAGGCGCTCGGCCAGGAGGGGCTCGGCCAGGATCTGACGCACCCAGGCGGCGTAGGCCTCGGGGTCGGGCTCCTCCACCAGGTAGCCGGTACGCCCGTGGTCGACCAGGCTGCGCAGGCCCCCCACGTCGGACGCCACCACCGGCGTGCCGCAGGCGGCCGACTCCAGTGCCACCAGTCCGAACGACTCCGACCGGCTGGGCACCAGGCAGACGTCGGCGGCCCGGTAGTAGGTCGACAGCAGCTCATGGGGACGGGGGGGCACGAACAGGACCTTGTCGGAGAGGTCGAGCGCCTCGACGAGCCCGGCGATGCGGGCGACCTCCTCGTCGCCGTGGGGGCCGCTCGGGCCGCCGACCACCACCAGGCGGGCGTCGGGGTGATCCCGGGACAGCGAAGCGAGGGTGGCCACGGCCACCGAGGCCCCTTTCAAGGGTTGGATCCGGCCGACGAACAGCAGCAGCGGTCCTCCTGCCGGCAGGTCCAGCGCCCGGCGGGCCTGGGCCCGGTCCCCCGGGCCGAAAAAGGCGTGGTCGACACCCGGGGCCACGATCCGGATGCGGGAGGGGTCGGCACCGTAGAGATCCGAGATCTGGGCCGCCTCGACCGAACAGGACGCCAGGACGGTGTCCGAGCACCGGATGATGGCTGCTTCGGCTTCGGCCCGCAGGTGCGACGAATCAGCCTCCACCTCCTCAGGACTGGACTCGGCCTTCACCCGGTCGAGGGTGTGGAACGTGGAGACCAGGGGGAGATTGAGCTGGTGCTTGATGGTGTGGCCGGCGATGCCGCTGAGCCAGTAGTTGGCGTGGACGGCATCGAAGGGCACGTCTTCGTCGGTGCCGAGCGTGCCGGCCGTCGTCATCGACTTCAGCACCCCGTCGGCGAACTCGTCGACCACGCCGAGGAGGGACTCCTTGGCCAGCGGAGCGGGCGGACCGGCGGGCACGTGATGGACCCGGAATCCCGGCTCGATGTCCAAGGTGGGGGCGAGGTCGTCCGACCAGGCACGCGTGTACACGTCGCAGATGACGCCGGCCCGGGCGAGCGCAGAGGACAGCTCGCGCACGTAAACGTTCATGCCGCCGCCGTCACCCGTGCCCGGTTGGGCCAGTGGCGAGGTGTGGAGGGAAAGGACGGCGAGACGCCTCATGCCCGGACGATCCTACCGGGAGGCCCGCGTCAGCCGGCTGCGGTGGCCGTGTCGGGCTCGTCGGCGGCATCCTGGCCGTCGGGCCCGTCGGTGGCCGGCGCCGGCGCCTGGCCGTTGCCCGGATCGACCTGGTCCTCGTTCTCGTGGCGGAACGACAGGTAGATCCGCATGAGCGCCTGACGCTGCTCCTCGGTGAGGTGTCGGTCGGCGAAGATGTGGCGCGACAGGTCGGTGTCGCCGTCGGGCCGCTCGAGGATCCCGGCCTGTACGTACAGCGTCTCAGCTGAGATGCGCAGGGCCTTGGCGATCTGCTGGAGGATCTCGGCCGAGGGCCGCCGCAGGCCCCGCTCGATCTGGCTCAGGTAGGGGTTGGAGATCCCGGCCAGCTCGGAGAGGCGTCGCAGCGACAGGCGGGCGGAGCTGCGCTGTTCACGGATGAACGAGCCGAGTTCGTTGAAGCGCTCCGGTAGCTCCTTGACGAACCGGTCGCCGTCGTGGCCGACCGGTTCCTTCATGACAGGAGGCCGTCGACCGAGGCCCGGCCGGTCTTGTGGCGCTCGACCAGTTCGGCCTGGAGGGTGTCGATCTGCTCGTGCAGGCCGCGGCGCTCGGCCGACACGCGGATTTCGAGCTCGCGGAGGCGTCCGGCCAAATCGGCCAGCTCGGCCTCGTCCAGCTGGGACAGGCGGCCGATCTCGTCTGCGCCGAGAATGTCGTCGAGCTCGGTGGTCAACCCGGCCATCTCGTCGGTGTCCGGTGTGTGAAGGACGGGGTTGCGTCCCGGTCCGCCGGCCCGTCCGGGACCGGCCAGTATGCCGGCGAGGTTGTCGACCACGCTCGACAGGTCAGGTGCGTCCGAGCCCGCCGGGCGGTCGATGTAGGCGTGGACGATGTCCATCCGGCCCTGGATCAGGCGCCGCAGGTACGAGAGCGAGGCTTCGGCCTCCTGGCACTCGGCCCGCATCCGCCGGATGTCGTCGACCGACAGACCGTCGACCCCGTGGAGGTAGGTGGGGTCGAGGAGTCGGCTGAGGTTGTCTCGGGGGCTCGGCATCACGCCCGATGGTACTCCGTGGGCCGGCCCACAGGGCCGGTACGGCCCGGCGGGCCGTACCGGTGGACGACCCGGCCGACCACCGACGCCAGCGGCACCGGGCCGAAGTCGCGGCTGTCGGTGCTGGCGTCCGGGGCGTCGCCCCGGACCTCCAAGGTCCCTGTCGACCGGTCGACCGAGGCCACCCGCTTGACCAGCACCCGCACAGGGTCACGTGGGTCGGAGACGGCCACGACGTCACCCGGGGCCGGTCGGACGTGGTCACCCCACGGCCTCGACAGCACCACAAGGCGGTCGCCGTCGAGAAGGCTCGGCGCCATCGAGCCACCCTGCACCACCACACGGTGCACGCACCGGGCCACCAGTGCCCACCCCACCAGGGCGACCACGGCGACCACGGCACCGCGGCCTGAGTGGCCTACGGCGAACCTGGGTAAGCTCACGCCGTTGGGGTCCATGCCCCACCTTGTAGCAGACGGGCTCGGCGCCAACCGTGCCCGGGTCGGGCGGGCCACCGGGTCGTCCCGACTCCGCAGAACCCAGCCGAATCCACGATCAAGGAGTTCCTATGCGCATCGCAGACCACCTGCTCGCCGTTGTCGACCGGGTGTCGCCCCCGGCCGTCGTCCACGCCCACTGCGACCTGCCGTGCGGGGTCTACGACCCGGCCCAGGCCCGCATCGAGGCCGAGTCCGTCAAGGCCACCATCGAGAAGTCCAACGCCTCGGACGACGAGTCGTTCAAGATCCGTGCCGCCATCATCAAAGAGGAGCGGGCGGACCTGGTCAAGCACCACCTGTGGGTGCTGTGGACCGACTATTTCAAGCCGGAGCATCTCGAGAAGTTCCCCAACCTCCACGATATGTTCTGGAAGGCCACCAAGACGGCAGGCGAGACCAAGAAGACCAGTGACGTGGCCGTGGCCGACCGCCTGCTGAGCGAGATCGCCGCCATCGACGCCATGTTCTGGGAGTCGAAGAAGTAGCCGCTCTCCAACGAGTGGAATCAGTCGGAGGGCGGGCCTGCGGGCCCGCCCTTCTGCATGGCTCAACCGGATGGCCCGTTCTCCGGTGGTTGTCCGGGCCGGAGTCAGACCGGCGTCGGGTCGACCGCATCCAGCCGGGCGAGCAGCTGGCTGGCCGGCTGGGGGCGAGCGAAGAAGTAGCCCTGCACGAGATCGCACCCGGTGGCTGCCACCGCGTCCTGGACGACCTCGGTCTCGACGCCCTCAGCGACGACGAGGAACCCTAGGTTGTGTCCGAGCTCGACGATCGACCGCACGATCGCCGCATGGGCATGATTCCGCTCGATGTCGAAGACGAAGCCTCGGTCGATCTTGAGCTCGGCGATCGGGAGGTCGGCCAACATGGCCAACGACGTCTGACCCGATCCGAAGTCGTCGACACTGATCCGTACTCCCGCATCGCTCATCTCCCCCAGGACAATGGCCGCACGGGCGGGATCGGTCATCAGGGCCGTCTCGGTGACTTCGACGATGACCCGACCGGCGTCCACCCCGGCGGCCTTGGTGGCAGCCAGTACCTGGCGGGCGAAACCTGCCCGTGCCAGGTTGCGGGCCGAGACATTGATGGCCATGGTCAACCCCGGCGACGCAGTACTGAAGACGACCAGGTCTCGCAGGGCCTGGCCGACCACCCACTCGGTGAGTTCGTCGATCAGGTCGGTCTGCTCGACAAGGGGGATGAACCGGTCCGGGAACAACAGTCCCTGGCTCGGGTGCTGCCAGCGGACCAGGGCCTCGACCCCGCTCACCTCGAAGGTGTGGACATCGATCTTGGGTTGGTAATGGAGGACCAGTTGGCCGTCGGTGATGGCGTGCCGGAGTTCGGACACCAACGTCAGATTGGCCGAGTCGTAGTGGTTCTGTGATTCGGCGTACCGCACGACGCCCGAGCGTTCACGCTTGGCGACGTACATGGCGACGTCGGCCTTCTGCAGCAGGTCATCGATGTCCCCACCGTCCTCCGGGGCCACGACGTACCCGATGCTCGACTCGATCGAGAGGGGCAGGCCGCTGATCTGCACCTCCTGTTGGATCACCTCGCGAAGCCGGGACAGTACGTCGTTCGGACGGTCCACATTGCTGAGGACAAGCCCGAACTCGTCGCCACCCAGGCGGGCCAGCGAATCCGGCGCCCGCAGGTGGGCGAGGAGGCGCTGCCCGATGGCCGTAAGCAGCCGGTCGCCGTTGTGGTGTCCGAGGGTGTCGTTGACCTCCTTGAACTGGTCGAGGTCGACGATGGCGATGGTCGTCGGGTACCCGAGCTTCGCCCCGCGGGCCAGCTCGACCCTCGCCCGACGGTGGAACAGGCTGCGGTTGGGGAGGTCGGTCAGGGCGTCGTGCTCGGCCAGGTAGGCGTTCAGTCGTACCTGGTGGCGGAGTCGTCGGACCACCCAGAACGAGATCCCGAACAGCACCACGTACAGGATGCCCAGTCCGATCGCCAGATTCCGGTAGAGGTCGCGCACCCCCTGGCTCACGTCGGCGCTTATCGGCGAATACGGGAGGTAGACCTCCAGTACACCGACCCGGGCGTGACGCGGTCCCGCGTGCAACGGCAGGTAGACCTCGACCGACTCCGGCCCCAACTTGCCCGTGTCGACACTGTCGGAGTTGATCCGCGTCAGCCGGACCACCGTTGCACCCCCTGTGGCGTCGAGAGCCTCGTCCTCGGGCCGCTGGCCGAAGCCCGAGCCGTCGTCGGAAAAGACGACCGCTCCCTTCAGGTCCCGAATCCGCAACCGTTGGACGTCACCCTGGGCAACGGCCCCAGACGCCAGGTGGTGAAGCCGCATCGCCTCGGTCGAGTTGAGGCCGTCGCTCAACGGGCGGCCGTCCAGTATCGGCTGGACCGCGGTTTGAGCCACAAGCAACGCCTCGGACCGACCCTCGGCCAGGCCACGGCGCGCGGCCTCGGTGCGGTAGCTCCCGGCCAGGACGAGACCGAGCACCAGCACCGGAACAATCGAGATGGCGGCAAAGATGATGAACTGCCGCATCGTCGACTCGGAGCGCGAGCCACCGTTTCGGGCCATGTGGACGTATCGGCGTTCAATTGGGGCCAACTGAAGCTTTCCGCCGTGTCCGCCAGGGTGTGGAGGGGAATCCGGCGGAACGTCCGGCCCACCGGTCTGAACAACGCAGGTGAACAAACCGTGACGTCCGTGCGTAGTCCCGGGTACTGAGCGTGCTGCGCGCCCAGGCGGCCACTCATGCGAGAGGATGGTCCGAGCGTTCCACGTACCCGGAGGGGAGCAACCGTGCTCCAAAGCGTCACCACCACGAGCGGCGAGCTCGCCGACGAGCAGGGACTGACCGCGGCGTTCTCCGCCCACGGCGGCGAGCTGTTCGGCTACGCCCGACGGAGCCTCGGCGACGCCGGCCTCGCCGAGGAAGCGGTCCAGGAGACATTCGCCCGTGCGTGGCGGGCAAGGGACCGGTTCGACCCGTCGCTCGGGGGCATCCGGGCCTGGCTCTTCGCCATCGAGCGCCGAATCATCATCGACCTGGCCAGAAAGCGCGCCGTCCGGTCGGTCGACCGGTTGCCCTACGAACCGCCGCCCGAGGGCTCCGAACTCGACGAGGCCATGCGCGGCTGGCTGGTGGAGGAAGCCCTCCGTCGCCTGCGTCCCGAGCACCGGACCGTCGTGGTCGAGATCTACTACCGGGGGCGGCCCAGTGGTGAGGTGGCCAGCCTGCTCGGGATCCCCGAGGGCACGGTGAGGAGCCGACTCTTCTACGCGCTCAAGGCGCTCCGCCTGGCGCTCGACGAGGTCGGGTGGGAGCCATGACCGACCAGGGATGCATCCGCTGGCAGGGCGAACTCGCCATGCAGTCGCTCGGCAAACTCGAGCCCGAGGTCGCCATCGGCCTCCAGGCCCACCTCGACGGTTGCACCGACTGCCGGGCCGAAGCGGCAGAGCTGGCGCCGTTGGCTGGTGCGCTGAGTGCCGCCTCCCTCGACGCCGTCGACGACCCCGGGGCTGACCGGGTCCCGCCTCAGCTCCAGGAGTCCGTCCTCGGCCTGCTCGAGGCAGAGGCCGACCACGAACGCCGCCGCAGCCGCCGTCGGGTCGGTGTCGTGGCCACGGCGACCGCCGGCATCGCCGGGATCGCCGCGGCGATCGTCCTCGTCGTGTCCGCGGCCTCGCCGCTGCCGCCCGGGCGGTTCGTCGCACTCACCGGTCGCCCGGGTACGGTCGCCACCATGACCCTGCGTCCGTCGACCTCGGGCACCGTCGTGCTGCTCCGTGAGCACGGCCAGCCCCTGGGCCAGGACTTCGTGGTCACCATGAAGTCGTCCTCGGGCACCTGGTGGCAGGCCGGCAGCTATCACACGTCGGGAGCAAACGTGCGGGCCCAACTGACGTGCGCCGTCCCACCGTCGGCCATCACCGAGGTCTGGGTCCGGGACAGCTCCGGTACGACGGTCCTCAGCGGCTACGTGCACTGATCCCACCGGATCTACGGATTCGGGACACTGCGGGTCCCTGACCGATTCAGGCGCCCTCGACCACCAGTATCCCGGTGCCGCACGATCTGCACTCGCGCACCAGCGGCTGGGCCGCCAGGTCGGTGTCGTCGATCGGGGAACCGCAGGTCTCACACCGCCCGTAGGTGCCGTCGTCCAGACGGGCCAGGGCCCGCTCCACCTCGTCGAGGAGCCCGTCCACTGCGTCTACCGCCGCGCGGTGGGCCTCCTCCTCACCGGCCACGCCGGCGTCGGCGTCGGGAATGGCCTCTCCTTCACCATCGGCACCGGCGGCGGACCTGGTCCCGTTGACTGGCTCAGTCGCTGGGACCCCCGTGCCGTCCGGCGCTGCCATCCCGTCCTGGGGAGCGCTGCTGTCCAGAGGTTCGGTGGCTGCCCCGCCCGTGCCAATGTGCCCATCGTCGACGGACATCTCGTCGGCGCCTCTGTCGTTACCCTGCTCATCGTTCC
>DATBZS010000080.1:0-36412 GCA_036513075.1 Acidimicrobiales bacterium
CCGACCGATCGGGCCGGCCGACGAGGCGGTTGCGCTCCTGCCCGGACCCGAGCCGCTGAAGCCGAGCTTCCGTGACCGCTGGCGGGCCCGACGCAAGGCCCGGAGGGCCGCCCGCGGGCGCCGGTTGATCACCATTCGCACGGTGCTGTTCGCCGTGATTCTGGTCGTAATCGTGTACGCCGCGTTCTATGCGGTGCGTTGGTATGACACCAACGCGTACTACGTGCAGGTCAACAGCAATGAGCTGATGATCTACCACGGCCGCATCGGCGGGGGCGTGCTCTACAAGCCGGTCGAGGTGGAGCGCACCGGCTTCACCACAGCCGACGTGCCGCCCTACACCGTGCCCCAACTGGTGACCGGAGTTCAGGAGAGCTCGCTCCAGGCCGCGCAGCGCTACGTGGCCAATCTGGTTGCGTCCCAGAAGCAGATCACCTGCGCTCAGAACCCGTTCACCTCCGGCTGCTCCACCACGCCGACCACGGTGCCGGTCGGCGGAGTATCAGCAACCACGATGACAGGAGCCCCCTGATGGAGCGAAGGATCCGATGGCTCGGAATCGTCATGGTGGTCTGCTTCATCGCCCTGTTCGTCCAGCTCAACAACATCCAGGTCGTCAAGGCCCACGCCCTGTCCACGTCTCCGAACAACCCTCGGGTGATCCAGGTGAACCGCAATGACCCCCGGGGCGACATCCTGTCCTCCGACGGCGTCGTGCTGGCCAGCTCGGTGCCGTCGACGACGGGCTATTACAAGTACCAGCGGGTCTACAACCCGCTCACGGCGACGCTGTTCTCGCAGATCGTCGGGTATGACACCATCTTCGGGACCCGCACCGGCGTCGAAGCCGAATACAACCAATACCTCCAGTCGCACACCCGGCCGGCCAAGAACCTCAGTGATCTCCTGACCACCCGCACCACCACCGGCAACGTGTACCTCACCATCAATTCGGGCCTCCAACTGAAGGTCGCGGGGATCGTCGAGGGGATCAACAAGGGCGGCAGTGCCCCCCAGGCCGGCGCGGTGGTCATCAACGTGAAGACCGGGGCGATCGAGGCGATGTACGGGCGACCCACCTACAACCCGATCCCACTGACCTCTCAGAACTCGAAGGCGGTGACGGCGTACTACAACTCGGTCGATCCGGGTAACGGGTCGACCAGTCCGCTCGTCTCCCAGGCCTTCCAGCACGGCTTCCTGCCCGGGTCGACCTTCAAGGTGGTGACGTCTTCGGCCGTCTACGACCACCAGCCGGCGTTGGCCAAGGTGAACTACCCGTCCCCGGTTACGACCACGAACCCGCCGATATCCGGCTGCATCTCGGTGCCCCAGACACCGTTGCCGCTCTGCAACTACGCCCATGAGGTCTGCTCCGGCACCATCCAGCAGGCGCTGCCCCAGTCGTGCAACACGATCTTCGCCCAGTACGGCATGGCGCTGAAGACGAGCCTGAACACCGAGGCCGAGGCCTTCGGGTTCAACAAGCAGGTCCCCCTCGACCTCCCCAACGTCGGAGTCTCCAACTTCCCGACCGCGGCCGAACTGGTCAACAACTCCCCACTGCAGGCCTACTCGGCGTTCGGCCAGGGCACGGCGGTCAGCTCCGATATCGCGACGACCCTGCAGATGGGCCTGGTGGCCGCCGGCATTGCCAATCGTGGGGTGATCATGACCCCCCACGTGATGCAGCAGATCCGGGACTCACAGGGCAATCTCGTCGAGACGTACAAGCCCACCCCGTGGCTGACGGCCACCAACCCGTTCACCGCGGCCGCGGTGACCTCGCTGATGCAGGCCGTCGTCACCAGCGGGACCGCGACGGGCGTCTTTCCCGCCAACGAAGACGTGGCCGCCAAGACCGGCACCGCCGAGACGTCAGGGGCATTCGGTCAGCCGCTCACCAACGACTGGATGATCGCCTTCGCCCCGGCCAACGATCCGAGGGTGGCAGTCGCGGTGTCGGTGCCGAATCAGGCGCCGAGCTCCACCGGTGCCGAGATCTCCGGTCCTCCGGCCGCGGCCATCCTCTCGGCCGCACTGGCGGCCACCCCATGATCGACAGGGCAGGACGGGGCGTATGTCCCGAGATTCCATCTATGAGTACACCGGAACCGAGCGATAGCAGGCATAGGCTTTGACCCACATGGATCCCAATGAGACGCCGCGTGTCTTCTCCGAGCGCTATGAACTGAATCACCTGATCGCGCGGGGGGGCATGGCCGAGGTCTACCGCGCCCATGACCGCCTGCTCGACCGTCCGGTCGCGCTCAAGGTCCTCTTTCCCGAGCTGTCCGTCGACCGCTCATTCGTGGAGCGGTTCCGCCGTGAGGCCCAGGCCGCCGCCAACCTCTCCCACCCCAACATCGTCCCGGTGTTCGACTGGGGCGAGGACACCGGTACCTACTTCATCGTCATGGAGTTCATCGACGGACGGCCGCTGTCGTCGATTCTCAAGTCCGCGGGGCCGCTGTCGGCCGAGCGGACCGCCGACATCGGCTCCCACGTGGCTGCCGCTCTCGGCTATGCCCACAAGCACGGGGTGATCCACCGGGACGTCAAGCCCGGAAACGTCCTCATCACCGACGATGGCCAGGTCAAGGTGACTGATTTTGGCATCGCCCGTGCCGTCAACACCGAGGAGAGCCTCACGCAGACCGGTGCGGTCATGGGGACAGCCACCTACTTCTCCCCCGAGCAGGCCGAGGGGCTCGGGGTCGACTCGCGCAGCGACATCTACTCACTCGGCGTCGTCCTGTTCGAGATGGTCACCGGAAGGCCGCCCTTCCTCGGCGAATCGCCCGTGGCGGTCGCCTCCAAGCACGTGCGGGACAACCCGCCGGCGCCCCGTGAGCTCAACCCGCAGATTCCGCCGACCTTCGAGGCCATCATCCTCAAATCGATGGCCAAGGACCCGGCTCACCGCTACGCCACGGCCGAAGAGCTGCGAGCCGACCTGCTCCGCTTCAACGAGGGCCGAAGCGTCCTCGCCATGGAGGACACCACGTCGGTGATCGGCGTGGCCGGTGCCACCACCACGATGACCGCGGTGGCTGGCATGGACGACACCCGGACGGTCGACTCTATCGGTGGCGGTGCGTCCGACGGTGCCGACGGCGGTGCGCCCGACGAGTCCGACTCCAACCGGACCCGCAACTACGCCATCGCCCTGGTGCTCCTGCTCCTGCTGCTGGCGGCTGCCGGGTTCTTCCTGGGCCGGAACCTCGGCTACTTCGGGGGCCAGGCGTCGTTCAACGTGCCGGACGTGGTCGGCCAACAGGCCGCCGTGGCCACGGCCACCCTGCGGGCCGACGGGCTCAACGTCACCCAGGTCCAGCAAGTGTCGAACAACACCCCGGGCACGGTCATCTCCACTAACCCCGACGCCAAGTCCCTGGTCAAAAAAGGTGACACGGTCACCATCAAGGTCGCCCAGCTGCCGCCGCCCGTCCAGGTCACGGTGCCGGAAGGGCTCGTCAACACCACCCAGACCAACGCCACGCAAATCCTCCAGAGCGCGGGTTTGACCACCACCATCGTCACCAAGGTGAGCTCGGCCCAGAAGGGGACGGTGCTGAGCACCAACCCGACCTCGGGCACCAGGATCAACCAGGGCTCGGCTGTGGCGCTGACGGTGTCGTCCGGTCCGGCCAACGCCATCGTCCCGTCACTGGTCGGCCTTTCCCAGCCGGTTGCGGGTCAGACCCTGGCCAGCGCCGGGCTCGTGCCCGGGAACGTGACCTCTGTCGCCTCGTCCCAGTATGCGCCAGGCATCGTGGTGTCCTCGAACCCGGGTACTGGGGCCAGCGTGGCGCCGGGTACTCCGGTCGACATCGCGGTGTCCTCCGGCCCGCCGCCGACCACCACCACCACATCGTCGTCGACCACCACCACGTCGTCCACGACAACCACGACTGCTCCGGCCAAGGGCGGCGGGGGCGGTCCGGGCGCTGGGGGCTGACCTGAGTCGAGGTGGCGGGTCGCCTTACAGGCGACCGTAGATTCAGGCGACGACGGCTGTGGCCAGGAAGTTGGCCAGGAGAGACGGGCCCTCAGGGGTGAGCAATGACTCGGGGTGGAACTGCACGCCCTCGACGGCCAGGGTCCGGTGGCGCAGACCCATGATCACCCCGTCGACGGTTCGTGCCGTCACCTCGAGCACGTCGGGGACGGTGGTGGGCTCCACGACCAGCGAGTGGTAGCGGGTGGCCGTGAAAGGATCCGGCAGTCCGTCGAACACGCCGCTGCCGTCGTGGTGGATGGCGGAGGTCTTGCCGTGCATCAGGCTCGGGGCCCGGACGACGTCACCTCCGAAGGCCTGCCCGATGGCCTGGTGGCCGAGGCAGACCCCGAGGATGGGGATCACCCCGGCCAGCTCTTCGATCACGGCCAGCGACACGCCGGCATCCTCGGGACGCCCGGGACCAGGGGAGATGAGGATCAGGTCGGGTGCGGCCGCCCGGATGCCATCGACGTCAATCGCGTCGTTGCGGTGGACGACCGGGTCGGCGCCGAGTTCGCCCAGCTCCTGGACCAGGTTGTAGACGAACGAGTCGTAGTTGTCGATGACCAGTACTCGCGTCGCCATGGGCCACCGATCGTACCGGGCGCCCGGTGCAGTGAGCGACGGGGGTCGGGCCGGCCGGGCACGCGGGTCGCCTGACACTGGCTATCCTTCGCCCATGGCATCCACGGCCAAGCAAGGTCCGGGCAGGGTCTCCAAGAAGGGCGGGCGGGTCACACCGTCGGCCAAGAGCGGTGGAACGAAGTCCGGGTCGGCCTCCGGGTCGGTCCAGAGCAGCCGCTACACGCCCCCCATCGACCGGAGCACCAAGTCCAGCCCCCTGTGGTTCGGGATCCTGATCGTGGCCATGTTCGTACTCGGCGTCCTGATCGTCATCCTCAACTACGTCGGCGCCCTGCCCGGAGGGGTCAACAACGTCTGGCTGGTGGCCGCCATCGGCTCGATCTTCGTCGGCCTGCTGCTCGCCACCCGCTACCACTAGCGCCGACTGCCGGAACGGCGTCCGGCAGTCGGGCGGACATGCGAAGACCGGCCCCGCAGGGCCGGCCTTCGTCGTCGGTGTCTTGGTTACCGGTTGGTTCCTCCCGGCCGACCCCTTGGCCGACCGAGCGCGCCTCAGCCCAGGCGCTCGATGATGGTGGCGTTGGCCATGCCGCCGCCCTCGCACATGGTGAGCAGTCCGTAGCGACCGTTGGTCCGCTCCAGCTCGTTGAGCAGGGTGGCCATGAGCTTGGCTCCAGAGGCACCGAGCGGGTGGCCGAGGGCGATGGCCCCGCCGTTCACGTTCACCTTGTCCATGTCGGCATCGAGGTCCTTGGCCCAGGCCAGCGGCACCGAGGCGAACGCCTCGTTGATCTCGATGACGTCGATGTCGTCGAGGGTCAGCTTGCCCCGCTCGAGGGCCATGCGGGTGGCCGGAATGGGGCCGGTGAGCATGGTGATCGGGTCGCTGCCGGCCACCGCGAAGGAGTGGAACCGGGCCCGGGGGGTGAGGCCGAGCGATGACGCCTTGGCCTCGCTCATGATCAGCACGCCCGAGGCGCCGTCGGTGATCTGGGACGAGTTGCCGGCCGTGACCTTGCCGTTCTCGGGGCGGAAGGCCGGCTTCAGGTTGGCCAGCGTCTCGACCGAAGAGTCGGGGCGGATGCCCTCGTCGGTTGTGATCTGTTCGTCGGTGTCGTCGCGCTCGTCGTCCTTGATGGCCACCGGGATGATCTCCCGCTCGAAGCGGCCTTCGGCGGTGGCCTGGGCGGCCCGGTGGTGTGAGCGGGCGGAGAACTCGTCGAGGTCCTCGCGGCTCAGGCCCCACTGCTCGGCGATGAGCTCGGCGCCTTCGCCCTGGCCGACCAGTCCGCCCCGATCGGTGTAGCGGGCCATGGCCCGGGGGCCGAAGGGGAAGCCCAGCTCACGGACGACCGAGGAGCCCATCGGTGTGCGCGACATGACCTCGACACCGGCGCCGATGACGACGTCGTAGGCGCCGGCCATGACACCCTGGGCCCCGAAGTGGAGGGCCTGCTGGCTGGAGCCGCACTGGCGGTCGATGGTGGTGGCGGGCACCGACTCGGGGTACCCGGCGGCCAGCACAGCGCTGCGGCCGACGTTGAGCGACTGCTCGCCCACCTGCATGACGCAGCCCATGATCACGTCGTCGACCAGGGCGGTGTCGAGGTCGTTGCGCTCGGCGAGGGCACGGAGGACCTCGGAGCCGAGGTCGGCGGCGTGCCAGTTGCGCAGCTTGCCGTTGCGCTTGCCTCCGGGGGTACGTACGGCGTCGATGATGACGGCGTCAGCCATGGTGTGTCTCCTTGCTGTGGTCCGGCGGAAGGATCCTGCCGGCCGTAGTCGGTCGTGGAGTGCTGCGGGACCGGGCCCCGCCGGGCGGCCACGGTGGTCGCCGTGCCCACAGACTACCGGGAGCGCTGCGGTGCGGCCACCGCCCCGGGTGCCCGTCGTGGCCCCGTTGTACCGTCCGGCGGGGCCGCACCACCCGGGTTGTCCCATCCCGGCGCTACGGTCTCGGCCATGACAGGTCGGATCAAGGACATGGATCGCTGGCTCGGCAACGGCGGCATGGTGCTCATCGGCACCGTCGGCGGATCGCTCGACGACTACGGCGTCGACGGCGAGGACCTCGGCTGGGTGTCGGGCACCTTCGTACCGACGACCGCGGCCTGCAACCCGCACGGCATCGTGCAGGCAGGCGTCCACGCCCTCATGCTCGATGCAGCCATGAACTTCGCCATCAATGCCGCCCTGCCCGGCAAGTCGCGGACCCGGGGCACGCTCGAGATGAAGATCGAGACGATGCGCCCCGCCATGGACGGTGGGACCTACTCGCTGCGGGGCGAGGTGGTTCGCATGGCCCGGCAGGTGGCCTACGCCGAGGCCAGCGTCACCGATGGCGAGGGTCAGTTGGTCAGCCGCTCGACCGGCACGTTCCTGCTCTACCGACCCGACGGCGAGCCGCCCAGCGACTGACACGGGTGATCCCGTCTCGGATGGGACGGGATCGGTACTCGCGGCACACCGGCGTGCCGCCCCAGACCGTTCCGGCACTGTGCCAGCACTGTGCCGGCCGTCCCGGGAGCGTCGTGCCCACTGTGAGCCCCACCTTTGACCGTCTCGTCCCGGTTCGACCCGACGGGTCCGCACCTCCGCCGTGTGCGGTCTGCGGCCGCTCTGTCCGCCGACCTACATCGGTCTGCTTCTGCTGCCGGTTGACCGCCCGCCAACTCGGCCTGCCCCTGGTGCCACTGGTGGCCCTGCGTGAGTACCGCATAGGGGATGCCGACCACCGGCGCCTGCGCGGCTACAAGGACGCACCGACGCCAGCGCAGCGCTAGTGCTACCGACGCGAGGTGGTCGACGGCCTGGCGGAGTGGATGACGGTCCATAGCTGCCTGCTCGTGGACCGGTTCGGGCCGTGGTCGGTAGTGACCACCGTGCCCTCGACCCGGCGGATCGGTCCGGCGCCGGCCGAGGCGCTGGTCGACGGGGTGCCCTCGCTGGCCGATCGGCACCTCCGCCTGCTCGGCCGGGGGAGAGGCCGACTCGACCACCTGGAAGCCGCCCGCGACGGGTTCGCACCCCTGGCCGGCGTCGACCGGTCCGGACTCGACCGGCTCCCGGTGCTGGTGTTCGACGACAGCGTCACCACCGGGTCGCGGGCCCAGTCGGCCGCCGCCGCCCTCCGGCTGGTCGGAGCCCGGGTGGTGGGGATCGTGGTCGTCGGCCGGGCGCTGGCCCCGGTGGCAACTGTTGATTGCTAAATCCCGGTCACCAGTTGCGTGAGCAAGTGATATAGTTGCTTGCTACAAGCAGCTAGATGACGGAGAGCGGGCGACCGCACGACGCCATCCGGTCGCCTCCGTCGATCACCACCGGAACCGCCATGACCTCACCGACAGACCACATAGCCAACCGACCGATCGCTGCTCCGCCGGCGCCCGTCTCCGCCGTCCTCGAGCGATCGCTGACCCACGTGGGGCGGACCATCCTCCGCCTGGACGTACCCCAGGATGCCCTGCCCGACGGCGTGTCGATCGGCCGGACCGGCTACTGGCTGTTGGTCATGGTGTCCGAACAGGCCCCACTCCGTCTCTCCGACTTGGCCGAGCAGGGCGAACTCGACCTGTCGACGATCAGCCGCCAGATCCGCGACCTGGTGGCCGCCGGGCTGATCGCCCGCACCCCGGATCCGGCCGACGGGCGGGCCGCTCTGCTCAGCCTCACCGATCAGGGGGTGGCCGTCCTGGAGGCAGCGTCGGAGTCCCGGCGCCAGGTGCTTGCTACCGCAATTGCCGAGTGGACTGACGAGGAGCGCGATGCCCTGGCCGACGGACTCCTCCGTCTGGGGACCGGCCTCCAGCACCTGCGCGACTCGCAGACCGCCAACTCACGGACCGCCGACAGGCAGCGCACCGATACCGACGAGGGGACCCGATGACCATCGACACCGCACCGAAGGGCGATGCGGAAGGAACCGACGGGCTGGACCCGGCTATGACCGGCGCGCCCGAGGTGGCCGTGCCCGCCGGCGGCGGACCGGTGGTGGCCCTCAGCCACCGCCAGATCATGGTCGTCTTCAGCGGCCTGATGCTCGGCATGTTCCTGGCCGCCCTCGACCAGACCATCGTCGGCACCGCGCTGCCGACCATCGTCAACAGCCTCCACGGCCTCAATCACATGAGCTGGGTGGTGACCGCATACCTGCTGACGTCGACCATCTCCACCCCTCTCTACGGCAAGCTGTCCGACCAGTTCGGGCGCAAGGGCATCTTCCAGTTCGCCATCGTGGTCTTCCTCGTCGGCTCGGCGTTGGCCGGCCTCAGCCAGAACATGACGCAGCTGATCGCGTTCCGGGGCATCCAGGGCCTGGGGGCCGGGGGGCTCATGGCGATGGCCATGACGATCATTGCCGACGTCGTCTCGCCCCGAGAACGCGGGCGCTACCAGGGGTACTTCGGTGCCACCTTCGCCCTGTCCTCGATCGCCGGACCATTGCTCGGCGGTGTGTTCACCGAGCACCTGTCGTGGCGGTGGATCTTCTACATCAACCTCCCCATCGGCATCGTGGCCCTCATCGTGACCTCGGTCGTGCTGAAGCTGCCGTTCCGGCGCCAGTCCCACCGCATCGACTTCCTCGGTGCCGGCCTGATGATGGTCGGGATCACCGCCGCCTTGTTGGTGACGGTGTGGGGCGGGACCCAGTACTCCTGGGGCTCGCCGATCATCATCGCCATGGGCCTGGTGTCGGCCGCCTTCGTCGGATCCTTTGTGGTGTGGGAGCACTACGCGGCCGAGCCCATCCTCCCCCCGTCGCTCTTCCGGATCGGGGTGTTCCGCACGGCGTCGACGGTCAGCTTCCTGCTGTCGATGGTGATGTTCGGAGCCATCATCTATCTCCCTCTCTACCTGCAGCTGGTCGACGGGGTCTCACCCACGGTGTCCGGATTGCTCATGGTCCCCCTGATGCTCGGCCTGCTGGCCTCGTCGATCGCGTCCGGGCAGATCGTCACCCGTACCGGGGTCTACAAGCCCATGCCCATCGTCGGCTCCATCCTCGTCGTCATCGGGATGTGGCTGCTCTCCCACCTCGGCCTGCACACCTCGCACCTGACGATGAGTCTGTACGTCATCGTGCTCGGCGCCGGCATGGGCATGACCATGCAGATCATGATCCTGGCCACCCAGAATGCCGTGCCGTCCGACTCGATCGGCACGGGCACTGCGGCGGTGACGTTCTTCCGCTCGTTGGGTGGCGCCTTCGGGACGTCCCTGTTCGGGGCCATCTTCATCGCCGGCCTCAGCCACTGGATCCGGGTGCTGGTGCCCGGGGCCGCCGCCGCCGGTATCCACGTGGACGGCAATTTCGCGATGAGTCCGGCCGACCTGCACGCCTTACCGACTCCAATGCAGAACGGGGTCCTCGACTCGTTCGTGCGGTCGCTGCACTCCGTATTCCTGGTGGGCGTGCCCATCGCCATCCTCATGCTGGTTGCTTCGCTGTTCCTCAAGCAGCTGCCGCTGCGCTCGTCCTCGGGTCTGGAGCGGCCCAGCGAGGACCTGGCCATGTCGATGGGGGAGGTCGGGTCGGCCGATGCCGAATCGGACGTGTCCGGAAGTGGCGGCTTCGACCACGGACTGTCGATCGGCTGACCGTTCGATCGGCTGCGAAACCAGCGGCAGGCCCGGTTCCCGGGTAGACAAGGGTCATGGACCTCCGCATCTTCACCGAGCCCCAGCAGGGTGCCTCTTACGACGACCTCCTGGCCGTGGCCCAGACTGCCGAACGGCTCGGTTTCAGTGCATTCTTCCGTAGCGACCACTACATGGCCATGGGGTCGTCCGACGGGCTGCCCGGCCCGACCGACGCCTGGGTCACCTTGGCCGGCATCGCCCGAGAGACCCGCACCATCCGCCTCGGCACCCTGATGACAGCTGGCACCTTCCGGTTACCCGGGCCCCTCGCCATCAGCGTGGCCCAGGTGGACGCCATGAGTGGGGGCCGGGTGGAGCTGGGCATCGGCGCCGGTTGGTACGAGGCGGAACACACCGCCTACGGCATCCCTTTTCCGTCCGTGGTCGAACGGTTCGAGCGCCTCGAAGAGCAGCTGGCCATTGTCACGGGCCTGTGGACCACACCGGTTGGTGCCGCGTTCTCCTTCGAGGGGACCCACTACAGGCTGGCCGACAGCCCGGCCCTGCCGAAACCGGTGCAGCGACGCGGACCGCCGATCATCGTCGGTGGCAGTGGCCCGAAGTGGACGCCCCGCCTGGCCGCCACCTATGCCGCCGAGTTCAACATGGCCTTCAGATCCACCGAAGTTACCGCCCACCAGTTCGGTGTGGTCCGCCAGGCGTGTGAGGCCCAGGACCGCGATCCGGCCACCATGACCCTGTCCGCCGGCCAGGTCGTGTGCTGCGGGACGTCGGACACCGACATCGCCCGTCGGGCGGCGGCCATCGGCCGCGAGGTGGACGAGCTGGCGACCAACGGGCTGTGCGGCACCCCGGACGAGGTGGTCCACAAGCTCGGGCAGTTCGCCGACATCGGCACCACCCGGACCTACCTGCAGATCCTCGATCTGGCCGACCTCGACCATCTGGCCCTGCTGGGCGAGGAGGTCCTGCCCCGGGTGGCCGGGCTGTAGGTCGTCAGGCCCGTCAGACGCCGGGCCCGACGAGACCCCAGCGCTCGGCCACCAGGGTGAGCGACCGGGCACGGGTCTCGAGCGAGTGGGCCCTGGTCGACAGCATCAGCTCGTCGGCCCCGGTGCGTTCGACGAGGGCAGCCAACGTGGCGTGCACGGTCTCGGGGTCGCCGACGGCGTGGTCGGCGGTCGTCGCTTCGACCAGTGCCCGGTCGGCGGCCGAGTACTCATAAGCGGCGGCCTCTTCGGGACTCACGACCGCAGACGGCGTGCCCTTCCGGAGCTGCAGCATCGACAGGCGCGACGGCCCGGCGAGGTAGTCGGCCTCCTGGTCGGTGTCGGCGCACAGCACCGAGGCGGCAACCATCACGTAGGGATCGGCCAGCAGGCCGGTGCGTCGGAAATTGGCCCGGTAGAGGGCCAGGGCTTCGTCGACCAGGGCGGGGGCGAAGTGGAAGGCGAAGCTGAACGGTAGACCCAGCATCCCTGCCAGTTGGGCGCTGAAGGTCGACGAGCCGAGGAGCCACACCTGGGGGAGATAGCCGCGGCCCGGCACCGGCGCAGGTGTCGTCGCCGGGCCGCCGTCGTCGACCAGGTAGCGGATCAGCTCGACCACGTCCTCCGGGAAGTGCTCTGCGCTCAGGTCGGCGTTCCGCCGCAGGGCCCGGGCGGTGGCCGGATCAGTGCCCGGGGCGCGGCCGAGGCCGAGGTCGATGCGACCAGGGTGGAGGGCTTCCAGGGTGGCAAACTGCTCGGCCACCACCAGGGGCGCATGGTTGGGAAGCATGACCCCGCCGGCCCCGACCCGCAGGGTCGTGGTGGCGTCGGCCAGGTGGCCGATGAGTACGGCCGGGGCGGAACTGGCCACGGCAGGCATGCCATGGTGCTCGGCCACCCACATCCGGTGGTAGCCGAGGGTCTCGACGACACGGGCCAGGCGGGTGGTGTCAGCCAGTGCATCGGCGGCGGTGGCGCCTTTGGCCACCGTGGCCAGGTCGAGCACGGACAGGGTCGTCATGACCAGGTCAACACCAGGTGGCACCGGTTCCTTCCGCCATCGAAGGGCACAGCGACCGGCCGGCGACCGGATCGGTCAGTCGGCGGTGACGATCCCCTCGATCTTCTGCAGTGTGGTCGTCATGTTCTTGGCGGTCTGCTTGCCCACCGAACCGTGGCGGAGGAGGGCTCGCTGATGGTCCCGGCTGATGTCCCAGCTCTCGCGCACCAGCGTCCCGCCCTCGACCGGCTCGAGTTCGTAGCGCCAGATCCGGCCACCGACGAACTTGCCGACGAAGCCGGCAGGGCGACTCTGCCAGGCGATTCGCCGATCCTCCTCGTACTCGATGACCGTGCTGACCATCGAGTAGCCGACCCCCAACTTCATGGACATCCCGAACGCGACGCCCAGGCTGAGCTTGTGCGGGGCGCCGGCCTTGACCTGGCGGACGGCACCCGAACCGTCGATCTCGGGATGGCGGGCGGCGTCGGCCACCAGGGCGAAAATGGCCGCCGGGCCCGCCGGGATGCACCGCTCCACCGAAACGACATCACCCTCCATCAGGTCCTCCACTCGTTCGTCGGTCCACTCGTCCGTGATCGGCCGTACCTGTCGATCAGCCTACGCCCCGGTCATCGCTGCGACACCGGGCTGGCATCATTCGAGGGTGCCGACGACCCCGCTGACCGCAGCCGTGACCGACCTGTCCGGGGCCGACCCGGTGCTGGCCGGCCTCATCGAGCGGCATGGCCCACCGCCCGCACGCCGGCGCGTGCCGGCCGGCCACCGCTTTGATCACCTGGCCCGGAACATCGTCTATCAACAACTGGCCGGCAAGGCCGCGGCGTCCATCCACGGACGGATGGTGGAGACACTGGGCGGCGAGGTGACCGCCGAGCGCGTCCTGGCCACCCCGGAGCCGGACCTGCGGGCCTGCGGCCTCAGCGGCTCCAAGGCGGCCTCACTTGTCGACCTGGCCGACAAGGTCGCCTCCGGCGAGGTTGCGCTCGACCGCATCGGTCGGCTGTCTGACGACGAGGTCGTCGCCCACCTCACCGTGGTGCGCGGCATCGGACCGTGGACTGCTCAGATGTTCCTCATCAGCACATTGAGCCGGCTCGACGTCTGGCCCATCGGTGACTACGGCGTGCGGGCCGGGTTCGCCAAGGCATGGTCACTGGACGAGATTCCGGACCCGAAGGCTCTGGACGTCCTGGGTGAACCCTTCCGCCCCTACCGAAGCCTCGTCGCTTGGTACTGCTGGCGGGCCGCCGACGACCGGTAGCCACTGCGCCCCGGTGGTGGGGACCCGCACGCGGTGCTCAGGCGGCCGAGGTGGCGGTGGCGAACAGCCCGTCGGACGGGCTGACCTACTCCCCGGTCGCGGCGGGCCCATGATCGCGGCAGAACGTAACCGGACCGGGCCACCGACTGTGATGTCGCTTTTCCGCTAGTCCCGGACCCCTCGATCGGTCAGACTGGCCGGGTGCACGACGATCCCGACCGCTGCTACCTCGCCGTGCAGTCACGCGACCCGCGCTTTGACGGGTGGTTCGTCACCGGCGTCATCTCCACCGGAATCTACTGTCGACCGAGCTGCCCGGCCCGCACGCCGTTTCGGCGCAACGTCCGATTCCTCCCCACCGCGGCAGCCGCCCAACGGGCCGGCTTCCGGGCGTGCAAGCGCTGCCGGCCCGACGCCAGCCCGGGGTCGCCCCAGTGGGACGTCCGGGCCGACGTGGTCGGCCGGGCCATGCGGCTGATTGCCGACGGCATCATCGACCGGTCCGGGGTGCCGGGCCTGGCCGCCGAGCTCGGCTACAGCGTCCGCCAACTCGAGCGCGTGCTGCTGGCCGAGGTCGGGGCCGGTCCGGTGGCGCTGGCCCGGGCCCAGCGGGCCCAGACGGCGCGGGTGTTGATCGAGACCACGTCCCTGCCCATGGCCGAGGTGGCCTTCGGGGCCGGTTTCGCCAGCATCCGCCAGTTCAACGACACCGTCCGGTCAATCTTCGGCGTCACCCCCACCGACCTGCGGGCCCGTCGCACCGGTCGAGGGAGGTCGGCCGACGGGACCGCGGGCACACTCGAGCTCCGGCTCCCGTTCCGCCAGCCGCTCTGCCCCGACAACCTCTTCGGGCACCTGGTCGCCACCGCCGTGCCCGGGGTGGAGGAAATTGTCGGCACCACCTACCGCCGCACGCTCCGTCTGGCCCACGGGCCGGGCGTGGTGGCTCTCACCCCCCACCCGGACCACATCGCCTGCCGGGTGGACCTGGCCGACGTGGCCGACCTGACCACGGCGATCGCCCGGTGCCGCCGGTTGCTCGACCTGGACGCCGATCCCGAGGCCGTGGACCGGGCGCTCGGTGCCGATCCCGACCTCGCACCTCTCGTCAGAAGCCGTCCGGGCCGTCGGGTGCCCCGGACGGTGGACGGGCCCGAGTTCGCGGTCCGGGTCGTGCTCGGCCAACAGGTGTCAACCGCGGCGGCCCGGACGGCGGCCGCGGCCCTGGTGACCGGGTACGGCCAGCTCGTCGAGGATGCCCACGGTGGACTTACCCACCTCTTCCCGTCGCCGGACCTGCTGCAGGGCGTCGAACCATCGCTTGCCGGTGGCCGGGGCCGAACGCTCGCCACCCTGGTGGACGAGTTGGTGTCGGGACGCCTCGACCTCGGCCCGGGGTGCGACCGCATCGAGGCCCGCAGGGTCCTGGGAGCGCTGCCCGGCGTCGGCCCGTGGACGGTCGAGATGGTGGCCATGCGGGCGCTGGGCGACCCGGATGCCTTCTGCGACGGCGACCTCGGCGTCCGACGGGCAGCCGAGCAGTTGGGCCTGCCGTCGACCGCTGGGGCGCTCCGGGCCAGGTCCGAGCGATGGCGGCCGTGGCGGGCCTACGCCGTCCAACACCTGTGGGCCACCTCCGACCATCCGATCAACACCTGGCCCCCGTGGCCCCCCACCCGAACCGACCACCTACCGTTCCACCAAGGAGCCGATCCATGTCTGAGTCAACCGGAACCACCCTCGTCACCACCGTCGACAGCCCCATCGGGCCGCTCACCCTGATGGCCCGAGATGGGAGCCTCACTCATCTGGTCATAGAGGACCAGGCCCATGCCACCGAACCGCCGGTCGGCAGCGAACGCGACGACGACGTCTTCGCCGACGTGGCCACCCAGCTCGACGAGTACTTCGCCGGGACGCGCACTGCCTTCGACGTGCCGATGACCCTGGCGGGCACCGACTTCCAGCGGCGGGTGTGGGCCGAGCTGTGTGCCATCCCCTACGGCCAGACCATCAGTTACGGCGAGCTGGCCCGTAGGGTCGGCAATCCGAAGGCCTCCCGAGCCGTGGGGCTGGCCAACGGGCGTAACCCGGTGGCCGTCATCGTCCCCTGCCACCGGGTCATCGCCGCCGACGGTTCCCTCGGTGGCTACGGCGGGGGGCTCGACCGCAAGGTCCACCTGCTGGGGCTCGAACAGGGCCGACCAGGCTGACCGAACGCCCTGGCAGCGACCGACGTAGCGTGTCGGACGTGGGGACGGCGCCGATGCAAGACGACCTCGGCAGGCAAGCGGGCGAGCCCGTGGTCACGGTGGCGGTGATCGTCGTCGACCATGGCTCCCGCCGCAGCGAATCCAATGAGTCGTTCGAAGCGTTCGTGCGGGCGTCGGCCGGATTCCTGGCTTACCCGATCGTGGAACCCGCCCACATGGAGCTGGCCGAGCCGTCGATCTCCACCGCCTTCGACCGCTGTGTGGCTGCAGGGGCCACGACCGTGGCCGTCGCTCCGTACTTCCTCGGTCCGGGCCGCCACTGGGACCGGGACATCCCGGCTCTGGCCGAGGCGGCCGCAGCCGGCCACCCCGGTGTCCGCTGGCTGGTGGCCGCGCCCCTCGGACCGGATCCGGAGCTACTGGCCATCGTGAACCGGCGGGTCGCCCACTGCCTGGACCATGTCGCCGGCCGGTCAGTCGAGTGCACGGCATGCGCCGGGACGGGACGGTGCATCCTCCGGTGACGGTCCCTCCCGGCTATCGCCGGGGGACGCCCTCTGGGCACGGTGGTCGAGGTGGGCGTCGGATCGCTTCGCTGGACAGCGAGCGCGACGTGCCCACGGGCGGCTCGACGGGCAAGCCGGTCACGCGCCAGTCCCGCCGACATCCATCCCTTATTCCGTCGAACCCTCAAGAGCTTCGCCGACCGGGCCCTCAGCGGCGACGACCGTCTGGTGGAGCAGCACGGCGATGGTCATCGGACCGACCCCGCCCGGAACCGGAGTGACGAGGCTGGCTCTGGCCAGGGCCCCGTCGAAGTCCACATCACCGACTGATCCGTCGTTGTAGCCGGCGTCGATCACGACCGCCCCCCGCTTGATCCAGTCGCCCTGCACGAACCGGGGACGGCCGACGGCGGCCACGACCACGTCGGCCGTTCTGACCATCGCCGAGAGGCCCTGGGTGTGGGAGTGGCAGTAGGTCACCGTGGCGTCTCTTCCGAGGAGGAGCATGCCGACAGGCTTGCCGAGGATCGGGCTTCGCCCGATCACTACGGCGTGTGCGCCGGCAAGCCCGACGTCGTAGGCGTCGAGGAGTCGGAGAATTCCGCCCGGGGTGCAGGAGACAAAGCCGGGAAGTCCGAAGGCCATCGATGCAAAGGAGTGCATGGTGACCCCGTCCACATCCTTTCGTGGGGCGATCGCCTCGAACACCATTCGCTCGTCCACCTGGGGCGGGACAGGGTGCTGAACCAGGATGCCGTCGACGGTGGAGTCCTCCGAGAGACCCCTGACTGTGGCAGTGGCCTCGGAGGTCGAGACCGCGGTGGGAAGCACGTCGAGACGGAAGTCGACGCCCGCTTGCTCGCACCGGTTGCGCTTCATCGTGACGTAGGTCACCGAGGCCGGGTCCTTACCGATGAGGACGGCCGCCAGACAGGGCCGCCGTCCGAACTCCTCGGCATAGCGTCGTGCCCGTCGGGCGGTCTCATCCAACAGTCTCCGTGAGACGGCAGCGCCATCCATCGAACGGGCGCGAGGTGCCAGGTCGGACACGTGAGCCTCCTTGGGTCGATTTCGATATCGCCCAGGCGTTCGGCTCATTGCTGGAGACAGGCGCCCCAGGACCGCTCCCCGGTGGTACTCCACCTCAACGCCAGTCACGGTCAGTCGCACCCTATCCGGATCACCCGGCAGGACTGGCGCACGCGCTCGCCAAAGCGTTGCAGCGACTCGGATTCTTCGACTGCCCGGGTTCCCTGGGTAGTTGCCCCCGGACGGCTACGTCCGGCCGCACCAGGCGACTGTCAGCTACAACGGTCGCCCAGCCAGGGCCGCTGGCCGTCGAGGGCGAACAAGGCGACGGCCACCGTGTCCTGTTCGGCCTTGGTGGCGCGATTCGGCGGCACACCGATCAGGAGGCTGAGTCCGGCGGCCGAGGCGGCCGAGTTCCAGGTGGGCTGACTGAACTGGAAGGCACCCATGTAGAGGCCGTTGGGCGACACGATGCCGTAGTTCCCACCAGACTCAGCCTGGACGACACAGGCCAGGAACGGGTTGAGCGCCGGGTCCGGCAGGCTCGGGTACGGGTCGCTGTTGACCGGGCGAGTGGGTCCGGCGGCGGGCGGCGACGACGGTGCCGGCGAGGTGGGAATGGTGGCCGGCGTGGACGACCGGGTCGACGACCTGGCCGACGACTGGGTGGTGGTCACCTTGGCCGCTTTGGCCACGGCGGCCGAGGCCACCCGGGCCTGGGCCATCTGTTGCGCTGCCACCGCCGTGGCCAGCTGCCCGGTCAGACTCGACTGCTGTCCAGCCAGCGCGGCAGTGGCCGCGGTTGCCTGGTCGAGATCGGTGGCCTGGCGGGTCTGATCGGCGCGGTCCTGGAGCTGGCGGGCCTGCAACGCGGACTGCTGGGCCTGAAGGGCCCGCTGCGCAGTATGGAGCCGGTCCATAGCGGCGGTGATGTTGCCGACGGCCAGGCTGGCGTACTCGCTGGCCGCCTGGGCCCGGACCGTGCCCCCGCTGAACAGCGCGGTGTCGGTGCTCGACGAGTTGGCACCCGCGTCGGTGTAGGACTGGATCGCCTGATTCTGGACGATCCGGAGGTGGTAGGCCATCGCCTTCTGGTCGCCGGCTAGCTCCTGGGTGATCTGGGCGATGGCCTGGCCGTCGGCGACCACCTGGGCCGAAGCCACCGAGGTCTGCTGACGGGCGGCGTCCACCTGGAGCTGCTCGAGGACCAGGCGCTGGGCGACCGTGGCGGCCTGGGTCTGGAGATCGGACACCGTGTCCGCGCCAGCCGGACGCACCGCCGTCCCGAGGGGGAGGGCGGCGAGAAGGACGAGTACGGGAAGGACGAAGGCCCGGAACGATCGACGGGCCGGTCCCGCTACGTCTGGCCCCGTCACCGGGGTCGAACAGGCGCGACACACGAGACCCTAAATTTACCGGCCGGCTCCGGGGCCCCACAAGCGGGCACGTAAGTCCTGGTCAACGGGGTGCGGGCGAGCGCAATCGACCTAGAGGAGATCCATGGCCGGCCCCCCCAAGCCCCTCAGCGACCGGTGGGCGGCGTGTGTGCCGCGGTCCTCAGCCGGTCGTGGCAGTCGACGGCTTTGCCACCATCCTCGCCGGGGCGACCGCCCAACGGAAGGCGTGACTCAGCAGACGGGCCGACGGGCGCACCGCCAGAAAGTCCCCGGCGGGCACTGTCGGGAGACGGAGCTGACGTCGGGCCCAGGTGGGCAGGACACCCTGGGCGGCACCGACCAGGAGACCGTAGGTGGCCATCTCGTGCGGCCAGCGGCCTACGCCGCGGAGCACGAAATTGCGGGCCGTGCGGGCCTCGTCGGTGAGCGCGAGCCGGGGTCGGACCTTGACGAAGTAGGCGTCGAGTTCGACGGTCGACCGGGGGACATCCACCGCCCCGAGAGCCACGGCCACCGTGGCCATCTGGGCGAGGTAGTCGTCGGCCTCGGCGACCGTGGGAGTCATCGGGGCGTAGACGCGGGTGGCCCCGAGGAAGCTCGAGACCTCGACGGCGTGGACCCAGGTGAGCAGGTCGGGATCGGCCGCCGAGTAGGGCCGACCGTCAGCGGCGACGCCGCGCACGCGGAGGTGGACCCGGCGGACCCGCTCGATTGCCGCCAGGGCTTCGTCGGTGGTGCCGAACGTGGTCGTGGCGAGGAACGAGGCCGTCCGCTCCAGCCGTCCGAGCGGGTCCTGGCGGTAGTTGGAGTGTTGGGCCACGCCGGCCATGGCCAGTGGGTGGAGCATCTGGAAGAGCAGGGCGGACAGCCCGCCGATCAGCATCGCCGGCAGGTCACCGTGGATCCGCCGGACCACGGAGTGCGGGGCGACGAAGGCGAGGTCGGGGTCGAAGCACGCAGGCTGGGGTGGACCGGTCATGCCCATGGACCGGCGGACCTGGGCGAGGGCCTGGGCCCGCACCTGCTCGATGCGGGTCTCGGTCAGGGCCCGTCCCACTGCGTGCGCCTCGATGAGCTGCGCACGGGGATCCATGCCCGTCGACCCTACCAACAGGCCCTGTCCGGGTGACCGCACCGATTCGCCGATTTCAGCCTGGGGAGGCCGTCGTCAGGTGCGATGCTCCGGTCAGGGGATCGGCGTCGAGGTCACCGGCTGCAGACCCGAGGCGGCCCGGCGCCGGGTGCTCCAACAGGTCGGGGCACCGGGCCCCGCCGCCGTCACGGGCGTCGGCATCGGCGTGGCGTCCGAGCGCCACCACCTCGTCGAAGAGTGCATGGGCGTCGGGTCCGAGTGACGAGAGGTCGTCCGACACCAGCGCCATCCCACCGGACACGCCGACGGCGTGGGCCCAGGTTCGGGCGGCCGCCTGTGTCAGGCCGGTGTCCTCGGTCCGGAGCATCACGCAGTCGGGGTCGTTGACCCACAGGCGCCGGTGCATGAAGGAACGGGTCAGTGTATTGGTGAAGGCGTGGGCGGTGGCGGGCTGGATGCCCAGGTAGCCGGCCACCATCTCGTCTGCGGGGTCAAGCGACCAGACAGGGGCAACGTCCGGTCCGATCCGGTTGGCGTCCACGAGTCCCACCACGTTGGCCAGGGGTACGCCGCAGCCCAGGAGAAAGGCGTCATCCCCCGCGCCCCGGCGGATGGCCGCAAACCCGGCCCGCACCCGCTCGGCCGGGGTCAGGGTCGGATCGTGGTAGCCACCGTCGACGCTGGGGGAGAAGGTGAAGTCCAACTTCAGGTACGGGAAGCCGGCATCGACCACGGCGGTCGCCACCGACTCGAGGTGGGCGACCACCTCGGGATGGGTGGTGTCGAGTCCGTACATGAAGCCGTCCTCGCCGCCACCCCACGCAGGGTTCCACCACGTGCGCAGCGGGCCGGTGTCCACACCGTCCACCAGGTGGCGGGCGATCCAGTCGGGATGGCGGCGGGCCACCGCCGAGTCCGGTGCCACGAGGAACGGGGCCAGCCAAAGGCCCGGCGTCCGCCCGGCAGCGCTGATCGACGCGGCCAGTCCGGCCAGGTCGGACGGGAACCGGTCACCGGTCTCCAACCAGTCGCCGATAGCCCGCTGGTAGCCGTCGTCTACCTGGAAGACCTCGAACGGCCACCGGTCCGCGAGCGCGAGATTGGCGGCGATGTCGGTTTCGGACACGTCATGGAAGTACTGGTACCAGCTGCACCATCCGATCTGGAAGGGCGCGCCCACCCGGGCGCCCCCAACCTTCCCCGCCCGGTCGGCCCACTGCTCGAGCATGACCGACGCCCCGACGGCCGGTCCGTCGGCGATCATCACGGGGTGGAGGGACCGCTTCCCGCCCGGGCCGAGTTCGGCGTCGCCGAGATAGGCCTCGACCCGCACCTCGATCCCGTCGCCACCCGGGCCGAGTCGAAAGGTGCCGTCGTGGTCGGAGCCGCCTTCGAACCCGAGGAGAACCGCCGCGTCATCGGCCCCCCAGCCGTCGGCCAGGACGGCCACCCACTCCGAACGCAGCTCTCCCGGACGGGCCCGGCGCTGGTCGGCGTGGTGGACGGCCTGGAGGAAGGGAAAGCCGGCCCGGACCGAAGGGTCGACGTCCACGCCGAGCACGCCGACCGTCGAGGGCGACCAGGACTGGTAGCCGTTGCGGAACATCCGGACGGGACCCCGGGCGCCGGCCACCGCGTAGACGAGGGCGACCGAACGGATCGATACGGTGGCGTCGCCCCGGTTGGCCACCGACCACTCAATGCCGGTGTCGTGAAGCTCCATGGTCACTTCGACGGGCCCCAGGCCGAACGCCCGACCGGTCCCCTCGAGGTCGCTGACCTCCACCCGGCTGCCGGCGGCGTCGGTCACTTCGGCCTCGAGTCGCAGCGGCAAGACGTGCACGTCGTCAACCGTAGAGGGGTCGGGTGGTCCGTGCCCGGCCGATCAGGGGATTGCGGAAACTGCGGAGCCGCTACGGCACTCGGCGCGATGCGCGAATGGCGTCCGGGCTACTCAGAAGTCTCGACGATGAGCAGGTCACATGCGACCTTGCGGGACACCTTGTTGGCGATGGGGCCGAGCAGGAAACGGGCGGTGGACTGCATCCCCTTCGAGCCCACGACCAGCAGGTCGGCACCCTCGTCGGTGGTCACCTGGAGCAGGACCTCGGACGGGTCACCGGCCACGGCTTGGTGCGACACCGTGGCGACGCCATCGGACTCGGCCTTCTCACCGGCATTCCTGGCCACGGCTTCGGCCGAGGTACGGGCGGCGGCGACCCAGCTCGAGTCGAGGGAGATTCCTGCAGCGGCCACACCCGACGGGGCGCGGTTGTTGTAGGCCGAAACGATGATCAACTCGGCTCCGACTGCCTTGGCGAGCGCCGTGGCTTTGGACACCGCCTGCTCGGCGGTGGGGGACCCATCGGTCCCGACGACGATCTTGGTGGGAACTCCGCTACCCGACTGGCCGCTCATGGGTGGATCCTCCGTCTCTCGTCTCCGCCTGCGGGAGGTGCCGGCACTGCATTCTTTGCCGACCGGTCAGGTCACGCGCCGTGCCCGGCAGGACCGGTCGGTCAGTTCGAAGCCGGTGGCCGGGTGGCAGCGGGCGGGGCTCGTCCACCCCCGTTAGGTTGACAGCGTGCTGTCGGGAGCGTGCATCGTCGTCACCGGACCTCCGGGTGCCGGCAAGACGACCATCGCTCCCTTGGTGGCCCGGCGGGCAGATCCGTCCGTCTGCCTCGAGTCGGACTGGTTCTGGACGACGATCGCCAACGGATTCGTCCCTCCGTACCGGACCGAGGCCCACGAGCAGAACGCCACGGTGGTCCGGGCATTCGCAGCCGCTGCATCGGCTCTGGCCGCCGGTGGCTATACCGTCGTCCTCGAGGGGATCGTCGGTCCGTGGTTCCTGCACCTCGTCGTGGAGGAGTGCGCCCGGCACGAGGTGCCCCTGTCGTACGTCGTGCTCCGGCCGTCCCGCGCTGTCGCCCTGACACGAGCCACGTCCCGCGTGGATGAGAAGCGGGTGCCGGGACACCCGCCGTTGACCGACGGTGAGGTGATCGGCCGGATGTGGGATGTCTTCGCCGACCTCGGAGACCTCGAACCGCTGGTGATCGACAACTCCGCCCTGTCGGCGAGCGAGGCCGCAGACCGAGTCTGGGATCGGTTTGTCGCCGGTGGCCTCCGCCTCGGCGAAGATGACAGGCAGGGCGGCGAGTAAACCTTCGAAGTGCTCAGCACCGCGGATCCGGAGCCAGGTGATCGAGGCGTGGGGGATGCACAATCGTCACCCGTGGGGTGCGGAGTTGTCCGGAAACGTACCTACGAGGCAAGTACGACGGTGACCGTCTGCACGGCGATGGCACCGTCTCGGATGATGAGGGTGTCGCTGCCCAGCTCGATGCCGTCGGCGGTCCAGGTGACGTAGTAGGTGTCGCCCTCGGCGTAGGTTGCCGTCTGAGTGAATCCCGGCATGCCCGCCGATGCCTCGAAGAACGGACGGATGGCGTCCTTGCCCTTGAAGACTCCGCCCAAATTGATGATGAACACCGACTCGTCGGTGTAGTCCTGCATCACCGTGTCGATGTCGCCGGACTGCAGTGCGGCCATGTGTCGTTCGACTACGGCTCGGGTGCCGTCTGCGGACATGGGTCCCCCTTTATCCTCGGGGATGCATTGTCCACCCCCGACTCGAGTGGTCCATTGTGCCCCAGTCGGCCAGAGGTGTCGGCGCGTGGTGTCGGGCTGTGGTTTCGGGCGAACGCCGAAATCCGGGACAGCCTGCGTCAGGGCCCTACGAACGACGTCTCGGCGTCGATCACGAGGCGGCCTCAGTTGCCGAAAGCGACCAGATACGAGGGATTGGCCACCAGGAGCTGGTCGCGGGCTGACACCGCCAGGGCGCGGCCCACCTCACTGAGGTCGTCGTCGTAGGCACCGGAACGTATGGCCTGGGCGAGCCCTGTGTCACCGGTGAACCCCAGCTCGACAAGGCGGTCGACATGGGCCCGGGCGATGGCCGGGCCGAGTTGTAGTTCGCGCTCCACGATGAGGAGGACGTTGCGAGCGACGCGGTCGTCGAATGCCGTCCGATCCCTACCGGACCGGTCGGGACCCGACTCGAGATGCTCCCGGACGGCCTGCACCAGCTCGGCTGACGTCGGTCGACCGAAGGGCGCAACCGCGGTGGGGAAAGCGGCGTCGGATCCGGAAGTGAAGGTTCTGTCTGCCATGTCGTCCGATGTGAGGTCGAGCAGGGTGAGGAGGTCCCATTCGCTTTCGCAGACACGGCGGCCGATGGCCGCCAGCTCGACCGACCGTGTGGCGCCGCCGAGATGTGCCGCGGCCTGCAAGGCGCAGATCACCGCCCATTTGACCGCGGCGTAGACCTCCCACCAGCGAACCCGGTCGGAGTCGATCGTATCGTCGCCGCCGGCGGCGGCATAGGAGTCCAACAGGTCGGTGAGGTCGCCGAACCCACCGACTCGGGAGGCGCCGCCGAACCGCCAGGACCTGGCGCACAGCCAGCCGATGTCCTCGGCCGGATCGCCGGCGTGGGCCAACTCCCAATCGAGGACGGCGCGCAGTCCGTCCGGTCCGACGAGGAAATTGCCCATCCGGAAGTCGCCGTGGACCGTGACCCGGTGATCCGACGGCGTCCGGTTCAGCTCCAGCCACCGGGCACCGATCTCGAGAGCGGGACGGACCTCGCCCAGCCCGTCGAGGAACTGCAGCGGATCGCCGAGTGGGTCGCGCTTGGGCAGCCCGACGATGCCGTCGGGGTCGATGCGGTGGATGGCGGCCAGGGCGGTACCGCACTGGGACGTCAGTACGTTCCGAGCGGCGGCCCACTCCGGATCGCGGAGGAGTTTGCGGGGGATGGTCTCGCCCTCGAGTCGTTCCACGATCAGCCAGCCGGGAGGAAGTCCGTCCGCCTCGCCAGCGGCCACCACCTGGGGAACCGGGACACCCGCCTCCTGGGCTGAGGCGAGCAGGGCCGCCTCGGTGCGCAACCGGCTGCCCGGGACGATACCGTCGCCGCGTTGCTGTTGGAGGATCAGTGGTCGGCGACTCCCGTCGTCGGCCACGAGGTCGAATGCGCTTGTGATGCGCGATGCGCCACCCGACAGCCGCCGGAGGTCCCGTACCGTGCCGCCGAGGATGCGGTCGAGTTCGTCAGCGATGTCGTTGGACGGGTCACCCATCAGTCGACCGGGACGACAGGCCTCCCGCCGCCGTCGAGTTGATGGAGGTACTCGGCGATGCCGTACCCGGTGCGGGCGGCTCCGTTGTCGTCCCGGATCGTCCAGCGGGTCAGCCCCTCATTGACAAGGGTGCCGGAGGCGTGGCCGATGTCGGCCACACGGAGCACCTGGCCGACCAGCTCGTACTCCCGTCCTGCCTTGTCGATCACGGTGAGGTGCACGACCTCCTGGGTGAGATCGTCGTCGGCCAACTCGGTTCGCACCCTCCACTCGGCGATGCTGGCGGTCCGCCCGTGGTCGAATACCCAACCCCGGTGGAGGTCACCCTGTCCGGTGCCGAGGCGGATACCGCCGAAGTGGAGCTTCTCGTCGACATTGATGCTGAACCATCGCCACATCGTCGGCCCACCCCAGTTCCTCGGCCCCCACGACCGGTCACGATTGCCGAGCGCACCGTCCCATGTGTGGGCCACGCCGTCGACTTCGATCCAACCGGTCCAGGTGCCGGCCTGCTCGAAGTGGCCCTTGCCAGTGGTGCGGGCTGCGGCAGTCGATTCGGCCGACCTCTGACGGGCGGACGACTGCCCGTCAGTCCCGATTGCGGGCGTCAGCGCATCGAACCGGAGGTCGAGCCGGACATGGGCACCATGGACGCTGACGGAGCCCCGGGTGCACGACCGCACTGGCAGGTCGGCGTTCATGGAGAGGTGCCACGATCGGTTCGCCTCAACCAGCTCGTAGCGGACGTCGCCGACGTCGAGCACGGTGTCGACCATCTCGTGCTGCTCCTTGACGGCGCGGTACTCGGCGAGACCTCCGTTCGGGAGCCACACCGAAAGCCCGACATCCATCGTCCCCTCGTTGGGTCGGATGCCGATGCGGGTGAACAGTCCCGAGTCGGTTGTCGGATCGAATCCATTGAAGTAGTAGGACTCGCTCCACGCGGCCTCGCCCTCGACGGGATGGCCGAGGTCGTGATGCGAGTCGAGGAGCGGCATCCGCCCATCATCGTCGTTCGAGGCCCGCACGACAACGGGCAGGGCGGGACGAGCCGGGTCGTTCGAGCGACCGTGCCCCGTGCAGTCCGAGCGGAGGCGATCAGGACCCATGAGTGTGGAAGCCTCGTAGACAACGTACGGAAGAAGGAGAACTTCATGAGTGACGTCCCCATACCTGGCCCGGTGAAGTCCCACCACCACATCGGTCAAGCGATCGGCCTCCGTGGACTTCGAGGTGAGGTGAAGAGGGTCGACGGGGTCAATGCCAAGATTGCGGTCTTCCTGACCAACCTCGTCGGGTCGATGTGGTGTGCCTATGTGTTTGCCGTCATCGCGCTGATCGGCTTGCCGCCAGCCCTGCGGCCGGGCGGCGAGGGCATCATCGCCTGGATCGCGCAGACGTTCCTCCAACTGGTGCTCCTGTCCGTCATCATGGTCGGGCAGAACGTTCAGAGCACCGCCAGCGACCTACGGGCACAGCACACCTACGACGACACCGTCACGATTCTCGATCGTTTGGACATCCACAGCGAAGGTGGTCTCAAGGAACTGGCGGACCGGATCGACCAGTTGGAGGCTCTCGTGAAGAAGCTGGGGAAGTGAATTCAGAACCCTGCGCGTTCACGAGGGAACACCTTCGGCTCGACCCGAGGTAAGTAGGCAGCGGGACACGAACCTCTGTCTCGCTCGAGACGCCCGGCGGCAGAACCTGCGTCAGTTCGCGGGCAATGTCCGAACCGGCGGTGTCCGAACCGGCCTGATCGTCCCGGCTTACGGATGCGCCCCGCCGCACCGACCGTGCATGCGACTGTCGGCTGCCCGATCTGCGTCACCGCTGAGTGACGCGAAACTGCCAACCATAAACAGGCGTTGAAATGGGAGAACGTTGCGGTTCCGACGGGTGGAGGCGATGGGACTCGAACCCACGACTTCGACCTTGCAAAGGTCGCACTCTAGCCAACTGAGTTACGCCCCCGTAGGTGTCCGACGATGCCGGTCGGGCCTGCACACCGTACCAGCCGACCGCGTGCCCACTACCTCGTTCGGCCGCCACCCGATCTACGGACACGTCAGTGACCAGGGACTCCGGCGTCCCGTGCCACTCCCGTCACATGCCCACCGTACGGTCACGCCCACGCACGTCGCCGGTCCGAACGGCATGGCCCGTGCCAGCTCGCTCCGACCGGAGCCCCCGCAGCCGGGGCGCGCCGTCGACGGAGTGCCCCTGGACCATCAGGAGTACCCATGGGCACCACCGATCGCGACGAACTGCTCGACACCCTGACCGAAGGCATCGAGGCCCTGACGACCTCGGATGCGTGGCGGGCCCACCTCGAGGTCCAGGGCCGCTTCCACCACTACAGCTTCTCCAACGCCCTGCTCATTTGCGCCCAGGATCCCGGTGCCAGCCGGGTCGCCGGGTTCGCAACCTGGAAGCGGCTCGGGCGCTCCGTGCGCAAGGGTGAGCACGCCATCTGGATCCTGGCTCCGATGACGGGCAAGCGCACCCGGAACGCCGACGGCGAGGAGCGCCGTCCCATTGTCGGCTTCCGGCCGGTACCCGTGTTCGACGTGGCCCAGACCGATGGGGATCCCCTTCCGGAGGTCTGCCGCGCGCTGCAGGGTGACGACCCGACGTCGTGCTTCGACCTCCTGGCGGACCGAGCCCGGAACATGGGGTACTCGGTGGTGCCGGCGGAGCTGCCGGGTGGCACGAACGGCGACTGCGCCTTCGCCCTCCGGCGCATCCGCGTCGAGTGTCGCAACGACCCTGCCCAGCAGGTGAAGACCCTGGCTCACGAACTGGCTCACGCCCTCCTCCACGAGGGCACCGATGATCGCCCGCTGGCCGAGCTCGAGGCGGAGTCGACGGCCTACGTGGTGTGCCGCTCACTCGGCCTCGACACCGCGGACTACACCTTCGGCTACGTGGCCTGCTGGGCGGGCGGCGGACCGGAAGCAGTGGCCCGCATCAAGGCGTCCGGCGGAAGGATCCAGCAGGCTGCCTCGGTCATACTCGACGGTCTGGAAGAAGCGGCGATTCCGTCGGGGTCCGGCGTCGCCGCCTGAGCCGGATCCGGTTCAGCGATCGGTCGCTGCCCGTTCGATCGACCGGGCGATCTCCTCCCAGGCCGCCTCCACCCCGTCGAATCCGCGCACCTCGGTGCGCTTGTGGGGTTCGAGATCCTTGTAGACCTCGAAGAAGTGGGCGATCTCGAAGGTGAGGTGGGGTGGGAGCTGTTCCAGGTTGTGGATGCTCTCCCACATGGGGTCACCGCAGGCCACGCAGATGATCTTGGCGTCGGGGCCCTTCTCGTCGGTCATCCAGAACACCCCGACCGGCCGGCTCTCGACCATGCACCCCGGGAAGGTCGGCTCGTCGAGCAGCACGAGGGCGTCCAGCGGGTCGCCGTCCTCCGCCAGCGTGTCGGGTACGAATCCGTAGTCCGCCGGGTAGAAGGTCGCCGAGAAGAGCCGCCGGTCCAGACGGAACACGTGGTTCTCGTGGTCGTACTCGTACTTGTTACGGCTCCCCCGGGGGATCTCCACCATGACGTCGATCGTGCGGTCCGTGTCCATGAACCTCGGCCTTTCCTCGGTGAAGCGGCATCCCATTGTGACCCACCGGGGCGGTTGCGCGGACGGGCTCCCGGCGGCCCCGCCGGCCCAGGTTCGGCGACGGGGGGCCTTGCTAACGTTGGAGTGTGAGCAATGAACCCCTCCATGGAGCCGCCACCGGCACGGAGGAGCGGCCGGAGTCGCAGTACTTCGCCCGCCAGCTCTCCGACCTCGACTTCAACGATCGGCTACTCGACCTGGTGGCCGAGGCGGATCTGCCGCTCCTCGAGCGGGTCAAGTTCCTCATCCTGTTTTCCGAGCGGATCGACGAGTTCTTCCAGGTCCAGGTGGCCGGACTGCGTCGCCAGGTGGTGGCCGGCATCACCAGCCGGGCCCTCAACGGCAGCACCCCCGAACAGCTCCTGGCTGACGTCCGGGCTTCGCTCGAGCGGATGGTGCGTCGTCAGGAGACACTGCTGCTCGAAACGCTCATCCCGTCGCTGGCCGACGACGGTATCGAACTCTGCAATTGGGAGGGACTCGACGAAGCCGACCGCGGCTATCTCCACGATCTGTTCGACCGCCTCATCCTCCCGGTTGTCACCCCGCTGACCGTCGACCCGAGCCATCCCTTCCCGTACATCTCCAACCTGTCGCTCAACATCGGCGTCGAGGTCTGCAGCCGCCAGGACGACGCGGCCAGGTTCGCCCGGGTGAAGATCCCGCCGAACGTCGACCGTCTCCTGCCCCTGCCCGGGGGACAGCGCTTCATCCCCTTGGAGCAGGTCATGGTGGCGTTCCTCGACGAGCTGTTCCCCGGCATGGACGTCGGGGAGGCGTGCGTCTTCCGGGTCACGCGGGACGCCGACCTGGCCCTTGACGATGATGCGGCCGACGACCTCCTCCTCGCGCTCCAAGAGGAGCTCCGCCGGCGCCGGTTCCTTCCCGTGGTCCGCCTGGAGATCGATTCGCGCACCTCGGAGGCGTCGATCCACCGACTGACCGAGGAGCTCGGTCTCGGCGACGACGATGTCTACCGGTTCGCCGGGACGCTCGGTCTCGGATGCCTGTGGACCGTCTACGGACTCGACCGCCCCGACCTGCACGACCGGCCGTGGACACCTCTGGTCCCACCTGCCTTCACCTCGGTGGAGCGCGAGGAGGGAGCCAGCATCTTCACCGTCCTCGACCGACAGGACGTGCTCGTCCACCACCCCTATGACTCCTTCTCGGCGTCGGTCGAGGAGATGATGAACGAGGCGGCGGACGACCCCCACGTGCTCGCCATCAAACAGTGCCTCTACCGCACGTCCGGCGACAGCCCGGTGGTAGCGGCGCTGGTCCGGGCGGCCGAGCGGGGCAAACAGGTGGCCGTCCTGGTCGAAGTGACCGCCCGCTTCGACGAGGAGGCCAATATCGGATGGGCCCGTGCCCTCGAAGAGGCGGGCGCCCACGTGATCTACGGGCTGATGGGTCTCAAGACCCACGCCAAGACCACGCTCGTGGTTCGCCAGGACGGCGACGCCGTCCGCCTCTACTGCCACGTGGGCACCGGCAACTACAACCCCAAGACCGCACGGATGTACGAGGACCTCGGCGTGCTGTCGTCCCGGCCGGAGTTGGGTGCCGACGTGACCCGGTTCTTCAACTACATCACCGGGTTCAGCCAGCCCCCGCACTATCAGGAACTGGTCACCTCGCCGGGTGGTATCCGCAACCGGGTGGTCGAGTTGATCGACGACGAGGCCGAGGCCGGCCCCGACGGGCGCATCGCCATCAAGGTCAACGGGCTCGACGATGTGGAGGTCATCGACGCCCTCTATCGGGCCTCGCAGGCCGGTGTGCCGATCGAGTTGGTCATCCGGGGCATCTGTTGCCTCCGTCCCGGCGTACCCGGACTGTCCGAGACGGTCCACGTGCGGTCGATCGTCGGCCGGTTCCTCGAGCACTCGCGGATCCTGCGGTTCGGCGGAGGCGCCAGCCGGCCGGCCACGTACTACATCGGTTCGGCCGATCTGCGACGCCGCAACCTCGACCGGCGGGTCGAGGCCATGATCCCTGTGGCCGACCCCGACGCCGTCGGCCGCCTCGAGGAGATTCTGACCTTCAACCTGGCCGACGACGTCCAGTCGTGGTCGTTGTCGAGCGACGGCTCGTGGGACCGGATCCCCACGGTGCTCGGCATCGCCACCCAGGTCGCCCTCGAGGAAGCGGCACTCAAGCGGGGCGACCTGCTGGACCGTCCCCGGGCCAACCTGGCCTGAGATCGTGGACACCGACGGACCCTCCGCGCACGAGACCGTCGGCCACGAGCCGGTGCTCGTGGGTATCCGTCGACGGTCCCGTCGGGCGGCGCTCGCCTACATGTTCATGGGCGTGGCCCTCATACCGCGGACCGTTTACCTGGCCATCAGCCTGCCGAAGCGCGAGATCGACACCCACTACCGGGGAGACTGGGTGGGTTTCGACCTTCTGTTGGTGCTGGCCATCGTCTTCACCGCCTACTACGCCTTCCGGATGGACGACCGGGTCCAACTTCCGGCGATGGCGACGGCCACCCTCCTGGTGGTGGACGCGTGGTTCGACGTGATGACCGCGGGTGACCGGCAGGCCACGTTCGAAGCACTGCTCATGGCACTTCTGGTGGAGCTCCCGGCAGCCCTGTTCTCGCTGTTGTTGGCGAGACAGGTCAACCGTCACGTCGACCAGATCGCGGCACACGACAGCATCCACCATCAGGGCGGCTGAGTCCGGGTGCCTCCTGGCCGGGTGCTTTCAGGCGACCACGGCGGCAATCCGTTCCATTATCTCGTCGGTCAACGTGGGGACCACCTCCAGGGCGGCCAGGTTCTCGTGGACCTGCTCGACGCGGCTGGCCCCGGTGATGACGGACGACACGTGGGGATTCTTCACGCACCAGGCGATGGCCATCTGGGCGAGCGTGCACCCCAGTAGCTCGGCGATCTCCTGGAGTCCGGCAACCTTGGCGTTGCGGTCGGGGTCGGTGAGGAGGTTGCGCAGCCACTCGTAGCCGGGCAGCGTGGCCCGCGAGCCTTCGGGGACCCCGTCCAGGTACTTGCCGGTCAGCAGTCCCGAGCTGAGCGGGCTCCACGTGGTTAGGCCGAGGCCGATGCTGTCGTACAGCGGTGCGTACTCCTGTTCCACACGGTCCCGCCACAGCAGGTTGTACTGGGGCTGCTCGACGACCGGTTTGTGGAGGTGATGGCGTTCGGCGATGTCCCAGGCCTCGCGCAGGGCCTCGGCCGGCCACTCGGAGGTGCCCCAGTAGTGGGCCTTGCCCGCCGCGATGATGTCCGACATGGCCCACACCGTCTCCTCCACCGGCGTCTCGGGATCCGGGCGGTGGCAGTAGACGAGGTCGACGAAGTCGAGGCCGAAGCGCTCGAGGGAGCCGTCGATGGCCTGCATCAGGTACTTGCGGTTGAGGGTGTTGCGCATGTTGACGTTCGAGTGCAGCCCCCAGAAGAGCTTGGTGGAGATGACGTAGCTGTGCCGGGGCCAGCCGAGCTCCCGGATGGCATCACCCATGATCCGCTCCGATTCACCGCCGGCGTAGGCCTCGGCGTTGTCGAAGAAGTTCACCCCGGCGTCGTAGGCGGCGGCCAGGCAGTCCTCGGCCAGGTTGCCGGCCAGCTGGGGCCCGAAGGTGACCCACGACCCGAAGGACAGGACGCTGACCTTGAGGCCGGTTGGGCCGAGACGTCGGTACTCCATCTCCATGGTGACTCCCTTTGCTAATCGGTGGCGTGTGCTCGTGGTGCCTGGCGGGCGCTGCCCACGGCGATCCGATCGAAACCTTAGGGGGAACCCGCCAGAGCCGTCCCAGTGCCCGTGCGATGCTGGCCCGGAGACCGACCCGTCCGGCACCGTGGCCCACCTCCGCCCTTGCCGCCCCCGTCATCCGGGGCACCGTGGTCTGACGCTGACTGGCCGACCGGTGCACTGCCACCCGGTGTCGACCTCGGATCACTGATGGATGCCGCCTTCGACCCGGACGGCCCCCTGCGCGGGGGTGGCGGTCGGAGGCGACATCGACGTGGGCCTGCACGATACCGAGTACGGCTCCCCGACTTCGGCGTCCGGGACCCTGAAGTCAACCACCGGTCGTTCGCCACCAACCTCGGGCACGGGAGTACTCCGCCCTGAGGCCGGGTGCATTGCCAAGCGCGGAGTCCCGTCCTACGGTGAATGCACTGTGAGCAAGTCCCTGCCCGTCCACGACCACCTCCACGAGGTTCATACCGTGGAGGACGTCCTGGCCCTGGTGCGTGAGCACGGCGGCAGGGTCACCAGCTCCCGGCGCCTCCTGCTCGAGGCTCTCTTCGACGGGCCCGGCCACCGCACCGCCGAGGAGCTGGCCGTGACGGTCCAGGTCGACGCCCCCGAAGTAGCACTGTCCACCGTTTATCGGAACCTGGACGAACTCGAGAAGCTGGGAGTCGTCGTCCACTCCCACCTCGGGCACGGGCCGGCCACCTATCACCTGGCGGCCGGGGCGCACTGCCACTTCGTCTGCCAGGACTGCGGCACGGCGGTCGAGGCACCGGACGAGCTGTTCATCGGACTGGCTGCCGCTGCCCGGGACCGGTACGGCTTCGAGATCGACACCCGCCACTTCGCCATCCTCGGCCGTTGCGCCGCCTGCCGGAAGGGGCCCGCGGAGTGAGCGACCACGGCAGCACGCTCGACCGCACCGCCGAATGGGACGAACTCCGGGCCCGGTACCTGCGCCCGATGGGGGAGCGCCCAGCGTCATCCGGCCGCGGCCTCCACCACTTCGCCGTTGTCTCGAGCGACGTCGAGCGGACCATCACCTTCTTTCAGGACCTTCTTGAGTTCCCGCTGGCGGAGCTGTTCGAGAACCGCGACTACCACGGGTCGACCCACTTCTTCTTCGACATCGGTAATGGGAACTACCTGGCTTACTTCGACTTCCCCGGTCTCGACCTGGGCGAGTACCGCGAGGTCCTCGGCGGCTTGCATCACATCGCCATCAGCGTCACCCCCGAGCAGTTCGAGCGCCTGGTGGCCAAGGTGCGCGGCGCGGACATCGCGGTGCACGTGGTGAACGGCGACTCGGCATATTTTCCGGGTCCAGACGGCGAGCGGATCGAGTTGCTGAGCTACCCGCTCAACAACATGTACGGCACTGTCGTCGCGGAATGATCTGCGGCGTGTGACTCGACGGGTCGGCTGATCGTCGGAAGCCGCCCGACACGCGGGTCAGCCGGGGACGAGACCACGACTGACCCGGAACTTCGTTGGTCGGGCTGTCCGGATTTGAACCGGGTCTCCTCGGATCGACGGTGCAGTGATCGTTCGAGTCCCCGTTGTACCCATCAGCATGCGCCGGGGGTCTCGGTCAGTTAGGCGATGATGTAGTCCGCAGTCGGGTCGCACCCCTGTTCGCCCACCACGTCACCTAACGCAATCCAGTAGGCCTGTCCCGCGAGCTGGCGGGGAGGTCGACTCCGAAGGAGCTAGAAGTCAGGCCACCTTGGTCGGCGGCCGGGCCGACCCCAGGACCGAGCTGGCCGACGGGCCGACGGACAGCCATCGGGCGGCGAGGTCGCCGTGGCGGGCGTTGCGTCGGGCCGCCTGATTGCCCAACCGCCGAACCCGACGACGGGGGCTGGTGATCGCCTCATCGGCGGTGGCCACCGTGCCATCCACGGTGACGGCCCAGCCGACGACGTCGTCGAGGCAGAGGAGGGCGCGCCGCCCGGCGAGGCGAGACCGAAGCCCATCATGGGAAGCGATGTGAGGTGCATTGGGCATACCTATATCCTATAGGTCAACCGGTCAGTTTCCTCCGCGGCCTGGCCTCCCGGCTACATCGGTCAACCGGGACTTTGGATCTGAGCGGAGTCTCGTAGTCGGATCCGCGGGCGTTGAGCGGGGGTCCACATCTCGACCGCCGGCCGCAACGAGGTGACCGCACTCGGCGACGGGATCAGCGAAGGGGCCCGGATCGAGGCGTGCGCAGCCGGCCAACGGACTTGGCATCGAAAGCTATCGTCGAGCGGCTCGACGCCGCCGACGCATCGGCATCCCACCTTCCCGGCGGTTCTGGGTCACCCCATGGGCGGGTAGGTCCTGGCGCCTTCCACACGTCAATGTGTCGGGCCGCCGTGCGGATCGTAGGCGAACGGCGCAACCAGATTCCGAACTATGGAAGGGTTCGGTGAGACTTCCAGAGATCGGAGGCCCAGACTCCGAGTAGTCCAACAGCGATGGCGCAAACCGCTGCGACTGCTAGTGATGAGATGGTCGTGTGTGCTGTGAACGGCCCGGTGTTGGCGGCCGGAAGTAGGAGCCACGGGGTGGCGAGGAGCGCAATGGCGGAACCTGTCACCCATCTCCGGGCCACCAAGAGGATGGCGGAGAACACGATCAGGGTGACGGCAACGTAGGGAGCACATCGAACGATGTCGCCATACGAGCCTGCCACTCCGGATGAGTACCACTGAGTACGCACGGCAGCAATGACGAGTGCTCCGAGAACAAGTCCTCCAGTCAGAACAGCGAAGCCTCGATGCGACCACCGGGGTGGGGTCCGTGCTGCGAGAAGGGAAGGAACGGCCAGACAGACCAGCAGCAAGAAGCCAGATGGAAAACCGTAGGGTGCCGATGGGAGCAGGAACTTCGCAATCGCCGTGGCTGCAATACAAACGGCTGCAATGAGCCGTAGGCGTCTCGGGAACACGAGCGCCGCCACGCTTCCGAGTATCCATACGATGCAGAGCCCAGGCCAAATGGCAGTGGCTGGCCCCCAGCTCCCTGGTCCGTCGCGGTAGTCGGGTAGGACGTGGCCGAAGATCGGCATCACCATGGCTCCGGCCGCCGCCATCATCATCCCGGGAAGGGCTGCAGCGACGAGGGCCCGGCCCATGAGTTGGTCGGGAGCGATGCCGAGGCGCAGCCTGATTCCATGGGTCACGACGTCCATCCCCACTCGCAGGCTCTCGTAGGTGCCAAGTGTCGGGGCGTCTTCCCGAAGGGTGCCGAGGATCTCCTCGCCCCGTCGCTCTCGATACGCCTTCGGGTAGGCACGGATGAGGAAGTCGAGGCGATCACTTCCGCCCGTCATGAGAGACCACCCGCCAAACGACGAGGCGTGGCGCCCGAGACGCTCAGTCTACGAAGGGCCTCTGTTGCAACCGTCAAGCGCTGCTTCGACTCTGATTCGAGTACAGCGGTCCCGGCACTTGTCAGGCGGTAATAACGCCTATGGCGACCTTCGACAACCTCTTCGCCGGAGACCTCGATGAGTCCCTTTGAGGTCAGTCGATCGAGGGTCGCATAGAGGGTCCCTGGCCGGAGTTTGGTCTTGCCGTTTGAGAGTCTCTCCACATCCTGGATGAGGCCGTAGCCATGGCGGGGTCCCTCAGCCAGTGCTACCAGCATGAGGAAGGTGGGTTCACGAACTTCGTCCATGCAGACGGTATATACCGATAGACAGACTATGGCAAGGAGTTGCCCCTGACCCAACACTGCCCTGCCCCACTCGTGACGCCGGGCGATCCCTTCGCAGATCCCTTCGCGCCAACTACGCGCCAATTCTCCTGAACCTGCCCCCCGGACGCGCAGCAGCGGGGGCCGAAACCCCCGCTGACCTTCATTTTTGTGGTCGGGCTGCCCGGATTTGAACCGGGGACCTCTGCGTCCCGAACGCAGCGCGCTAACCAAGCTGCGCCACAGCCCGTACACCGGGACCGACCGGCGGCCGGCCCCAGGACACCGAGATGCTACCCGACGGCGCTGTGGTCGCTCCCCCGGTCGGATCCGTCGTTCTCCTCGGGTGACGGGGGGGACCGCTTGACCACCACCTTGGCGATTCGGCGCTTGTCCATCTCGGCCACCCGGAGCTGCCACTCGCCTACGTCGTAGGTCTCGCCCTCTTCGGGTATGTGGCCGAACGCGTCGAATAGATAGCCCCCGAGCGTCACGTACTCACCCTCGGGCAGGTCGATGCCGAGC
>DATBZS010000081.1:0-2139 GCA_036513075.1 Acidimicrobiales bacterium
GATGGCAGTACCCGCCGCCGTAGTGGTGGGATCAAGTGGATCCGGTCGGCCATCACCTGAGTCACCGCGTCGATGCCGAACCCACCCGGGCTTCCGGCCGGGTCGAGCACCAGCACCCCGACGACGTGCATGTGCATGGTCGGCGTCTCGATGTACAGGAAAGCTGCGTCCATCCCGGCCATTCGCTGCATCGGAATCCCCTCAGCCCTCGGTCCCGTGGCCGGATGCCGATTGGGCGACCGATCGCGCCCAGGGGTAGTCCGGCTTGCCACTCGGTGAACGGACCATCTCGTCGACGACGATGACTTCTCGTGGCACCTTGTACCCGGACAGCCGGTCATGAGCGTGCCGGCGGACCATCTCCGGATCAATGTGGCATCCGGGCCTGGGCTGCACCAGGGTGACGACCCGCTCGCCGAGGCGAGCGTCGGGCACGCCGACCACGATGGCGTCGCCGACGTCGGGGTGGCCCTTCAACGCGGCCTCCACCTCGTCGGGGAAGACCTTCTCCCCTCCGGTGTTGATGCACAGCGAGCCGCGGCCGAGCACGACGATGGTCCCATCGGCCTGCACCGTCGCCAGATCTCCGGGGAGTGCCCAGCGCTGCCCCCGGTGCTCGACGAACGTGGTCGCCGACTTGGCCGGGTCACCCAGGTAGCCGATCGGGACGTGGCCACCCCTCGCCAGGTGCCCGACCACACCGGAACCGGGCTGCACCGGCTCGAGATCGGCATCGAGCACGTCGGTGCGCTCGTCCACCCGCAGACGAGGCGGACCGTAGGGATCCTCGGGCGGTGCCTCACCACCGATCTGGCCGGTCTCGCAGGACCCGTAGAGGTCAGCGACGACCCGTCCGGGGAGGAGTTCCGCCAGCTGCGCCTTGGTCGACGGGGAGAGCACCGCACCGCCGGAGCCCACGGCCATCAGCGACGAGAGGTCGTAGCGGCCGGGATCGGCCGCCAACTGGTCGAGCAGCGGGCGGGCCATGGCGTCTCCGACGACCACCACCGCGTTGACCTCCTCCGCCTCCACCAGCCGCCACACCTCGGACGGGTCGAAGACGCCTCCCTCGATCGTGACGACCTTCCCGCCGCCGAACATGGTGGAGAATGCCAACCAGTGCCCGGCTGCGTGCATGAACGGGGGGATGGCGAGGGCGGTGAGACCGGGATGCAGGACCCGATCGGCCAGCTCCTCGGGAGAGGAGATGTGGTTCCCCAGCGAAAAGGGGTCGCCGCCGCCCATGGCGGTGAAGAAGATGTCCTCGTGGCGCCAGAGCACGCCCTTGGGCATCCCGGTCGTTCCCCCGGTGTAGACGCAGTAGAGATCGTCGGCGCGGCGCGGGGGGAAATCGCGGATGGGAGGCGCTGACCCGATCGCCGACTCGTAGTCGTCAGCCAGGCCACCCTGGCCTCGGGAATCGGGGACCTCCAGTAATACACGTGTCTCGGGCATGGCACCGAGGGCACCGGTCACCGCCGGGGAGAACCGGCTGTGGAAGATGAGGCCGACCAGAGCCGCGTCCTTGAAAAGGTACTGCAGCTCGCCGGCCCCGTAGCGGTAGTTCACGTTGATCGGCACGGCCCGGATCTTGAAGCATGCGAGCATTCCCTCGATGTACTCATTGCCGTTGGCCAGCTGGAGGCCGACACGATCGCCGGGGCCGATGCCGGCACGTTCGAGGTAGTGGGCAAGGCGGTTGGCGCGCTGGTCCAAGTCGGTGTAACTCAGCCTGCGAGCGCCCGACACCATCGCCGTCTGGGACCCCAGGTGGTCAACCGCGCTCTCGAAAAGATCGGCAAGATTGAACTCCACGGCCCTCCTCGCTACTTCATGGGCCTCAAGCGCCGCACTTCACATGAACGCCGGATGCAGTATCCCAGATGGCGGGCCCTCCGTTTCGGCGGCGAAGCGCCACAGCGGGGAAGGACGTCGGAATTGGAAGGACGTCGGAATGGGGAGGCCGAGCGTGGCCACGACCCGACGGCCGGCCGGCCACCGCGATTTCATCGCCTGATATCGTCGCAGGAGGTAGAAGAACGAGGACCGCCAACTCACTTCGGCATACCTGCATCGTTGTGAAGCGCTGGCCACCCATCCCCCATATGTTCGGACAGAGAAAGCCACCAGAAACGAGGA
>DATBZS010000082.1:0-49085 GCA_036513075.1 Acidimicrobiales bacterium
TCCAGCTGGGCCCGCACGGCCTGGAGGTGCACCCGCCGAGACTTGAGCCCCACCCGATAGCCCGGATTGTCCGTATCGGCAATTTCAGTCGACAGGTCCCCGAGCGACCCGTCCAACAGGTCACGCAGCTCGGTGGCCTCGTCCTCGGTCAGTGTCAGATGCATGTGGTCCATTTTCTCGGTGCGGGCGTGCCAGCGCTGGACACCTAGTCATCGTCACCCTTCCCGCCAACGCCAGACAGGGGCGAAGGTCCCAAAAGGCGGGACCCACGCTCACCGGATGGGGCCGTGTGCGGGCCGGTCAGAGAATCGGCATGGCCGGTCGCTCGATTGACACCCACGGTTCCGACCCGATAGACGAGTGCGATGATTCTCGAAGGCAAGACCGTACTGGTGACCGGCGTGGGCGGAGGACTCGGACGGGAGTGCGCCGCCTCCGCCCTGCGCGACGGAGCGAACGTGGTGATCGCCGCCCGATCCGCCGATGCCTTGGCGACCATCGCCGGTGAGCTCGACCCGAGCGGTGAGCGGGTGGCCTCCCAGGTGACCGACATCACCGACGCCGACTCGTGCGACGCCCTGGTGGTGCTGGCCAAGGAGCGCTTCGGCACCGTCGACGCCCTGGTCCAGGTGGCCGCCTTCGAGAACGCCTGGGGCGGGCTCTACGACATGAAGTTCGAGGACTGGCGGTCCGCCTTCGAGACCAACGTGCTCGGGGCTATCAACGTCATCCGTCCCGCGGCGGCGGCCATGCGGGAGAGCGGCGGCGGGGCCGTGGTCCTCATCGGGTCACAGTCGATGTTCGCCCCGCAGATGCCCCAGGGCGGGTATGCGGCGTCCAAGAGCGCCCTGCTGTCGGCCATGTACTACCTGTGTGACGAGCTCGGGCCGGACAACATCCGCTGCAACATGGTGATCCCCTCGTGGATGTGGGGTCCTCCGGTCGAGATGCTCATGAACTGGCGGGCCAAGAACGAGGACAAGACAGTCGACCAGGCCCTCGACGACGTGGTGGGCAAGTTCCCCCTCCGTCGGATGACCGAGGACGGCGAGGTGGCCGACGTGGTCGCCTTCTTTGCCTCCGACCATGCCAAGGCCGTCACCGGTCAGTACCTGCTGGTCAACTCGGGTGAGATGTTCCGGTGAGCGCCCCCAAGCGGGTCGCCGTCTGGGGTACCGGGTTCGTGGGGCGGATGGTGATCCCCGAGATCGTGAAGCACCCGCTGTTCGAGCTGGTCGGCGTCGGGGTGTCCAATCCGGACAAGGTGGGCAAGGACGTCGGGTTGATCTGTGGGGACGAACCCATCGGGATCCTCGCCACCGACGACATCGACGCCCTGATCGACCTCGCCCCCGACGCGCTCGTGCACTACGGGCCGACGGCGGCCAAGGCCGACGTCAACATCGCGCAGATCGGTGCCTTCCTGCGGGGTGGGATCGACGTGTGTTCGACAGCCATGACCCCGTGGGTGTGGCCACACATGACCCAGAACCCGCCCTCGTGGATCGACCCCATCACCGAGGCGTGCGAGGCCGGCGGTGCCTCGTGCTTCACCACGGGCATCGACCCCGGGTTCGCCAACGACCTGTTCCCCATGACCCTGATGGGCCTGTGCAGCGAGGTCCGCCAGGTCCGAGCCCTCGAGATCCTCGACTACATCAACTACGAGGGCGACTATGAGGTGGAGATGGGGATCGGCATGCCCCCGGAGTACGTCCCCATGCTCGAGCACACCGAGATCCTGGCCATGTCGTGGGGTGGCACAGTGCCCATGATGGCGCACGCCCTCGGCGTCGAGCTCGACAGCATCACCTCGACCTGGGAGAAGTGGGTCACCCCGACCGCCATCACCACGGCCAAGGGGACCATCGAACCCGGCCAGGTGGCGGCGATCCGATTCACCATCAACGGCATCATCGGTGGCCAGGCCCGCATCTGTCTCGAGCACATCAACCGGGTGGGCCAGGACGCCGCCCCCGACTGGCCTCGGGGCACCGAGAACGACGTGTACCGCGTGGTGGTCGACGGCACCCCGTCCATCACCCAGGAGACGGCCTTCCGGTTCACCGACGGCTCCGGGCGTGATGCCGCGGCAGCCGGCTGCCTGGCCACCGGACTCCGGGCCCTCAACGCGGTGCCCTACGTCAACGAGTTGCCGGCCGGTTGGGTGACCGCCCTGGACCTACCGCTGATTCCCGGGGTCGGCGCCATCCGCTGAGGGAGACCCTCCGACCCACCTGCCCTTGCCGGTCCCGCTGATGGCGGGATCAGTACCACGAACCCACACAGGAGTTGCGATGACACCCGAGGACCTCGTCGAGCTGGAGCTGATCAAGCGCCTGAAGTACCGCTACCTGCGGAGCATCGACCAGAAGCTGTGGGACCTGCTGGAGTCCTGCTTCGTGCCCGAGGCCACCGCCCGGTACGGCGGCGGGCTCTACGAGTTCTCGAACCGGGCCGACATCATGGTCTTCTGCCGCGAATCGATGGGCGCCACCACCTTCCTGTCGAGCCACCGGTGCCACCACCCGGAGATCGACCTGGTCGGTGTCGACGAGGCCACCGGCACCTGGGCCCTCGAGGACACGGTCATCCTCACGGACTTCGGCCTGACCATCCAGGGGGCGGCCTTCTACGAGGACCGCTACGTGAAGCGGGACGGCGAGTGGAAGATCCTCCACACCGGCTACAAGCGTTCTTTCGAGGAGCTCATCCCCCGGGCGTCCATCGCCGGGATCAAGCTGACCGCCGAGTGGTGGGCAACCGACGGACGCTCGACCCTCGGGAGCTGAGCCGACCGGCGGGAGCCGCCGGCGGCGTCACTCAGGACAGGGTGGCCCCGTCGACGCGGATGTCGGCCCCGTTCATGTGGGAGGCCTCGTCGGAGGCGACGTAGGCGATGGTGGCGGCGATCCCCTCCGGCGTACCGAATGCACCGAGTGGCATCACCCGGTTGATCAGCTTGGGATTCGCCCCCTCAGGCACCTCGAACGAGGCGGTAATGGGCGTGTCGATCGCGCCGGGGCTCACACTGTTGCACCGCAGGCCGGATTTGGCGTACTCGACGGCCAGCTCCCGGGTCATGGCCAGCACGCCGCCTTTGGACGCGCTGTAGGCGAGGGCCCAGGGCTGGCCGGCGTGGGCGGCCGTCGAAGCGATGTTGACGATATTGCCCTTGGTGGCCAGCAGGTGGGGCAGCGACTCGCGGCACATCAGGAAGGTTCCGGTCAGGTTGATGCCGATGAGCCGGTTCCACTCGTCGAGAGTGAGCTCGTGGGAGTGGCCGAACGACAGCACCCCGGCCACGTTGACCACCACGTCGAGCGAGCCGAGGGTGTCGACGGCTCCCGACACGATGGCCTTGACCCCGTCCTCGGAGGACACGTCGCCCGGGCGGGTCACGATCGAGCCGGACAGTCCGGCAGCCTCGGCGGCCACCCCGTCGAGTGCTGCGGCATTGACGTCGACGGCCACCACGGCCGCACCCTCGGCGGCCAGCCGGAGGGCCGTCGCCCGGCCGATACCGGAGGCGCCTCCCGTCAGCAGCACGTGTTTTCCATCGAATCGCTCCAAAGTCATGGCGGCACTGTAGGACGGATCGACAGGGTGGGTGCCCGGTCGCCCGGGTCCCGACGACATCGGCGACTCCGGCACCAACCCCTCCGGCTGACCGGCGTGCAAGGCTGGGCCGGGCCGATCGGCGCGCTGTACCGTCACGCTGACTGCAAAGTCGAGGTTCCCATGCCCACCACCTACGTCAACGGGGTCGACCTGGCCTATGAGCTGTCCGGCTCGGGACCGCGTCTGGTGCTGCTCAACGGTTCAGGCATGACGATGGAATCCGGACGGCCCCTCCTCGACCTGGTCGGCCGGGGGGTCACCCTGCTCGCCTTCGACCAGCGGGGACTCGGCGCGTCTGGGCCCGCTCCCGGGCCCTATGGCATGGCCACCTGCGCGGCCGACGTCCTCGGACTGCTCGATGCCCTCGGCTGGGACAGCGCCCGGGTGGTCGGCGTCAGCTTCGGTGGAATGGTGGCCCAGGAACTAGCCGTCACCTCCCCTGGTCGGGTGGAGCGGCTCGCCCTCCTGTGCACGTCCCCAGGTGGGGCCGGCGGTTCGTCCTATCCGCTCCACGAGCTCGAGGAACTCGACCCCGACAGTCGGGCAGCCGTGCGGCGGACCCTGCTCGACGACCGGTTCGACGACGCATGGCTCGACGCCCATCCCGGCGACCGGGCCTTCGTCGAGTTCATGGTCCGCCGCGACATCGACGAGGGTCCGGCGGTCCTGGCCGGTCGGCGGGCCCAGCTCGAGGCTCGACGCGGCCATGACGTCTGGGACCGGCTCGGGGCGGTCGACTGCCCCACGTTCGTCGGCTGCGGGCGGTTCGACCCGATCGCCCCCATGGTCAACTCGGAAGCCATCGCCTCGAAGATCCGCGGAGCTGAGCTCCACGCCTACGACGGTGGTCACGCATTCTTCGTCCAGGACCCGGCGGCCCTGCCCGACATCCAAGCCTTCCTCACCTCCGAGAATCAATGAACGACGTCGACCGGGGGCACACCCTGGACGATGTCCCCGTCTCGGGCCGGTGTGACGGTCGGTTCGCCGCGGTGGGCGACGCGTTCCGGGACAACTTCGCCGACCAGGGGGAGGTCGGCGCCGCGGTGGCCGTCTTCGTCGACGGCGCGTTGGCGGTCGACCTGGTCGGCGGGTGGGCCGATGCGGCCCTGACCCGCGAGTGGGGGCCGGAGACCCTGGTCGACGTGTACTCGGTCGGCAAGGCTCTGGTCGCACTCCTGGCACTGCAGCTGGTCGACCACGGTCGGCTCGGCCTCGACGACCCGGTGGCCTCGGTGTGGCCCGAGTTCAGGTGGGGCGGCAAGGCGGGCGCCACGGTCCGCCATGCCCTGTGCCACCGGGCAGGGGTGCCCGCCATCCGCCGGCCGCTGACCGACGAGGACCTGTGGGACTGGGACACCATGACCACCGCGTTGGCCGCCACCGAGGCTTGGTGGGAGCCGGGAACCCGCCACGCCTACCACACCAACACCTACGGCCACCTGGTGGGCGAGCTGGTCAGACGGGTGGAGGGCGACCTGCCGGGCGCCCGCCTCGCAGCACTGGCCGGGCCGCTCGGCGCCGACGTCTGGTGCGGTCTACCGGCGCGGGAGCAGGTCCGCTGTGCCGACGTGATCTGGGCGTTCGGTGATTCGACGCCGGTGGTGGACTACACCGGGATGACAGGGGACGATCTGATGGTGAACATGGGCTACGTCAACCCGCCGGGATACTCCTCGATGGGCGTGGTGAACACCGCTGCGTGGCGGTCGGCCGAAATTCCGTCGACCAATACCCACGCCACGGCCGCTGGGGTGGCCCGCATCTACCGGGCCCTGCTGGAGCCGGGCCGCCTGCTCTCACCGGGCCTGCTGGCCGAGGCCACATCCGCCCAGTCGGTGGGCTACTGCCCGGTACTCGACGAGGAGGCCACCTTCGGGCTCGGGTTCACACCGACCACCTCAAGGCGCCCGTTCGGCCCCAATCCGTCGTCCTTCGGCCACTTCGGGACCGGCGGCGCGGTCGGCTTCGCCGACCCCGACGCCGGCGTGGCGTTCGGGTACGTCATGAACCACGTCATCCCCCGCTGGCAGTCCACCCGGAACCGGTCGCTCATCGACGCTCTCTACGCCTGCCTCTGAACAAACGGACCGGTCGGCGGCCGGGTCAGGTCGACGGCACAGCCGTCTGGCAGTCTGTCGGCGTGCGCGAGGCAAGGCCATGAGGATCATCCACACGAGCGACTGGCACATCGGCCGGCGGTTCGAGCGCGAGTCTCTAGAGGACGACCAGCGGTCCTTCCTCACCTGGTTGGCCGAACTGGTGGCCGCCGAGCGGGTCGACCTGGTGGTGGTGGCCGGCGACGTCTACGACCGCTCTCAGCCATCCGAGGACGCGGTGGCGATCCTCGACGGTGGCCTCGACGCACTGTGTACCGCCGGTGCCCAGGTGGCCATGATCTCGGGCAACCACGACAGCGCACGACGACTCGGCTTCGGCGCCGGACGGCAGGCCCTCGGCGGGGTCCACGTGTTCGCCGACGACCGGCGCCCACCCGTCCCGCGGGTCGTGACAGCCGGAGACGAGCACGTGGCGCTGGTGGCGGTCCCGTTCCTCGACCCCCACGTGGCCACAGCCCCCCACCCGGCCGACGACGGGACCGTCCGTCCGGCCACCCACCAGAACGTGCTGGCCGACGCCCTCGATGCTGGCCGGGCCGCACTGGCCGCCCTCGACCCCATGCCCGCCATCGCCGTCGCCCACGCCTACGTTTCGGGTGCCGGGCTATCCGAATCGGAGCGCACACTGGCCATCGGGGGTGCCGACCAGGTGGACCCGGCCGTGCTCGGTGGCTTCGACTACGTGGCACTCGGGCACCTCCACCGTCCCCAGCGCATCGGTGGGAGCGACACCGTCGCGTACTCGGGCTCGCCCCTTCCCTACTCCTTCAGCGAGGATCACCCGAAGTCGGTCCGCCTGCTCGAGGTCACCGGTGGCAGGATCGGCGACGTCAGCACCGTGCCGGTGCCCGTCGGCCGCAAGGTCACCATCCTCACCGGGACGCTTCAGGACCTGCTGACCGACCCCGCCCACGAACGATTCCGCGGACACTGGGTGGCGGCCCGGCTGACCGACGACAATGTCCAGACCCAGCCGATGGAGCGCTTACGGGCCCGCTTCCCCCACGCGGTCAGCCTCCGCTACGACAACCCGAGCACGGGGGCAATGGTCGACTTCGGCGCCACGGGCCCTCCCATCGAGGACCGTTCCGACGAGGACGTCATCCTCGAGTTCCTGGAGGAGGTCCGGGACCGGCCACCGGTCGATTCCGAGCGTGCGCTGGTTCTCGACGCCCTGGCCGCCGCGCTCGCCGCCACCCAAAGTGAGTCCCGGCCATGAGGCCTCTCGCCCTCCGGCTGCAGGCGTTCGGGTCCTACGCCGGCGAGTTCGCCATCGACTTCGCCCGGCTCGGGCGCCACGGGGTGTTCTCGATCACCGGGCCGACCGGTGCGGGCAAGTCGACCATCTTCGACGCCATCGTCTACGCGCTCTACGACGACCTGCCCGGATTCCGGGTGAACAGCCACATCCGCAGCCAGTTCGCCGACCGCGGCGTTACGACCGCTGTCACCCTCGAGTTCGAAGCCGACGGGCGGCACTGGGTGCTCACCCGGACGCCTGCGCAGTCCCGGCCGAGTAGCCGGTCGGCCTCAGGGACCGTCGAGGACGCCTCGACGGTGGTGCTGGAGGAGGCCGGGGTGTCGGGCTCCGCCGTCACCCGCAAGCGTGATGTCGGCGATCGGATCGCCGAGCTGGTCGGACTGGACAAGGCCCAGTTCGAGCAAGTCGTGCTGATCCCCCAGGGCAAGTTCGAAGAGGTCCTGAAAGCCAAGACGCAGGAGCGGGCCGACCTGCTGGCCAAGCTGTTCCCGGTGGACGTGTACATCCGGACCACCGAGGCCCTCCGCCAGTTGGCCGCCGAGCGCCGGGAGGCCTTTGAGGCGCTCACCCGGGACCGGGCCGCCACCATGGACCGGATGAACGCCGAGGTAGCCGCATTCATGGACCTCGCACCTGACGGGCCGTCGACCGAGGGCAGCGGGGATGCTTCCGCTCCGGGCGACGCCGGCCCGGCGGAGGTCGGCGCCGTCGACCTCGACAACCTGAACGAGGTACGCGCCGGGCTGGAGGCACTGCTGAAGGCCACCGTGGCTTCGCGGGATCTGGCCGCTACCCGTCGCGAGGCCACCCGGTCATGGAGGGCCGAAGTCGAGGTCCGGATCGTCCGGTGGCGCCAGTGGCTGGTCGACACGGACGGGGCACGGGCGTTCCCCGAGCAGGAGGCTGCCGATGTGAACACGGCCCGGGATCTCGACCGTGCCGCCAAGGTGGCGACCCTGGGCGGCACGTTGGGTGGCTGGCGCGAGGCCGTGATGCGCGAGGCGACGTTGACAGCCGGGCAGGAGGGCCTACGGACCGTCGTCGACGCCCACTGGGTCGACACCTACGACGCCTCCGCCCTTGACACTCCCGCCTCCGCCGCCCGCCTCGCCGCCGGCGTCGCCACTGACGCCACCGCCCTGGAACTGGCCGACGCCGCCTTCGGCGACCTCGAGGCCAGGTTCAGGGTCCTCGAGTCGGACGAGGCCGACCTCACCGCCCGCACCACCGCCCTCGCTGTGACCGCCGAAGCCAAGGCAGTAACCACCGTGCTGCGCCAGACCGCCGAGGCCGCGTCGGCCGCCTCCGCTGACCGGGTGGGCGCCCGGCCCGAGGCGGTGGCCGTCGTCGAGCGACTCGAGCGCGACCGAGCCGCGCTGCGCGCCCGCAACGAGGCCGAGCAGCGGTTGGCCCGACTCGGCGATCAGTTCGCGTCGGCGACCACGGCCGATCAGCAGGCCGCGGCGCGCCTGATCGAGCTGCGTGGGACGTGGCAAGCCGGGTTGGCCGGTCGGTTGGCGGAGCACCTGGTCGACGGTCGGCCCTGCCCGACCTGTGGAGCCACCGACCATCCGGACCCGGCCACGCTCACCGCCGATGCACCCGGCGACGACGAGCTCGACGCCGCTGAGGCGGGGTCGGTCGCCCGGGGTGAAGAGCGCCACCGCCTCGAGGTCCAGCTGGGGGAGGCCCGGGGCACTCTCGAGTCGATCGCCGTGGTCGACGACGTCCCGGGCCTCGACGGCAAGCTGGCCACTGCCCGGACCGCGCTCGAAGCGATCGAGGTGGCGGCCGCCGACCAGGCCGCCCAACGCGCCGAGGTGGAGCGGTTGGTCGCCCTCGAGGCGACCATGGTGGATGACATCGCCCGACAGCGCTCCCTCCTCGACGGCCTGTCGGGCGCGCTGGCCGAGCGGCGGTCCCGGTGGACGGCCGACCGGGACGCGTTCGTGAACGAGCACGGTGCGCTCGCTTCCACAGCCGACCGGGCGACCCGATTGGCATCGTTGGCCGCGGCCATCGACTCCCTGGCGACCAACCTCGAGTCGCTGGCATCGGCCGGGTCGGCCCGGGCCGAGCACCTGGTCGCCCTGGCGGGCCCCATGACCGAGTTCGGCGTCGACGAGCCGGCCGCGCTCGAGCAGTGGGCCCGGACGCCCGGACAGATGGAGGCGACCAAACTCGAGCTGGCCCACCGGGCCGAGCACCGGCGCGAGGTCACTGCACGCATCGACGCCTACGTGGCCGACGGGGGGCCGGAGGAAGAGCCGGATCCGGCACCCGCCGTCGAAGCCGAGCGCGACGCAGCAGCGGCCCACGACGACCTGGTGGGCCGGGCGGCGGCCATGGTGGCCCGCCTCGAGTCGGTCGACGCAGCAGCCACCGGGCTGGGTGAGAGGTCCGAACTCATCGCCGCGGCCTTGGTGGCCAAGGAGGAAGCCGACACCCTGGCCGGACTGTGTGCCGGACTCGGCAGCGGACCCGACACCTCACGGCTGTCCCTCAAGAACTGGGTCCTCGCCTACTACCTCCGCCAGGTGCTGGCCCATGCCAACCGGCGCCTGCACACCATGACCAACGGCCGGTACGCGCTGGACCTGAGCGGCGAGCACGCCGACGGCCGGCGGCCCTGGGGGCTCGACATCTCGGTCCGCGACGCCGAGACCGGGCAGTCCCGGCCCGCCACCACCCTCTCGGGCGGCGAGACGTTCATGGCCGCCCTGTCCCTTGCCCTCGGACTGGCCGACGTGGTGTCGGCCGGGTCCAACTACTCCATCGGCGCCCTGTTCGTCGACGAGGGCTTCGGGTCGCTCGACGGGGACTCGCTCGACACGGTGATCGAGGTCCTCCGCTCGCTCCAGGACGGCGGCAGGATGGTCGGGGTGATCAGCCACGTCCAGGAGCTGAAGGACGCGCTGCCGAACGGAATCACCATCGCGTCGACCAATCGCGGATCGGACGCCACCATCCACTACCCCGACGCGTGACCCGGAACACCGGGCGGCGGCGCCGAGCCCTGGCGGCACTGTCCGCACTGACATGTCTGGGCGCCGCCGCGTGTGGTACCGCTACGACGGCGGCTGTGGCATCCACCTCCCCCGTTACCGCGTCCCCGGAGGCCGCGACACCGACGACGACCCCGCCCCCACCGTCCATCCCCACCGGACCCGGTCTTTTGGCCTCCTATTCGGTCCAGTCCCAGCCCGCACCGGGCACCTGTCACTACCGCTACCTGGGGGTCGACCCCCTGCCCGACCCGAGGTGCACACCCGGGGCGGTCAACCCCCAGGTCACCCAGGCGGACATCGCCACCACCATCTGCCAGCCCGGATGGACGGCCACCGTGCGACCGCCGGTCAGCGTCACCGGGCCCGAGAAGGCGGGGTCCGCACTGGCCTACGGCTATAACGGTTCGTTCACAACGGCCGAGTACGACCACCTGATCCCGCTCGAGCTCGGCGGCGACCCCAACGACGCGGCCAACCTGTGGCTCGAGCCCAACGACGACCCGGGGGCCACGTCCACCCACAACGACAAGGACGAGCTGGAGAACACACTGCGGAAACTGGTGTGCTCGGGGAGCGTGACCCTGTCCGCGGCCCGGCAGGCCATCGCCACCGACTGGGTGGCTGCCGCCCGCCGCTACGGAGGATGAAGCGCGACCGGTAGCCACGGGGGGCCGGAGCATCCCGGTGAATCGACCGGTGGGGTGCACGGCACCGCCGATTCCGCCCTGGCCAGGGGTACAGTCCATCCCATGGCGGTAGTTGCTGGGGACGGCGAGATCGGATCGGTGGCGCCCAAGCGGCGCCTGACCATCCAGATCGCCAACGAGAAGCGGATGATCGCCGCCACCATCGAACTGCTCCGCGCCCACGAGGTCGACAACATCACCAGCCGGATGATCGCCGACGCCTCCGGCACGGCCACCAACTACATCTCTCGCTACTTCGGCGGTCGGGACGGTCTGCTGGCCGCCGTGGCCGACGAGCTCGGCCTGCGGATCAGCGTCCTGGTCCGGGGCGGCGAGTCGATCATGCAGTTCGATCAGCCCGGCAACCAACTGAACCGGATCACGTCCAATCCCGAGGTGGCCCTGTGGTTCAAGGTCTACCGCTACCTGACCGGACGAAACGTCCCGGCAAGTACCATGCCGTCGGGCAAGCCACCGATCGTCACCGCGGTCGAGGAGGCGATCTCCCTCATTTTCGGGCTCGAGGGCAGGTACCTGCCCGTCTGCGCCAACCTCTTCCTCACCTACACCATGGGCAACGCGGCATTCGGCCCGTTCCTGGGTACCACGGACGACGAGGCTGAAGAGACGCTCCGGACCATGTACGAGGTCGTGCACCTGCTGATGCGCAGGGGCGACGAGTTCGCCACCGGCTGAACCCGGGACGTCCGACGTCCTTCGGACCGCTCGACGTCAGGAGGCCCGGAGCAGCACCGTCTGGTCGTCCGACCAGTACTGGGCACACGACCGGCACTTCCAGCTCGTGGAGGACCCGGATACCAGGCGCGGGTAGACGACGAGCATGGGCACGTCCTCCGCGGCACAGTACGGGCAGGTCCTGAATGCGTCTGTCTGGCTCATGGTGGTCACCTCCGCAGGGAACTGTTCCCTGATGAATCGGCACCTCGGCGCAAAGCTTGAGCGTCGCCCACCTCGACCCCTCCGGCGGAGGGCCCAATCCCCCCCGCCGGCACGGATTGTCCCGGGCCACTACCGTCTCGGCGGGGAAGGATCCAGCCGGGCGACCGGCGGAGGGGGAGGAGTCCATGCGCGTCCACGCCAGTCGTCTCGGCCGTCGATCGGTGCCCGCCCTCGGGGTACTCGCCGTGACCATCACCTTGGCCGCCTGCTCGTCGACCGCCAGCTCGGGGACAGTGACGGCGTCCTCCGACCCGATCCCGGCGTCGGCCTTCAGCAACCACACCGGGGTGACGCCCACCTCGGTCACGGTGGCCAATATCTCCACCCAGACCGCCGGCCTGTTCAAGGGCGCCCTGGTCGGGGCCCAGGCCTACGCCGCCTACGTCAACTCGGCCGGTGGGGTCAATGGCCGGAAACTCGTCGTCCAAGGCGAGGACGACCAGTTCAATGGGGCCACGAACAAGCAACTGACCCAGCAGGCGGTCGACGACGACTTCGCCATCGTCGGGGACGTCTCGCTCGAGGACGGCTTCGGCGGCACCATCCTGGCCGCCAATCCGGGGTTCCCCAACGTGTCCGAGTCGCTCGATCCGGTGACCCGCAAGCTGCCGACCACGTTCAGCGCCATGCCGACCGGCCAGGGGTGGCCGCTCGGCACGCTCGTCTACTTCGCCAAACGGTTCCCCTCCGAGATCTCGCACACCGCCACGGTCATCGCTGACCTACCCTCGACCGTGCTGGCCTGGAACTACGAGAAGCAGGCGATGGTGCACGAGGGCTACAACGTCGTGTACTCGCCGGCGCTGCCCCCGACCCAGACGGACTTCACGGCCCAGGTGGTGGCCATGCGCAATGCCGGGGTCCAGATCGTGTTCCTCGAGCAGATGCCTCAGAACTATGCCTCGGCGTTCCTCAAGGACCTCGTCCAGCAGAACTTCCACCCGACCGTGGTGCTCGGCGCCCCGGCCTACAGTTCCGTGCTCGTCGCCAACTCGGGCGGTCCCTCCGCCGTCGACGGGGCGTTCTTCGAGCAGCAGTCCGCCTTCTACCTGGGCGAGGACGTACCGGCCATCCCGGCTGTCTCGACCTTCGACACCTGGGTGGCGAAGACGGCACCCGGGTTCAACGCCGACCTGTTTACCTTCGAGGGTTGGCTGAACGCCGAGCTGTTCACCCAGGCCCTGCGTCGTGCCGGGACCGACCCCAGCCGCGGATCGCTGTTGCAGGCGTTGCGCGGGATCACCGCGTTCGACAGTGGGAACCTCATTCCGGTCAGCGACCCAGCCAAGAAGGTCCCGATCACCTGCTACGTCCTGGGCCAGTTGCAGGGCGGTCGGTTCGTCCGGATGGACGACCCCCCGATCGCCGGGACCACCCACGGGTACCGATGCGACCAGCCCTACTTCGCCGCGAGCTGAACGGCCGCACTCCGCTCCGTCCCGACCACTTCCGGAACGTCGGTGCCGGATGTCAGCGGGCGCACCAGTCGGCCAGGGCGGCCGCCTCGAGCTCGAGCTGACGGGTGAACCCACCGTAGATGGCCTTCTCGGCCGCCCCCGAGACGAGGGGGACCTTGACCTCGAGCGTGCCGGCCACCGTTTCGATGGTCGAACTCCCCGACTCGGCCAGGGCCAGGGTGCCCCGGCACCGGAGCATCCCCTCATAATGGTCAGGCACCACCACCAGGGTGCCGGTGTGGGTGATGGTGTCGAACTCGGTCTCGATGACCCAGGTCAGCTTGTCGATGTCCACCACCATGGCCGCCGGACCGCTGATGGTCCCGGCGAAGGCGTAGCGGACACGGACGCGCAACGAACCTCCGTCGATGGACGCCGACAGCAGCTCCGGTGCCCGCACCGACGAGGAGGCGTCGCCCATGCTGGCGTAGTAGCCGGGGTCGCCGAGGGTCCGCACGACTTCGTCACGTGGTGCGGCGATCGTCTCGGTCACGGTGAACTGCACGGATCCTCCCGGGGGGTCGACCGGGGCCAGCGTACGGCCGCCGACCGGAGCCCGCCGGGGATCCGAACCGGATCAGGGGTGCACGCTGGCCACCACCGGCCCGACCGCGGTCATCTTCTACAGGCGGTCAGAACGTGTGGTTGACCCACTTCGTGAGCAGGCCGGGAAGCCTGGCCTCGATCTTCGTGGCCCGGGCCTGGGTGAGCCGGTGGTTGCCCACGGCCTGGTTCACCTTGGCGGTGGCCGCACTGTCGAGAGCCCCGACCACCGCGGCGACGCTGACATTGTGCTGGCCGGCCACGTCGGCCACCGAGGATCCCGCCTTCACGTCGGCGGCCAGTGCCTGGGGGGTGATCCCGATGGTCGTGGCACTGATGGTCACCCCGGCGCGGCGCAGCTCCTTGCGGTGGGTCTTCAGCCAGACACGGGCCGCCCCCTTGCCGGCGTGGGCCCCGGTGGAGGCGAGGTGAGGGGAAGCAGTCGGAGCCGATGTCCCGGCAAACGCGGTGGTGCCCAGGGCCAACGCCCCGACCACCGCACCGCTCATCACCACGGGGACGAGGAGCTTCTTCAGCATGGGGTTCTCCTTAGCGAGGAACTCGTGACGTCTGCCACTGATGACGATCCTGCACGCCACCCATGAGGGAACCGTGCCCGAACCATGAGGATTGCGTGATGGATCGGTTGCCGTGCGAGCGGTCCCACTCAGCCGCAAGCCGACACGTGGGCCGGCGTACCCGGCTGCAAGGCCCGGCCAGGGTCGGGGCCCTCCCGCAGGCACGACCCATCGACCGACGCCTGCCCGTGTTCCCCGTCCGGGTGTAGGCCCGGACACGTGCCCCGCCCGGCGGGGGTCCCGTCCTACAGTGACGCCATGACCGCCGAGATCCGCCCGTTCCGCATCGACATTCCCGAGGGGGAGCTGGGCGACCTCCGTGACCGGCTGCGGAACACCCGGTGGCCCGAGTCGGAGACCGTCGACGACTGGACCCAGGGGATCCCTCTCGCCTACCTGCGCGAGCTTTGCGGCCACTGGGCCGACTCCTACGACTGGCGGACCACCGAGGCCCGGCTCAACGCCCACCCCCAGTTCCTCACCGAGGTCGACGGTCTCGACATCCACTTCCTGCACGTCCGGTCTCCCCATGCCGACGCCCTGCCCCTGATCATCACCCACGGTTGGCCCGGCTCGGTGGTCGAGTTCGAGAAGGCCATCGGCCCGCTGACCGACCCGGTGGCCCACGGAGGCTCCGCGGCGGACGCGTTCCACGTGGTGTGCCCGTCGCTTCCGGGCTTCGGGTTCAGCGGCAAACCGACATCGACCGGCTGGGGTGTCGATCGGACGGCATCGGCCTGGGCCGAGCTGATGGCCCGCCTCGGCTACGACCACTACGGGGCCCAGGGTGGCGACTGGGGCTCAGCCGTCACCACTCAGCTCGGTCGTTCGGACCCGGACCACCTGGTCGGCATCCACCTCAACATGCCGGTGGTATCGCCGTCGTCGCTCTCCTTCGAGAACCTGACCGACACCGAGAGCGCAGCCATCGCTTCGATGGCCCACTACCAACAGTCGGAGTCGGGCTACTCCAAGCAGCAGTCGACCCGACCCCAGACCGTCGGGTACGGCCTCGTCGACTCACCGGCCGCCCAGTGCGCCTGGATCGTCGAGAAGTTCTGGGCCTGGACCGACTGCGACGGACACCCCGAGCACGTCCTCACCCGCGACGAGCTGCTCGACAACGTGATGCTGTACTGGCTCCCCAGAACCGGGGCCTCGTCGGCCCGCCTCTACTGGGAGAGCTTCGAATCGAGCTTCACGAGCGCGTCGGGCACCATCGACGTCCCGACCGGGTGCTCGATCTTCCCCAAGGAGATCATCCGCATTTCGCAGCGATGGGCCGAGACCCGGTTCACCGACATCCGCTACTGGAACGAACTCGACAAGGGCGGCCACTTCGCCGCTTTCGAGCAGCCCGAGGTCTACGTCGGCGAGCTCCGGTCGTTCTTCGGTCTGGTGCGGTGAACCTCAGGCGGCAGACCCGCGGACCAGGCGTCCCGAACGGGCACCGGTGTCGGCGTCGTGGCGGCGGGTCACCTCGCCGTGGACCAGCGTGGCCAGGTAGCCTTCGGCGGGTTGGAGGATCCGGCTGACCCCGGTGGGCAGGTCGTGGCGGAGGACCGGTGGGCAGATCCTCAGCCGCTCGAAGTCGATGACGTTGAGGTCGGCCCGCTTGCCGACAGCGACCGTCCCGCGATCGGCGAAGCCGTAGAGCCCGGCATTGGCCCCGCTGAGCTTGTGCACCAGGAGCTCAATTGGCAGTTTGTCCCCCACCGTTCGGTCGCGGCCCCAGTGGGTCAGGTGGAAGGTGGAGGCCGAGCAGTCCGAGATGAGGTTCACATGGGCACCGGCGTCGCCCAGGCCGGTGACGGTATTGGGATCGAGGAGCATCTCGCGGCACACGTCGAGCGTTCCGTTGACGAAGTTCGAACCGAGCAGCGCGTAGAACGCCGTGCCACCGTCGACCAGCAGCAGGTCGTACATGTAGTCGACCGGGTCACGGCCCAGAACGGTGGCCCGGGCCCACACCGACTCGTCGAAGTTCGGTTCGTAGTTCACCGGGTCGCAGAGCGGGAAGGTGACCGGTAGGGCCGGACCGAACAGCTCGACCACCAGAGCACTGAAGTCGGTGGCGTCCGCCACCGCCTCCTCGGCCAGGATGGCCCGTTTCACCTCGGGACGCCGCATCTCGACCACCCGCTCGGCCAGCGGGAGGTCGGCGATCTTGCGGTAGGTCGGGCGTCCCATGAACAGGTGGTAGGTGTCGAGGCTGGTCATGATGGTCACCGACCGGGGGATGATCTGGGGCCGGAGCTGGGCGCCTTCGCGGTTGGCCGCGTCGGCCGCGTCGAGGACCAGCCGCCAGTGGTCGGGGTCTTCGAACAGCTGGGCCACGGTGAATGTCACCGGACGTCCGCTCTCCCGGGCCGCGGCCACCAGCAACGGAATCTCGTCGATCGGCTTGGCCCGCTCGCCACCCAGGCGGTCGAGGGTGCCGATGGTCCCGGCCACGATGGCCTCGAACACGCCGTGGCCCGAGCTGCCCATGGCCCGGGCGAAGGCCAGTACCTCCTCGTCGGGAGCGTAGGTGCCGGGCACCGGCCGTCCCGATCGGGCCTTGTGACCGATGGTGCGCGAGGTGGTGAAGCCGACGGCACCGGCAGCCATGGCCTCGCCGACGATGGCCGACATGGCGGCGATGTCGTCGGCGGTGGCGTCCTCGTTGGCCGCGCCACGCTCCCCCATCACGTAGAAGCGGACGGCGCCATGGGCGATCTGGGCGGCGATGTCGATGGCGTACCGGCCACTGTCGAGCAGGTCGAGGTACTCAGCGAACGTCTCCCACGCCCCCCAGGGCATTCCGACGCTGAGCGCCGAGCCCGGGATGTCCTCCACACCCTCCATCAGATCGATCAGGGCGTCGTGGTCCGTGGCCCGCACCGGTGCGAACCCGACACCACAGTTCCCCATGACCAGAGTGGTCACCCCGTTGGAGGCCGAGGGCTCGAGCGCGTCGTCCCAGGTGACCTGGCCGTCGTAGTGGGTGTGGACATCGACCCAGCCGGGCGTGACCAGTGCGCCGTCGGCGTCGATGGTCCGCTCGGCCGCGTCGCTGACAGAGCCGACTTCCACGATCGTGCCGTCGAGGATACCGACATCGGCGGAGAAGGGCACCCCGCCGGTCCCGTCGACCACGGTGCCACCCTTGATGACCATGTCGAGCATGGTGCGCTCCTCTGTTCTCCCCTCCGGGGGCCGGACGACCGTCCGTGCGGCAACGGTAGACCCGTGGGCCGGGCCGCGCCCAGCTCACGGGCCTCCACCCGGGGTCCGGACGTAGGGTGGCCCGTGCCCCCCGATCTCCCCGTCCCGGCAACCGCCCCACGGCGGGCGTTCGTGGGCCTGGTCAGGGCCTGCCACTTCCAGCCCACCGTGGCGGTCACGGTGGTCACCACCGCCCTGGCCGTACTTTCGGGTCGCGACGCCAGGGGGTGCGTGGCCGTGGCGGTGGCGGTGCTGGCCGGACAGTTCTCGACAGGGTGGAGCAATGACTGGTTCGACGCTGCCCGGGACACGGCCAACGGCCGCAACGACAAGCCGATCGCGTCGGGCGCCGTCGACGTGGCCACCGTGCGAGCCGCGGCGCTGGCCGCACTCGCGGCCTGCATCCCACTGTCGCTGCTGTCCGGGTGGCGGGCTGCCATCGTCCACCTGGTGGCCGTGGGTTCGGCCTGGGCCTACAACGCCGGCGTCAAGGCCACCGTGCTGAGCCCACTCCCCTACGCGGTGTCCTTCGGGTTGCTGCCCGCTTTCGTGACCCTCGGCCTCCCGGGCCACCCTTGGCCGAGGCCGACGCTCATGGGGGCCACCGCCCTGCTCGGCATCGGCGCCCACTTCATCAACACCCTCGCCGACCGGGACGACGACGCCCGATCCGGAATCGCCGGACTGCCGCAGCGGATGAGTGCCCGAGCCTGCCTGTTCACCGGCGTCATCCTGCTGTCCGCCTGCACGGTGCTCATCTGGACCCTCGGCGGTGGTTCGCCGGTCGTCCGCGCCGTGCTTCTGGCAGCCTGCCTCGGGGCGGCGGCCGCGGTGGTTGCCACCACGTTTCGGGATGCGCCCCGGGCGGCATGGACGTGGACCCTGGTGACCGTCCTCGGCTGCCTGGTGCTGTTCGCCGAAGCCAGGCCCTCTCTCGTGCACGGCTGAACCGATCGGTCAGGAGCCGGAGCCACCAGCAGCGGACTCATGGTCCGTCTAGGCGGTGGACGGCGGGGTCTCGCACCACGTTGACCTGGCGCATCGAGCGTCCGCGTCACGCTCGCACGACTGGACAGGCAATCTCGGGTTGCCAACTGGCCCGCGTACCTGCATACTGACGACGTGGGTGGCGGATCATGCGGGATTCCGGGTAGCGGCGGCTACTCGGGGTTTCCGGCGGGCGCGTCGGCTTACCGCCGGAGCGCACCCGCGTCCGGGGCGTCATTCAACTCGGCGAACTGCCACACCATGCCCTCGAGGCCGAGGGAGAACAGCGACCACTCCTGCTTCTCGCCGTTGACACCCGTAGGACGCAGGATGTTCCGGGTCAACGTCGGATCGACCCGGTCCCAGATGGCGAATCCCTCGGTCAGCGAGATGGCGAGCATCGACAGCTGACGGATCGTGAGGCCAGGGCGTAGCCGGATGCCGATCACTGCAAAGGTCTGCTCGAAGACGAAGTCCCACCGCGTGGCGAACTCCTCGTAGGTCTGGCGCACGCGGACCGCCGTGGGCGACCCTTCGTCCGTCGTCAGACGCGACACCGAAAGGCCCCGCAGCCCGATGCTGACGTCAGCCTTGCGGGCGCCGGTCAACGCATCGATGTGTGCCGCGCAGGCCACACGGATCACTTCGACGGCCGCAGCCCGCCGTCCCTCGAAAGTCGTCAGGTCGGCGGCGGTCACGACCCGGGCGGCGGCCCGGATGGTCTCCTCCTGGCCGTCCACGTCGTCGTTCAGCAGAGCGGCGGCCAGGACGTCGGCCTGGAAGTCGGCCATGTCGTCCCAGATCCGGCCGATGACTGAGGCGTTGGTCACCCGGACGCCCCGCAAGACGGCGGCCCGATCGAACACCCGCTTGAAGGTCAGGCGCTCGGTGCCGAGGGCCAGGCCCTCGTCGATCAGCAGATCGAGGCCGACCGCGATCAGCAGTTCCCTCAGTTCGTCACGCCGCACACAGTCAATCTATGCCGCAATCGCCGGTGGCGGAACCGGAGAAACCACCTGTGCGGCATGCCTACCGGCTGGATCCCCACGGGCGCACCACCGGGCAGGCGGCCCACTTGGCCCCCAGGCCACTCGATGGAGATCCCCGAGATTCTGTTGGTCCATCGTTTCGTGGCCGGCGGACGCGTCACCCCCAGGGCGCCAGCCGGCCGAGTGACGGCTTGCACCGTGTGTTCACCGGTACCGAAAACTGGGCCGTCACCTACCACGGACCCCATCGGGCTGCAGGGCGTGCACCTGATCAGGGCCCGGTGCACGTGCCACAGCCGATTCAACCACCGCCGTCGGAAACGCCCGCCCGGATCCCGGCGCGGGACCCCGAGTCACCGCCGCTTGCTTATATAGGCCCGGTAGCCCTCGGCCATCTGCAGGAGCTCAGGATCGGCGTCGAAGCGCGGCTGGAACTTCCGCCAGGCCTCTTCCCGCTTGGCCGGGATGTACTCGGTGGGCCAGTAGCCCTCGTGGGGCCGGTAGCCCTTCAGCACGTTCCTGGCGACGGTGGCCTTGTGGACCTCGTCCACGCCATCGGCAATCCCCATGGTGGGCGCGCCTGCGTACATGGCTTGCAAGGGGGTGAGGTCGGTCGTCCCGAGCGAGCCCATGATGTGCAGGGCGTTGAACGAGACGTCCCTGAGCACCTTGGCCATCGTGAACTTGACCGCCGCGATGTCGGTCCGGCACTCCTGGGTACTGGTGTTGTCGATCCTCCAGGCCGTTTCCAGAACCAACAGGCGCAGCATCCGGATCTGGGCGTAGGAGTCGGCGATCTTCTCCTGGACCATCTGGTGCTCACCGATGATCTTCCCGTGCGATTCGCGGCTGAGGGCCCGCTCACACATCATGTCGAAGGCGAGGTTGCACTGGGCGATAGTGCGCATGGCGTGGTGGATGCGACCGCCGCCGAGCCGCCGCTGGGCCAGTACTTTCGCACCATCTTCGGGACCGAGGAGGTGGTCGAGAGGCACCCGGACCTCGTTGTAGATGATGTGGTTGTGGTTCCGGGGCTCGGGCTGGATCTCGACGCCGGGCGTTTCCCTGGGCACCACGAACATGCCGTTGGTGCACATCACGAAGAGGATGTCGGCGACCCGTCCTGCGCTGGTGAACCACTTCTCGCCGTTGATCACCCACTGGTCGCCGTCACGGGTGGCGTAGGACTTGAAGAGGTTGGGGTCCGATCCGCCTTGGGGCTCGGTCATCGAGTACGCCGACCAGAGTTCCTGGTTCAGCATCGGCTTGAGCCACCGCTCCTTCTGCTCCTCGGTACCGTAGGCGGCGAGCATCTCCATGTTCCCGGTGTCGGGCGCGGCCGCCCCGAACATCTGCGGCGCCGAGGGGTACCGGCCGAGGATCTCGTTGAGCAGGCCGAGTTGGAGTTGTCCATAGCCCGGGCCGCCGAGGTCCTCGTCGAGGAAGATCGCCCAGAGGCCCTGGTCCTTGACCTCCTGCTGCAGGCCCTTGACGAGGACACGGATCTTCGGGTCCTTCGACCGGACGGCATAGGGAAACACGTACTCCAGCGGCTCCACCTCCTCGCGGCAGAATTGCTCCACCCAGTCCAGCTTCTTCTGGTACTCGGGGTCCGTCGAGAAGTCCCAGCCCATCGTGTCTCCTTGTCCGAGGCCCGTTCCCCCGGGCCAGATCTCCCTACGCTAGGCCTACGCCGAGTTGATGGAGGACGTCACGCCAGAGCTCAGCTCGACACAGCGGCCGATCGAGCCCCTGTCGGGCGCACTGGCGGACCGACCGGGACGCAACTGGAGCCCGGCCTCTTTCAATGGCTCCGTAACTGGACAAGGATGGTTGGTAGGCGCCCCGTACAATCCGGGACACCAGGAGGTCAACCTCATGAGCATCGTTCGAAATGCCGATGGCACCCTCATCGTTCCGGTGGAACCGGAGAGGATTCACGCTACCGACGACGCAGGGGGCACTGGGCCGGGCGACGCAGTGGAAGTGGAGGACACACCCACGACCCGGCTGCTCCATCCGGGCGAAGGAGGATACGACGAGGCATTGGCCGAGTGGGACTTGGAACAGAATCCTGATCGTGCGCCAGTTGTCTCGACGGCAAGTGGCCGACAGGAGGCGATGTCCCTGATTTACACAGTGGCGATCTCGCCGGACCATGCTGTCGCTGGTGCAGTGGAGGCACTCGATGATCCCCAGGCGAGCGGCGAGGCACTTCGCCACGTACTCGTCGGTGGTGTCCACTCCGTCGAAGACTTCGCCGCCGAAGTTGCCGAGGCGGAAGGCGGCGAACCGCTGACCGCCCATGAGACGACGAAGATCATCGGCGAGGTACTTACCGAGCTCGATTGAGCCTGTAGCTCCTGCACGCCGATCGGCTTCCTGGCCGTCCATGCTGGAGACCTGGAGTCGATCATCGAACAGAACCGACACATTCGGAAGGGCTCCGGTGCGCGGTTCCCGCCATGGTGATGCACGCAGGAATTCTGTCCTGGTCGGGCGCACCTCCCCCACTCTGTGCCAGTTGCCGGACGTTCACTTCCGAACGGCCACCGAGGCGGTCAGGTAGTGGTGGTTACTCCCGAATCCGGCGCTGGTAGCGATTCGGACGACAGCCAGCGATGCGCCCGTCAGGACGTGGTCGATGCGCACGAAGGGCGGGACGATCGCACCATCGGGCCACGTCATGGCGAGAGCCTGCCCCCGAGCCGCGGCTCCATCGGTCAAGCCGTCGTGCAGCAGCGTCACGAAGCTCTGGTTTCCCCAGGTGGCATTGAAGTCGCCCATCATCAGGATCCGGCCGGTCCCCGAACTCCGGATCGAACTGCTGACCCCGGCCAGTACGGTCTTCCATTCATTGGAGACCGTAAGCAATGGAGCGAGCGTATGCACCACGCGAAGCATCACCGACCCCCCGGGTGTCGTGAGGGTTGCCTCCACCATGTACGGCGTGGAGGTCAGGCCGTAATACTCCTGATGCACCGAGAGGATCCGGCAATCACTCAAACGCCAGCGGGAGGCGACGAAGAATCCGGTCGCTTGGGGTGCCGGGGCTGAACACTGGAACGGATACGAATGCAGGATGCCCGTGGCGGCCAAGCTTGCGTTGGCTTCGGGTGTGAATTCCTCAAAGGCAATGACATCCGGTCGATACGACTCGATCGCCTGTTGGTATCCAGGAGCGAAGATCCGGCTCTTGTCGACGTTGGCGTCGAACACCCGCACGGTTGGCGCGTGCGCTGCCCATTGAGGAAGGGGCGAGGCGGCGAGCAGCTCGGGGGCGACAAACGCCAACTGTGCGACGATGACGATCCCAGCTGCACCGAGCAGCCACCATCTGCGCCCCACAGCTGCCCCTGCGGCAACCACCCACGCCGGGAGGTACGCCACTGCGGACAGTGAATTGACCACGATGAGGGGCTCCAGGCTGTCCCAAGCCACAATCCTGAGGAGTGCGAACCCAGCGAGCACCGCGACGACAATCCAACCCAGCATGGCCAGGAACGATCCGACCGGCTCCCGCTGTCCAGGCCAATCGGAAGCCACCGGAGGTACGGCTACGTGGCGCACCAGATCGTCATTGGCCGACCCGGGCATTCAAAAGACAGTACCGGTTCCGGAGTACGCCCACGCATCGCGCCCTGCCTCCGTACGAACTCAATTGGCCCGAGTCTGTCAGCGCCCGGGTTGAAAAGAGCGAGGTAGCCGCCTCAATGGACTGCGAGAACTGCGATCATGTTTCCAGGATGCGGGGTGAGCGTGTCACCGATGGCAGCACACTCGTGAGGCACTATCTCCACGTGCCTGAGTAGGTCCGGCTATCGAGCCGGGAGCTCTGGTGATCGCATTGGTTGTTGCCGCCGCAGCCTGCAGGTCTGCTCCGATGACCATGACGCCGTACGCAACCGACCACGAAAAGGTGTCCCCCCCGAGGTGGCGCGTCTCCGCGCCCCGCGTTGTGTTTAGGGCGCCATCGACCGGTGCCGGGCTGACTCTTCTGGGTCACAGTTCAAGTTCGCAGGGCGGGTTGCCGATACGGAATGACCAAGAGTGCCTGAAGCCACTCTCCCTCAGGAGGCGTCCACCCCGGCCACCTTGCTGCCGCAAACCCGGACTGGAGCCCCGATTCACGTGACGAAGATTCGTATGATCCTCATTGCTGTCATGGCAGCCTTGCTCGGACTTGTGGCCGTGCCCGCGCTCGTGGCATCGAGCGGCAACGCTGCGCAGGCGGCGTCTGCGCCCAAGACACTCGAAGCCCGGCTGGCGTCCGCCACCCGCCTCGCCGAGGCCCCAAACGCAGTTGGTTACTGGCTGGTCGGTGCCGATGGTGCCGTCTACGCGTTCGGCGGTGCCCATTACTACGGAGGGATGGCGGGCTTGCGCCTGAACTCCCCGATCACCGGGATCGTGCCATCCTCCGATGGTCGTGGGTACTGGCTGGTCGCCAAGGACGGAGGCGTGTTCTCGTATGGGGATGCACCGTACGTCGGTTCGCAGGGCGGAACGCTGTTGACCGCACCCATCGTCGGCATGGCCGCACTGCCATCGGCCAGTCTGCTCGGTCCCATTGGACCTGCCGGGCCGCAGGGTGCAGTCGGGCTGACAGGAGCCACTGGGGCACAGCTGCTGAGTGGTACGACCTCGCCTACCAACCTGACCGGCTACGACGGAGACTTCTTTTACGACACGACTACCTCGGTCCTGTTCGGCCCCAAATCCGGCGGACTCTGGCCGGGCACTGGCACCAGCCTCCTTGGCGCAACCGGTGCTCCCGGTGCTCCTGGTAGCACGGGAAATCCTGGTGCCCAGGGCCCTGTCGGGCCGACGGGCGCCAATGGAGCCCAGGGACCCGTCGGGCCCACCGGTGCCGACGGTGCTCAGGGACCTGCTGGTGCTACGGGACCTGCGGGGCCCGTAGGGGCGACGACCTATGGGAAGTTCACAGCGACCTTTGCTCAACCTGCATTTCCGGCGGAATCGGTCGAGCTCAACCACATTGTTGACAGCACTCCGGATCTGACACTTCTTTTCAACGGGATCACGGTCACTACTCCCGGGAACTACCTCATCGACTTCTCCGCCTATTCGATCGAGGCAAGTCAGTTCGCGCTCTTTGACAACGGGACGATCATCGACGGGAGCTCAGGTGCCGGAGCAGGCAATGAGACCATTAACGGATCAACCATCGTCGCACTGGCCGCGGGTGATGTGGTCAGCCTCCAGACTCAGAACACCGGTGTCGTCGACATGATCCCACCCTCGGCCGACACTGGTCCGCAGATTCCGGTGGCATCAATCACCTTGGAGCTCCTCGGCTAGCTGCCCAGCGCCGGCCCCAGCCACACCACCAGACCGCCGGCATCGGTCGGCGTTCTGACGGCTGCCGCCGAAACCGGGCATGATTCCGTGACCTGGGGAAATGTACATATTTCCTGGTCACAGGTCTTTTTCTTTGACCGGTAGTTTCTGCTGATGACCGTTCGCGCGCATCGCTACGCGCCCGACAGATTCATCGAGTGCTGGCGCACTGCTTTCCGAATGCTTGCCAACGAGTCACGCGTCGATGTCCGCGAGTCGGCGACGTCGCGCTCGGTGACACCGGGTGGGGGTGCCGATCGAAATACAGGTGAGGGCAGGCGTTGCTCTTCAGCCTCTAGTCACCCAACGTCTGGTCCCCACCGGACTCGTGCCGGCTCAACACGATGTTCCGGAACGCCGATCCGGCCATGATCGCGTCCCGCTCTCCGTAATCTGCGATCTTCCCGTTAGCCAGGACCAGGAGCAGATCGCACTGCGCCGTCGTCTCGAGGCGGTGCGAGATGATGACCACAGTGACGTTGCCTCGTAGCTCGGACAGGGTCTGGCTAATGAGCTTCTCGGTGCGTCCGTCCACCGCGCTGGTGGGCTCGTCCAGGACGATGAGCTTCGGGGAGCCGATCAGCGCGCGTGCGATGGCGAGGCGCTGCTTCTGCCCGCCCGAAAGGGCGCCGCCACCCTCACCCACCGAGGTCTCGTAACCGGCGGACATTCGGACGACGTCCTCGTGGAGGTGCGCCAACCTCGAGGCCTCGATGACCTCCCGCTCCTCGAAGTCCCGGAAGAACCTGATGTTGTCGATGATCGAGCCCTGGAGGAGCACCGGTTCCTGGGGCACGAGCGCCACGGTGCTGTGCGCGTCGCTCTTGGAGATCGCTGCTGCATCCTCGCCGCCGATCGTGGCTCGACCGATTGTGGGCTCGCGTAGGCCCAGCAACAGCTGGCTGATGGTCGTCTTGCCGCTACCCGAGGGTCCAAGCACACCGACGATTTTCCCCTCCGGGATGTGGATGGTGATGCCGGAGAGTGCAGGCGTCACCCCGTCGTAGGAGTAGTCCACGGAATCGAAGTCCACCCCGAAGGACTCAGGCATGCGCTCTCCGGAAATGATTCGAGCGTCCTCAAAGCGACGGAGGTCGCGCGTGAGGTCCTCCAGCATGCCCTGACTGGAGCGGAGGCCCTGGATGGCGCTCTGGAAGCTCGATCCGTAGGTGACGGATCGCAGCACGAGGAGGAGGATGGCTCCGAGCTGGGCGAACCTCCCGTGCCCCCCGGCACCGCCCAGGGCGGTGATGGCGACGATGATGAATCCGAGGGCGAAGGACTGATACAGCACGGGCGCGATGTTGTTGAGAATCGCGGTCCTGCGGAACACGTGTCCGGTGTCCTGGATCAACCTGCTGAGCTTGTCCATGACCCGGTCCTCCACACCGAACAATCGGAAATCCCGGCTCAGACGGGTGTACTCCGTCACCTCTGTGGCCATGGCTCTCGTGGCCTTGGAGAGTTCGCGGTTTGCCCGCCTGCTGCGCTGGTTGAGCGGCCTGAGCATCTGTGAGAGCACGATGCCCATGCCGATGACCGCAAACGCGGCAATGGGATCGACTGCCAGGGCCACCCCCAAGAGCCCGGCCACCATCAGGAGCGCTTGGAGGCCGGTCGATAGGTTCCCGACGACGGCGCTGGTGGCGCCGCTGTTCATCACGAGGAGCTGTTGGAGATGTCCGAGCCGTTCGGTGGACTGGAGTGCCCAGCTAGACCGGAAGAACCCGGTGACGACGCGTGTACGGGTCACTGTCAGGGCCTGCGCTGAGACAGACGTGCTGATCAGGGTGCCGAAAATCGTGGTGGAGACAAAGAGCGCCAATGCCACGAACGAGCCAATGATCGCGCTCGTCAGTGAGAAGGAGCGACCGAGGGCATGGATCGAGTGCTGGCCTTGCACATCGGCCACCGCGACCTCTGAGATGAGCACCAAGAGGGCTGCTTGGCTCAGACCGCCGATGACGGAGAGGAGGGTGAAGGCGACGATTTTCAGTCGCATGGAGCCCAAGCCGAGCGTTCGCACGAGCGAGAGCAGGGAGTCGGTCGGTGCGCTCCCGGTGCTGGATGGTCGGGTCCTGGAGAAAGGTAGTTTCTTCACTGGTCCCGTTTCGGCGGCAGTGGACGCTCCGATGCGGAGTATCTCGGAGTGCGATTGTAGTCCGTGGGACTCATGATCGGCCCCGATACGGCCCAGTTGCTCGCTGTTCCGGCGTTGCGAGCGGCCGCAGCGCCCGACAAGTGGAAGCTGGCAATCCTGCTTGTGACATGGCGCCACAGAACCGCTGCGCGTAGTTCCTGGTCAGCACCCTGGCAGTCCCAACGGGGTTCGAACCCGGGTTCCCGCCTTGAGAGAGTGGCCAGATCCCCCGCTGGCGACCGCTGAAGCAGGCCGAAGCTGCAGCCTGGCCGGGAACTGCGGCCTCAGCTCTCCGACGCACTCCTCAGTCGGTTGGCAGCTTGTTGGCAGAAACGCGTGGACGGTGGTCGATGCCGGACAGCCATACCGCTCGGCGTTATTAACGCTTTGCGTTATACTTGGGGAGTGCTGCAGTCATTCCGAGACAAGGACACCGAACGAGTTTGGCACCGACAGCGAGTTCGCAGGCTCGACGAAGACACGCAGAGGGCAGCCCTACGGAAACTCCTCATCCTCGATGCAGCGGATGCCATCTACGACTTGCGAATCCCGCCGGGTAATCGACTGGAGAAGCTGAAGGGTGATCGAGTCGGCGACTACAGCATCCGGGTCAACCAAAAATGGCGGATCTGCTTCAGATGGACCGCCGCAGGACCTGAAGAGATTGAGATTGTCGACTACCACTGAAAGGACTACCTGATGACCACACCCCCGCTCATGGCTCCAATCCATCCAGGTGAGGTGCTGCTGGTCGAGTATCTCGAGCCACTAGGCGTCACCCAGCACCGACTGGCTGTGTCCATCGGCGTCCCGCCTCGGCGAATCAACGAGATCGTGCACGGAAAGCGTAGGATCACCGCCGACACGGCCCTTCGAATGGCCCGCTATTTCGGAACATCTGAGCGATTCTGGATGAACCTTCAGGGGCGTTACGACCTCGAAGTGGAGCGCGATCGACTGCTCGACGCGCTCGAGGAGATCCAGCCACTCCGAATCGCCTGAGGGGCAACCAAAGCGCATTCTGAGCAGTCCCAACGGGGTTCGAACCCGTGTTCCCACTTTGAGAGGGTGAGCGGATCGCCGCTCCATTCCGCTGACGAGGGCTCTTGCCGCATCGAGTGCGGCCTTTGCGGACTCGGCGGATGCGGGCGGCCCACAGTCTGTTGGCAGATTGTTGGCAGGACTGCTCTCGAGGGGGCAGACGGCGACCGTCGCGTTGGCCAACCGTCGCCTGAACCTCCTGGGCTGAGCCTTGCGGTCACCGGCCGCGAGCAGGCCGTCAGCGGTCGTCCTGGGTTCCTCGTCGTTGATTCGGCTGCGCCACCAATACTTTACTGATATGATGTTATCCATAAGGTATTAGGAGAATCTGTGAAGCTTGCCGGGTCGGAGGTCGCGATCGTCTGGAACGGACGGAGAGTCCGCGCCTTCGTACCGAACCTACTCGTTGAGCGCGAGCTCGCCCTCGATGCCCCCACCGCAGCCAAGACCGCCATGGCGGCGGCCGAGGTCGGATATGCAGCCGAATCCCTCGCAGGCGAGTACGAACCCCTCGCGCGACTGTTGCTCCGCTCTGAGGGCCTCGCCTCGTCGTTTATCGAGGGCATCACCGCCCCAGTCGTGGATGTCGTGCTCGCAGAGGAACGACCGGGTGGCCCGGAGGCTGGGGCTGCGGGCTGGGTGGCATCAAACTTGGCCGCCGTCGCCGAAGCTGTGGCCAGCGCTGAAGGCGTTGACGCACTTTCGACCGAGCTGTTGTGCGCTTGGCACCGGACTCTTTTGACGGGGAGCCCGACACCTGAGCGATACGTCGGCGCAATCCGGGACGAACAAAGCTGGATCGGGGGAACAAGCCCGCTCGACGCGAACCTTGTGACCCCTCCTCCCGAACTGCTCCATGCCCTCCTCGATGACCTTGTCGCCTACGTCAACCGGGTCGACATCGACCCGGTCGCCCAAGCCGCCGTGGCCCACGCTCAGTTCGAGATCATCCACCCATTCGGGGATGGCAACGGACGAGTCGGCCGAGTGCTCATCGCCTGGTTACTCACGAGGCGGCTAGCACTGCTCGTGCCCCCGCCAGTGAGCGTCGCCATCGCGGCCGACGTGGGCGGCTACTCCTCGGGCCTCACGCTCTTTCGGTTTGGCGAGCACCTTCCCTGGGTCAGGTGGTTCGCCGACGCGGTAGCTGCGGGTGGCAAAGCGCAGCGGGCGCTTACCGCCAGCGTCGAACAGATCAAGCGGACGTGGCGTGACAAGCTCGACTCGACCGATCGCAAGACACGCAGCGACGCAACGGCATACGCCGCGCTCGAGCTGCTTCCTCGGCATCTCGTGCTCACGTCTCGGACTCTGACCGACGAGTTCCTGATCTCCAATCGAACGGCCCTGGCGACCCTTCGACGCCTAGCCCAAGCCGCAATCCTCACGGAGTATGGGACGGTCCATAGCGGTGGAGCCGGTCAACCTGCCGCCCTCTTTGTCTCACGAGACCTGCTGGGACTCGCCGGCTCACGGCCGCTGCGGTAAGGCCACCAGCTTCGTGTCGCACGGGGTAGGTCCGCCGCTACTAGCCAGTGGAGAAGTTTCCCGAGAGGGAAGGTGCCGAAGCCAGCATCACCCCCTCTACCAGCGGTGTTACTAAGCAGTCCCAACGGGGTTCGAACCCGTGTTCCCACCTTGAGAGGGTGGTGTCCTAGGCCTCTAGACGATGGGACCCTGTCGAGCCACCACACTACGGCGGCTCGTTGACGCCCCGCTGAGGGGCGGTGCTGCCCGCCCCCGATGGGACGGTGTTCCACAACTCCCCCGAGAGGGCGCAGTGGCTGCTCGGGGGGGAGGGATCGAACCTCCAACCTCCAGATTCAGAGTCTGGCGCTCTGCCGGTTGAGCTACCCCCGAATGGGCGAATCGCCAATTTAGCCGACCCGGGACCCTCCCGGGACGGGGTGCCCGAGCCGTCGCGGCCGGGTCGGGCCCGACCGGCACGAATCGTCCTCGAGCCAGCCGTGCAGCATGCATCTGGCCCCTCACTACGATCATCGGATGGACGCGCAGCGGGTTGTCATCGTTGGCGGCGGCGTCCTCGGTACTATGCACGCCCTCGAGGCATGCCGCCGCGGTTGGGAGGTCATCCACCTGGAGGCCGACGCCGGTCCCCGACGGGCTTCAGTGCGCAATTTCGGCCTCGTCTGGGTAAGTGGCCGGGCACCTGGACCCGAGCTCGACCTCGCCATACGTGCCCGAGAACTGTGGGAGCAGATCGCCGTCCACTCCCCCGCGGTGGGCTTCCGGCCCGCCGGATCGCTTACCGTGGCCCGCCACGACTCGGAACTGGCATTGATGGCCGAGGCGGCGGCCCGGCCTGACGCCGCGCTGCGGGGCTTCGAGCTGCTGGACCCCGCCGGCGTGCGGGCCGCCAACCCCGTCGTCCGGGGCGAGTTGGTCGGCGGCTTGCTCTGCCGCCGCGACGCCGTGGTCGAGCCGGGCCCGGTGCTCGGCGCCCTACGGGTGACCCTCGAGGCCACCGGCCGCTATACGTGGTTACCGCGCCGCCAGGTGGTCGACGTTGAAACCGTCGGGGCCACTGCGGTTGCCGTCGACCATCTGGGTCACCGCCATGAGGGATCGGCCGTGGTCCTCTGCATCGGCGACCGCCTGTCCGGGCTCGGTGGACGGATTGGCGCCACCCTGGCTGCCGCGCCCCTCCGGCGATGCCGGCTCCAGATGATGCAGACGGCACCCTTCGACGAGCAGCTGACCACCGCCGTGGCCGACGGCGACTCCATGCGCTACTACCCCGCCTTCGACCTGCCCGGACGGGACGGCCTGCCTACGCCTCCTCCCTCCACCGTCGACTGGGGCATGCAGCTCCTCCTCGTACAGCGGGCGGCTGGCGGGCTCACCATCGGCGATACCCACGCATACGACGAGCCGTTCGACTTTGCCGTCGAGGAGCACCTCTACGACGACCTGCGGGCCCGTGCCGAGTCCCTGCTCGGCCGGCCGCTGCCGCCGGTGGTCCGGCGGTGGGCCGGCGTCTACACCGGGGTCACCGACGACCGCCTCTACTACCGGAACAGCCCCGACCCCGGGGTCGTGGTGGTGACCGGGCCGGCCGGGCGGGGCATGACGCTGTCACCGGCCATTGCCGAAGAGACCTGGGAGGATCTGACCCGATGACCACACCCATACGGATGGCCGCGCTCGACATGGCCGGCACCACTGTGGCCGACGAGGGGGCGGTGGAAGAGGCCTTCCAATCCGCCCTCGACGCCGTCGGGCTGGTGGCCGGCAACCTGATGGACGACCCGGGTGCCTACATCCGACGCACCATGGGCCAGTCCAAGATCACCGTGTTCACCGAGCTCCTGGGCGGCGACCGCCACCGGGCCGAGCAGGCCAACGCCGCCTTCGAGGCCGCCTTCGACCAGGCCGTCGACCGCGGTGAGGTGGCCGCCCTACCCGGGTCCGAGGAGGTCTTCGCCGCCCTACGCGGCGGCGGGGTCCGGGTGTGCCTGACCACCGGGTTCTCGCCGGCCACCCGCGACCGGATCCTCGACGCTCTCGGCTGGCGGGGTCTGGTCGACCTGGCCCTCTCCCCGGCTGACGCCGGCCGGGGCCGCCCGTGGCCGGACATGATCCTGACCGCTGTCCTGCGGCTGCGGGTCGACGACGTGGCCGAGGTGGCGGTGGCCGGCGATACAACGTCCGATCTGCTGGCCGGCGCCCGGTCGGGAGCCTCCATCGTGGCCGGGGTGCTGACCGGGGCCCACTCCCGGGCCGAGCTGGCCGAAGCACCCCACACCCACCTGCTCGACTCGATCGCCGACCTGCCCGCCCTGGTCCTCCCCTGACTGGCGACACCACGCTCGCCGGAGGATCGTCAGTCGCCTGTCAGCCGAACGAGTGGATCGAGTCGAGGTTGTCGAAGCCGATGATCCGGCCCAACGCCACCCCGAGCGTCTCCTTGGCGTAGTAGGGCAGGGCCGAGATCCCGCTGATCGGTGACGACTGGGTCGGTGTCGGGTGGGGGGTCAGGCCGACCGACGAGGCGATGGCCATGCTGCGGTCCACGTGGAACTTGTCGGTCACGATCAGGACGTTGGTGTCACCCCGGGTCAAGAGGATCGGCGCGGCCTCGGACAGGTTCTGCCAAGAGTCACGCCCGCCGGCCTCCAGGATGTCGGCGGACGGCACACCCACCGATCTGAGGTAGATGGCCGAGGCCTGCGCCTCGGTGAATCGGTCGCCCGGCTCCTTGGAGCCGGTCACCATGATCGTGGACGAGTAGTGCTGGTGCCACAGGAGCGCGGCCTGCTCGAGTCGGGCCCGTAGATCGGGGGACGGCACCCCGTTGTACTGGGCCGCCCCCATGACCACGATGGCACCGGCGGCCTGGGGCGCATACTGCTGGCCCGTGCGCCACACCTGGAACGCTGTCACCGCCAGGTAGACCACCACTCCGATGGCCACGTACTTGACCAGCCGGAGCAGGAACCGGAGGACGCGGATGACGAACAGCGTGATCCCTACGCCTACCGGGATCAGTGGCCCGGGCCGGACGGAGCCGGGGGTGCGGTCATGTGGGGGGCATTGCGCCGGAGGCCAGCAGATCGACGGCCGAGCGCAACCTGGCCAGGGTCCGGTCGGGACCGAGCACCTCGAGCGCCTCGAACAGAGGCGGGCCGACCCGTCGGCCGGTCACGGCGATGCGGACGGGGGCCTGTGCATTGCCCAGCTTGCGCCCGACCGACTCGGCCACACCGAGGGTGGCGGCATGGAGGGCAGCACTGGTCCAGTCGTCCCGGAGCGCCTCGTAGGCGACCATGGCCGCCTCCAGGATGGCCGGTGCGCCGTCGTCGCCGGCCATGGACTTGGCCCACGAGTCCGGGTCGAACGCCGGGGTGTCGACAAACAGGAAGTCCACCATGGCCGGCACCTCGCCGAGCACGGCCACCCGCTCCTGGACCACTGGGGCCATGGCCGAGAATGCCGCCAGGTCGAACGCCCCGTCCGACCACGGCACGGACTCCCCCTCGAGCCACGGGCGGCACGCTTCGACGAAGTCGTCCGTGCCCATGGCCCGGATGTACTCGCCGTTCATGTGGGTGAGTTTGGCCACGTCGAAGAATGCCGGCGAGTGGTTCACGTCCGACAGCGAAAACCACTGGACCATTTGGTCACGGGTGAAGACCTCGGTTTCGTCGTTGGGCGGGCTCCAACCGAGCAGGCCGAGGTAGTTCACGAACGGATCGGGCAGGTATCCCTGGTCGCGGTAGGACTCGACAGCCACCGGGTCCTTGCGCTTCGACAGCTTCTTACGGGCCTCGTTGACCAGCATCGGGAGGTGGGCGAAGACGGGAAGGGGCGGCGTCGGAGCACCGGCTTCGCCGAACGAACCGTCGGTCGTCCAGCCGATGGAGGTGAAGGCGTCCCACATGAGGATGCCTTTCGGCGTGGTGGGCAGCAGGTCCTCGCCCCGGATCACGTGGGTGATGGCCATGTCGATGTCGTCCACCACGTTGGCCAGGACGAACAGCGGGGCACCGTTGCCTTTGACGGCCACGAAGTCGTCCATGGCCGAGCATGGGAACTCGACGTCACCGCGGACGGCGTCGGGAACGACGACGACGCCTTCGTCGGGGGTCCGGTAGCGCAGGGCCCGGCCTTCGCCGCGGGGCAGTTCGAGGCTGCGACAGTGGCCGTCGTAGCCGGGGGTGAGGATTCCGGCCGCCTTGTTGCGGGCCGTCACCTCGTCGTGGGTGCACCCGCAGGCGAACAAGTGCCCCGAGTCCCACAAGGCGTCGATGGCCTGTTGGTAGCGCGCAGTCCGTAGCGACTGGCGGTAGGGGCCCTCGTCGGGGTCCATGCCCAGCCAGTGCAGAGCCGACACGATGCCGTCGACCCACTCCTCGCGGTTGCGCTCGGTGTCGGTGTCCTCGATCCGGAGCACGTAGGTGCCTCCGGACTGGCGCGCCACGAGCCAGTTGAACAACGCAGTGCGGGCACTCCCCACGTGGAAGTATCCGGTCGGCGACGGTGCGAACCGCACCCTCGGGGAGTCTGGTGCCACTCCGGGCTTACTCGTCCTCGACGATGGTGATGGCACCTGTCGGGCACCCGTTGGCGGCCTGGCGGACCTTGTCGCGCAGCTCCTCGCCGGGATTCTCGTTCAGCACATAGAGGAACCCGTCGTCACGGACCTCGAAGACCTCGGGGGCGATGCCCATGCAGACGGCGTTGCTGGCGCACTCGTCGTAGTCGACAACAATTTTCATAGCGTTCCTCCGGGAGATCGGTGAAGACGACCACTGTACCGGGCCACCGGGTCGGTGCCCGGACAGCGCCCGGCTGCTAGAACATCGTCATGCTGCCGTCGACCCACGCACCGTCCCACCCTACGACCCGCACCCACCGACACGTCCGCCGGGGCCCCGCACTCGTCGTGGTTGTGGCACTGGCCATCCTGTCGGTTGCCTGCTCGTCGGGGACGTCGTCGACGGCCACGACCAGCACCACTCGGAACACCGGGACCACGAAGCCCCCCGCCGCCAGCACCGCCACCGGCCTACCCCCGATCCGCCACGTGTTCGTCATCGTGTTGGAGAACGAGGGGTATGCCGGCACCTTCGGCACCCCGGCGGCCGATCCCTACCTGGCCACCACCCTGCCGGCGTCGGGGGCCACGCTCACCCAGTACTACGGAATCGGCCACTTCTCGAACGACAACTACATCGCCCTCATCTCCGGGCAGGCGCCGAATCCGTCCAACCAGTCCGACTGTCAGGTGTTCGCCGACTTCCCGGCCGGCACCACAATCGGAGCGGGCGGCCAGATCGCCGGTTCGGGCTGCGTCTTCCCCACCCAGGTGCCGACCGTTGCCGACCAGATGGGCGCCGCCCACCTCACGTGGAAGGCCTACATGCAGGACATGGGGAACGTGCCGACCCGGGAATCGGCGGTGTGCGGGCACCCGGCGGTCGGTGCCGTCGACCAGACCCAGCGGGCCGTCCCCGGTGATGGCTACGCCACCCGGCACGACCCGTTCGCCTACTTTCACTCGATCATCGACGACACGCAGCTGTGCGACACCCATGTGGTGCCGCTCGGCTCGACCACCGGCGCCCTGCCGGCCTCGGCACCGACGGGCACCTCGGGGCTCGCCACTGACCTGGCTTCGGTCGCCACCACCCCGAACCTGAGCTTCATCACGCCCAACCTGTGTAGTGACGGCCACGATGCCCCATGCGCGAACCAGCCCGGCGCCCCGACGGCCGGTGCCAACATCGACGCGTTCCTGTCCACCTGGGTGCCGATGATCACCCACTCGCCGGCCTTCCGGAAGGACGGCCTGCTGATCGTGACCTTCGACGAGGCCGATGTGACCGGGCCGAACGCGGATGCCACGGCCTGCTGCAACGAGCAGCCGGGACCGGCGGCGGCGCTGCCGGGCGGGACGGGCCCGGGCGGGGGGCGCACGGGCACCGTGCTGGATTCTCCCTTCATCCGTCCAGGGACTGTCAGTTCCGTCCCCTACAACCACTACTCGACGCTCGGCACCATCGAAAGCCTGTTCGGCCTCACGCGGCTCGGCCAAGCGGCCACGGCCACCGCCGTTTACGGCCGGGACATCTTTTCGGGCTACCGGGCGCCAGGGTCGGGATCCTGAGTCCCGCCCGTCCGGGGTGACCGACGGCTGGGAACTCAGGTCAGGAGGTCGTCTAGCCTCAGGGCATGTGCCGCAACATCACCATCCTGCGGGGCCTCGAGCCTCCGGCCACCCCCGACGAGGTCGAGGCGGCCGCCCGTCAGTACGTCCGTAAGGTGGGTGGTGTCCAAGCCCCGTCGCCCGCCACCGCCGAGGCGTTCGAGAGGGCCGTGCGGGCCGTGACCGAGGCCACCGCCGATCTGCTGGCCGAACTTCCGGACCGGCGTCGGCCGCCGACCACGGTGCCGCCCCTGCGACGTCGGGCAGCCACAGCCGGCTGAACAACGGGCTGAGCCAGATCGGTCCCTCCATGTCGACCGCCGGTGTGCGCCGTCAGACCAGAGCTCCGTCCCCCAACGACATCGTCCGGGTCAGCTCCACCGACTCGAGCATGCGCCGGTCGTGGGTCACCAGCAGCATTGTCCCGGTGAACGAGCGCAACGCCGACTCAAGCTGTTCGATGGCGGGAAGGTCGAGATGGTTGGTCGGCTCGTCGAGGACCAGGAAGTTGACGCCGAGCGCCTGGAACGTGGCCAGCTCGGCCCGGGTCCGCTCTCCCGGCGACAGCGTGCCGGCCGGGCGGGTGACCTGCTCGGCCTCGAGCCCGAATTTGGCCAGCAGCGAGCGGGCCTCGGACACGTCGAGACCGCACCGGTCGCACAGCTCGCGAACCAGGTCGCGCCCGCCGCCCAGCGCCCGCCGGTCCTGACCCAGCACCCCGGTTACGACGCTCGGCCCGACCCACCGCTCGCCGGACGTCAGAGGAAAGGTGCCGATCATCGCGGCCACCAGCGACGACTTCCCGGAGCCGTTGGCTCCGGTCAGGCCGAGACGTTCACCCCAGGCGATCTCGAGGTCGAGGGGCCCGAGTCGGAACGCGCCCCGTTCGACCACGGCATCGCGCAACCGGACGACGATGTCCCCCGCCCGCCCGGTCTGTTCGATGGTGAAGCGAAGGTCCCATCCCTCCCACGGCTTCTCCACCTCGTCGAGGGCGGCCATCGCCCGTTCGGTCTGGCGGGCCTTGGACGCCAGCTTCTCGGTCCGGTCGACCCGGAAGGCCCGCTGGGCCTTGTCGTTGTCCCGTGGTGACCGCGTCTCACGGGCCACGCCCTTGGTCGCCCACTGCCGCTGTCGGTCGGCCCGCTCCCGCAGCCCGGTCCGGCTTCGCTCGTAGAGCCCGTAGGCCTCCTCGGCATGGCGACGGGCGGTGGCCCGCTCGGCCTGGTAGCCGGCCCACCCGCCCCCGAATTCGTGGGCCGAGTGGTCGTGCTCATCGAGCTCGAGGACCGTCGACACCGTCTGCTCGAGAAAGGCCCGGTCGTGGGAGACGATGACCATGCCGCCCGGGCGTCGTCCGATCCACGCCTGGAGGCGCCCGAGTCCCTCGAAGTCGAGGTCGTTGGTGGGCTCATCGAGCAGCGTGACCGAGAAGCGTGAGAGCTCTACGGCAGCCAGGGCCACCTTGGCCTCCTGACCGCCCGAAAGGGTGGCTATCTCCCGGTCGGCCAGGGGGGCGCCGAGGCCCAATTCGTCGAGAACCGAGTCGATGCGGGCGTCGAGGTCGCCCGCTCCGAGTGCGGTGAACCGCTCGAGGGCAGCCTCGTAGCGGGCCTCGGCCTCCCGAGTGCCGTCGGCGAGTCCGGCCGCGGCCGAGCCCAGCTCGTCCTCGGCCCCCTGTGTCCCGGTGCGGCGGGTCAGGTGGGACCGCACCGTCTCCCCTGGCACCTGCTCGTGCTCCTGTGCCAGGTAGCCGACGAGGGCGGTGGGCGGGTCAAGGGTGACGAAGCCGGAGTCCGGTTGTTCGAGGCCGGCCAGCAGGCGCAGCAGTGTCGACTTGCCGACGCCGTTGGGTCCGACGACTCCCACACACGATCCCGGACCGACCGTCAGTGACACGTCGGCGAGGACCGTGCGGCCTCCACGGGCAATGGAGACAGATCGGGCCACGAGGGTGGCCGGGGCCGTCGGGTTGGAGCGATGGGCTGACGGGGTGGCGCGGAATTCGGGCACGGGAGACCTCCGGGACCGGGGGACGGGACGGGACGTGGTCGGCCGGGTCTCACTTCACGCAACGATGGTATCCCTCTAGTGGGGTCGGCGACCGGCGTCCTAGGCTCCCGGCATGATCGCCGAACGCCTGGCCCAGTTGGAGATCGAACTTCCCGCGGTATCCCCACCGGCCGGCAACTACGTGGGTTGCGTGGTGGTCGACGACTTCGTCCACGTCGGGGGGCACGGACTCGTCGGCGGCCCCGAACGGTTCGCCGGAAAGGTCGGGACCGATCTGACCCTGGAGGACGGCTACCGGGCGGCCCGTGCCACCGGACTCTCGATCCTCGCCACCCTGGCCGCCGAACTGGGTGACCTCGACCGGATCGAACGCATGGTCAAGGTCTTCGGGATGGTCAACGTCGCGCCCGGATTCAACCGGACCCCGGAGGTCCTCGACGGATGCTCGAACCTCCTCGTGGAGGTGTTCGGTGAGGCGGGTCGCCACACCCGCAGCGCGGTGGGAATGGCCGAGCTGCCCTTCGACATACCCGTCGAGATCGAGCTCATCGCCCGCCTGAGGCGCTGACGACGCGGGCCGAGGCGACCCGGTCGGCCGTCGGGCAGGGTGCGGCTACTCAACCCAGGCAGCAGACGTGGGTGGTGAGCGGACCTCCGTTCCACTCCGTGGCGTCGGAAAGGGCGGCCAGCGGGTCCATCGGTCGACCCTCGGCATCAGCCAGGGCCCGGTGCAGGTTGAGGACCAGGCGTTCGGCATCGGGCCAGTCGGCGAACCCCCCGAGGTCGGCCGACCGGGCGAGGTCGAGCGGCAGCGCCCCCGACGCCAGTCCCTCAGCGGCCAGGTCGAGCACCAGTCGGTAGTAACGCTCGTGTTCGGACAGGACAGCGGGCAGGTCGTGCCCGGAGGTCACCGGCCCGTGTCCCGGCACCACCACGTCCGCACCGAATTTTTCGATCCACTCGAGTGCGCGGAGGGCGCCGTCGACCGACCCGGCGAACACCAGCGGCGTCAGCCCGACGAAGAGGAGGTCGCCGGTGAACAGGATCCGCTCCTCGGGCAGCCAGGCCACCAGGTCACCCGACGTGTGGGCGGCGTGGCCTGGGTGGATCAGGTCGACCCGACGGTCCCCGCTGTGCACGGTGAGGTCGCTGCGGGTCACGATCGTCGGCACCCGACGGGACACCGCCCCCCAGTCGGGAACCGGGTGCCAGTGTGGTGAGCACCCGTCTATTAAGCGGTCGGCCAGCAGGTTGGACCGCATCGTCTCGTGGCCGATCAGCGCCGCCTCGACCGGCAGGAGCGAGTTTCCGTAGGTGTGGTCGCCGTGTTCGTGGGTGTTGGCAGCGAACCGGATCGGGGCGCCTCCCGTGGCCACGGACACGGCGTCGAGGAACCGCCGGGTGCGGGACTCGGTGGCGCAGGTGTCGATGATCAAGGTCCCGTCGCCACCGGTCACCGCCCCGGCGTTGTTGAGCCACCAGGTCCCGTCGGGCTGGATCCAGGCGAATACGCCGTCAGCCAATTCGAGCAGGTGTCCGGCCGCGACCGTCGAGTCAGGGTTGTGTTCGTGGGTATCCACGGACCCATTCTCTAGTCGATCGGAGACTGCTCCGTGGGACGTTGTCGATGCTACAAGTGTTTCTCCGAACGGTTGGTCGATATCACCGCTACGGCTTTTCGCTACCGACCACCCACATGGAGAAGAACTGCGAACCGCCGCCGTAGGCCTGTCCGAGTGCGAGCTTGGCTCCATCGACCTGGTGCTCACCCGCCTGCCCGCGGACCTGCATGGCCACCTCGAGGAAGCGGAGCATGCCCGAGGCGCCGATGGGGTTGGACGACAGCACGCCACCCGAGGCGTTCCAGGGGATGTCACCGTCGAATGCGGTGGCCCCCGATTCGGTCAGCTTCCAGCCGTCTCCCAGATCGCAGAACCCGAGGTTCTCCAGCCACATCGGCTCGTACCAGCTGAACGGCACATAGATCTCGGCGCAGTCGAACTGGGCCCGGGGGTCGGTCACGCCAGCTTGTGCGTACACGTCGGCCGAACAGTCGCGGCCGGCCTGCGGATTGATCTGGTCGCGCCCCGCGAACATGGTCGGCTCGGACCGCATGGCCATGCCGTGGACCCAGGCCGGCGGGTAGTGACCGGACACGGCGTCCTCCGCCGCCAGCACCATGGCCGCCGCGCCGTCGGACGACGGGCAGGCTTCGAGGTAGCGCAGTGGGTCCCACAGCATCATCGATTCCTCGACCATCTTCATGTCGATGTCGGCGAGGTGGAGATGGGCGTACGGGTTGCGCATGGCGTTCTTGCGGTCCTTGACCGCCACCATCCGGCCGATGTAGTCGGGCGCGCCCGACCTGCGCATGTAGGCCCGGATGTGCGGAGCGAAGTACCCACCCGCACCGGCCAGCAGCGGGGCGGCGAACGGCTGGGGCACCGACAGCGCCCACATGGCGTCCGAGTCGGACTGCTTCTCGTAGGCCACCGTCAGCACCCGCTTGTGGATGCCCGAGGAGATGAGGTGGGCGGCCACCAGGGCGGTCGACCCGCCCACCGAGCCGGCCGTGTGGACCCGGATCATGGGCTTACCCACCGCACCGAGGGCCGGGGCCAGGTAGATCTCGGGCATCATGTTGCCCTCGAACATGTCAGGGGCCTTGCCGATGACCACGGCGTCGATGTCCGACCAGGTCAGGTCGGCGTCGGCCAGGGCCATCTTGGCCGCCTCCCGCACCAGACCGGCGATGGACACGTCGTCCCGCTTGGCCTTGTGGTGGGTCTGGCCCACCCCGATGACTGCAGTTCGCTCTGCCATCACGCACCCTCCAGGACGCACACGAGATTCTGTTGGAGACACGGGCCCGACGTCGCATGGGCCACGGCCCGATCGGCTTGGCCGGCACGGATCCGGCTGGCCGCCTCGCCGATGCGGATGAGGCCGGCCGACATCAGGGGGTTGGCCGCCAGCGGCCCGCCCGACGGGTTGATGACCACCGAGTCGTCGAGGCCCAGGGCCTCGGTCAGGATCAGCTCCTGGTGGGCGAAGGGGGCGTGGATCTCGGCGATGTCGACCTTGCCGTCCGCAACTCCGGCCACTTCGGCGGCTTTGGCCGTCGACGGCGACACCGTCAGGTCCCGGGCACCGAGCGAGTGGGTCTCCATCCGGTGGTCGAAGCCGGTGATCCACACCGGGCGGTCCGACCACTGTTGCGCCTTGTCGCCGGCGGCCAGCACGATGGCCGCCGCCCCGTCGGTGATGGGCGGGAGGGCGTGGCGGCGGAGCGGGGCGACCACGTAGTCGTCCTCGAGCAACACGTCTGCCGCTACGTCTTTGCGCACCTGCGCCTTGGGGTTGGACAGCGCGTCCCGGCGACTCCGCGACGCTATGGCGGCGAAGTCGGCCTCGGTCGCCTTGCCCGAGTCGATGAGGGCCCGGGCCTGCAAGGCGTTGAGGCTGACGATGTCGGGCCACAGCGGGGCTTCGTAGTAGGGATCGAGCTGCAGGGTCAGGATCTCGTTCAGGTCACCCAGCGAGGAGCGGCCGAACGAGTAGACCAGGGCGGCGTCGACCTCACCCTCCTGGAGGAGCACCCAGGCCTCGTACATCGCCCAGGCACCGTCCATCTCGACATGGGACTCCGAACGGGGAGGCCACACCCCCACCGCGTCGAGGGCCATGACGAAGCTGAACGGGCCGCCGATCAGGTAGTCGGTCGAGCCCGAGCAGATGAAGTCGACGTCGTTCTTAGTGATCCCGATGTTGCCGAAGACCTCGGCGATGACCGGATTCAGGCCCTCGGCCTCATTGCGCTCGTTGTCCTTGCGGACGTTCTGCGACTGGGCGAACGAGGCGATGGAGACGGGACGGACGGTCCTTCCGGCGGCGCTCACAGGTACTCCTTGTAGGTGTCGTAGTCGGCGTCCGGCTCACCGTTCGGCCGGAAGTACTTGACCGAGGCGAGGGACGGGATCAGATCGGCCTCGTCCACCCACACGGCCTCGACCCGCATGCCCATGCGGATCTGGTCAGTGGGGATCTCCTGGAGGAGGCCCATGAACGAGAGGTTGGCCCCGTCCAGGAGGATCTGGGCGCAGATGTAGGGGATCTCGATGGACTGGCCGGCGAAGGGCACGTTGACCACGCAGTAGGTGGTCACCGTGCCGGCGTTGCCAAGGACCACGTCGTCGGTGGTCGGTACGCCGTCGGTCGGGCAGGTGCCCCGGCTCGGCACGTAGACCTTGCCGCACGTTCCGCACCGCTGGCCGAGGAACTCGCCCCGTTCCAGCCCGCGGAGGAACTTCGACTGGGCGACCCCGGGGGTGAAGTCGAAGTCGAGGCTGATCGGGGTGGCCAGCGTGGTCACCGGACCCCGGTCGACCGTCGCATCTGCCGTCGGCTCGTCGGCCATCAGGAGGCACCTCCCTCGAGTACGAAGGCCTCGATGTCGGCCATCGAGCCGATGCGGTCGGCTTCGGCCCGGAATTTGGCGGTCACCCGGGCCCCGGTGGCGAGCGCTTCGGGGCCGGTGGCCTCGACGGCGTGCAACATCCCGGTGTCCGCACCGTCGAGCGTGATGAGTGCCCAGGCGAAGGGGGTCTGCAGCGGGTGCTTGCGCAGCGGGTGGGACACCCAGGCCCACGAGTCGATGACACCGCCCGGGCCCACGTCGACAAGCTCACCGACATCGTCGCCGGTAATGGGGTCGTACTCGGTGGGAGGCACGATGACCCTTCCACCCGTTCCGGTGGCCCCGATGAACCGACCCTCGCGCAGAGCGGTCAGGAAGGCACCGATGATCGGTCCCGTCGAGCGTGCATACGGATACTCGAGCCGGTGCTGTGCGTGCAGGACTTCGCTCTCGGCCATTCCGGACCTCCCCCTGGGTTACCTTGCAGACGAACCTCTGGAATGTAGAACAGATTCCAGTTCCGTGCCTACTCCCGGGGCTGTTCCCATGTTGGGACCGACCAGACAACTGGCCCTTCACTGGTTCCCGACGATGAGGCCCGACTCACCGTCGGGACTTCTGCCGGCTCTTGGTCGTGCCACCTGACGGGCGGGAACGCGACTTGCCCGACGAGGGGCGGCGTACCGGCGCGGTGGGCACCGGTTCGGGGGCGCCGGGGTGGGCGGAGGCGGCGAGGACGAGGGTCACACCGACGACCTGGACGGCCCACCAGAGGTTGGACTCGAGCTTCCACTGGCCGACCACGGTGGTGACCAGCGCGGCCGACACCGCCACCCAGAACCGCCAGGTGACGGCCCGGCAGGCGATCACCACGCCCAGAGCCAGTGCCGGCCAGGTGTAGTACGCCGTCATGACCGATTCCGTGTAGACCCGCAGTGCGAGGGCGACGGCGGCGGCCCACACGATCATCTCGGGGCGCTGGCGCCACCGCAGGGTGAACCAGCCGATGCCGGCGGCCAATGCGAGCGCGACAAGTCGGACCGGACCACCACCTACCGTCTCGGTCCCTCCGTGGCTGCCGAGGTGGGGGGCCAGCGGAGTCCACAGGGTCTTGAAGTTGCCGGCCAGGTTCGGGAAGGTCGGTTGGTCGACCACGGCGTGCAGGGTGTCATGGGGGTCCGCCACCAGCGGGCCGATGATGACCGCCGCCGCGGGGACGGCACCCCGCACCAGCAGGCCGATGGTGCGCTGCCGTCCGCCGAGGACCAACAGGACCGGAAAGATGACGAGCACCAGCGGCTGGATGGCCAGGGCGATGCCGAACAGCCAGCCGGCGCCTGCCCACCGGTCGCGGAACGCCCACAGCAGCGCCCAGGTGACCAGGGCCACGGCCAGCGCGTCTTCGGGGTGGCCCGCCACGACGACCAGCCCCCACAGCAGGATGGCCTCGACCCCCGAGAGGATCGCCCGCCGCCAGCGGACAATCTCGAGGAATTCGGCCATGGCGTCGCACGCGAAGACCGCCGTGCACGAGACGAGAAGGATGAACGGGGCAAGGAGCGCGAACACGCCCTGGTGGACGGCGTAGAGGTTGCCGTCGTTGACCAGCCCGTCGAACAGGATGGTCGGGGTCCCGTTCCCGGTGACGACGTGCGATCCGGTGAACGGGTGGCCGTGGCTGGTGACCTGGACGTAGGCGGTGTGGAACCGGCCCGCCAACGCGCCGAGCGGCGCCAGAACGGCGAGAAACCCGGGAAAGGCCAGGAAGCCGCCGCCGTAGATCGAGGCGAAGTGCCCGTGGGCCACGGCGTTGGCCGCTCCGTAGGTCGTCCATATGTCCGACGGCATGACCCACAGCGACGCCCGGTGACGTACCACGGGCGACCAGCGGAAGAAGTAGAGCAACCCGGCCACGACGAACAGGGTGCAGACGGCGATCGGCCATCCCCGGCGTGCGAGATACCGCTCGACCCGCTTCTCGAAACCAGTCGATCGATTGACCCTCGTCGGCACCGACGGCATCATGCCATGCCCGAACCGCAGCGCGCTCGTGGCTGCCCGGTGACTCCCCGCCCAGGAGCGCTACCGTTCCGGCATGGACGACACCGCACCCGCCCCGAAGCGCCCCAACATCCTGCTTGTCGTCTCCGACCAGGAGCGTCAACGCTCCTGGCTGCCGACCGGCACGTCCCTGCCGTGGCGCGACCGCCTGCGGGCCGAAGGTCTCGAGTTCACCGACTACTTCACCCACTCGTCCCCGTGCTCGCCCAGTCGGGCCAGCCTGTTCACCGGCCGGTACCTGGCCGGCCACGGGGTCCTCGACAACGTGATCATGCCTGAGCACGACGAGCTCCCCACCACCACGCCCACCCTCGGGTCGCTCCTCGACGGGGCGGGCTACCGCTCGTCGTACATCGGCAAGTGGCACCTGTCGCACGCGCCCCAGCCCGACATGGAGGCCTACGGCTTCGCCGACTGGGACGGCAACGACCGCCACTTCATGGGGTGGGCCGGCACCGGCGTCCACTTCGACCCGCTGATCGCCTCCAATGCCGCCCACTGGCTTTCGGAGAACGCCGGACCGGCCAACGATGGGGACCAACCGTGGTTCCTGACCGTGGCCCTGGTCAACCCCCACGACGTGATGTGGTTCCCGGTCGACCAGCCCGGGTACGAGGACCGGCACCCGACCGACGTGGCCAACATCAAGAAGGTGCTGGAGTCGGCCGCCTGGAAGGACGACGAGACCCTGCCCGTCTACCGGGACCCCTACCCCGAAGTGTGCGACACCCTGCCTGCCAACTTCGCCGACCCGCTCCACGCCAAGCCTGAGGCCCACCGACAATGGCGCTGGGACCAGCAGCACGGCCTATGGGGCTACATCGACCCGTCCAACAAGGCCTCGTGGCTGCGCCACCTCGACTACTACGTCCACCTCCACCACCTGGCCGACGAGAGCCTCGGCACGGTACTCGGCGCCCTCGAGGCATCGGGGGCGTGGGACGACACCATCATCATCTTCACCTCCGACCACGGCGACATGTGCGGTTCCCACGGACTGCGGTCGAAGGGCCCGTTCGTCTACGACGAAATCATGCGGGTGCCCTTGTACGTGAAGGCACCGGGCACCACCACTCCGGGCACCGTCACCTCGGCCCTCGGCTCCCACGTCGACCTGGCCGCCACCATCTGCGCGCTGGCCGGGGTGGACCCGACGACCTCGGGCGCCACCGTGCAGGGGAAGGATCTCACTCCGGTCCTGGCCGACCCTTCGGTATCGGTACGCGACCACATCCTGTTCGCCCAGGACTCGGCCCAGACCACCAACCTCAATCAGATCCGCTACGCATTGCGCGGGTTCTACGACGGGACGACGAAGTACGCCCGCTACTACGGGGTCGGGGGCGGTAAGCCGAGCACGGGGCTGTGGGGCCGGTCGCCCGGGCACAAGCTCTACGACGTCGACTGCGCCTTCGACGACAACGACCACGAGTGGTACGACCACGGCACCGACCCGCACGAGCTGGTGAACCTGGCCAACGACCCGGCACGCAACGGGGCCCTGCGCGAGCAGTACGAGCGCCTGCTGGCCTACGAACGGGAGTCGTTCGTCACCTTTCCCTAGCGGGCGGGGTCGCTGACGTCGAGCCTCGCCTCGCCGACCGGGCCGGCGTCCGAGTCGGCCACTGAGAATCCGACCAGCGGAACGACGAGCACCGCAGCTGACCGACGGGCCGGACCGCGGTCGACGGGTGGGTCACGGCCTGCTGCGCACCAGCTGACCCGAGAATTCGCCCACGGCCCGCCGGCTCGACAGGACCACCACCCGGGCATGAGGGGCGTCCGCTCTGGCCTCCGCCGGCACCTCCTCGTGGTAGCGGTGGTGAGTCCGCCACGACCACAGCACCACGTTGCGGTCGTCATCGCACGAGAACAGGTTGCGGAACGACTCGCGGTTCCCGTTCCACAGATCGGCCCGCACGACCGATCGGGTCACCGTCCGGCGGATGAGCTGCCCCATGACCCGCCACCGCGGCAGGTCGATCACCACGATCATCTGGGCCCGGTCCCACACGAGATCGCGTACCTGGTCGTAGTTGCCGTCCATGACCCATCCCGGTCGCTCCACTTCCTGGGCCACCACCGCCCGGAACTCATCGGTCACCAGCCTGGTCCACCCCGGCTGGTGAAAGAGCCCGTCGAGCTCGGTGCGGGGCACGTCGAGACGGACGGCCAACTCAGCGGCCAGGGTGGTCTTGCCGCTTCCCGAGGCCCCGTGCACCGCGATACGGGTAGGTCGAGTGGCAGCGTCGCGGCCGGCCGTCACCGCTCGGCGGGGGCGTCCAGCCGGTCGGACAGGTGGTCGACGAGCCCGCGGCACCCGGCCTCGACCAGGTCCAGGCACCGCTCGAAGTCGGCGTCGTCGCCGTAGTAGGGATCGGGCACGTCGATATCGCCCCCGGCCCTCGGGTCGAAACTGCGCATCATGACCAAGCGGTCGTCGTAGCGGTAGTCGCCGGCACGAGCCTTGGCCATGCTGGCCAGCGTCTGGCGGTGTCCCCGGTCCATGCACACCACGAGATCGGCGTCAGGCAGCCACGCCGTCTGGAACGACTGGGCCCGGTGGCCGTGGTCCGTGTATCCCCGCCGCTCGAGCGCGGCCCGGGCCCGCGGGTCCATGGGCTCGCCGGCGTGCCAGCCCCCGGTGCCGGCACTCGAGACCTCGAGGGCGTCCGCCACTGTCGTCCCGTCGGCGAGATGACAAACGGCTGCCAGGTGCTGCAACACCACATCTCCCATGGGAGAGCGACAGATGTTGCCGGTGCACACGAAGACCACCCGGAGGCGACCCTCGTCGTCCGGCGCGGTATCGATCGTCGTCACCGGGTCATTCTGCCCGGTACGGTGGCTTCACGAGCGACGGACGGTTGTCCGCCGGCGACCAGCGGAGGGACCGATGAGCGACACGTCCGGGAGCCAGCCCACCCAGCAGATGGGCCACGGGGTCAAGCAGCGGGACCTGATCCGCATGACTGACGAGGAGATCGACGCCTTCCTGCACGAACGGCGGCCGATGACCATGTGCACGATCAACCACGACGGATCGATCCACGCGGTGGCCATGTGGTACGGCTTCGTCGACGGGACCATCGCCATCGAGACCAAGGCCAAGGCCCAGAAGGCGGTCAACCTCCGCCGGGACGGACGGATCACCTGCATGATGGAGGACGGCGACTACTACGAGGAGCTGCGGGGGGTCGAGTTGGTCGGCCGGGCGGAGATCGTGGAGGATCCGGACAAGATGTGGGAGCTCGGTGTCAACCTCTTCGAGCGCTACTACGGGACCTATACCGAAGAGCTCCGCCCCTTCGTGGAGACCATGCTCAACAAACGGATCGTGGCCAAGGTCACGGTCGACCGCACGGTGTCTTGGGACCACCGCAAGCTCGGCCTCCCCTCCACCCGACCGGCCTGAGGCACAGGCATGGCCCACGCAATGGACCTCGACGAGGTGGCGGCATTCCTGGACGGGCTGCCGGCACGCACCGGAAAGTTGGCGTCGGTCCGGGCCGACGGTCGGCCTCACATCGCGCCGATCTGGTTCGCGCTCGACCGCACGACCGCCGGACCCGAATCGCCGGTCGGCGACCTCGTCTTCAACACGGGGGTGGACACCGTGAAGGGGCGGAACCTCACCCGCGACCCCCGGGTGGCGCTGTGCATCGACGACGACACGCCGCCGTTCACCTTCGTCATCGTCGAAGGGACGGCGACGGTCACCGAGGACCCCGACGACCTGGTCCACTGGGCCACAGTCATCGGTGGCCGGTACATGGGTGCCGACCAGGCCGAGGCCTACGGGACCCGCAACGGGGTACCGGGAGAGCTCGTGGTCCGTCTCCGTCCCAGCCGGATCACCGCGCAGGCCCGGTTGACCGATTGACCGACGGGCCAGGTTGGTACTGCTACCGCCCGGTTCCGGCATTGGCCGAGTGGGACGGGACGGCGTGGACGGGTAGCACCCACTACACCTCGGCCGCGCCGGTCCTGGCGGGGCCGCCCAAGCCATTCGCCTTCCTTCGCCAGTCCTGGGTGTGGTGGATGGTGTTCGGACAGCTGCTGGTCGTTCCCCCGGCCGTGGCCAGTGGACTCACCGGCAGCGCACTCTGGTCCTGGCTGTCAGCCGTTGGGTACGTGGCTTTCATGATCGGCACGGTGCAGGTGATGGCGCGCTACCTGCCCATCGGGCGCCTGCCCGGGCTGCGCAGTCTCACCGGCATCGGCATCGGCGGGGGGCTCGTCGGTTTCGGCATCGCATTCGGACTCGAGTCGGTGATCGACCACCACTTCGGGCTGAGCACCGTCCTCTGGTTGACCGGACCGATCGAGGAGGGTGCCAAGCTCCTGGTCCCGTTCCTTCTGCTCGTGTTCGGGGCGGCGAGGTTCAAGGACCCGCTGGTCGGTCTCTACCTGGTGCTGGTCAGCGGGGCGACCACCGGCGCAGTGGAGGGGGCGGAATGGGAGTCCCGGACCAGTCACGTCTGGCTCCACCTGCAGCTCGCTCTGGTTCGGCCGGCCGCTGAACTCCCGCATGTCTTCGTGACCGGGTTTGCCGGCGCGGTGATCTGGTTGGCCGCATGGCGTCGGGGCCGGTCCATGACCCTGGCCGGCGCCGGCGCTTTCGCCATCGCCGCGGGTCTCCACTCGTTGCACGACGGGTTCATCACCCTCTTCGGCGTGAGCCCACAGCCGGCACCGTCGTCGATCGCCCAATCGGCCGGAGACGCAATCGGCAAGGGTCTGGCAGGTGGATTCTTCGCCCTCGGCATCGGCATTGCCGCATTCCTCCTCGGACGCCACGGGGCGAGGGAGCTGTCATCCCCGGCATCGGTGGCCGGAGCCCCACCGCCCTGGCGGCCCCAGATCAAGACCTGGGGCGCCATCAACCCGGTCCGGGTGCAAGCTCCCGTGCCGCAGGTCGCCTGGAGTCCTGGGGGCTATGGGGGTTACGGGGGTTACGGGGGTT